>NZ_JAXBMC010000068.1:0-569 GCF_033963865.1 Cytobacillus sp. IB215316 | reverse complement strand
TCATTAATCAATATGTTTATTTGTTGTATGACAATATCTTTCCAATTAATAGTGAAATGTGATAAAAAACAAGTGATGATATGATACATAAAATAACGAGAAAAAGATACTTAGTTATGTTACCCATGCTAGTTAAAATAAAAAAAATATTACCAATTAAACCTCCTGCCAAAATATACAACCCTAAGACCATAAGATATTTCTTAATAGTAGAAGAAAAATTTTTGTTTCGATAAATTTTCTCAATTAAGAGTGAAGAAGGTATTCCTGCTATAATGTACATAGGAATCGTATAATTTAAGTATAAGATCAATAGATTTTCTGATGTTGGAGTATAAGTTAAAATAGCTAGTAATAAGCTTAAGCAAATAGATGAGATTATTCCAACTACAAATTTTTGTGACATAAATCCGCCTCCAAAATTTTCATGCTTATGATTATTTATTTTAAACGTTTCTTTATAATGGAGGAGGTTTTTAAACATAACTAACCTTAATATCACTTGTGTTTCCTTAATAGGTAATTATCCTTAAGGTATTACAGATAGCCTTTACTAAATTCTTGCGCCA
>NZ_JAXBMC010000067.1:0-604 GCF_033963865.1 Cytobacillus sp. IB215316 | reverse complement strand
CAACGTTTAATGAAAAAAGCTGATATCCACTCTATTGTTAAAAAGAAATTCCGTCCATATAGTTCAAATGAGAAAGTTGTAAATCGAGAAAACATCTTGAAAAGAGATTTTTCAACTGCATCAATTAATGAAAAGTGGGTGGCTGATATAACTTATGTGCATACGGTGAAAGACGGATGGTGCTATTTAGCATCGGTGATGGATTTACATTCGCGAAAGATTGTCGGCTATTCCTTTTCAGAGGAAATGACAACAGACGTCGTAATAAAAGCTCTAGAAAACGCTTACGTAACTCAATTACCACCCGAAGGGTTAATTCTACATACTGACCTAGGTTCACAATATACAAGCCAAGCATTTACTGATCGTATTAAATCTTATGGTATAACACACTCCTTTAGCCAAAAAGGATGCCCTTATGATAACGCCTGTATTGAATCTTTCCACGCTATATTGAAGAAAGAAGAAGTAAATCATGTTCAATATCTAGACTATAAAACTGCCAATATCGCCATCTTTGAATTTATCGAAGCATGGTATAACAGAAAAAGAAAGCATAGCAGCATTGCTTATAAAACACCCCAAGCAATAGAAGAACTATTCA
>NZ_JAXBMC010000066.1:0-687 GCF_033963865.1 Cytobacillus sp. IB215316 | reverse complement strand
TAAGGATTTATTTTAATGAGACTGAGTATAGCTTAGACATAGATACAATCAACCGAGGAGATAAAAATGAAGAAGAACAAAAAGATTATGCTGTATATTTTAAGTGCTGCAATTATGGAATTTTGCATTTTTGAATTTATAAATTCTACTCTTTACAGGGGTGTCTTTAATATGGGTATATTAATTCCCTTTCTGACGACTGTGGTTTATTTCTCATACGTTTATTTGATACGGGGATCGATGAGAAAAAGGATAAAGCCATCTTTAATCATATTATTTATTATTCCTTTATTACTCTTTATCTTTTTCAGACCGACCTACACCTTTGAACAGGCTAAACAATTGGTTTATGAAAGTGGGTATGACGTGTCTGGCATTGTTGTACAGAATGAAGAAAGGTACAGAGATACGGTTCCTATATACACGGAAGATACGCGAATCTTTATTGATTATAGGAATTACCATTTTGAAGTGGATGGAAGGTACTTTTTAGTGAACCCTCGTTCAGGTGTAGTTATTGAGATGGAACAACCTTATTGGCACTAACCTATCAAGTTTATGGTAAAATCAATTTCGATTCCTTTTTAATTTATAAGAAATAATAACTATTCCAGTAATATGGTAAATCCAAGAGATACTAGTATATTTGGATTGAAATTTACAATTCCATTAACCTTCACTGGATTA
>NZ_JAXBMC010000065.1:0-728 GCF_033963865.1 Cytobacillus sp. IB215316 | reverse complement strand
TATAAATTACTAAAAACCCCTTTATATTCAGGAAATACTTGATCTAGTATCGTTTGGAACTGAAGTTTCAGTTGTACATAGTTCCGTGTTAAAGAATCGTGTTGTCTATTCAGGTTTCTCAGGTTCATCGTTTCAACACTTTTTCGTTGGTAGGCAACTAAGTCCTCTTTGTAATACATCTCACACAAATGCTTCGCATCAGCTGGGTCTGATTTCACTTTTCGAAGACTACTTTTTTTCGTTTCGTAAGAAACAACGGGATTCACTAAATAGTACGTAATCCTTTTTTCCTCGAGAAACTGTAAAATAGGTTCATGATAGTGTCCTGTAGATTCAAAAACAATGACAGGTTTTAAGTCAGCGTGGATTTCCACCTCTTTGAAAAACATAAAAAAATTACGTAATCCATTGGTATTATGCTTAAATTTGAAGGTCTTTCCGAAGGGTTGCTTTCTTGCCAGGAAAGCTTGAACTTGGCTTTCTCCTTTTGCGACATCCAGGCCAATCACTGGATCCATACTGTATCACATCTCCTTCTAGTAGATTTGTCGGTTGTCCCTGTCTACCTTGTAGTGTCATAGCTTCGCTTGTTATACGGGGTCAATGCCCCAACCAGCCTCAAACATGTTTCTACAAGTAGGGAGTGGACAGTATTGTGGACGGGATCAAGTCCCACTGGCGCATACGTCCTATCCCGACTACCTAAAGAATAGCCTATAAAAAGAAGG
>NZ_JAXBMC010000064.1:0-802 GCF_033963865.1 Cytobacillus sp. IB215316 | reverse complement strand
TGCTTACGGTCAAAAAACACCTCAAGAAGTTGTGAATGCTTGGATGAATAGTGAAGGTCATCGCAAAAACATTTTAAATTCTAGCTTCACTCATATTGGTGTTGGTTATGTTGAACAAGGTAACTATTGGACTCAAATGTTTATTGGTAAATAATAAAACTATTAATCTCAAAGTTAGCTATTCTTAGAAATATAGAATAGCTAACTTTTTTTCGTATTAATTTTCTAATTCTACATTATAAAATGGTACATACATAAATTTTATATATCTTAAGCTTCTGTTTGATACCTTTGTTCCAAATATTAAGTCTATAGGGATTCATGATCAGCATGTTTTAATTCTCATTGATTGGCTCTTTTCGAAAACTTTGTTGTTATTGTTACCAATTTAGTACCAACAAAGTAGTTTTAAATTGTTTGTCATCGTTGTACAGAAGAAATGATGCCTCGAACTTTAGTTGTGTACGGTTTATTTCTTAATATGCAAAACAACAATCAATGTGAAAACTGTCTATTAATAGTACCTAAAAATTTACATGAAGACTTTTTAAAGTCAAATTGCATTTGTATCAAATTTTATTTAATAACAATCTTGGCATTCTGAAACAGCAATTTTCAAACATGGCTATACTTAAATTTTTTCTCCGCATAAATTATTTTATCAATTTTTACTATATGATAATTACACGTATTTTAATATCATGTTACTTAATGTAATATGTTTGAAATAAAATCTGCAATCTAAAAAGTTGTCAATACTTATATCAATGTAATATTTCTCTTTAATGTTTATATATGGTAT
>NZ_JAXBMC010000063.1:0-859 GCF_033963865.1 Cytobacillus sp. IB215316 | reverse complement strand
GGTTATCTTGGCAAGCGTACGGATGAAATATTAATGCGTATCGCCGATATTTTAACAGCTGTTCCATATTTGTTAGTTGTAATTTTGCTAATGGTCGTATTAGAACAAGGCTTAACAACAATGATTATTGCGATGTCTATAACCGGCTGGATTAATATGGCTCGAATCGTTCGTGGGCAAGTCCTTCAACTAAAATCGCAGGAATATGTGCTAGCAGCTCAAACGTTAGGTGCAAATACGAAAAGAATTATGGCTCGACATTTAGTTCCTAACTCAATGGGACCCATTTTAATTACAATGACATTAACGGTTCCTGCAGCGATCTTCACTGAAGCCTTCTTAAGCTATTTAGGTCTTGGTGTACCAGCACCACTCGCTAGCTGGGGAACGATGGCAAGTGAAGGTGTACCAGCAATGAAATATTATCCGTGGCAATTATTCTTCCCGGCTATATTTATATGTTTAACCATTTTTGCTTTTAATGTTGTTGGAGATGGCTTACGAGACGCACTTGATCCACGACTACGAAAATAGGGGGGAGAAAAATGAAGCCAATTTTAGAGGTAAACGATTTAGCAATTTCTTTTCACACTTTTGCAGGAGAAGTAAAGGCAGTCCGTGGCGTAAATTTCCACGTAAACAAAGGAGAAACGCTAGCTATCGTTGGTGAGTCAGGTTCAGGGAAAAGTGTGACAACACAGTCAATTATGAAGCTTATTCCAACACCTCCAGGTGAGTATGTACGGGGCTCAATCATGTTTAATGGTGAAGACATTGTCCAAAAATCAGAAAAACAGATGGAAAAAATCCGCGGTAAAGATATTGGGATGATTTTCCAAGATCCGATGACTTCATTAAA
>NZ_JAXBMC010000062.1:0-874 GCF_033963865.1 Cytobacillus sp. IB215316 | reverse complement strand
GATTTGCGCCATATTGTTGAATAAGAAGGTTCGGTAATCTACATTTTGAATTATGTAGATTTTTTTTTACCAAATTCAAATATAATAAAGGTATGGGGTGATTAAATGAAGCGAATAATAATTATTTTACAAATCATAATACTGGTAGCGTGTACTAACTCTTATAATGACTTTGATGATTTTAGAATATATGAATCCTATTATGGACACGGGAGTAATGAGGATTTTAGTGAACAATTCGTAAAATACTCTATAACTGTATATTACAAAGAGGGAATGGTTTTTGATACTAATAGCATTGAACCAGTATTAGGGGCATGGATACAAGGTAGAATGATAAATCATGAGATTAGTAATATTAATGAAAATCAAAATGAGAATTTCATTAATATTGAAGGTACAGTACATTATGATTCAGATGGTCTTACTAAAGAGAGCATTGACCGAAAAGATAGTTATGAGAAATCGATTTTGGGCATAGTATTTCAATTAGGTGATGGCCATAAATATAAAGTAACTGGATTTGGAGAATCAACAATAGTAGAAGAATTAACTGAATGAAGTTAAGAATAGCATACGCAATTGAACTTTACTATAAATATCTAACTTAAAAACTCCTTATTAGTAAAGCATGATTATAATTAAGAATATGAGAGAGGTGCATATATTATGGGAAGAATTATTACAAAAGGCGAGATAGACTATAGTTATGTAAATTATATTTTAGTTTTTTTATTTTCGCTCTTCACTCTAAGAAAGATAAAAAGAATTGAAGAAACCAGAAAAGTTCTAAAGAAAAAGTTTGTTGAAATTAATTATAAAATATAGTGATTGATTTTTTTGATTTGGAAACTATTTGGCACCCTTTCCAAAA
>NZ_JAXBMC010000061.1:0-939 GCF_033963865.1 Cytobacillus sp. IB215316 | reverse complement strand
ACCATACGTAGCATTAGCGAATGGTTCTGGTATAGTGAGTGGTCGTTCGGATGGAACTTTTGATGCTGATGGTCTAGCAACAAGAGCTCAAGCGTCAGTCATGCTTACTCGTTATCTAGATGCTAAAGATAAATTACCAGATTTAAATAATTTGTTAGAAACTTTTAAAGGCGAAAAATCAATTCATGATTATTCTAAAGAAGAGTTGGAGTCTTGGATTGATAAAGAAGCAGACTTGGAAAGATTGAGTGATTATCCTGTGGATCATGAAATTTTTGATTCTTTAGCTGAAGTCAATCAATTTTTACGTTATCCTAACAAATATCAAGATTTAACAGACCAAATTACTGAGAGACGATTAAACGTTGCTATAGGGTATATGAATGTTTACTTTAATCGGAATTATAATAACATAGGAGAAAATTGGATAAGTGATATTAAATATTACTATAGGTCAGGTCAAACATACAATGATGTTAGTTATTCAAGAGATCAATTGCCTGAATTGTTTGATGAGTTTGTTCGGGAAACTAAAAGTAACAAAGTAATCTCAGAGAGTATTTTTGTTACTGATATCTCAATGTATCATGCTGTTCAGAAAGGGTTTCAAACTGGTGAAAGAATAAGAGGTACAAAGTATCTTCGTTATACTTCAGGAACTAATCTCCCAGAAGGATTAGTGATAAACAAGTGGTATAAACGGGATGTGGATGTGCAGGTGCATTTCCCAAGAATAAATACTGTTTCTTGGGAGACTCCTGATTGGGTATTTGAGGAAATTTTCCCGATTACATCTTATGAGGAAGTAAAACAATAGACACTAGCGGGCTGCGGCTCCCTTTGTCTATCATTATCAAACTTTCTTATTCAACAATATGGCGCAAGAATTTAGTAAAGGCTATCTGTAATACCTTAAGGATAATTACCTATTAAGGAAAC
>NZ_JAXBMC010000060.1:0-963 GCF_033963865.1 Cytobacillus sp. IB215316 | reverse complement strand
ATTGGCTAAGACTGTGATTTGTTGTGTTTCTCCTTGTGCCAACGTCACTGTCGATGGATCTAATGTGATTCCTTGCACTGTTGCTGGGACAGTTACTGTTGTTGTACTTGTATGCCCTTCATAGCTTCCTGTAATGACTACTGTTCCACCTGTAGCGTCTGCTGGAATTGTGATTAATCCAGTCACATCTACTGCTGCTTGGCTTGCGTCATCACTACTGTACGATACTTCGCTTGTTACATCCTTTGTTGTTCCATCTGACATATTGGCTACAACTGTAATTTGTTGCGTTTCTCCTTGTGCCAACGTTACTGTTGATGGATCTAACGTGATGCCTTGGACTGTTGCTGGGACAGTTACTGTTGTTGTACTTGTATGACCTTCATAGCTTCCTGTAATGACCACTGTGCCTCCAGTTGCGTCTGCTGGAATTGTGATTAATCCAGTCACATCTACTGCTGCTTGGCTTGCGTCATCACTGCTATATGCTACTTCGCTTGTTACATCTTTTGTTGTTCCATCTGACATATTGGCTACGACTGAGATTTGTTGGGTTTCTCCTTGTGCCAACGTCACACTTGATGGATCTAACGTGATGCCTTGCACTGTTGCTGGGACAGTTACTGTTGTTGTACTTGTATGACCTTCATAGCTTCCTGTAATGACTACTGTTCCACCTGTAGCGTCTGCTGGAATTGTGATTAATCCAGTCACATCTACTGCTGCTTGGCTTGCGTCATCACTGCTATATGCTACTTCGCTTGTTACATCTTTTGTTGTTCCATCTGACATATTGGCTACGACTGAGATTTGTTGGGTTTCTCCTTGTGCCAACGTCACACTTGATGGATCTAACGTGATGCCTTGCACTGTTGCTGGCACTGTTACTGTTGTTGTACTTGTATGCCCTTCATAGCTTCCTGTAATTACTAATGTCCCACCTGTGGCATCTGCTGGAACTGT
>NZ_JAXBMC010000059.1:0-971 GCF_033963865.1 Cytobacillus sp. IB215316 | reverse complement strand
GAAGATCAGCTCAACGCAAAGGGAGTAACTAATACCCACATTGTATTGTTGAATCATAACTTTCTATATAAATTACATTAACTTATTTAATCCACTTTTTAATTCAATACCATTGAATGAATTCATGCTTAAATAAGGTTTTTTTTCTGAGCTAAATAAATAAAAATCTTCCCCCCAGTGACCAGCACAAGAAAGATTTATCCAGTTTTCAAAGAAAGATGAAAAATTTTCGCCTAGCCTTAAACCGTGCATATGATAACTAGTGGTCAGATATATAACTTCACCTTTGTTGTATTTTAGGTCAATCCCTAAGTGTCCACCATTACCAAATGATGTAAAAATAAGAGTGTTTTTGTTTTCCCAGTGTTTTTTAATAAATGTTCCATCATCATCTAAAAACTCATACATTTCTCTCTCAGTATCGTACCTTATTAAATTATCTAAAGACCAAAGTGGATTATCAAGTATGCCGCCACAATCAATAACACCTTGCTCTATGTCGCCCATATTAAAAAATGTACTATCCGAAAAGTTAGAGTTTTGGAATACCTTAAACTCATCATTTTTCAAAAACCAATAGAAATGGAGGCTTTTTGTAAAGTTTAGCAACACCTGACGAAAGTCTTCTGGAAATGAAATGTTTAGTTCTTCCTCTACTAATTCTATTTCCTTTTCAGTTGCAGCTGGTTGTATTTCTAGTCCACATTGAAGGTTTTTTTTCTAACATTTAAAGTGATGACTTCGTAGAATGTTTTTCCATTCGTTGTAATCATATTTATTCATACAAAAAATCCACTCCTATTCTTGCCTTACCCAATAAGGTAAATCCTCATTCGTCGGATATACATCCTCATATTTTTTATAGTTCGTTAAATAATCCAACCCATCTTCAGTTACTTTTGCTCCACCTAATAAAATATCAGTAAAAGTTATTATTTCTCCTTTTATGTAATTATGTTCTTTAATATAGT
>NZ_JAXBMC010000058.1:0-1207 GCF_033963865.1 Cytobacillus sp. IB215316 | reverse complement strand
TAAACACATGCTGAGTTGTGTTTACTAATTATCAACCGTTAACGTTATTCCACAATATGGCGCTGTTCAGTAATAATACTGAGAGCGTCTTTCATGTTTTTATGAAAGGATATTTTAGTAAACTCGAACATTGTTTTATTCAATTTAATAATTATTAATTCTATGTATTATCTTTACAACATTAACCAATTATTAAAACTTATATTTCATGCTATATAATTTCTTGTTCGAACATCGTGCATACATACCTGTTGGAAGTACTGGTAACTCCCTTTTTAGGAACAGCTGAAGTAACTATTAATGTATTATCCAGTATTGAATTAACGAATATAAAAAGTAACTAATTTGTTCTTTGTAAAGATAAGACTAAAAAATAAACCATTGTGCTATCCTTTATACAGGCACACAATGGTTTATATTTTTATTATTTACTGACCATATCCAGCGTCTATTAAACGTTGATTCCATATTACTAATTCTTCTAGAATTTCTTTTGAGGACATACTAGTTAGACCAATATTTTCTTTATCTTCCGTGTATAGTTTGAATAAATTACCTGTTTCTCTAAGCAATGTAAAATCCTCTTCAGTAAACGCCTCTCCTTTTATACTTTTATCATATAAGTCCTTTACAAGAGCAAACGTATTAGCTAATAACCAATCTGTTTCGATTGGAGCATGTGGGACTTTAGTTGAAATAAGTTTTGAAAGGTACTTTAACAATTGAGAATAATCAAAGTCTTCTAAATCTGCTACTTCTATAGTTGAGTAGTCTGGAAAGATAAAGTTCACCCAATAGATATCTGTAATATATTCCAGATATGATGCTTGTAATCTGTCCTCAATATAATTATTTTGCTTGTACTGAACATAATTTAAGATAACTGAGATTATCAAAAGGCTTACTAAAATTTCTTTTGCTCTTTTTTTAACTGTACTTATTACAATTACTTTTACTCTTTTTTTTAACTTACTTATCATATTATACTCCTTGTTAATATATAAATTATCTATGTATTATCTATGTATATAACTACTTAATTATCTTAGATAATTTAAGAATTTTCATTGGTAATTTTATCTTTTTTGCGAAAAAGATATTAGGTACCTTCTACAGGATCAAGTGATGTTGATCTTCAACAATCTGGCGCAAGAGGCTAGTAAGGGCTATCTGGAATTTCCCTATAGTGATATGGAGGTTACAGCTG
>NZ_JAXBMC010000057.1:0-1299 GCF_033963865.1 Cytobacillus sp. IB215316 | reverse complement strand
AAACGAATAACAGAAATTTGATTATCAATCGCAAAATTAACAATTGCGCGACTTATTTTGTGGTCTTGGTCTTTCATATATCGTTGTTCCTTATCATCGAGCTTGCGAATAGCTTGTAGTTTTTTAGCCTTACCCAAGCGTTGTCTGTTCTTTCTAAAATACCGTTTAACATACTTATTTTTTCTACCATTACCAAAGAATTTAGTTTTGTCGTTATCTGTTACAGCTACGGCAGGGACTTTCAACCCTAAATCAACGCCCATCACTTTTGTTCCATTCCTATATTCAGTAGGAATAGTGACAGAAATTTGGGCAATCCATTTGTTTGATTTTTTAGTGATACGAAGAGTGCCTAACTTATGTTTTAACAAGTCAAAGTTACGATTCTTTTTATCTACTAATAAAGCACGAACAGGGACTTTTTTAGATTTACCGTTCAACATTAATGGTAGATAAATATTTTCAAAATCGAATGAATAGTTTTGGTTATTCCATACACAAACAGGCTGTTTAAGAACAGGAATTATTTTATATTTACTTTTCTTTATCTTTGTAGAAAATACACTTTTCGCATCCTTAATAGCTTGGTTTTTTACAGCACTCGGTAGGATTGCATTTACGTGCTTACTTGTTTTCTTTGTACTTTTCTTTTCTTCTACCATTTCTGAAATGAGTGTATTAATTGTAGAAATATACTCATAGCTCATCTTGGTTAAAACATCGGCTTGTTCTTTTGTTGGAAGCAATTTAATTTTCACAGTGATTGTTTGTTTCACAGTCTCACCCCCTCGTTTTTTGTTGTTCAACGTATCTTTTAATCGTTTGACTTGATACATTTCCAGCAGTTGAAACGAAATAAGAACGTGTCCATAAGCTCGGCAAGTGTTGAAGATGAGGAAACTCCTTCCTCAATGTACTAGAAGTCACTCCTTTAATTTTTGCCATAATATCAGCAGGACTTAATGTCGGCAAAGCATTAAGAAATAAATGAGAGTGGTCTTTATCACATTCAATAGCAATAATTTGAATGTCCAATTCTTCACATATTTCTTGAACCAACTGCTTAAAACGTTCTTCAACCTTTGTTTGAAGGAATATCTTTCGCCTATACCGTGGGCAGAAAACAAAATGATAGTTAATTAATGAAACAGTAGTCTTGGTTCTTCTATATTCTTCCATAACATTAATTTATCAGTTTTAGTGTTTTACTGCAACAAAAAATGTAGGGAATTTCAGATACTTAATGTAGCAGAAGCTACACCGTATCTGATCTCACTACCATCCCACACCTTAAGGAGT
>NZ_JAXBMC010000056.1:0-1304 GCF_033963865.1 Cytobacillus sp. IB215316 | reverse complement strand
GTTTCCTTAATAGGTAATTATCCTTAAGGTATTACAGATAGCCTTTACTAAATTCTTGCGCCATATTGTGGAAGATTTAAGTTTTTTGATTGGCCAACAGCTACTGTTGAAGAAGAGTAGCTGATTTAGAGGGGCTATAATTCTTGGTATTCGGGATGATTATGACGCTTACACCCAAATAGATAACAACCTGTTTTCACAGATGTGTCAAATTTCATTACTGGGACAAATCCATTTATAATCTTTTTATACATTTGTTCAAATGCTTTTTTTTCAGTAACAAGCTCCGTTATATAATCCTGTTTCTCTTCTTCTGTCCAATCTTCATCACACTCTTCATTATATTCCTCTTTAATTGTTTCTTCTTTTTCTTTTATTACATCCTGAAATTTCTCAGTAAAGTCTGTCCTACTCAACTTTAAAAGTGTATAAATAAATCGACTAACCCATCTAACTTCTTTACTGTATCGTTTCCAACCTTTTTCAAACCATTTAGCAGCCTCATTAAACATTTCTAGTTCTAGGTATAATTCAGCTACTTCAATTTCACCAACAAATTCATCGTCATCTTCCTTAAAGTTTCCTAGTGTTTCAATTGCAATCTTTGTTTCACCTAGTCTAATTAAGCAATAAACATGGCTATACATGGCATAATCAGAACTCTCTGAACCTAATAAAAAATACTTAGAAGCTTTTTCAAATTCTCCAAGGTGATAGCAAGCTACTGCGAGGTTATTATTGGCATTAATTGTTGGCTTTATATTAATGGATTGAAGCAAAATATCTTTTGCCTCAATCCATTTTTCTTGTCTTACTAAAATTTCACCATACAAATTATAGGGAAAGTGAGAAGACGGGTTTAAGCTTATAGCTTCATCTAATAATGTAAGTGCTTTATTGTCTTTATATTCTTCATAACAATAAATCCAAGCTAGGTTTGTCAGTGATTGAACATCTCTAGCTTCGTCTACTGCTTTTTTAAATAATTTAAGAGAATTTTCATACTCATTTTCTTCTAACAACCTAATTGCTTCTTGATTAATACTCAAAAAACTTCCACCATCCCACAGTATTTATCTGAAAAGTAATTAATTTTGTAAAACATATCTTACTTCATTACAACCTACTTCGTTAGCTAAAGTTCAATTCTTTGTCACTCTCATTTTAGCATAAGTAACAAACTGCCTTATTCAATAAACAACCTGGACATACAAAAGAAAAATTTCTTAATATTTAATTCTGATTTGCGCCATATTGTTGAATAAGAAGGTTCGGTAATCTACATTTTGAATTATGTAGATTTT
>NZ_JAXBMC010000055.1:0-1309 GCF_033963865.1 Cytobacillus sp. IB215316 | reverse complement strand
TCATGAAAGATATATATTTAAAAATATTATTTATATTTAGAACTAAGATTTGATATATTCATTGTTTATTTTAGTTTGGTAGGGGCTTGGGTTAGTAGTTCTTGGGATAATAGGCTAGAAAAAAGAGACAACTGTTCATTATTCAGATGATTCTTTTGATGATGTTCTTGAAATTCAATATTACGATGTAACACATTGGTGGGAATAAAAGAAAAAGAGAAACCAAACAATTATGTTTGGTTTCTTACAAAATATACTTATAAGAGAGGAGAAATGTTTTGAAATACATAAATCCTATAAGCATTATACTAGTTTTATGTTTAACAGTACTTTTAATATTTGAATTTTTCCCAGAAATCCCCTATTCTACACCCACAATAAAAAACATACTACTTCTAGCTATTGTAGTACTTGTGATAATTTCCAGTCTATTTGATCGTAATAGAGAAACGAGAAAAACTTCACTTATGGTACAGTTCTTAACAGTCGCTTATCTTTTATTACTTATTGTTCTTCTAACTGTCTTGGGTGGAAATTCAAACGGCGGTATTTCACTGGACAACGTATATTTTTGGGTGATTGTCTTTTTATTTTGTTGGAATATGTTTTATCAGTGGAAAAAAAGGAATCACAAAAATCAATAATGTATTCCAAGAGGATCGGCTGATAAATCGAGATAGACTACCCAATCGCTCCCGCTAAAGAGTTAAGGGTGGTCTATTTTTTCGTGGAATGGGTGTAAATTCTACATACATTAAGTCTTATACGTTTAGGTAGTCACTTTATCTTTTTCTAAGATATTTTTAATATACTCTATATCTTCAGGGTACATATGTTGGAGTGTCTGTAATTCTTCAAATGACTTCCATCCAACTTCTATAATTGTTTGGTCTGGATCATTGACTGTCATTTTTCCACCAATTACGTTTACTTCATAATAATAAGTTGTGACATCTATACCATTAATAACCGTTTTTTTGTTAGGATAAAATCCATAATATTCACATCATATCCTGTTTCCTCTTTTACTTCCCTAATACAGCAATCCTCTGAGGATTCTCCATCTTCTATTCCTCCTAAAGGGATTACCCATGCATCAGAGTCTTTACTTTTTACCATTAGTATTTCCGAATTGGTATTTACACATATCGCAGCCGAACCGCACCATTCTTTCATTTGGTATTCTCCAAAAAAGTTACATTATCTATATGTATTTCTTTATATTATTTCAAAAATTTAGCATTCTCACAATCCTTTTCCATAAAGAAAACGCTTTTCGTTTGACAGAAAAGCGCCATATTGTTGAATA
>NZ_JAXBMC010000054.1:0-1321 GCF_033963865.1 Cytobacillus sp. IB215316 | reverse complement strand
ATCACATTTCACTATTAATTGGAAAGATATTGTCATACAACAAATAAACATATTGATTAATGAGTCGAATAGTTCTAAGACTACATGACAATATTGTTCAACAATATGGCGCAAGAATATAGTAAAGGCTATCCCGGCTAGATGAAGAATAATACCTATAGAAAAAAGATCAACCAGAAGCATGCGCTTTAATATAAGTGTCTACTATAAATGGATCATAACAAAACAGAAAAGCGTCATTTTTCATTCTTAGGAAAGATTGAAGGTTTTAAAACAGTATGGTTATATTGTTTTATACATAAGAACATTCGTTATTATATTATAATTGAAAAAAATAATAGTCTGTTTGACATTAATTTAAAGTAGGTGACTTATGAGTAGAAATAGGCAACTGTTACATGAAATGATTGATAAACTACCTAATGTGGAAGTTTTCAACTTGTTAAATTATGTTTCATTTATTAAAGGTAGATATGATTTCATTCATTATTTTAAAAAAGATGGTATTGTTGTTAAGGATCATGGAAATGCTCAATCTTTACGAATAGATTGGGAAACAGAATTTACGAGCTCAATAAGTGATTCAATGAAACATGATATCCATTTCAATGAGTTTTTATGGCATGTTTTTAGCAATAAATTGTTATGTTGTTTAGAAGGAAAAGAGGCAAAGGAAGCGTTTGATGAAATTAAGAAAGATATTTGTTATGTTTTTTATCAAAATCATGACTTTGCTTGGAAGCTGGAATGTGCAAATACTTTAGAAGCAGAAGATTTTATGTATCAGCAAGATATTTATGTGGTTGATTCAAATTATAAGTGGACTTATGTAAATACACATGAGAGAGAGTATGGGCCATATTTTTACAAACAGTCTAAGATATAGAAAGTGACTTCAATGATAGATATAGAATTGAGTCGATTAGTTTTAAGAATATCCCATATCATATTATTGGATAAAAAGAAAATGGTATTCAACAAAATGGCGCTTTTCAGAAATAACTCTGAAAAGCGTCTTTATTTGTTAACTTTTTTCATCGTTCAAATTGTTAATTCTATAGTGTAAAATTAATAGGGGAAATGTGGATGTATAGGAAAAACTTATAATATTGTAAGTACACATATTGTGGAGGTTATGATGAAAAAAACACTAATTATTGGAGCAACAATACTGGCAGTAACTATAGGACAACCTGTAACCGTTAATGGTGGATTGAACGTAGTATCAGCTGCAACAAATGAGCAAGCCAAGTTCTCAGATGTAAAAGGTCATTGGGCACAAAATGAGATTGAGTTTCTTGCTGAAAAAGGTGTGATCAAC
>NZ_JAXBMC010000053.1:0-1349 GCF_033963865.1 Cytobacillus sp. IB215316 | reverse complement strand
AGACTTTACAGAAGCATCAGGTGCAGCGAGTGACCATGATCCTTTGTTAGTGCAAATTGATCTAATGACGGAAGTGACACAAGCTTCAAAAGTAAAAGCTTCAATCAATGCTGGAGAAGTAGAAGCTGGGACAGAAGTTCAACTGTCAACTTCAACTGAAGGAGCAGAAATTTATTACACAATTGATGAATCATTACCAACAGAAGAAAGCACATTATATAACGCACCAATTATAATTAGTGAAGATGTAACGATTCAAGCGATTGCAGTAAAAGAAGGATTGGAAAATAGTGAAGTAGCTTCATTCTCATACACTGTAAAAGCGCCACTTGAAGTACAATCAATCGCAGATACACGCTCACTTGAAGTAGGTAGTGAAGCGAAAATTGAAGGAATTGTTACTGCATCCTTCGTGGCAGGTGGACAAACAAATTTATACG
The DNA here is from genome assembly GCF_033963865.1 of Cytobacillus sp. IB215316. Classification (NCBI taxonomy): domain Bacteria; kingdom Bacillati; phylum Bacillota; class Bacilli; order Caryophanales; family Bacillaceae; genus Cytobacillus; species Cytobacillus sp. IB215316. Next base: position 909 of record NZ_JAXBMC010000053.1, on the reverse strand, counting down.
TACAGGATGATTCAGCTGGAATTGTCGTACGTGGTGATATTGCAGCTAATATTGGTGACCGTATTTCTGCCGAAGGGACACTTAATCAATTTTTTAATATGGCACAATTAGAAGTAGATGCTATTGAAGTAGTAGCTGAAAGCGAAGATATTCCAGAAGTACAGGTTATTACAGCTGAAGATATTATGACTGATACAGGTGAGGCTGTTGAAGCAGAGTTAGTGAAGGTAGAAAATGTTACAATTACTGAAGTTGATAATTATGGTAACTTCACAGGTGTAGATGAAGACGGTGAGTTTAAGCTACTACCACAAGATGCTAGTTTACTAGAGGTTGGAAAAACTTATGAATCAATTACAGGAGTAATTGACTACAACTTTAGTGAATATAAGCTTATACCGCGGTTAGCAATGGATGTAGTAGAAAGTACGTTCTATGTATTCGCTAATCCATCAGGTGGTGATATTGTAGCAGGGTCAACCATTGAACTAGATACACTCGCTGAAGACGGAGTGATTTACTATACAGTAGATGGGACAGACCCATCAACTACAAGTGAGGTATATACTGAGGCTATAGAAGTTACGGAAGATATGACAATTAAAGCAATAGTTGTTAAAGACGGAGAGGCAAGTGAAATTGCTATTTTTGAGTACCAAGCAATTATACCAATAGTCTCGCTCGACGTTCACGATATTCAAGGTGTTGGACATGTTTCCCAATATGATGGAGAAATTGTTAAAGATGTAAAAGGTATCGTTACACTTATAGATGGTTCAAAAGGGTTCTTCATGGAAGCGCCTGAAGCTGATGCCGATGTACGTACATCAGAAGGTATTTACGTCAATATCGAAGACACAAATGTTAACGTTGGTGATTTAGTATCAGTCACTGGAGAAGTAGAAGAAT
>NZ_JAXBMC010000052.1:0-1351 GCF_033963865.1 Cytobacillus sp. IB215316 | reverse complement strand
AATCCAAGAGATACTAGTATATTTGGATTGAAATTTACAATTCCATTAACCTTCACTGGATTAAGGGATATATCACGATAGAAAATGAACTAATAATGAAATTAATAACGACAATGATTAATGAGTCTACTAGTTTTTTCCCAACTTGAGAATTGTTATTCCACAATATGGCGCTTTTCAGAAATGATACTGAAAAGCGTCTTTCTTTGTTTGCTTATTTCACATTCAAATTGTTAGTGCTATAGTATAAAATTGTGAACAAGTTTTGATTAGAGGAAAACGATTGCTCAAAATGAGATTTTAAAATAATTGTTATTAAGTTAAATTTTAGAGATATAAAAACTTCAGAACAGAAAGGGATTTATAATGGAAAACACTCCTAAGTATGTATTTTACTTTATTAACTCATTTATCTTAATTGTTTTTGCTATTGTGCTCTCTCAGTTCAATTTCAACCTGGTAATTACACTTAGTATCTTTGGTTCGAGTTCTTTTTTCTACTTAATCTGTGGGATTTATAATTTGAGAAAGCACAGGAAGCTTACTGATGTAGTTTAGTCGTTAATGCCGTTTATATTTAAGGTTTTTCGACATGAGGCGGGGAAAGTAGTTAAATAGTAAACTTAATTGTAGAGGGCCTTTCTACCTTAACCCTCTTAAGGAAACACAAGTTATAGTATGGATATTAGGTTTTTAATGTAACTCAGGAGGAAATAATGTTATTTAAAGAGACTATTATACAATTAATTATGATAATTTCGTTTGGGGTTGGAGCAATTTTAATGGTATTATTTCCAATATTAAAAAAAGAGAATCAATATTATGCATGGTTTAGTATGGTGTCTGGTATTACGGTATGGTTACTTTTATTGAATATAATTGCTCAAATGAGAAGCTAATCTATATAAGAAACATAATAGAAAATGAGTCTAATAGTGAAAGGAATGTAAATCATGGAGAGGTTTTTATTTATATTTGGCATTATTGTACTAGGATTTAGTGCTTTCTTTTTTGTAATGAACTTTATGGGAGAATATGATGGTGCTACTCTTATAATGTCGGTATTAGCAATGTTAAATGGAAGTATTGCGATGGGGGTTTCTGAGATTCTAGGTAGACTCAAGAAAACGTAATGATTAATGAGTCTGAAAGTAGGCTAATGATTTTTCTGAATCTGTTATTCAACAATATGGCGCAAGAATATAGTAAAGGCCATCTTAGCTATTTTAAGGATATTACCTATTTAAAATAGGTCAACCAGAAAAATTCTGGCTGACCTCATAATACGATATGGCGCAAGAATATAGTTAATGCGATCTTGATTACCTTAAGGATAAAATCTATTAAGAAT
>NZ_JAXBMC010000051.1:0-1479 GCF_033963865.1 Cytobacillus sp. IB215316 | reverse complement strand
GTCAAGTGGTTAAGACACCGCCCTTTCACGGCGGTAACACGGGTTCGAATCCCGTACGGGTCATATATTATTTATGGGATGTGAGTACGTTTAATATGCTAAACGCGTATTAAATACTCGCCTCCCATTTCTTAACTCACGATGAGTGAAGTTCCACCATCAGATGGAGGATTAGCTCAGCTGGGAGAGCACTTGCCTTACAAGCAAGGGGTCGGCGGTTCGATCCCGTCATCCTCCACCATTTTTGTTAATTATTAGGTCCCGTGGTGTAGCGGTTAACATGCCTGCCTGTCACGCAGGAGATCGCGGGTTCGATTCCCGTCGGGACCGCCAGCTATATACTGTTTTACGTATGTAATATTAAGAATTAAGCATACTACTTATGGAGAACTTGGTTGCAAAGTTCCATGAAAATTCACCTAATTATTATTGGGCTATAGCCAAGCGGTAAGGCAACGGACTTTGACTCCGTCATGCGCTGGTTCGAATCCAGCTAGCCCAGCCATTTTTATTTCTTATATTATGAGCCATTAGCTCAGTTGGTAGAGCACGATCGAGTAATCATCGGAGCAAAACCACAGCGCACAAATCGATATACATCATGAGTAAACATGTAGAGGTTTGGGTGAATTAAAAAATCTTTTAGTTTTACTTTTTATGTTTTTGAGCCATTAGCTCAGTTGGTAGAGCATCTGACTTTTAATCAGAGGGTCGGAGGTTCGAGTCCTCCATGGCTCACCATTTATACGCGGGTGTGGCGGAATTGGCAGACGCGCTAGACTTAGGATCTAGTGTCCTTGTGACGTGGGGGTTCAAGTCCCTTCACCCGCACCAATCATTATTTTTTTATTGCGGTCGTGGCGGAATGGCAGACGCGCTAGGTTGAGGGCCTAGTGGGGGAGACCCCGTGGAGGTTCGAGTCCTCTCGACCGCACCAAAAAAACACTTGCAATCATATTTGAATGATGTTATTATATAAAAGTTGCTGATTTAATTAGCGCCCGTAGCTCAATTGGATAGAGCGTCTGACTACGGATCAGAAGGTTATGGGTTCGACTCCTTTCGGGCGCGCCAGTTAATTTCAATCGAAATTTGACTCCAATCCCATGATACGGGAAGTAGCTCAGCTTGGTAGAGCACATGGTTTGGGACCATGCGGTCGCAGGTTCAAATCCTGTCTTCCCGACCATTTTAAAATAATATATACGCGGGTGTAGTTTAGTGGTAAAACCTCAGCCTTCCAAGCTGATGTCGTGAGTTCGATTCTCATCACCCGCTCCAAAAAAAACAAAAAAAGATATTGACATCAATAAGAACGAGATGTTATATTAGTTAAGTCGCCTCTGAGCGATAACAACAAAAAATGTTCTTTGAAAACTAAACAAAACAAAAGCGTCAACGTTAATTTTTTGAACAAATGAGCAATCAAACTTTATTGGAGAGTTTGATCCTGGCTCAGGACGAACGCTGGCGGCGTGC
>NZ_JAXBMC010000050.1:0-1510 GCF_033963865.1 Cytobacillus sp. IB215316 | reverse complement strand
ATATCGAAGACACAAATGTTAACGTTGGTGATTTAGTATCAGTCACTGGAGAAGTAGAAGAATTCAAACCAGATGGTTATGACGACGCAAAGGATTTATTAACGACAGAAATTAAAGCATCAACAGTGGTAGTTGAAGCATCTAATCAGCCATTGCCAGCACCTGTTGTCATCGGAGATGACCGTATCCAACCAACGAAGGTAATTGATAATGATGGCTTTGCAGCATTTGATCCTGAAGAAGATGGTATTGATTTCTACGAAAGCTTAGAAGGAATGCGTATCGTATTAGATGGTGCGACAGTTGTCGGTCACCCTAAATACGAAGAAGTTCCAGTTGTAATAGATAGTGTAGTTGACTCATATCGCACTGAAGCAGGTGGTGTAATCATTTCACCAGAAGACTTCAATCCAGAGCGTTTGTTAGTGAGCCTTGGCCAAGATATGGATCTTAAAACAGGTGATCAATTTGATGGCCCAATTACTGGTGTCTTAAGCTATGATTTTAGTAATTTCAAGCTAGTGTTAACTGAAGATCTACCAGAAGTCATTGACGGCGGATTAGAAAGAGAAATTACGAACATTGAAATAGCAGAAGATAAATTAACGGTAGCTTCATACAATGTCGAAAACTTCTCTGCTGAAACTGATCAAGAGAAAATTGACAAAATTGCTCATTCAATTATTGAAAACTTAAAAACTCCTGACATTGTTGGATTAATAGAAGTACAAGATAATGATGGACCAACTGATAGTGGTACAACTGACGCTAGTTTAACGTATGAAGCGTTAATTGCAGCAATTGAAGCAACAGGTGGACCGACATATCAGTATACAGATATCGCACCGGCAGACAAGATGGATGGTGGACAACCTGGTGGAAACATCCGTGTGGGATATATATATAATCCAGAGCGCGTAAGTCTAGTTGATAAACCAGCTGGTGATGCAACAACTGCAGTAGGGTATGATGAAGGTGGTTTAACAATGAACCCTGGACGCATCGACCCTACAAATGAAGCATTTAGTAACTCTCGTAAATCACTTGCAGCAGAATTTGAATTCAATGGTGAAAGAATCGTTGTCATCGCAAATCACTTAAATTCAAAACGAGGTGACGGAGCACTATATGGTAGTGAACAGCCTGTTGTTTTAGGTAGTGAGCCAAGTCGTGTTGAAAAGGCACAAGTGTTAAATGACTTCATTGATGGTGCATTAGCAGTCAACCCAGATGCCAACTTTGTAGTACTTGGAGACATGAACGATTTTGAATTCTCAGCTCCATTACGTACACTACAAGGAGACGTGTTAACAAACATGGTTGAAGAGTTACCTAAAGAAGAACGCTACACATATATTTATCAAGGGAATTCACAAGTGTTAGACCACATTTTAGTGTCAAACAATATCGCAGCTAATACAGAAGTAGATATTGTTAACATTAATACAGACTTTACAGAAGCATCAGGTGCAGCGAGTGACCATGATCCTTTGTTAGTGCAAATTGATCT
>NZ_JAXBMC010000049.1:0-1541 GCF_033963865.1 Cytobacillus sp. IB215316 | reverse complement strand
TGCTTACGGTCAAAAAACACCTCAAGAAGTTGTGAATGCTTGGATGAATAGTGAAGGTCATCGCAAAAACATTTTAAATTCTAGCTTCACTCATATTGGTGTTGGTTATGTTGAACAAGGTAACTATTGGACTCAAATGTTTATTGGTAAATAATAAAACTAGTAATCTCAAAGTTAGCTATTCTTAGAAATATAGAATAGCTAACTTTTTTTGCGTATTAATCTTTCTAATTCTACATTTAAAAATGGTCTCTACATAATTATTTTCGAATCCATTTTTCATTATGTAAGTTCAATACCTTTGTTCCAATGATTAGGTTTGCATACATCATTTTATAGAAGAAAAGATGCTACGAATACTAGTTTTTTCCTGATTTAATTTCTTCTCACTAGAATATCGAACAATGTGAAAATAGCCCCTTTTTAACTTCATTCAACTTGTTATAAATTTAGCTATTCTTCGGTATTTTTCTGCAATGATATACCAATGTCTCTCTTACCTTTGTTCATGTCAGTATTCTTTAATTCTTATTGATAGGCTCTTTTCGTAAACTTTGTTGCTATTGTTAACAATTTAGTCCAAAAAAGTGGTTTTATATTGTTAGGTATCGTTGTTCAGAAGAAAAGATGCTACGAACTTTAGTTGTGTAAAGTTTATTTCTTAATACGAAAAACAACAATCAATGCGAAAACAGCCTCTTAATATGAACGTTAAAATATGTCTGAAGATTTTTTTAATGAACTAGTATGTTTTTCTAACCTATTACTTAGCTCAAATCATGCAAAAAATATAATTTCAAAGATGGATGATCACAGTAATTCAACACTACAAATTATTATAGCAATTTTAACTATATATTCTTTACAAGTATTTTAATACTTAGTTACTAAATGTAATTTGCTTGAAATATAATTTGCAATTTAAAAAGTTGTCAATATATATATCAATGTAATATTTTGCTGTCTTAACTAATTTTGGTACAATTACCATTATGAATTATAAACTATATATTCCCTGTTTACCTTGATTTATCAGTATGTCTCACCTTTTCATCCTGCCTTTTGGCTAAGTGCTTAAATAACTAAGGTGATTTATTCCAGTATTATTACAAAAAACGGCTGTTATAGTGGATATGTAAGATAAACAACGAGGAGGAATAACAATATGAAAAAAACTTTCTTATTATCAACTGCAGCGGCTGTAACATTATTAATCTCTTCACCTGGTATGAGTTCTGCAGCTAGTAATCCAAATACTAATACTTCTAATTTTAAAATAGATTGTCCAACTCCACAAGAAATCCAATTTAATGAAGGTCAATTGACTCCAAACTTACAAAAAGTAATTACTCAAATGACAGCGGGCAATGTAAATGTACAAGAAATGCTTAACCAAATTGCTGAGAAATATAATATTGACTTAACTGAAGCAAAAAAACTTTTAAATAACGGCAACGTAGCTGTGCCTGAACAAGAAGTAGCTAAACCAAAACCAGTTGAGCAAAATACTTCTAAACCTGCTCCACAAACTGAAGTTAAAG
>NZ_JAXBMC010000048.1:0-1565 GCF_033963865.1 Cytobacillus sp. IB215316 | reverse complement strand
TCTTTAGAGAAGGGCCTTTCTTATGTTTAATACATATTTTTTAAAGTAGTAACGTTAATACAACGGCAATTATTCGTTAGTCTCAAGCTGGTTGGTATACATTTATTGTCTGAAATTGATAATTGATACACATGAATCCCTGTTGGAGGTGTATCACAAACTGTATTGACAGGGTTTAATGTAAAATCACCACTCCTATCATCACTTACATTGAAACTGCATAATGTCGTAACAGAATTACCTGTAATTCGTTCCACTTTATAATCCACACCAAATACTCCTGTGGTAGCGGCTGATATTTGCAAGTCTACCATAGTAGTAATTTTTACTAAGTAATTTCTTTCTAAAACCTTTATTGTTTCCGTTGTCAAAACAATTGGATTAAATACTGCTTGGGATGTTCCATCACTTAATATGAATTCTTCAAATTGACAATTACAAAATATTTCATTTGTCCCTTTCCCTTTGCACAGATAGTCAGACATAGATTTTCATTCCCCTCAAGTTATAAGGTGTTATTAACTAATGAATGCCTGACTACATATATACGCAACTGATAACTGCCCTTCATTCTAAAAATGTCATAAAGAAACAAAATGATTAATGAGTCGATTAGTTTTTCCTACTGCCCAAACTGAGAATTGTTATTTCACAATATGGGGCATTTCTGTAGTAAAACAGAAATTTTTTTGAAAAATGAAACATTTTAAATAAATTTTCGTATTACTTATCAATGAAGATAATCAAAAATATAACGGATAAAGAAGTTTATTGGTGTAATAGGGGTGGAGAAATGTGAAAAAAATAACAATTGTAATGATTAGTTTTATTTTTATAATTCTATTATCAAGTACTGCCTGTTCCAAAGAAAACACAGAATTAATTCTTATTCAAGAAACAGAACATGGTCTTTTTTACAGTCCAAGTTCAGGTGAAGATGAAAAAGAGATGGTAAAGATACTGGCAGAATCGTTTGAATTGAATTATCCCCGTATTACCAATATGTTTCAATACGAGGATAACAATAAAGTTGTTATTCACGTTTATGCTGATAAAGAAGAATTTGTTGAAATGATTGGACGCGAAACGGAAGGTACTTATGTATCGAAGGAAAATATTATTAAGGTGTATACACCTATACATTTAATAGGTGGAATTCAAGAATACGTTTCAATTAATCCATGAATTTGTTCATGCAGTTATTCAACAAATTAACCCGTCTGTTGCAGGTTTAAAATGGCTAGACGAAGGAATCGCAGAATATGCTTCTAAACAGCTTGAAGAAGATATTAAGTCTAGGTCTACCTTCAACGATTATCCAACTCTAAGACAATTGGAATCAGGATCTGTATACTTTGATGAAGCAGGATCGACAGCTTACTTATATTCTGGCATTTTGATTAAATATATTGTCGATGAATATGGTATAGATGCATTAAACAAAATTATTAGAACACCCACCAACATTGAAGTTATTATGAAAGCTTCTACTGAGAATATATATGAACAATGGGTAAAATATTTGGAAGATAAAAAATGGTTAAGATAGAAAAGATGTACCAGCG
>NZ_JAXBMC010000047.1:0-1574 GCF_033963865.1 Cytobacillus sp. IB215316 | reverse complement strand
AGCTGTCCTTCTATCGCGATCATCATCGCTGTTTTTCCTTCTTTTTCAAAGGTCTCTAGCTTTTCATTATAAGAATGGAAGTCTACTTGATGTTTATTCATAAGCTTGCGTGTTCCAGCAAGAACATCTTTCCCTTCAATACGGGCTTCGATACCATGACCAGGTATTGCTTCGAAATGGTCGATTGCTAGTTCTTTAGCTTGTTTTTCTTTACCATATTCAACGATGGCTTCTGCTAAAGGATGTTCAGATGATTTCTCTGCTGTATATAAGTACGCTAAAACTTCTGTATTGTCTGCTTCAAAATCTGTAACAACAGGCTTACCTTTTGTTATTGTTCCTGTTTTATCTAACACAATTGCTTCGATTTTATGAGCAATTTCTAAATGCTCTCCACCTTTAAATAAGATGCCATTTTCGGCTCCTTTACCTGTTCCAACCATAATAGAAGTTGGGGTAGCTAACCCTAATGCACATGGGCAAGCGATAACTAGAACGGCAATTGCTACTTCAATTGCTTGCGGCACATCCCCTGGAGCAACAACCATGATCCATACTAAAAAGGTGACGAGCGCTATTCCAACGACGATTGGTACAAAGTAGCCAGAAATAATATCTGCCATTCTTTGAATTGGAGCTTTTGATCCTTGTGCTTCTTCCACGACACGAATGATACTTGCAAGCGCCGTATCTTTTCCTACTTTTGTCGCCTTCATTTGAACCGTACCATTCTTATTAATCGTTGCACCAATCACACGATCTCCTTCAGTTTTATCGACTGGAATTGATTCACCAGTAATCATTGATTCATCAATTGAAGATCGTCCAGCAACGACTTCCCCATCAACAGGGATCTTTTCACCAGGCTTTACGATAATGATATCGTTTACGACAACTTGCTCAATCGGAACCTTCGTTTCGATGCCATTTCTTATGACAGTCGCTTCTTTCGCTTGTAAATTCAACAATTTTGAAATGGCTTCTGTCGTTCTTCCTTTTGCCAATGACTCAAATAGTTTACCGACTAAGATGAGTGTAATGAGAACTGCACTCGTTTCAAAGTATAAATGCGGCATATACTGTGGATTACCTAGCGTTCTTAATGCTTCCACTACGCTATAAAAATAAGCTGCTGACGTTCCAAGTGCCACAAGAACATCCATATTCGCACTTTTATTTCTAAGTGATTTATAAGCACCTACGTAAAATTGCCAACCGACGTAAAATTGAACGGGTGTAGCAAGTATAAATTGAAACCAAGGGTTCATAATAAATGATGGCATCGGTATCCCAAGATCCCACGGTGCATGACCGACCATCGAGTAAAGAAGTGGTAATGATAATAATATAGAAATGAATAGTTTCGTTTTCTTTTCCTTAATTTCTTCCTCTTTATGAGATGCCTTTTCTTCTCTTGTTTCCTTCACTTTAGCATCATAGCCGAGCTTTTGTATTTTGCCAATTACGTCATCAACACTAACTACACCTGGTTGAAACGATAACGCAGCTGATTCAGTTGTCAAATTAACCGTTGCAGCTTCAATACCGTCCATTTTATTTACCACTTTTTCAAT
>NZ_JAXBMC010000045.1:0-1786 GCF_033963865.1 Cytobacillus sp. IB215316 | reverse complement strand
TTGAATACCACTTACCATAGAGTTCAGTTAGATGAAGTTGAAAAATTGTTTCTAAACTAATAACTTTTCGATACTTCGGAGGGGTGACTTGATGAACCTAAATAATTCCATCGTATATTGTTCTCTAGGTGTAAATGTTTCTTCAGTAACTCCCATATTCTTACTTGTTATTTCAGAGTTCCACCAGTATTTATTTCTTGAATCATTTTCTTTATCAATACTTATAAATGAGACAAGATATACTGGTTGATGTAGGTGATATTGTATTATTTTATGATAAGTGCTTGAATCAATAACTTTTTGATTGTTATATGTATTTTTCCCCACACTACATATAAAGCCCTACTACGTAGGCTTCCTCCTTAATCGTTACTGGTAAATTCACAACAAAAGAAACAAATAAAGGGTTGTCGTTAATATAAGATTTAATCTTTTCACAAGATTCTCTTTTGAATTAAACCGAATCCAATTCCAGTGGGATCGATCAAATATGCAAGATAAAATGAATCGAACTCCATTTTATCTCTCACAACTAACGCTCCATTTTCTCTAGCCTTGTCAATAGCTTCATCACTTGAATCTACTTCGATTTGAATTCGAGTACCATGGGGATAATCAGAAGGTCCTTTACTTATCCCTCCATTAAGTCCAGAAGAATGGATATTTGTAGTATTGACAGCCCAATAATCCCATTGAGGTTCTGCAATCTCCCAACCAAATACATTTGAATAAAATTTTATGGCTTCACTAGGATTTTGGCTACTTATTTCAAACCCAATAACTTTACCCATAATCAATTCCCTCTTTCTTAAACTATCTATAAAAACCATTAGAACATTTCCATGGGAGCAAGAGGTAATTCCAAATGGTCTGCAACATACTGCATAAATTCTCTACAAAAATAATAACAGTTCCATCCTGTCACTTTACCATTTTCCCATTCAACCGTATTCACATCAAATAACATTGTTCCTTGTGCAGTTTGTTTAGTAAATATAATCGCTTGTTTACCAAACAAATGTGTACAAGTTGCATAGATATTTTGAAGTTTAGTTCTTTTGTTTGGATTAAGAGAGTATTTAAGGATATTTTCTTTTCCATATTCTTTGCTGTTCATCTCTACAAAACTAAATGTAGCATTATTATTTAGCATGTTAGCAAGTCCTTCAAAATCTTTACGATTATAAGCATCTATAAATTCTTTGACAGACTCCGATTGAACATTAATATTAGATTCCTTCTTTCTAACTTCCTCATTGATTTCTCTTATCTCATATAATTTTTTTCTTGCACGATTGAGTAATCCATTAATTGCTCCTTCAGAACTAGATAATAATTCAGCTACTTCATTTGCTTTGAAACCAAATGATTCTATTAAAATAAATACCACAGCCTGTCTTGGTGTTAGATTATTTATTAGCGATAAAATTGCTTCACTTACTTCAAGAGAATCAATAAATTCCTCACTTAAATTTTCCTCATCAATCTCGTCATTTGATAAACGTTGATTTCTCCTACATTGATCAAGCCAGTGGTTGGTAGCAACACGAAAAAGATATGATTTTGTTTTTAGATTCTGCTGTCGATGAGACAATGCAGAAAGCGATGCAAATGACTTCAATATCGTATCTTGAAGTAAATCCTCAGCGTCCCAAGGTGTTCCCGTTAACCTTAAGCAATATTTCCATAATAGATTACGATAAGGCTGTACAATCTCCCAATACTTCCCCCATATGTCCTTAGTCTCTTCACCTATAGTTTGTAGATTCTCCATCATATTCACCTC
>NZ_JAXBMC010000044.1:0-1984 GCF_033963865.1 Cytobacillus sp. IB215316 | reverse complement strand
TTCGAACCTGCGACCGATCGGTTAACAGCCGATAGCTCTACCACTGAGCTACTGTGGAATAATGGTGGGCCTAAATGGACTCGAACCATCGACCTCACGCTTATCAGGCGTGCGCTCTAACCAGCTGAGCTATAGGCCCATTATTTGAAATGGAGCGGGTGATGAGAATCGAACTCACGACATCAGCTTGGAAGGCTGAGGTTTTACCACTAAACTACACCCGCAAATTTTTTTAAGATATATAATTTTTAAATGGGGCGACTGATGGGAATCGAACCCACGAATGTCGGAGCCACAATCCGATGCGTTAACCACTTCGCCACAACCGCCATAATATATATGTCAATTTACTAACTGAAGATTGACGGATAGAGATAATATACTCTTAACTTATAGATGGTGGCTCGGGACGGAATCGAACCGCCGACACAAGGATTTTCAGTCCTTTGCTCTACCGACTGAGCTACCGAGCCATTTTTTTAATAATGGCGGTCCCGACGGGAATCGAACCCGCGATCTCCTGCGTGACAGGCAGGCATGTTAACCGCTACACCACGGGACCACATTTATTCATTGGTTGCGGGGACAGGATTTGAACCTGCGACCTTCGGGTTATGAGCCCGACGAGCTACCAGACTGCTCCACCCCGCGATAATAGTAAATTTATATTTTCTTAATACACATTTCTCACGTAACCATCTGGATTTCTAAGTGCCTCTTCTCAATGTTTAACATCGGTACGCTGTTGTTATTAAGAAAATAAAAATGGCGGAGGAAGAGGGATTCGAACCCCCGCGGGCTTTGACACCCCTGTCGGTTTTCAAGACCGATCCCTTCAGCCGGACTTGGGTATTCCTCCAACATTATATGGTGGACCTTGTAGGACTCGAACCTACGACCGGACGGTTATGAGCCGTCTGCTCTAACCAGCTGAGCTAAAGGTCCTTGTTTACTTGGTAGCGGCGGAGGGGATCGAACCCCCGACCTCACGGGTATGAACCGTACGCTCTAGCCAGCTGAGCTACACCGCCAAGTTAATTTATATAAATGATATTTTATTGGTGGAGCCTAGCGGGATCGAACCGCTGACCTCCTGCGTGCAAGGCAGGCGCTCTCCCAGCTGAGCTAAGGCCCCTTAATTATTATAAGTGGTCGGGAAGACAGGATTCGAACCTGCGACCCCATGGTCCCAAACCATGTGCTCTACCAAGCTGAGCTACTTCCCGTTATTCACTAGATGGCGCGCCCGAAAGGAGTCGAACCCATAACCTTCTGATCCGTAGTCAGACGCTCTATCCAATTGAGCTACGGGCGCATCTTAGTGTAAATGGTGCCGAGGGCCGGACTTGAACCGGCACGGTAGTCACCTACCGCAGGATTTTAAGTCCTGTGTGTCTGCCAATTCCACCACCCCGGCAGCATTGGAGCGGAAGACGGGATTCGAACCCGCGACCCCCACCTTGGCAAGGTGGTGTTCTACCACTGAACTACTTCCGCAAGCTTTATTTAATTAATGCGGGTGAAGGGACTTGAACCCCCACGTCACAAGGACACTAGATCCTAAGTCTAGCGCGTCTGCCAATTCCGCCACACCCGCGTAAAATGGTGAGCCATAGAGGACTCGAACCTCTGACCCTCTGATTAAAAGTCAGATGCTCTACCAACTGAGCTAATGGCTCATAAACTAAAAAGTTTAAATATATATTATTTACTTATAACGAGACACCCAAATCTCTACATGAATACTCATGAAGCTTATCGATTTGTGCGCTGTGGTTAAGCTACGACGATAACTCGATCGTGCTCTACCAACTGAGCTAATGGCTCATAAACAAATGGTGCCGGCGAGAGGACTTGAACCCCCAACCTACTGATTACAAGTCAGTTGCTCTACCAGTTGAGCTACACCGGCTTAATATTTAATGGTGGAGGATGACGGGATCGAACCGCCGACCCCTTGCTTGTAAGGCAAGTGCTCTCCCAG
>NZ_JAXBMC010000043.1:0-2404 GCF_033963865.1 Cytobacillus sp. IB215316 | reverse complement strand
CATTCATTAAGATAGTCGATGATAAGATGGATATATTCGGTGATTACTTCAAATACGAAAATATAGAAAATAGGAAACGATTAATTCCTGAATAGAGTGCTAGTGGAATAAGAGAGCTAAAGAAAGTCATATCATTGATATGATTTTTTTGTTCAAATTTAATCTATATTTATACCTTTCGCAAATAATTAACTGTAATGTAATTCACCTTTCGGCTGGTACTAAGGTTTAGTAAACACAAGCAAAAAAAGGGGTGCGAGGTACCCCTTTTTATTTTGCTGATCTTCCACAATATGGCGCAAGAAGGTAGTAAAGGCTATCCTGACTACCTTAATAATAATATCACTTAAAATTTGTCATTCAGTTAACTTGTTGACCTTATAATACGATATGGCGCATATCTGAAATATTGATATGTGCCATTATTCATTTTAGGTCCAGGTTGTTGAAGACCAGAATATTTGTAGGGTATTAAATATCGATATTTCAAAGATTAATAGTTATCTCAATGGACATTGAGGTATATTAAATATTACAAATGAATTAATAAATTTATTTAACAAATATTCTTTTATAATGTTAACAAGAGCAATTATACATTTTAAATTCTGAATGAGGTGTAACGTATGGAACAATTATTCAACGTTATTCAAAAGAGAAAAAAGTTATTTTGGTTTATCACATTATTTTATATTCTATTTAATGGATGTTTTATTTTTCCATTTAATAAAGCGGTCATAGATACCAGTGGATCGTTAGATTTCACTTTTTTAACTTCAGTTATTGCAGTATATACAGTTATTGCATTTATATTTGGAGGTTTGTTGATAAAAAAAGTAATAACAGTATTTCTCTTATCACTGATTTTTAATGCAATCGGAATGGTTTTTAGATATGTTTTAGAGTTTGGAGAAGTTTCTAATACTGTAAATTTCACAATGAGTAATATACTTATTTCACTATTAGCAATACCATTATTTATTACAATAGTATATTTTATAATTAATAAATATAATCAACCAAAAAAAAGTTTGTAATTTGAATCATCTTATTGGCACTTGAACGGAGTAAAACTCCATTTCTTTTAATTTTTTTCTTGAAGAATATGGAGTTCGAATATCTAAATTTCCTTAACGTCGTGATTTTCTGATAGCTGGTGCATTTCTTTAATATAGAAGAACTCTATTGTCATCTTCCAGTTGAGTTAATTAAAAATTATTATCAAAGTGCTATCGAAAAGGTGATCAGGTTAGGTTAGTTATTTTAATATAGATATAACATTTTAAAGTCATTGATCCAGCGTGATCTGTATGGGACTTAGTGTAAAATATAGGGCAGAGTTTTGAAGAAGTTTTAAAATGGAGAATACTATCTACTAATAAAAATATTGTGAGGAGTGGTACAAATGCAATATTTTATCGGAATTGTGCCATCAGAAGAAGACATAAAAAAAATTATGAAATTCCAGTTGCAATGGGAAAATAATGAACTTCCAAATGTTGTTGAGCCCCATATCACAGTAAAAGCACAAGGTGGTTTAACATCAGATATGGATTGGCTAAAGGATGTTGAAAAGGTATGCGAAGACACCACGCCATTCAAGCTGAAATTAAGTAAAGTTGACTTCTTTGGAGAGAATGTACTATTTTTAAGTGTTGAATCAAGAGAGTTATACAAGTTACATAAAGAAATTGTTAATGCTGTTTCTCCAGAAAAAGACTTAATTAAAAAATATATGGAACTGGACGACTATTTCCCCCACCTAACATTAGGACAAACTCATTGGGGTTTATCGAGAGAAGAATTAAGAGATATGGCTGAATTAACAGAAGAAAAGCTAAGTCCATATCCTACAATTAATGTAGATTCTTTAAGAGTGTACCAAGAAATTGAACCAAACAAGTATGTGAAATATTTAGATATTCATCTAAATAAAGAGAGGTAAATATTCTAACTTTGTTCAACTACATGGCTCGAGTTGTAGTAGGGGCTATCTCGACCACCTAAAAAGTAATTTTTTTAAAAAATAGTTCAACTAGAAATGGCTGGCCGACCTCATAATAACAAATATGCCGCTTAAACATTATGAAAAAGAGAAAATCATTTTAGTAGACTCCCTTTTTTGTAATAATAATCTTCCACAATATGGCGCAAATCTGACATAGTGATTTGCGCCCTTCTCATTTTAGGACATGATTGTGGAGTAGTAAAATTAATATTTGCTATCAGAATAAGATAGTGAACAAGTGTACCTAAGCTAAAGAAGCAGTTAGAAAAATTTCTTTAAAATAATTATAAAAATTTCGTATGATTAAACTATCTTAATTCGTTATATATATAGGAGGTGAATATGATGGAGAATCTACAAACTATAGGTGAAGAGACTAAGGACATATGGGGGAAG
>NZ_JAXBMC010000042.1:0-2678 GCF_033963865.1 Cytobacillus sp. IB215316 | reverse complement strand
CGAGAAGAGCCATACATAAAGAAAGACGCTTTTCGGAATTATTTCTGAAAAGCGCCATATTGTGAAATACCAAACTTTTGATTAATTTACTCCAATCTTTTGCTTTGCAATTACCTAACAATTAGTTAACTAATTAAAAGGAAATGTAGTATATTTGATAAATTAAAGCCACAGCAATAACTATGGCTTTAATAAATATTTCTTTTGTTCCACCATCACTACTAAATTCCCTTGAACCCTTACACTATATTTCTATATAAGTTGATTTAGAATTATAATTGATTGCTATATTAAAAATCCACCATCAACCGTTAATTCAGTGCCTGTGATATAAGATGCTTCATCTGATAATAAGAAACATATTGCATTTGCCACTTCATGAGGTTTACCTAAACGTTTAATTGGTATCCCTTGCCTAATTCTTTCAACAGCTTCTGGTTCAGATTTTAAAAGAGGTGTATCAATAACACCAGGTAATACTGTATTAACTCTTATATTTTCCTCAGCATATTCAAGTGCTGTTGTTTTAGTCATACCATGCCCTCCATGTTTTCCTGCCGAGTATGCTAAATTGTAAACCATTCCTTTTTTTCCATATACCGAAGTCACATTTACAATTGAGCCACTTCCATTATTCAGCATGTGAGGAATCTCTGCCTTCATGGAATAGTATATTCCATCATAAACAATACCTGTGACTCTCTTATATTCCTCTACTGTTAAGTCTGCAGTTTTATCAAACTTTTGGTTCACACCTGCATTGTTTACAGCAAAATCTAACTTTCCGTATGTGCATACTGTTTCATCAACTGCTTTTTTTAATGATTCTGCGTCTGATACATCACATTGTATTCCTTTGGCATTACCTCCATCATCAACAATTTTTGAAACAACTTTATCAAGCTTTTTTTTTGTTCTCCCTACAACAACTACTTTCGCACCCTCATGTGCTAGTTTATATGCAGTGTATTCTCCCACTCCAGATCCACCACCAGTAATAAATGCAACTTTATTATTAAACCTCATAGTTATTCCTCCTATTTCATTTGACTAAGCATCATTCTATCAAACATTCTATCTGACAATAATCTTCTCATGTTCAACATAAGAGGACCACCAGTACCTATGCAATATCTTGTTTTTGGCTTACTTGCTGTGACAGCTTTTACAATTGTATTTCCTATAATGCTTGGGTCTGAACCTCTGCCTTCAAAGTTCTTAAGCATATTAGCATGCTTTTTTACTAAATCTCCATATACAGACTTACCAGATACTTTCAGCATATTTTCTCTAGCAATGCCATTCCATTCAGTTTTTATTGAACCTGGTTCTATGACAATTACATCAATTCCGAATTGTTTGAGTTCCATTCTAATACTATCACTCATTCCTTCTACAGCGAACTTAGCTGCATGATACCATGATCCATGAGGTTCACCTATTTTTCCACCTACAGAAGAAATATTTACTATTTTCCCAGATTTTTGTTTCCTCATATGTGGTAAAACTAATTGTGTCATCCTACCTAAACCAAAAACACATACTTCAAATTGACGTTTTGCTTCTGACATAGGTACATCTTCTAGAGCTCCATAAGAACCATATCCTGCATTATTTACTAGTACATCAATTCTTCCAGCTTCTTTGATTATAGTTTTTACACACTTCACCATTGACTCGTCATCTGTTACATCCAACGGAAGGGTTTTTACACCCTCCTTTTTTAGGCTTTCCATTCTATCAAGTCTTCTTGCTGCTCCATATACTACAAACCCTGCTTCCATTAAGCGTAGTGCAGTATCTTCACCAATACCTGATGATGCACCTGTTACCAATGCTATCTTCTTCATAATATAACCTCCTGATTTTTTTGGATAGATTAATCAATCCAATTTAAATAATTTTTTACTGCTTACATCGTAAGCAGCATTTTAATCTTTAATAGAATCCCAACAAATTTGTAAATAATCTAATTTATCTTTATCAGACAATCTATACTTTCCTGAATTAACACCTCTAGCCAATGACATAACTGATCCATTAATTGACTGAATCAATAATTCGATTTTACACTTTTTTAGCAGACCATTTTTTTGGCCAGTATCCAATAAGGTATATAATGCTTTATAAAAACCATCATCGTCTAAACCTACGATGGTTGCTGAGTCTGAATAAAAATAACTAAACTGTTCAACGAAATTCATTTCATCAATGTTATTAATACAAAAATCCAAATACTTTTCGACAAAATGATCAAATTGTTGTTTTATAGTATGATTTTCATTAAAGTCAGCTAAGACAACATGACTAATTTTTTTCCTCAAATCACAATATAAAACATATATTAGCTCATCCTTGCTTTTAAAATGATTATATAGTGTTCCATATCCTGCATTAGCCTCATTCAAAATGGTAGCCAATGTTAGACTTTGAAAACCACCTTTTATTATAAGGTTTAGTGTAGCTTTTAGTATATCATCTCTTTTGCTCATTATTCCCTCCTTTCGGATTGCTTAATCCAATTATAGATTGTTCAATCCAACATGTCAAGATAGTACTTAATTACATCACTAAAAAGACGCTGATCTCTATTTTCAGATTTGCGTCAGATTGGTGAAGATCAGCTCAACGCAAAGGGAGTAACTAATACCCACATTGTATTGTTGAATCATAACTTT
>NZ_JAXBMC010000041.1:0-2885 GCF_033963865.1 Cytobacillus sp. IB215316 | reverse complement strand
TTGTATTAACGTTACTACTTTAAAAAATATGTATTAAACATAAGAAAGGCCCTTCTCTAAAGAGTCGAGCTTTTCTTTATTTCATTGTGCCATTGTAATACATTATATGTTCTGTTGTAGGTGCATTTAGAGAAAAATAGTTGTTCAACACAATTTATAAATGTTTCTAAATAAATTCCTATTCTATATTATTACTTGTTTTTGATCTTAAAAGGATTAAAACAAACCCAGTAACAAATAACATTAAACTTGCAACGTTTGAAGCAGTAACGTATGTTGGCATGGTTATCCGATAGATATTTGAAATTCTAAAAGAGGCATTATAACCTAGCATTTCTGAAATAAATAGTCTAACAATTGTTATTAGGATTGAAAAGAATAAGAAAATTAATCCAACTGTTTTCTTTTTGATAATCACGACTATGCCTCCAAAGGTAGATACAGCTGTAACCTCCATATCACTATAGGGAAATTCCAGATAGCCCTTACTAGCCTCTTGCGCCATTTTCTTGAATAACACATGAGAATATATTAGATAGGTTTTTCCCCTTTAACAGAAAAGCTGTACGGATTCTATTCGTTCTTTTTCTTTTTCCAACCCTTTAACATCTCTTCATCTATTTCTGCAATTACTTCTTGAGTTCCATCCTCCATATTTATTTTCACATCTACATCTTTTTCATTACTGATGGCATACCAGAACCTTTTATCACCTTCAACATCAACGATCTTAGCTTTTTCTTTCCCTGCATAGACTTCCTCAATTGAAACATCATTTATAGCACCAGAATATATATATGGTACTTGGTGCATTGAAGACCATTTTACAGGAGTATCCCATTCTGCCCCTCTAGTTTGCTTCCAACTCCATGTACCATTTTCTTGTTCAAAATATGCAATAAATATTTGTTCTCCTTGGAGCTTGTTTTCTGTAAATATGGCAATTGCATCATTTGGATGAACTACATTTTGTTCCTGATACACAAGAGAATAAGAGTAATTTACTTCTTCATCGTATTCATTTTTCAGTTCCATCTTTGAATGAAAGAAATCCTCAAAAGTTTGTTCATTAGAACACGCGACCAACAAAGTCAAGATTGGGATAACGGTTAGTAGTATTTTTTTAATAATCTTCACCTACTATTCTTGATAGTAATATTCAATTAACATGCCCTTTAACTTAATACCAATTATTTCAAAACCATTCAAATCTTACAACAATTTTTTTAAACGTAATAAAAGCGCACTGTTAGATCATCGCGCCATATTGTGGAGGATCAACATAACAAAAGGGAGTACCTCGTACACCCTTTATTGATTAGTTTATTGGTTTCAGTTAAACCTATATTTTAGGATAACCATATACATGACCTGCAGGTGCATTAAAATACCCAGGGATATCTTTTAAGGTTTTAACTGTCATATACCCATAATCTACCTTTGCACTTTCTCCCTTTAATGCAGCATCCGTAATCCAAGGATAATCTCTATTAAGTAAGTTAGAATTAAATGGATATATGACCAAAGGCAGCAAGAAAGGCGCACTTCTTATGAAGCGCGCCCTTTAACGGAAGATCGTTTCAAAGACCTTATTGAAGAAACGCATCCTTTAGTTTAAGTGTATTCATACATAAACTTAATTGATTTTACATTATGAAAAAGATATGTCTACATCTCAGTTCATTTATTACAGAAATACTAACCCTTTCCCTAAATAATTGTATTAGGAACTTCTACATTTTCTTATTTACTTCTGCTAAATATTTAATAGATTCTTGTTGAGCCTCTGATTTTATTTGGATATCAGCTTCATAATCTCGTCTGATATCAAGATATAGAGATATTGTAGATAAAATTGCGTTATAACAGCTATCTTTCTCATGAATTGCTACTGTTTTTTTAAATTCTCCCAGAAGCTCTGGAGCATCTTCTTCAATTCTTCGTACCCCTCTTGGTAATTTTTTATTTCTCATTAACACTAATGGGCCTATAACAGTTCCTCGAAGGAATGAAAGGAAATCAATTACTTCAAATAATTCTCCTCTTCCAAGTTTAGTTGCACTATAATGTATCCAAACCCAAAATCGATCTTCAATCCATTGTAGGTCTGGATAAGGAAAAGAATAATTGGTTTCACTAAGTATTTGACTTAAAGATGAATGCCTTTCCCATACTACAATAGGTTTTTCCACTCCATTCCTTACTTCTTCTATCGTTACAAATTTTAGATCTACATGAAGAATAGGAGCATTAAATAAACAAATGAGTAATCGAGGTTCACCAACATGCTCTCCAGTGAATCCTGATAAAAGATTCCCAAATTCCCTAGCAATTTGCAACCTATTTTCCATTATTTCTTCTTGGAAGGATAAGTCATAAACAAGAACTAAATCAAGGTCACTATACTGATCCATATTATTGTTTATCATTGAACCACCTGCAAGAATACCTATAAAACGTTCGTCACTTTTTATCTGCTTTATTACATTTTGAATAAAATCTTCATGCATCTTTAACATGCAAATCACTCCTGAAAATTGACCTATTAAAAATAGGTATTACGTTAGAATAACACAATAAACAAATAGACTTCAATAAGATTTTTTTCTAATAAGAAGTATGCTTTCTTGCTAAACTAATCTGTCCGTTAGAATATGCCTTACTCCATTAAATGGTCCTAAAATAAAAAATGGCACATATCTATATTTCAGATATGCGCCAGATCGTATTATGAGGTCAGTGAGTTTCCTGATTGCCCATTTTTAATAGATTTTTTCTTAAGGCAGTTTGGATAGCGTTAACTACATTCTCGCGCCATTTTGTTGAATACCACTTACCATAGAGTTCAGTTAGATGAAGTTGAAAAATTGTTTCTAAACTAATAA
>NZ_JAXBMC010000040.1:0-3783 GCF_033963865.1 Cytobacillus sp. IB215316 | reverse complement strand
TACTGCCTTTTCTTTTGTGATTCTATCATCAATGACATTAACTTCATCAAATGCAATACCTTTTTTACTAAACATATTCAAAGTTACATCAGCATATTTATCTGTTTTAGAATGTCCTGCAAAATCAGATGCAATAAAAACAAACGACCCATTATTAGTATAATATTCTTTTATGCATTTAACGAAATCATCTGTAAATCCAATAGGAAACCCACTGGTTAATATTGATACCTTCATTTTTATCCCTCGTTCCTTTGTTCTATTGTAAAAAGTAATTAGTTCTACCGTATTGTATTTACGCTCTCCAAGCGGGAACCAAGAACCTGTAGCTAATACTAGATTATTGCGCCAGATGTGTAATATCCTTTTTCTATTGAATAGTATATTTGTACTGTGCAATAAAAGATACAGCTATAAGTGCCAACCCTTGTTCAACATTCCCCCCTTTAGCACAAGGACCGATTATCTCTGTCAAAACTTTTAACCCACTAATAAGCTAATTAATTTAGAAAAAGTACCTGCCCCCAGTGTGGTAATACTTCACTGTATCGGGGATCAGGCATTTTAATCTAAAAATTTTAAATTTTAGTCTTACATTTAATCAATTTCGACAACTGGATTTATGTGTTCAGGAAAGTCCTCCCAAAACTCAATAATAGCGGTGGTGTATTTATCAAAACCAACTTTCTCAATATCAAAAACAATCTCAGCATTGGTAGTTAGCTCAACGTCCATGAGTCTCTCGTCACCAAAGTAACCTTTCAAGAACAAATCTGGGTTCTTATTATATAATCTTTTAGCAGAACGCCCGTCACCATGCTTGTATGTATTCACTAGATCAGCTAATAGTTCAATCGTTTCCCATTGGGAAGTCTTTGTCAAATCGTAATTTAAAAATTCGTATGCCTCTTTTATTTGACCCATATTAAAACCAAACTTTGAAAATTCATCTTTTGTCCTTATCGGACTCAATTTATGGTTTAGCTCCGAGTAAATAAAACCTCTCAATTGTTGTTCAAAAATCTGGTATGTTGAAGCCAACAACGACAAGTGAAAATTGTATTCCATGAGTTTTTCAGCTTTAAAAAATTCGTAAGTTTCCATTTCAATATTCTCTAATATATCGCTTGGATCAACTACTTCATAATCATATGCTGTCCCATACTCTTCAAACAATTTCTCTTTGTATTTGTTTGCAGACCCTTCAATATCATTGAAAAGTGTCTCCATTGTTGTAGCAAACTTTTCTTGTAATTTTTTATGAATGGAAAGGTACTGCTTTCTTTTATGTTTAGGCAACCACACATTTAATTGAACTTGTTCGCTCATTAGCTTCATCACTCCTTACAGTTTATTTTACTTTTCTATATTCCAATATGGGGCATTTACCGAGCTACTTGCAGTTGACCTTGCTCCTTTTGAAGTGTTACACGGTTCACACAACAATTGAAAGTTGGAAGCGTCGTTACTGCCATGCAAGTCCAAAGGAACTATATGGTCAATATGTTTTGTATTTTGTGGTCTGATCAAGTTGGAAAGGTCACAACGACACTCTGGATTTGAACAAGTTCCTTTGTCTCGATAAAAAACAGCGTCGGTCATCCATTTTGGAAAGTAAGCTCGTTTTATTCGTTTCTTATTTGTAACATACTTTGGAAATTGTTCCTCGATTTCTTCCATGTTTTCTTCAATAAATGAGGAAAGCTCCAAATGAAAATCATGCAAGAACTTTCGATCTTGAAAAATAAATTGAAACGCTGCGTGAACGATCAGTTTGTTAATTTTGTCTTGGTGTTCATTTATATATTCCATTAACTGTTCAACGATTTTTCTACAATTACATTCTTCATGATATTCGTCGCTACAACTAGCAAAGTTTAATGTAGGTATTTCTGGTTGCAAGTTCACTCCTTCAAGAGTTCTTATCATATAATTATAAATCCATTCTAAATCATCGACGTTTTTATAAATTTTGTCCAATTCGTCTTCAATGTCTTGAAAGAAAAACAAATAGTGATGGACTGCCGTCAATTTATTTGGTTTAACAATGCTCTCAATAATTTCGTCTTTGAAACAAAAAAATGCTTGTGAACTATAATCCCAAAAATTTGAAGCAGCGAATCCTGCTAGTCCAATTCCAGAACTGAGGGCTAAATGTTCGTCTTTTGCTGCCATAAATTCCCCACCTTATTTTTGATCTCTTAAATCGAAGGAGGCTTTCTACTAACCATGTATGTTTCCAAAAGATAAATGCAAAGTGTTCCACTTAAATTGATTGCAAATTTTGCGTGTCTTTCGCTTGGTTTGTAATACACTTTTCCTTTTCCGTGTGAGTCTCCATAAGCATTTCTCAAAGCTCCAAGTCCAGTTACTACTCCATTTATTGAACCTAGTATTTGCTTGAAAATCTCTGCTCCATGTTGATCTGGAGACAAGTTTAGCAATTGAGCAACCTTCTTGTATAATTGGCTCAAATTGTCCGTTTCTTTATATTCTTCACCAATATCGTCAAGTATCCATTTCAACGTACTTTCAACCATTGCTCTGGTTGCAGTGATTGCGTCTTCTGGATCAGTCTTTGCTTGACTTAACGCTCTATTCCAATCATTTTCAACGTGTTCAATATTATATTCCACAGTAAAATTCTCAAGCTCTTGTGGAATATATGTAGTATTTTCATATTGAACCTTACCCTTTACAAAAGCATAGCCGTCACGTTCCAACAATTTTACAAATTGGTTCCAAGTTGTATCATTTTGGAAGTATTCATTTTCTTCATTTTCGAGATAAAACATTTCTATTACGTTGAACATTTTCCGTAAGTCACTAGGGTTTTTTAAATCAAGTGAAGCAACATAAGAGTCAGCAAGTGAGCGTCTTTGCCCGCTTAAAGTGGAGACATGAGTTTCAGCTTCAAAAATATATTCACATTCAAAAAGCTTTTGAATGGTTGAAAGTGTTCCATATCCTGTTAATAAGTCATAAAAAGTGTGGATTGTCCGTTTACTTATCAATTATCATTACTCCAATCTCTACCAATATCATCATTCCAATTATTACAAAACGAGACGAATTAGGCTACTATTTTACGATAAAAAGGCTCTCCAAGTTGTGTGGAATGTTCTAGTGTCATTTTTCAAAATATAAATTCATTAATGCTTGAGCCAACACTTTTAGATTGGGTTTGTTGAATTCTTTTCCATTACATTGTGGACGGACTCTCACTATTATGTTCTTTATGTGTTCTTCTTTGGGCTGGTTTTAAAGAATGGAGAACTCAAGTATATGAACCATTAGTCAACGGTTTCTTCAATGAATGAAGCGTAATTTTGAATTAGAACGTTGTCTTATAAAGAATTATTTTTAGCTTTAGAAATATATGTTTCACTTTCTAATAGAAAAGTGCCTGACCCCCAGTGCAGTATTACTTTACTGTACCTATTGCACTGTATCGTTGTACTGAACAGCAAATGGAATATACTTATCTTTAGTTGAAAAGCGATAATTTTAAGTTCTTTAATAAATAATCTTGCAAAAATAAAAATAATAACCACCCAGCTATACCAAACCCTATTACGGTAATACTCCTTGAATAATCTTAATATTGAAGAGCTTTGGTGCGCAGTATTCAGTCTACTACGCAATATAAAGTTATTCCACAATATGGCCCTAAGATGAAGAAAAGCACTAATCCTTGTTACAGATTAGCGCCATATTGTGGAAGATCAGCTCAACGCAAAGGGAGTAACTAATACCCACATTGTATTGTTGAATCATAACTTT
>NZ_JAXBMC010000039.1:0-3970 GCF_033963865.1 Cytobacillus sp. IB215316 | reverse complement strand
TTCCTCCTCGTTGTTTATCTTACATATCCACTATAACAGCTGTTTTTTGTCATATTTCTGGTTGAAATACCCAATATAAAAGAAAGAATAGTTAAAAAACTAATAAAACATTGAGAGATCAAGGCTGAGCTATAAATATAAAGGCATACGTGTATATATTGGAATACCATATATAAACATTAAAGAGAAATATTACATTGATATAAGTATTGACAACTTTTTAGATAGCACTATTTACTACAATTTTATTACAGCTTATTACATAATTTTGATGATATATAACATATTTGTAAAAAATGATGAGAAGGGATACATTGAATTCTTCTGAATTTTAGTAGATATGGATATAATATCTATATCGTGCTCTTTTTAAATGCGATTTAAGATTCTCCATAAACATATTTAGCCAATTGGGGCAAATGTGGCGAAGAAAAGTTTGTACTATATACTATAGTCAAAATAATAAAAAAATCTGTCAGTAAATTCTTTTTCGATTTACACGACATAAACAAGCTAATAATGTCGGAAAATAATGCGCAGCAAATAGTTGTGCATTTTTTATTGGCTAAATTACATAACGCTTCATTTTAAGTCTCTTTTTATGACAATGAAAGCAACAAAAAAATGAATTTGATTAAAGAAACGCATCACATCAATCAATTAGTTTAATTTGTCAAAAATCGAAGAGCATACAGCTGATATAAGAATGAAAAGGCATTAATATCTGTTTCTCTTTCGTAACAAATTTGCATAGAAAAGAGGTGTCTAAAAAGTATAAATGCAGACTTTAAGACACCTCTTTTCTATGGCATATAATAGTTTTGGCTAACTATATTAAAAGAATCTTAAGAAGTTCTTCATAGTTATATGAGCTTATAGTTAATGAATATCCAGTATATTAGTAGTAACTTAAAATTACATTTGCTGAATGATTGACCCATTGAACAATACTAACAAATACTTATCACAAAGGAGGAATCAGAAGTTGCTTGAGTGGGGATATTTTTTAGTTTTAATAATATGTCTAAGTGTAGCAGCTGTAAATGTATTCGTTGACCCTATTTTTGAAGATAATCAAAGAAATCAACCAATAAATGAAAATAATAATATAGTCGTCAAAGTAGACGATATCAAATCACATAAAAATGTAGTAGAACAACCTTTAAATAAATCACTCATTTATCAGGGAGATTTAGTCCTAATCAAGTCTCAATACCCTGTTCGTGAAGAAAGTGTAAGATCAGATATTGTAAAATTATCCAAGTATAAAGAATTAAAGCAGGGATATAGATTACGTAATACTAAAATTGAATTATCTAGAGATGTAGCACAAAGGTTTTCGCAAATGGTATATTTCGCTAAAAGAGATGGTGTTCGGAATTTCACAATTAATAGTGGTTTTAGAGGGTTTGATGAGCAAAATAGACTTTATAAAGAAATGGGACCAACGATTGCAATGCCCCCAGGCTATAGTGAACATAATGCCGGCTTATCACTTGATGTAGGTTCAACTAAAACGAAAATGATTCATGCAGCTGAAGGAAAATGGATTGAAAAAAATGCTTGGCGGTTTGGTTTTATTTTACGCTATCCAAAGGATAAGACCGAAATTACAGGTATACAATACGAACCGTGGCATATTCGGTATGTTGGTTTACCGCACAGCGCCATTATGTATGAAAATAATCTTGTTTTAGAAGAATATTTAGATTATTTAAAAGAAGAGAAGGTTGTTTCTGTCAGTGTGAACGAACTTAGTTATACTGTTTATTATTACCATATGACACAAATGAGCTCGGTAAAGTTACCACAAAACAAACGATATGAGCTTTCAGGCAATAATATAGATGGAATAATCGTGACGATATACGAACAAGAAATGGTAGTATAATTTATCACAAATATTTTTTTACAGTTGTTTGCTAACTTTGTACTTTACACAATTCAAATAGAAAATAGGATCACTAAACTATCAATTAAGGAGAGTTGAATGATGAAAAATTTAACAGTAGTATTCACTATCATTATCATCGCAGCAACGAGTAGTAAACACGTTTACAATAAGTTCTTTTCGTAACTTTGTTGCTTTGTTACTAAAAACAGACAATATGTTAAGTGTAAAGGGGAGGGGTAATAATTTTTAAAATAGCAGAAACAGCATATACGAGACTTATACTTTTTACAACGGAAAGCAACAATCAATGTGAAAAAGAGACTTAAGAAAGCGTCTTAAGGTAAGATAAACGATAAGTGCAATTTAACAATATAATGTGCTAAAAAGCAATTCCTTCATGTAAAAGGCAATTGCTTTTTGTTTTGTAATTCATTTAAATTTGTGTGAGAGTCAATATGGAATAATGTGGATTATAATTGAGATTTATACTATATTATTATTAAGTAGACTGAAATGATAGCTGCTGAACATTGAAACTGACGTATTTTGGATGTACAGTGGCTATTCTTGTATGGATAGTTTTTTTACGATAAAAATCAACACGAATTCAACTAGATATCGTGCAGCTTTTTAGCTAAACGATGACTGTTGTGTAAATTCATGTCTTAATCTTCCAAATCAAGAACAATAGCACAAAAGTTTACGAGAGGCTCTATTCGTAAACATCTGTGATATTGAGACTTATTTAGTACAGTAATTAATGATTTTTTGCAATTGACTACATTTTATATGAGAAAAGATGCAACGAATGCTTGGTTTATACGTATTTAGTTCTTTGTACGAAAAACAACAATCAATGTTAAAACAGCCTTTAATAAAGCAGAGTCGTATTTGTTGACATACAAATCGCTGAATCAATGTCGAGCTAAAGATTTGAATACTAGGAATGTTCTTTTATTTATTCAGTATTGTTTATGACATTTATGAAAATATAGGGGGTTTTATGAAA
This sequence comes from Cytobacillus sp. IB215316, assembly GCF_033963865.1. Classification (NCBI taxonomy): domain Bacteria; kingdom Bacillati; phylum Bacillota; class Bacilli; order Caryophanales; family Bacillaceae; genus Cytobacillus; species Cytobacillus sp. IB215316. Next base: position 1,067 of record NZ_JAXBMC010000039.1, on the reverse strand, counting down.
ATTCTATTAAGAATTATATCTATATCTTGTTTTCTTTATGCCTTGTCAATGATTTATATTAAGGGTCATATTGATATTGTAACGATTTTTTTATCGATTTTTGCATTAATTTTATTATTGAGCTCATTTTATTATAAACAAGTGTTGCTTTATATCTCAAAAAGAAAAACGCTTAGATTTTTACTTTATTTATTTTTAGGGCTGTTTGTATTAATGAGCATATCGTTCGAAATTCTTATGTATAAAGCACAAAATGATTCAATTCCTGCTGATATTGATTTTATTATAGTTCTTGGTTCGGGTTTAAAAGATGGTAAACCATCTGCAACTTTACAAAATAGATTAAATATGGCTTTCGATTTTATGAAAGAGAATCCCGACATACAGGTAATTACTACTGGAGGAACCGGTATCGGTGAAGTAAAATCTGAAGGTGAAGCTATGGAAGAATATCTAATATCCTTAGGTGTTAAAGAATCATTGATTATTCCCGAAACAGCCGCAACGAGTACATTTGAAAACTTACTTTACTCTAAAGGATTAATAACTGACTTTAATAATAATAATCGCGTAGCTATAGTAACAAGTGACTTTCATTTGCTTCGTGCTAAAATGCTAGCAAACCGTCTAGACTATGATGCATACGGAGTTTCTGCTAAAACCCCATTGTATGAGACAGTCTACTCGCATATTAGAGAGTATGCAGCACTCGTCAATTCGTTTTTCTTTAATAAACAATAAAGCTCCTACGTTGAAATATTTATACAAACTCTTTTTTTAAACGAAATGGTGGCTTTCTAACTCAAGTAACGACAGTCAATTTAGAAACTACTCCAATAAAATAAAAAATGAGCTACTCTATTTTGTCATAGAATAGCTCATTTTTTAATAGTTTGTTAGCTTAGTTGTTTCATTATTTACCAATAAACATTTGAGTCCAATAGTTACCCTGTTCAACATAACCAACACCAATATGAGTGAAGCTAGAGTTTAAAATGTTTTTACGATGACCTTCACTATTCATCCAAGCATTCACAACTTCTTGAGGTGTTTTTTGACCGTAAGCA
>NZ_JAXBMC010000038.1:0-4394 GCF_033963865.1 Cytobacillus sp. IB215316 | reverse complement strand
AATCCAAGAGATACTAGTATATTTGGATTGAAATTTACAATTCCATTAACCTTCACTGGATTAAGGGACATATCACGATAGAAAATGAACTAATAATGAAATTAATAACGACAATGATAAATGAGTCTGTTAGTTTTTTCCCAACCTGAGAATTGTTATTCCACAATATGGCGCGATGAGATAACATCGCGTTTTTTGAGCGAAAAATCCTACAAAGATAAAAATAAAATATAAATCATTAATGGCTTATACCCTTTTGTTTGATTAGTATTAATTCGAAGAAAGGGAAGAATAAAAACACGTAAGAAGCTAAAAGAAAGTCTTTTATTGGAAAACACCCTCAATTTTACACAACTAATATTCCAATAAATTTTTTATGAAATTATGAGAAAAACAAAAATAAAATAAACAATAGGTAGGTTAGAATATGAACAAAACTTTATTAATCCTGTTTATTAGTTTATTGCTATTTAATGTTCAACCTAATGTGATTAAATCAAATCAAAATGAATTAGATAACAAACTATTATCTGATACATTAATCACTGTGCTCAATCCATATATTTCAGAGGAAGTTGCTAAACATTACGGTTATTATAAATTATACGGCCTGTACGATGTTGAAATTATAAACTTAACTAGAGAAAGTGAAGGGGGTTTTTCTTTTAAAGTTACCGTTCAAGTGAAAACATTTGAGCATGCACATAATTCACCCTTTGGTGAGGAAACCATAACTTTTGAAATAAATCCATCTAGTGTAAAAACTATTAACTTTATTCATAAGGGGGATAAAGAAGACAAAAAAGTGAATTATTTTTACAAGGAAGTGTTGTCTGATATTCAGACAACATTCAATTTAAATTTGAAATCCTTTTCGAAATATAACTATAAACAATTGCAACATATGACAGAAAAACAAAAAGAATATCAATCCCTTTTAGATATTGTTAAAAATATAAAAGTAAACATATTAAACCCTAATATAGAACCACCATATAAAAATGTCATAGATCCAGTCACTTTTGTAAAAGGAAATAAAGCACTCATTATATTTAAAATATCTGATGGAACAAATATAATTTATGAAGTGATTAGAAAAAAATGATTTATGGGAAGTTGTACAGAAAGAAAGAAAAAAGGGAAAAAAGATGAAAAATGAACTAATTTGATATATGTAATTAATCAATTAATAATAAGTGACTAAAAAAGTGCAATGAAAAATTTAGGATCACTAAGTTAGGGGACACTAAAATGAGGTGTTGTCTATGAATAGATTCTTTATTTTAATAATAGCAATCCTTTTAGTAGTTGTCCCTAATAAAACAGGGGCAATGTTTGAAGGGTACGATCTTGTTTCAGAGTCAAGTGAAGATAATATAGCTCTCTATGCCAAGAAAATAGGCGATATATATCAGGACTTTAAACTTGATTTCAAGGGGACGATTTACTCAAAACCCTTTTGGTTAAACGTTGATAACCCTACATATGCTCCGAAAATTTTCTACAAAGACATCAATGGAGATGAAAATAAAGAGTTAATTATAATTTTGACTCATGGTACTGGTTCTGGGCTTTTAGAGGAAGAAGTTCATGTTTTTCACGCACACAATAATCAATTTTACGATGTACTTGTTGATAACCCTATTGCAGTAGTATTGAAGAACGTGATAACTAAGTTATCACTCGAAAAAGCTGAGATTAGCATTGGTGACAAGAAATATACAATTGATATAAAATTTTTAGAAATCCAGCCTGGAAACTTATTTGAAGATGTAGCTTTTGGTAGTATTATTGATTATCAATTAAAAGACAATCAACTTAATGCTAAAATTAGTGGACAAATTTCTCCAGCAAGTTTTGTTGGTGATATTATTATTGTTTATGAATATAGAAATAAAATGTACCAAACAAAATCAATTAGGTTTCAGACTCCTTATGACTACAAAATGTCTACTTCAATATTCCATAATATGGCGCAAATCTGAAATTCACATAAGCGTCTTTTTCATTGTAGGACATTGTTTTGTAAGGTCTTATAAGGTTCGATACAAAAAGAGCATTAAGTTCATTTCTTGAAGATGGTATTTTATTGTAGAAAGGAATTGTATTATTCATATCGAATAATTAAATAACTACTAATTAGATACATCTATTTTTGCACTATTCTTTTTAGAAAAATTATAGAGCTACATTGAAAGGGGCTATTATATTATGGAAGAGTTGCTCAGTAACAAAGCAGTACTAAAATATGAAACACACTCCACTGAATATGGTTTTTTAACGATACTGCAAAATCAAAATGGAGTTGTTCCTATTGACAATATTAATATCGGGAATAATACAATTATTTCATTAAAAATATATAAGGAAAGTAATACTATTAAGGACAAGGTAATCTATGTAATTTTAGATTCAAATGGAACTATATTTGACATTTTAGAAGATAAAGAACGAATCTTAGGTCATCCCAAATTTTTTAAGACAGTAGATGATGAACCGTGGGTACTGATAACTATATTACCAAATGAAAAAGAAATACCTTTACCTTTATTTAATAGAGATAGATTAGAAGTTCCTAAGGGAAAAAGAGAGTTTGTAGGAAAATTCATAGGTAATATAAATAATATGGCACTTCTTTATTCAAAAGACTGGTTTGATAATGAAAGACCTGACAAACTAAGGACTATTACTTTTAAAGATGGTGTCATTAAATCAGATAAAAATGTAAAGATTCAGCCTCCAATAGGTAACAAGGTATATGTTAATGGGGATAACATTCATTTACTAAAAAAAGAAAGGGATCATGTTATTCATAGGATGCTGGATACAAAAGGTGAGGTGCTGCAAGAAAGAAAAATTAGTTGCGAAATTCAAGGAATTACTGAAGTTTGCAACTTAGATTTTAACAATAATAGTTATTTTGTTTTTTATAAAGGGAATCAAATGTTTCATTGCACCATTAGTAAAGATGGAGAAGTAGAAGTAAAGGAATTATTTGCAATAGATTTTGATTTCTATAATTTAGAGGTGGAAGAAAAAATATCACATAATACATTATTATTCAGGTTTACATTTGAAAAAGGAAACGGTTGGTTTGTAGTAAGAGGAGATAATCTGATTCAGTGCTTTATTTCAAATAAAAGTAATAGTTATATTGATAGGGTTAGTAATCAACGAATCGATTTACCGTATGAAAACCTTATTCTTCGTGGAATCAATAAAAGTGTAGAGAATGGTTACTGCATTAATTTTTATCGACAAACGGAGTATCCTTTAAAAAGTGATGTTACTGTGATCATTAACATAAAGCTCTAGAGTTCATGGGAGAAAAAATTCATTTATAAATGGAGGGACTATGGATAAAAAGAATAGGTTATACTTACCCGATGGGCTTGAAGGTTTTCGAATCGACATTGAAAAAACTGTAAAACCCTATGTTCAAATCACTGCTGAGAAAGGTGTTACGAAAATTTATCAAAGTAAATTTGGAGGGTATCCATACCTCCCAAAAACAATGGAGTATCCAAAAGATGTGAATGGTAAGCCAATGAAGTTATTGGCTCAGATGAACTTTGAAGAAATTCCACAACTAGAGTTGATGCCAGAAAAAGGTATATTGCAGTTCTATATCTCTGCTGAAGATGATGTGCTGGGGATGGAATTTGAAGATTTAACGAATCCCAAAAATTTTAGGATTTTGTACCATCAACACACTACTAATGAGGAGGCATTATTGATAACGGATTTTTCAAACCTAGATTCTTTGGATACAGAATTTTTTCCAATTGAAAACGATTTATCATTAACGTTTGATATAGATTATGAACCTGTTTCTCTAGTAGATTTCAGGTGTTATGAATTATTAGATGATTCAGTAAATCGATATCAGCAAATTGATGAGGATAATGACATAGAAATATGGGATGTATATGATAGTTATTATGGTGAAGGGCATAAAATAGGTGGGTACCCCTATTTCACTCAAAGTGATCCAAGGGAGTATGAAACACAATTACAAGAACACACCATTTTATTACTACAAATTGATACTGATGATGATGCGGGAATAATGTGGGGAGACAGTGGTGTTGCTAACTTTTTTATAAGAAAGGATGATTTAGAAAGGTTAGATTTCTCAAATGTGCTGTACAACTGGGATTGTCATTAATATGACGGAACCATTGAGCTAGTTTGGAAAGATATAACCCTAAATCCACAAGAGTGAAAGCTAGCTTTTAGTGATTTCCCAACCGAAAGTAAGGGGGGGCGGGTTTTGGTAGATTAAATTTATTGAACAATATGGCGCTTTTCTGTAATGGAACGCGTCTTTTTTTTGGAAAGGGTGCCAAATAGTTTCCAAATCAAAAAAATCAATCACTATATTTTATAATTAA
>NZ_JAXBMC010000037.1:0-5721 GCF_033963865.1 Cytobacillus sp. IB215316 | reverse complement strand
TCAAGTCCCACTGGCGCATACGTCCTATCCCGACTACCTAAAGAATAGCCTATAAAAAGAAGGCCAACCAGATAAAATATCAATCTGGATGACCTTATAATACGATATGGCGCATATCTGAAATATAGTTATGTGCCATTATTCATGCAGGAGACTATTTAATAGAGAAAGAATTTCAGGTGAGGAACAATATTGTGGAATAAAGTGTCTAAATATTAATTTTTTGAGATAATTAATATTTAGTGAGGAGTTCTTAAAAAGTACAGAAATAAATTAAAGGGAGTAGTACTTGATGATAGAAATTTTTTCTGTTTATATTCCAGCTTTTGAAGAAGAAAGAAAAATTAGAATTTATCTTCCTAATGACTATAATCTCGTTAAGCGTAGGTATCCAGTGATATATATGCATGATGGTCAGAATGTTTTTCGAGACAATGATGCAATCGGAGGGGTTTCCTTAGAACTCGAAACATATTTAAATGAGAAAAAACTAAATGTAATTGTTGTAGGAATAGACCAGAATAAGGAAGAGAGAAAGAATGAATATTGTCCTTGGGTAAATGGGGAATACAGTAAACAATTGAGAGGAGAAATTGAGCCTTTCGGCGGGAAAGGAAAGCAGTATATTAATTTTATTGTAAATGAATTAAAAACTCTTATAGATGATAAATATCGTACTTTAATAGATCATTCTTCAATGGCAGGAATTTCATTAGGTGGTCTTATTACTACTTATGCTTGTTGTAGATATCCTAAAGTCTTTAAAAATATCGTAATAATGTCATCCGCTTTTTATGCTAATCAAGAAAATATTGAAGAGTTATTAAGAAATACGGATTTATCTGCAATTAATAGTTTTTATCTCGACTGTGGAACAAATGAAGCAGGTGAAGGAACAATAATTAGTAAAGAATTTGTAAACTCAAATAAATCTGTTTATGATATTCTAAAAGAAAAAATTCCTACTATTAATTTCAATATTATTGATGGTGGTGAACATAATTATTTGCATTTTAGGAATAGAATTCCTGAGTTATTTAACCATTTAATTAACTAAGAGTTCACGAGCGCCCATTCCTATTGATAACGGGATTACTACGAAAAGAATATTTATTATCCTTACAAATAGTAATGTTGAAAAATAGCTACAATACTGTTGATAATAATGATAACCCCGAATAAAAGATAAACGCTAGATACCCTACAACCAGGAGACACATTCTATGTTACTGACCTCAGTAAAACAAATCTGTGAAATTACTAATGTTTCTAGTGCAGCATTATATAGAAGGTTAAAAGAAATAAATTAAGCAATAATGGAAAATGTACTAAAATATCAAGCCATTAGTACAAGCATATCTTCTCTTGTTTCATAGTCTACTATGAGACTGTTAGAGAGGAGGTTATTCAATGGAGAATCTTCAAGTTATATGTGTAAGATCATCATTGTGTGATGAGAATATCACTTACTTTGCTAGAGTACAGCAAGGTGCTAGCGTATTAGATATTGTAATAAATGAAGATACGTTTAATATTTTGAAAGATATATTCCAGGTACCACTTTGTCCTCCTGAACAAGGAGACCCTGACCCAGTATAATAAGTATAATACCTCTATTTTCCGAAATGGAGAATCAGAGGTATTTTCATATGGTGATATTTAGCATATTCAATTTTTATTTACATAATAGGAGCTAAAAAGTAATTCCTTATATCTACAGGTAGTTCTTCTACCAAAAGAATCTCTAATTTATCTGTACATGGTGTAGTCATCAGTACAAAAGTCTTTTCATCTATTCAAACAGTGTAAATCGAGGTATTCTTTTTGGACTATTAGATGTAATAACCTCATAATCTTCCAGTTTGAAATTTGCCTTATATCCTTCTTGTTAAATTGGTACCTTGATATGATTTATAGATTGATTTAACTTAGATTAATCCATTATACAGGTAATAGAAACTCAAGTGATCTTCAACAAAATGGCGCTTTTCAGAAATAACTCTGAAAAGCGTCTTTATTTGTTTACTTTTTCTTCGTTCAAATTGCCAATCTTATATTGTACAACTAGGAGGGTAAATATGGATATATAGGTAAAACTTACGTTGTTTGCAGTGTCTCATTGTGGTTATTTACTGATTAATCAGTATGAATCGTTATTTAGTGGGTTTCTAAAATGGAAACAATTAAAGAGTCCAAAACGGTACTTGTACGTATTAAGGATATATACAAGCTCAGAAAGATGTGCATAGGTAGTAGTTTGTAGACTAAAAATTGAAGGGGTAAATGAATAATCAATAGTTTGATGAGATTATTAAAATAGCGCTAAATATGATAAGGTGCTGGACTCTTACCCTACTTATATCCACACAAATTAAATTAAGGGGAAAGAATGAAACCAAGATTAATAAAATTACGACCAAAAGTAGACCCTCGAGATTACATAAAAGGACAAGATGATAGAGGTAACTACATTTCATATGAAGGTGTAGGTAACAAAAATACCGATAGGCAGAATCATATCAAATCTTTATTTAAAGAAAGTGAAAATCTTCATAATTTTGCATACCCAAGGTATCATCAAGCTGACAAAGTTATTGAAGCTCTAAATAAAACTCTAGGGGTAAGTCGCACTATTTTTAGGCCTTATTATGAAAGGTCTGAAGATTGGATAATAGATATGAGGAATGGTATTCAATTAATTATTAACACCTATGATGAATATGGTGGAGATAGTGGTATTAAGCTCACAGGATTAATAACTGATGAAGATATAAGTGATAAAGAGGTGTTTAAAACTATTAATTGGTTATCAAAAGTGTATCAATTATAGGACAGATTGATATAGCTCTAAGAAATAAAGTGAAAATATGTAAATTAAGAGGTAGGGTGAAAATTGAGAAAACAATTAGATGATATTTTTTACGATAATATGGAAAAATATATTGATCCTGAGTTTTATGATTTACAATACGAGAATTATTTAAAAGACCTTCCACTTTTAATAGAGTGGGCAAATAAAAAGGGTGGGAATATTGTCGATTTAGCCTGTGGTACAGGAAGAGCAACAATCCCAATTGCTAAGCTTGGCTATAATATTACTGGGGTTGATATAAATGAAGGAATGTTAAATAGGGCAAAAGAAAAAACAAAAAATATGAATCTTGATATTCAGTGGGTCTTACAGAATTGTACTAAATTATCACTCAATAGAATGTGTTCTTTAATGTTTATGACTGGAAACTCTTTTCAACATTTTTTAACAAACGAGTCACAGGACAAATTATTACTATCAGTTCATAAGCATCTTGTAAGTGGGGGAATATTTATTTTTGGTACAAGATATCCAAAGATAAGAGAATTAGCAGCTATTGAGGAATCCAAAAATTCTTATTTTGATAAACGAAATCGAAAAGTAATTGAATATAAAACGGCATCATATAATTCGTTTACTCAAATACAGAATTGTAAATCTCGAAGGGAATTTATTAACGACAACGAGGAAGTTATAGCTATTGAAGAAGATATGATTTCCCTGCGTTTTGTATTTCCAATGGAAATGGAAAGGTTAATAGAACAAAATGGCTTCACTATATTAGATGTTTATGGTTCTTGGGATAAGAGTTCATTCCATGAAGACAGTAATGAAATGATATTTATCTGTAAAAAGGTATAAATCTATACAAATATCTAAAGGGTCAGTAAGGTTAGAAGATTGTTTTCTTCCACAATATGGCGCAAGAATATAGTAAAGGCGATCCTGAGTACCTTAAGGATAAGTCTATTAAGAATGGGCACCAGGTAATTTGCGAATCTTATAATACGATATGGCGCATTTCTCTAAGAGATGCGCCTTTATTTATGATTTAGGCCATGAATAAGAGCAGGACATTTTACGAAAAAAGTGAACTTATAATTAATGTTATATCAATGATTTGAAGGAGAGAAATACATGGATAATTCAACGAAAGATACTTATAACAAATTAGCTTATACATATCAAAACGATGTTGATAAGGGAAGTCCTTACAACTCTTATTATGAGCGCCCAGCTATGATGGCTGCTTTGCCTCAACAATTGAAAGAAAAAAGGGTGCTTGATGCTGGTTGTTCGGCTGGTTGGTATTCTTCTCAGTTATTGCATCAAGGGGCGGAAGTTACTGGTATAGATATAAGTCCGGAAATGGTGAAAGCAGCTAAGCAACGTATAGGAGAAGAAGTGACATTCCTTTGTCATGATCTTCAAGAAACCCTTCCGTTTAAGGATGATTCCTTTGATGTGATTGTAAGTTCACTTACGCTTCATTATCTTAAGGATTGGACTCATACATTTCAGGAATTTAATCGGATTTTAAAAGCAGATGGAACCTTTCTATTTTCAGTTCATCACCCATTTATGGACTATACAAGGTACAATTGTGATGACTACTTTAAAACCCAATACTTATCAGAAACTTGGAACAAACCTAATATTGCAATTGATGTCAGTTTTTACAGAAGATCCATGCAAAGCATCGTAAATGAAACCACTCAATTTTTCAATCTCGATAAACTGATTGAACCCCAGCCGCAAGAAAAGATGAAAGAAGTGAAAGAAAAATCTTATTACTATCTCATGACCAGCCCTCATTTCCTAATAGTAAAAGCTAATTCAAAGTAGTTAATGGAGGTTTAGAAATTGGGTGAGCCTCTTGTTTTCCGCAAATTGACGCTAGAATGTAGCAAAAGCAATCCTAACAAGAGTAATACAAATTTCAAAAAGAACAACGAGAAATAATTGGGTGAAATTATAAACAATTTGGCGTATGGAAAGGGCGAACCATATGACAGTGCAATTTTACAAAATAGATGAAATTTCAGAAGAAAAATTGGAGTTTGTTGTAATAAGTACTATATTTAATGGAAAGTGGCTGTATGTTAGGCATAAAGAAAGAAAATCCTGGGAAATACCAGGAGGTCACAGAGAGAACAACGAAGGTATTGAATTTTCTGCAAAACGAGAGTTATTAGAAGAGACAGGTGCAATCAAGTTCATTTTACATCCCGTTTGTGATATTGCAATCTTTAAATCCACAAGAAAACAATTTGGAAGATTGTTTTCTTGTGAAATTATTGAATTAGGTTCTTTACCAAATTCAGAGATATGTGAAGTTGAATTTTTTGAATCACTCCCAGATAATCTAACATACCCAGAAGTCCAACCATATTTACACAAGAAAATACTATCTCTAAAATACTGGGAATAAGTCGTGTGTAACAGCGTTTGTAAGGATATCTTCCACAATATGGCGCAAGAATATAGTTAATGCGATCTTGATTACCTTAAGGATAAAATCTATTAAGAATGAGCAGCCAGGTAATTTGTTGATCTTATAATACGATCTGGTACTGTTATGAAATAAACAAAACTCTAACAACTTTGATATTATTTTTCACAGCATAATGAAGTTTACTACTTAATTGAAACAACTATTGTTAACCTCGTCTTAAAATTAGGACGGGGTTAAACGTACTTGAAGTCTAAGAATGATATACTTAATTTTGGTATAGGAGGGATATTAATGCGTCTAATTTATAGTATTTTAAGAGAGATTAACAAGTCCAATACTCCAAAGGCAACAGATTATAAAATGAAAGATTATGAATTCAGAAAAATAATTCACTATATTAAAGAACATAATTACATAAAAGGAGAAATAATAACTTTTACTGATATTTTATTAG
>NZ_JAXBMC010000036.1:0-6397 GCF_033963865.1 Cytobacillus sp. IB215316 | reverse complement strand
ATCACATTTCACTATTAATTGGAAAGATATTGTCATACAACAAATAAACATATTGATTAATGAATCGAATAGTTCTAAGACTACATGACAATATTGTTCAACAATATGGCGCAAGAAGGTAATAAAGGTTATCTGGACTATGTTAAGGATAGTTAAGTAAACACAAGTGATATTATGGTTATTAAGTCGTTGATATAAATCAGGAGGCACAAATGGTTTATGAAGAGTTTATTGTACAATTAATTATGATAATTTCATTTGGAGTTGGAGCAATTTTAATTGCATTATTTCCAATATTAAAAAAAGAGAATAAATATTTTGCATGGTTTAGTATGGTTACTGGTATTGTAGTATGGTTACTTTTATTGAATTTAGTCAGAGTTGGAATCTATTAATAACGTATACATCCACATAAAAAGAGCCTTTTGATCAATCTTTATCAAAATGGGTTCTTTTTGTTATTTGGATATTAGTGAGTTGATTAGTTCCAGTTCTTCAGAAATGAAAAATTGGAACTTTTGCTATTTTACATAATCAGAAATATACTTTACGGTATATCGTAGCTTAGCTCCCTCATAGACTTCTACACATTTTAGTCACGTTATATATGATAGTCCAACCTTCTATAGATAATATCCATACATATAAAGTAAAAACAATTATAGAAGGTGAAAATAATAATGAAAGAAAAAGACTGTAAATGTAGAGTAGTGCCACCATCACCACAAGGACCTCAGGGACCGCCAGGGAAACAGGGGCCACAAGGGCCTCCAGGACCACCAGCGAACGTGTTAGGGGTATGCCAAATTGAAGGAGTGCAACGGGAAGTTGCATCACAAGGTCAAGATGTTACATTTGGTGCAACGGGACCCTGTATGAATTTATCAACTGCAGATAACAATAATGCTATCCAGCTTTCTGATGTTGCCATATATGAAATCTCATTTGAGTCAAACTGTGATGTTGACGTAAGTGATGAAATTTCTTTTCGATTTAATTCGAGTTTTGCAGGCACCATTGGATCCGACATTATTCTAGATCCTTCTCCTGCTACGTGTGAGGTATTTCCAGTTTCGAAATCTTTCCTTTATCAAAGTAGTCAAATGAATGAATTGATTTCTGTCTCAACTCCTACTGTAGGTGGCACCCCTGTATACTCTGGACATCTTTTACATGTAATAAGACTAACTTGATATGTCAATCACTAAAGAAATTGAATTTATTGGCATGCAAAACAAAAGGCTGTTATCTAGTCTTTTGTTTGCATGCTAATGTATAACCTATTCAATTTTAGTTTACATAATGTGAGCTATAGGAACCTTTGTATTTACAAAATCATTGATATAACAATATTTTTACAAAGTGAATTTTAAAGAATACACATGATTTTATTAAACACAAGTTGAGTTCTGTTTACTAAATAATCATCCGATAATGTTATTCAACAATATGGCGCAAGAAGCTAGTAAAGGCTATATGGAATACGTTAAGGATAGTTTTCTATAGAGGAAACACAAGTGATATTGTATTTACTAGAGAACTAAATTAGATAAGGGGGAACTACTATGCTAGAACACGAAAGTTATTCATTTAGGCGTTTATTTTTAAATCGAAATATTGAGTTCTTTTTTATTCTAGGAGTAAATGACTCAGATGAATTTGATGAATATTGGGACGGAAGAATTACAGAAGTAATAGGTTATGCTGTGATTTACATTGATTTTGAAACAAATAAGCAAAAGAATTTCATATATTTAATTGATAAGGATAATAGAAAATATGATAATGCAATTAAATATACAAAGCAATTCATCGCACAAATGACTTTATGTGAAGGACTTTCCATATCCGAAGGATTTTCCGCTAGGGAAAACTTTAAAATTATAAGAACAGAAATAAATGGTAAATTGGTGTCAAAACCGTATAAAGACTTTATAAAGACCATTGTGAAAAATGAAATTCCTGAGTTTGTTTTGGAGTAGAGTCCCAGAAATGCAGATTTCACCGTTAAGCAGTAATTCGAAGTAAAAAACTTATTGTTTTGTAGAATTGTTATTCAACAAAATGCTGCTTTGCGAAGAATAGTGGACTCAATGATTAGTGAGTCGGTTAGTTCCAGTTCTTCAGTAATGAATAATTGGACCTGTTTTTATTTTACATAATCAGGATACTTTGCGGTATATGGTAGCTGAGCTCCCTTTTCCATGTGTAAGAAACATCTCTCTTATTAGTGCGCCGATTCCTATTGATAACGGGAGTACTACAAAAAGAATATTTATTATCCTTACAAATGAAAGTGTTGTAAAAATAGCTACAATACTGTTGATAATAATGATAACCCCGAACAAGCAAGGGATTTATTCAATTAATAAGGGCTTCAGCACATTTTAATCACGTTATATTTGTTAGTCCAACCTTCTATTGAAAATAACCATAATATAAAGTAAAACAATTATAGAAGGTGAGTTTTACTAATGAAAGATAAAGATTGTAAATGTAGAGTTGTTCCACCACCACCACAAGGACCACCAGGAAAACCTGGAGCGCAAGGACCACCAGGACCACCAGGACCACCAGGACCACCAGGGATAACTAGATTAGTTGATACTGTTAAGCAGTGTACTAGTGTTAATGTGAATCAATTCCCTACAACTTTTGATGTGATGATAACAAGTGTTATAGGTGCTCCGCAATTTCAATTTTTCAATTTCTCTGTAATTCAATTAGATGGTGGGAATTATACTTTCTTATCTGATAATGGAGGCCCTAGAGTTGCAGCCGTGGGGGACATCATGAACTATAGTGTTCCTGGAGTAATAGGTGGATTTGCTATAGCTAGGAATCCCATAGCTGGAGACATTATCATTAATCAAACTGATAACGATGACAACTATCAACTATCATTTTCGACACAGGTAATGTTACAACCTGGAGAGTCGGTTGAATTTGTAATTAGACAAAATGGTCTTTTAATTCTTGAATCAGAAATTCAGGTAACTATTTAAATAAGAATTTGTATAACATAGAGCTGAAATCTTATTAAATTTGCATGGTTTTGTTCAATTCCTTTATTTCAACGAATTAATTGATAAGTTAAATGATTGCCTTAATTTTTTTTGAACAGTTATGATGAAAATTGAGTATTATTTAACACATGTTGAGTTGTGTTTACTAATTATCAATCGTTGATGTTATTCAACAAAATGGCGCAAATCAGAAATAATGATATGCGTCTATTTCTTTTAAGGGCTATATTGTGGAATAACCAGATTTTTTGATTAATAAGATTGTAGAGCCCATGTTCTAGGGCTCTTTCCTATAAATTATAGTAATTTTATTTAACTGAACTTGAATAAGTGTGCCAAAAAGTAAAACTTTAATTAGTTTTGATTTACATTAAGGAATTGATATTATTTCAAGGTTATTAGATTCTGGTTTCCCTACAAAAAGTAAGCCATTTATAATATAGACTGAATTTATTGGTTCAGTAGTTAACTTAGTTTTATCTTTACCATTTTTATCCGAAGAATATATATTAAAAATTTCCTGACTATTATTGTTCTTGAAATATTCAAGGAATATTATTTTGTCTTCAAATAAAAAGTAATGTGCTGGTTTATCAAGTATTTTTTGGAGATCAGATCCATCCCTTTTAATTCTATAAATATGTTCATCATCACTTTGAAAATATAGGTAATCTTCATCACTTAGTACTCCAGTAGCAAAAATATTATCTCTAAGTAATTTTTGATCGTTACCATCAGTGTCTATACTATAGATACCGAAAGAATTATCATTATGTTTTTTAATGAAATAGATAGTATTATTTTCTACATAAAAACTGTGAACCGATTCTACAATTATTTCTTTTTTATTACCTTCTAAATCTGTTTTAATGATTTTTGCTGTATCATATACGTCAGAGATATAAAAAATACTTTCATCTTGTACGTACAATTCATACATGCTTTCGTCAATTATTTTTTTTAATCCAGATCCATCTTTTTTTACTTTATATCCTGTGTAGTTATCTGTCATGTTAATAAAATATACGTATTCATCGTCAGCATTTATCCAATAAGCAGTGTCTTTAGTTAAATTGACAGATTCATCTTCATTGTATAAAGTAAGCCCCCCATACCCTTCGTAAAATGAGTCATTATCTGAAAAAACAAAACCTCCCATCCAGAAATTACTCCATTTATGAGTATGGTCAGTCGAAATATCTTGGGTATCTTCATTACTTTCTTCATTTTCTTCCCTAATTTCATCTTCTAACTCTGGAGTTTCCATGGTTAAAATTCTAGTCATAAAAACTGAAAATTGAGCTCTGGTCACTAAACCATCAGGGTTAAATGTTGTATCAGTTACACCAGTTGTAATTTTATTAGCAGCTAAACCTTGTACATAGTCATATGCCCAATGAGTTGAAGGTACATCTTGGAAATCAAATTCACTGTTCCCTTCTAATTGATATGCTACTGACAAAATTGAAGCCATTTCTGCTCGTGTGACTTTTTTATATGGATCAAAAGTATTACCTTTAACTACATCATCAAATAATCCATGTTTTGTGACTGCTGATATTACGTTTTTGTGTTCAAGAGGTACATCATTATATGAATGCGTTTCTCCATTAGAATCATAATTTTTATCCCTATTAATCATTAAAGCAATTTGAATACGTGTTAAATTATCATCTGGCCCAAAGAGACCATTAGCATATCCATTTATAATTCCTTTATCAGCTAAGAATTCAATTTCTTTCTTTGCCCAATGGTTTTCCCCTACGTCAGGGAACTTATTTTCTGCATTTACATTAACTACTGGAAACAAGTTTACTATTAATAACACGCTTGTAAACAATTTTAAAATCTGTTTTTTCAATTTTCTCGACCTTTCTATTAATTGGATTTAATTAATCGAACAAACATTTGATTTGTCCAAAGAATAGTTTACCATGAAAACTAAAAGATGGTAATTATTTTCTACATTTTCATTTAATAGCAGATGGAAGTCTTAACCCTGATAGAAGGTAAAGTGTAAGAAACACTGATATAATAAGGGTAGGTATTTGATAAAAGCGATAAAAAATATTGGTTTTTGAATTGAAGGAATTTTCATGATTTTAAAATGGGGTGTTCAAATAGTGTGTGTTATGACATGGGAAGAAGCAAAGATGTTTTGTGATCAATTAAATGAAGCAGAAAAAGGTAGACTTGAAGATGAATCTTTCAGACTTTTTAATATTTTTAATCCCCCTGTTATTAATCATTTTCCTGAATTGTGTGGGGTATGTGGGTGGTCTCCACACTATAAAAATGAAAATAAATATGTAAGATGCTATTTTTGTAATTAATTTAGAAAATTGATTAAATAGTGGTTATTCCACAATATGGCGCAAGAATATAATTATCAAATTAATTGGAAAAGAAAAATAGAGTTCAACTGCTAGTGTGAAATATAATTGTCTAAATATCGGGAGTGAAATGTATTGAAATATACTTGTCCATGCTGCGGCTACATAACCTTAGATGAAGAACCGCCTGGAACATATGAGATTTGCAATATTTGTTTTTGGGAAGATGACCTTGTTCAATTTAATGATCCTGATTATGAAGGTGGAGCAAATATACCTTCACTAAGACAAGCACAGAGAAATTATTTAAAATTTGGGGCTTGTGATGAACTATCTATAAATTCTGTAAGGGAACCTTTGATAGATGAAATCAAGGATTTCAATTGGAAAATATTATCTCAAATTAAGTAATGAAATTCATTAAATAAAGAATTATTATATCTTCCGCAATATGGCGCATATCTGAAATATAGATATGTGCCATTATTCATTTTAGGGGTTTAGTCCCGAAAATGCAGATTTACAACGTTAAGCAGTTATTCAAAATAAAAAAACTACATTTAACAACGATAAGGATTTTGATACAAGTTGTATGAGACAGTGAAAGGCCCTATTTTACGCCATAAATAACGTATTTATGACAACGTTTGTAACCATAACGTTGTCATTGTCAAATTCCTGACCCTACCCCTTTTATATATTTTTATCAGGTGTGAATACTTTTCGAATATCTTCTTTTTTGACTAGTGCTTGAAAAATATTTGTTGTAAGATGATCCATAGGTTTTAAATCAAATAAGAGTAGTTATTAATTGTGGGTTGTGATCAGCAATCTTGAATAAGGGAATCATGGAAGAGAAGATATAATATCGGGGAAGAAGGTGGTTACTTAGTGGATATAAGAGAATATGAATCTAATGATTTAGAACAATTCATAAGTTTGATGGCTGATTGGGGACATCCTAGTTTATTGGAAGATATGAAAGTAAGAATGGAACGTGTCGACTCTAATCCGAATTGCTACACCTTTGTTGCAGAA
>NZ_JAXBMC010000035.1:0-7565 GCF_033963865.1 Cytobacillus sp. IB215316 | reverse complement strand
CGAGAAGAGCCATACATAAAGAAAGACGCTTTTCGGAATTATTTCTGAAAAGCGCCATATTGTGGAAGATTGATATAGTTGATAAACACCTGAAATTCAGAAGCAAACTTCGATAAAAATACCCTTATGCTATATAGATTCAGCTTTTCTTTTCCTGAAAATCCCAATAAGAAGAATAACAAGTCCGATCAAAAATAGAAGTGGAAACATTACCATAAGTAGCGCTACCCCAGCAAAACCATCTCCTACTCTTATTGCAAACAGAATGGAAACAACCCACGATAATAAAGGTGCTATCGATACAATTGTAGTTATTCCCCAAATGATATATTTCTTTTTCTTCGATTTTCTATGACTTAACTTATAAGCTACTATTAGTGTCAATATTAAAATAATTAGTGCAATTGCTATTGGATTTTCCATCTACACCCTTCCTAAATAAATATAGTTCATACATATCCTCCCAGTATTTTCTACTAACTTTATTCTATATGATATTTCTGTTTTAGGCTATTTCCTTCTAGCTAAAAAAGAAGGTGTCTACTAAACATATGGTCCATTGTGGTTACTAAAAGTTCTTGGTTTAAACAATATTACTCAAAACATAAAGAAAGACGCTATTCAGTATAGTTTCTGAAAAGCGCAATATTGTTGAATAGCATGTAAGTAGTAAACACAACTCAACTTGAGTTTAACAAAATCCACCTTAGCAATAACTTGTTATACAAGAAATTTTGGAAATAAATTCAACTTGTATAAAAAGAACTTTGGTGAATCAACAATGTATAAAATCGTGTATATTTGATAAAATTGTAATTCTTTAAAATGTAGTTATATCAACGATTATAAAAATGCTTTGGTTCCTATAGCTGGTTGTAAACTAAATTTGAATAACCTATACATGGATATTCAAAATAAGCTGACGTTTAAAACATCAGCTTATGGAGATGGAAATCTTGCAGCTTCAAAGTTTGTTCCCTCACCTGTATTCAGAATATTCCCACCTACTGAACTTCTAAAAGTTACTGTTACATTATCTCCAGCTTGCAATTGAACTATTGTGCATAAGCTACTGGGGTGCTGCACAATTATTCCACCAATATAAGCACTACTAGTTTGAGCTACTCGAAAAAGATTAACGAAAATTTCCATGTTAGTTGAATGGTCTATTGCAGTATTGTTAGGTAGAAATAGTACATTTGCACAAATCGAGTACACACCAGATTGACTTGGGGTAAACGTCGAAGTACCAGGAGCATACTCATTATTTAGATCAAATATTTCACTAGGATAATTCACCCTAACAGATACGGTACCATTTATAATTTGGGAAGCAATATTATTTTCAGCTCTAAATGCTGATTGAGGGTCCGATAATCCGGGTATACCCATTGGTCCAATTGGCCCCTGTGGTCCTTGTTTCCCTGGTGGCCCCTGCGGTCCTTGAGGTGGTGGTGGGACAACCCTACACTTACAATCTTTATCTTTCATTATTATTTTCACCTTCTATTATTGTTTTTACTATATATGTATGGATATTTGTTATAGAAGGTTGGACTTAAATATATATTGTGACTAAAATGTACAAATGTGTAAATTACTTGTTTTAAACAAAACAAAAAAGGACTGGTAGCAGCCCTTAGGGGAATCTATTCATAGACAACACCTCATTTTAGTATTTCCTAACTTACTGATCCTAAATTTTTTCATTGCCCTTTTTTATTACTTCGTTTTATAGGATCAACTAGTCTTTTACCTAATAGGCTCATTTTTAAAATGTATAATTCTTAATGTAATCGTAATTGCCATCGTTTAAACTTTAATAAATATTTTTGATCAAATTCCATACCATACAAAATAAAGGGGTTATTTTAAACAGTGAGAAAAATTCCATCTATAACTATGTTATCTCTTTTAATAATTACTGAATGCCTATTATTGTTAAAGTTTGTTGTAATCCCGTTTAGTAGCGTTCAGGCAGATAAGGAAATACAATCCTACGAAAAATGGGGGGAACTTGCTCTAGAAAAGGCACAAGAAAAATATCCAAATTCAAGGATCATTGATTATTTACATATAGGTCGAGAAAATCTAGATAATGCTTCAGTCGAAAAGTTCAAGTTATGGTTAAATACTAATAATGTAGAATTCGGTGTATATGTTGATATCATGTTTGATAATCGAACAAATCAAATAATTAAAATAAATATTAAGGAAACACCAAACTGAAAAGAGTATATAAAAAAGACGCTTTTCTGTATTATTACCGATAAGCGCCATATTGCTTAAGACTTAAATTCGAGATAATTGTACTTGATAAAATAAGAATTTTTTTTCAATAAATACTAATTATATAGATTACTTTTTTACTGATGTGTTATTATTATTTATATTTTCTTCCTAAAGGGTAATAACCTTCTTTGATTCTTTTTGTAGGTAAGAGTCCTTGTTTTAACTAAAGGTTGGTAACAATAATTCTTTGTTCTAATTTGAGGATATGAAAAATAATGGGAAGGGGACATCTCATATTAAAAAATTTAAAACTATAAGTATCTGTATTTCTATCGTACTAATAGTCTTACTCTTTATTGCCTTTCTTGAATACATATTATTAAAAATATTGGGCTTCCAATATAATTCATTAATGGATTTAGTATTATTCTTTATTTTATATTTATTCCTTGAAATACCACTTTCAGTTCTTGTAAATGCAATACCAAAAGCTTTAAAGTCTGCTGGTATAGTCCATACAAGTAAAAAGTCGCTACCATTTATTTTGAATACAGTCATCACCTTTTTGTTAATCGAGGTAATCGATATTTTCATGGAAAATATTAATATCAATTGGCAAGGCACACTCATATTTGCTTTGGTTACTGGACTTATTGGTTGGAATTTAAACAAAGACGAAGATAATGAACCACCAGATATTGATAGTGAGGATTTTAATGAAATAGATAATAGATTTAAATCCTAAATTATTGAACACGTATTAGTTTAACATATCAGTGCTGTATTTAAATAGTACCCATAACAAAAAGTACCTACTATAATCATAAAAAATGCGATGATATTAAATCATCGCGCCAGATTGTTGAATAATATTGTCATGTAGCCTTAGACTAATCGACTCATTAATCATTGAATTTACAAAAATAAATAGCAATAACCACAATTTCTACTATGTTCCATATAACCTTGTTAAGGACTTTATTTTTTCCCGATTAACTAATTAATCACTGGTCATTATGGACAATACCCATAAATATCCTATTCCTAAGAATCCAATTGATATAGTAAGAAAAAAGATGGATAGATTAATGATCCATCTTTTTTTGATGTCAAACCCTAAATTTAACATTATTACACCGATGATAAGTATAAAAATGTTAATATGAATTATCCCAAATCATACACTCCTTCTTTTTGTTCATTCAATAGATATATTACGAAACACAATATCACTTGTGTTTGCTTATTAGGTAACTACCCTTAACATAGTCCAGATAGCCTTTACTAGCTTCTTGCGCCAGGTTGTTAAGGGAAAAAATATCTAATTTTTAAGCACTAGCTAAAAGAGATATGCCAACAAGACTCCACACTATTAACAGAAACGATGTTGTAAGCCAAAAAGTATTAATTGAAGTTTTTTCATCATTTTTAATTTTTTTCATTATAGAAACAAGGTTAACACAAAATATTATACATAATACAGGCGTTAAAAATATTCCAATATAAGCTGAAAGAATTATCAATTTACTCCACCACCTTTTTACAACTAAACTCAAACTAATTAACTTTACATGTCTATACTTTTA
Organism: Cytobacillus sp. IB215316; assembly: GCF_033963865.1. Classification (NCBI taxonomy): domain Bacteria; kingdom Bacillati; phylum Bacillota; class Bacilli; order Caryophanales; family Bacillaceae; genus Cytobacillus; species Cytobacillus sp. IB215316. The sequence continues at coordinate 3,747 of NZ_JAXBMC010000035.1, read as the reverse complement.
TAAAAACATTCCATTTTTATAATAATTTTACTAATCTGATTATAATGAAAAGGTGTGCTTGAAGTAAATAATAACTTATAGATTAAGATTTCTTTATTTTGCTGTGAACATATATACCGATGGTGGATCTTAAACAAGTTTAACAATTATCAATGATTTTATATATTTCAAAAAAGTAATCATTATCTATTCTTAGAAGAGGCTCAATTATTTATTGAAGATTGTAATTTGTTTTTAAATGAAAAGACTACACTTTGAACTATAAGGATTATTGGTTGAAGAAGATTATTCCTATGGTCTAAATGGTGTGTTGAGGAATCTATTAACTTTATTATTCCACAATATGCCCTAAAATGAATAATGGCACATATCTATATTTCAGATATACGCCATATTGTGGAAAATTCACAGATTATAAAACTCCAATCTACACCAAATACTAAGTTCTATTTATAACAATAGTTCCAGCTAATAAATCATGAAAAGCACGATTATCTTGTCGCAAAATCACCATAAAAATGCTTATGATTAGAAGTATTCCAAATGAAATTAAATAGAGAAAACTTCCACCTATATATCTAATAACCATTGTTCCAATTGTAACCTTCTGGCCATTTGTTTTTACTACTCTGATACCCATTAAACGCTTTCCTATTAGATAACCATTCCAAAATACAGGTAATACCATCACATATAAACTGGTTATAATCTGTATTAGAAGTAAACCCTCTTCTGATTTAGTTATCAAGTAAATTGGTAGTGAAATAAACAAGAATATAAAGACGCTATCTATAAAATATGCAAAAAATCGAAACGCTAAATTGGCTGAGCTCGGTTCCACTTAAACACTTCCCTATAAATAACTTATTTTAGAAAAGTATATCATCTATATTCTTTTTCGATTACTTCCAAATTTATGAAAGATAACATCTTTATTTAACATGAGACTAAACTAATAATACCTAGAAGATAGTCTCTCTTTAATCAAGAAAGGCGCCATATTGTCGAATAATATTGTCATGTAGCCTTAGACTATTCGACTCACTAATCACTTTGTTTCATTATAATAATAATTGATTTTGATCAATTATTGGTGTATTGGGACTGCCTTCAATAGAAATGAATTCTGTATTTCCAGTTGATATTCCCTGATCTAGCCATATAACCATCATACACATCCAACAAACCATTGTTATTACAAATAAATAGGTATTCATATGATCTCCATTCTCTAAAAGGTTTTTATAGTATATATTAGTTATAACTTTATTTATTTCTTGGACTGGCATCCATATAGTTTGCCCGTTTTCTGTTATTTAGAGAAATTATCCTTAATACCATACTTATTCGACTGAATTTCTAATATATTTAGTTAATAAGAGCCACAATAACCCATAGTATAATTGCTATTATAAGGTATGAGATAGCCCTTATTACTCTAATGTATCCCCGTTTTTCTCCGAAGGATAGTTCATCCCACTTCTTTTTAAATTCCACCTATCATCACCTCAGTATCACTTGTGTTTCCTTAATAGGTAACTATCCTTAAGGTATTCCAGATAGCTTTACACACTTCTTGCGCCATATTGTTGAATAATATTTTCATATTGATCATCATTAAAAACAATTTGCGTTTAACATTCCTAACACATATACTTTTTTCTTGTTCAATCGTTATATGATGTCCACCCACGTTTATAAGCTTCTTTCCTGATGACATTTTTATATCCTGCAGAAGGAAAAAATATAGATCGGTAATTCCCTTCGTATATTTCGTGATAGCTTAACCACATGTCTTTCCGTTCCTCAATACCCATTTGTCTAGCAACGGCTAGAACTTCGTCAATTGCTTTCGGTAGACTAGTACCACTCCCAGAATATTTGATAGTCCCTGTCATACGTAATGACCCCATTTTATTGTCATCCCATTTTCCTTCAGCCATCCAGCCATCTTTATCTTTGTACCATACGTAAACTCTAAACAGTCGATACTTTCGCATTATTTACATCTCCCTGTTCATACTTGATCGTAATTTATAATTACTACTTCGTTATTACTCAAAGTCATAAAAAACACAGATTTAGATCGTTATTAGTAAGTAGGTTTTATATCAAGTGAATGTACGGGGATTTAATTAAAAAAAGACATTTATCATGTGGGAAAGCTCAATATGACATTTAGATTTATTGTCATTGAACCCCACAATTCCTTTATATAACATAAGATGCATTTATCAGCCAAGAAGAAATTCGCAGACAGAATTTTGAGTATTGCTCTACACTTTATTTATAAAAGGAATAAGTTTAGAAGTAGAAAGTGAAGATATGAAAGAAAAGGATAAAAAACAACGGTAGGATAATAATCACCTTTAATATAGGTATGTTATATATCTATATTAATCTTAACATACATAAATACTTTTTAGTAATTTCCAGTAAACTTCCTAATCTTTTGAACTAGTACAAGCATAATTCAATAATTTACATTAAATAAAATACACTTTATAATCACTCTCTCCTCCCTGCCTTTTCCTCCTTTAGCGTATAATCAGGGAGGATTTTTTCTGTACTTCCACAACATGGGCGTACTCTCTGATAATATGATCATGACCCTTTCTTAGATTGGACATTAAATTTTTCACTAAATAAATCTAGTAACCCTAAAGTCAAATGAGTACACTAAATTATCCCTAGACAAACAAATATTATGATCTTCAGAAATCTTTCCCAAAATGGAAAAAAGCGCTTATAATTTTTCAATTTAGCACCAGTTCATATTAAGAGGTCAACCAGCTACCTGATTGACCCATTTTTAATTAATATTATTCTTAAGGTAGTCAGGATAGCCTTAACTACACTCTTGCGCCATATTGTTGAATAAGGAAGTTTGATATTGATAGACAAAGCAAGCCACAGCTCGCTAATGTCTATTGTTTTACTTCCTCATATGAGGTAATTGGGAAGATTTCCTCAAATACCCAATCAGGAGTGTTCCATGAAACTGTATCTGTTTTTCTAGGGAAATGCACTTGCACATCCAGGTCTCTAACATACCACTTATTTAACTCTATCCCTTCTGGAAGGTTCACTCCTGAAGTATATCGAATGTACTGTGCACCTCTTACTCTTTCGCCAGTTTGACGTCCCTTCTGCACACTATGGTACATTGTGATATCAGTAACAAATATATTCTCTGAGATCACTTTGTTAGTTTTGGTTTCCTGAACAAACTCGTTAAACAATTGAGGCAATTCATCCCTTGAATAACTTACCCCATTGTATGTTTTACCACTCCGATAATAATAACGAATGTCATTTATCCAAGTATCACCAATTGTCTGATAATCACGATTAAAATACTTGTCCATATACCCTATTACAACATTTAATCTATCTCTTGTAAGCTCTTCCGTTCTATCCTGATACTTATTAGGATATCGCTTAAAATAGTTGACTTCAGCTAAAGAATCAAAAACATCATGATCAACAGGATAATTACTTAATCTCTCCAAGTCTGCTTCTTTATCAACCCAAGACTCTAACTCTTCTTTAGAATAATCATGGATTGATTTTTCTCCTTTAAAAGTTTCTAACAAATTATCTAAATCTGGTGATTTAGCTTTAGCACCTAGATAACGAGTTAGCATGACTGATGCTTGAGCTCTTGTTGCTAGACCATCAGCGTCAAAAGTTCCATCCGAACGACCACTCACTATACCAGAACCATTCGCTAATGCTACGTATGGT
>NZ_JAXBMC010000034.1:0-8321 GCF_033963865.1 Cytobacillus sp. IB215316 | reverse complement strand
ATCACATTTCACTATTAATTGGAAAGATATTGTCATACAACAAATAAACATATTGATTAATGAGTCGAATAGTTCTAAGACTACATGACAATATTGTTCAACAATATGGCGCAAGAATATAGTAAAGGCGATCCTGAGTACCTTAAGGATAAGTCTATTAAGAATGGGCACCAGGTAATTTGCGAATCTTATAATACGAAATGGCGCATATCTAAGAGGTATGCGCCTTTCTTTATGAGAAAATACAAAAATTTAAATTTCGAACATTGTGATTACTTCAATTGCAAAAAACCTTAATAGTCAGCGCTTATTTTTAAAAAGTGAAATTATTGTGTACATCCATCCCAATTCATATTTATTTTCATTTTCATAGTGTAAACTGTATGAGACTAAGTGAATATTACTAACATTGGAGGTTTCTAATGATGAAAAAATATCTAATTAAGATAACAGCTATAATGATATCTATTTTTGTTTTATCAGCATGTGGAACAACTAACGATGAAGGTTCTGCTTCTTCTGACCAAAAAGAAAGTCATGAATTAACTGTTAGTGGTTCAAATTGGGAATTTGATCAAGAAACATATACGATCCCTGCGAATGTGGATGTAACGTTTAATTATGAAGATACTGCAGGTGTTCATGGGGTCAAATTAAGACCGTATGATGATAAGGATAACATTATTGCAAAAGTAATGGATGGTGACAGTGCTACAATTAACTTAGAACCAGGTACGTATGAAATCCGTTGTTTAACATTTTGTGGTGACCCCGGACACAAGGAAATGAGATCTCAACTAGTTGTTGAATAATGGATTAGTAATTCTGACTAATAGACAACCTGAATTTTTTCAACAATCTGGCGCTGTTCAGTAATAACACTGAGAGCGTCTTTCTTTATGTTTTGAGGGATATTGCTCAATTTGGTAACCTCAATGGACATTGTGCTTATTAGTTTGAAGTTTTTCAAACCAACTGAAGATAGGCTTTTATTCGAATCATTAACTTCTCAGTCCACTATGATTTTGTTTTTAGCAGGAGCTTTAGCAAATGTGGCTTTATTACTCCCAGGAATCAGTGGGTCACTGTTCGTATTTTATCCAGGGATTACATTAACTATTAACAATATCTTATTAAGTGTTTTCTTTTTTTATTGGTATATTTATAGCAATTAAGTTTGGAGAAGAAAGATAGATTGTATCCCGACGGTTAAGCTTTTGTAGTTGGAAACAAAAGTGATACTTAGCTTCAAAGGGAGTACTATTAAAATTAGACAACTTTAATTTATACTTATAAATAGATATTAGAATTTGGAGGAAACACATCTATGAATAATAAACTATATATAACTTTCAATGTATTCATTGTTTTAATTTGTTGCTATATGCTTTATCAAAACATATTTGTCAGGCAAGTTGGAATGAATATTACCTCCATAACTGTCCTTCTTCTTGCAAGTTCTAGTATAGTTGCAATAGTCCGAGTTATGAAGGAAAAGGTTGACTAAGTATACAAAAAAGATGAGCCAGCCCTTAAATCTAAAATATTACTTTTATGAAGCATAATGATTTATTAGTGTTTTTAACTAATGTCCAACCTGAGAATTGTTATTCAACAATATGGCGCCAATCTTGAATAAGAGAATCATGGAAGAGAAGATATAATATCGGGGAAGAAGGTGGTTTCTTAGTGGATATAAGAGAATATGAATCTAATGATTTAGAACAATTCACAAGTTTGATGGCTGATTGGGGACATTCTAGTTTATTAGATGATATGAAAGTAAGAATGGAACGTGTCGACTCTAATCCGAATTGCTACACCTTTGTTGCAGAAAAAGAAAAAGTTCTTGTTGGTATGATTGGAATAACCAGTCATACAACTTACACAAGTAACAAAATTAAGATTCAAATAACAGCGCTGGTTACGAAAAAAGAATAGCGCAGTCAAGGTATTGCTAAATCCTTGGTTAAACATGTAGAAGAATGGTCAATTAAAAGAGGAGCTAATTTTATATATCTCTTTAGTGGAATAAGTGAAGAGAGAGTACAGGCACACGAACTATATAAACTTCTCGGCTATGAAATAACTGGTTATAGATTTATAAAGAACTTGGAAAGATGATCTTCAGCACTATGGCGCAAATCTGAAATACAGATAAGCGTCCCTTATTATTTCTGGACAATTAATGAGTCGATTAGTTCTAGTTCTTCAAAAATGTCACATTTTACATAATCAACAATATACTTTTCAGTTTACTTTAGCTTAGCTCCCCCAGACTTTATTAACATAGACATTCGCACATTTAAATCAAGTTATATATGTTAGTCCAACCTTCTATAGCAAATAACCATACATATAAAGCAAAAACAATTATAGAAGGTGAAATTTTTATGAAAGATAAAGATTGTAAGTGTAAGGTAGTTCCAACACCACCTCAAGGACCACAGGGACCACCAGGGAAACAGGGGCCACGGGGGCCAATGGGAAATCCAGGCATGCCTGGTAGTGCGTTAGGATTTTGTGAAATATTCTCTCCACCAGGAGAAAATTTTAGTAATAGCGAAATTCAATTCGGAATGCCTGGTGATTGTGAAGGTTTTACCCTTGATAATAATCCAAATGATATACTCCTTCCAGCGCTAGGTTTTTATCAAATAACTTATGGTATTAATTCTGTCTTCACACAGGATGATGGAGGATCGATGCAATATACTGCTAGAAGTAGTAATAGCGGCGTTATTGTTGAATCTAGCTCAATTACTCAATGTAATTCGAGTGGTTTTATCATTCCAGCATCAAAATCATGTCTATATCAAAGTACAACGCCAAATGATAGAATTTCATTAATTGGAATTATTGACGGAGCAGAATATAATAATACAATCCTCCAAATAATTAGATACACATAATTAACTGAAATGGTGGATTTGTCGACCCTTTAAGTATAAGTATTTTTAAATAGGTTTTCTTTAAGTAACGAGGTCTTTTCTTGAAGACTGTTATTATTCTATTTTAAGGTTATTAAAATTGGAGTCTTCCACAATATGGCAAATTTCTCTGAGAGATGCGCCTGTATTTATGATTTGGGTCATGATTGTGGAATAAGAAGTTTTTTTATTTATCTATTGTATGAATTCATAACCTTAGACATTTTAGTAGACACAATACCCAATATGTTGTTCGTCCATAAGGGCAGATAGAAAATCGCTGGATATAAACAGCGTAGGTTAAAATTTACAATCTTAAAACCTATCATCACTCAGCTTATCCGAAAGGGAAACCTGACGTAATAGCAACTGTCGGAACTTGTGGTAATATGCACAATTAATATAGACATTTGCGCATTTTAGTCACGTTATATATTTTAGTCCAACCTTCTATAACAAATATTCATAATATAAAGTAAAAAAAAATATAGAAGGTGAAAATAATAATGAAAGAAAAAGATTGTAAATGTAGAGTTATTCCACTACCACCACCGGGGCCACAGGGACCTCCTGGAAAACCTGGACCACAGGGGCCAGCAGGACCAATGGGGATGCAAGGACCTCAAGGAGCAACAGGAGCAACAGGAGAACCAGGACCGGAAGTAAGGGAGATCCATTTAGCAGCTCAAACAGTAGATCTTGCAACAGTTGGTGAAAATTTTGTTGGGTTGGGTACCTCAGGTACTTTCCAAGAGAATAATGTGGTCATACCACAGGATGCAACCATTACAGATTTGATTTTTAGTACCCGACTAAATAACATAGCAGTTAATCAGTCTGTAATGTGTGAGATTATTGCAAATAGTACTTGTGGTTCCACAATATCTGGTTCAAATTTTGTAGCAACGGTAACAGGCCCAAGTCCAGGTCAAACAAATTGTTGTGGCGTCGAACAGGGTAATTTATCTGTTTCCCAATGTGACCTATTAGCTGTAAGAATCACTGCCACCGATACAAACCAAACACTAACTGCTGGTGTTGCAGCCACCATTCTTTATACAGTCCCGTAAAAAAACAGAATAAGTAGGAGTAGTCCATCTATTCCTACTTTATGTGCTTTTGAATCTTTGTATATTGATGAATATTCTATTCAATTCAAGTTTACATAATCGTAACTATAGGAACCGGCACACTTTTGCAAACGTTGATATAAAAGTGTTTTCTAGAATTGAAATATTATCGAATCTACATGATTTTATATATTGTTAAATTATAAAGGTTTTGAAGAGGGGGAATTTAATTATTTCCCGAATTTCTTGCATAAAAAGTTTTTGCAACATGAGGTGTTATTAAACACAAGTTGAGTTGTGTTTTCTAATTATCTACCTTTAAGAATATTCAACAATATGGCGCTATATTGAAAAAGTAAGTAACGGGAACGTCCAAATCGGACCCATATTTTATATCCTAAAAACAACAATTGAAATTTTACAAAGATTTCTTTATTTTGAAAAAAATCCATGCTATAATTTGATTGATTAATCAATCAATAAATATGAAGATTAGGGGGAGCTGGATTATTCAAAGAAAGAGTTGATTAGTAATGACTGGAGGAGATAAAACATGAAAAAGCTGTTGGTTGGATTACTTGCTGTGTTACTTATAGGGGTAATTAGTATTGCTGTAGTAATAAATGCGACAGGTGACTTTAAATTTAATACTGTAGGTTCACATGAAAAAAAAGTAGATAAAAATATAGAGATCAAAAAAATAGAAAGTAGCTTTATATCTTATACTGTAGATTTACATGAAAAAAAATAGTCAAAAATGAAGAGATCAATAAATTAGAAATTGACTTCACATCAAGTGATATTGAGCTTCAGCCTTCTGCCGATAATAGGTTTATCATTGAGCTGAATGGTAAAGTTAGTGCAAAGCTGAAAGATAAATTTAAACTAGAAGTAGAAGAACAAAATGATTTGTTAAAGGTAGAATTTCTAAACCAAAATACGGTTTCTAATATTGGTGTATCTATCGTGGATATTACTGTTTCAGTATCCTTACCTACAAAGATATATGAATCAATAACAGTAAATACTGCATCAGGAAATATTAAAACGAAAGACGTGCAAGCCGATAAAGTTTCCACATCAACAGCATCGGGTAATATAACAGTAGATGATCAGGAAGCAATTACTTCATCGTTTGAAGTAGCATCTGGTAACATGTATTTAACAAATGTAGTAGGTAATGTAACTGCACATAGTTCATCTGGGAATATTACTTTAAACAATGAGGAATCTTCTGGTAATATATCTGCTAATGCTTCAAGTGGAAATGTAAATATTGAATACGTAAAAGCCCCGTCCTCACTTTATATAAATTTTAAGGCTACTTCAGGTAATGGGTCAGTTAAATTAGATGGTGTCAGCTATGAAGAAAAATCTAATGACCGAATTATCGGTACCATTGGGTCTGGCGATCATGAATTAATTGTAGATATTATATCTGGTAATTTCAACCTACGTTAAATGGGATGAAGAGTCGACAATTGTTTCAATAAAACAGCTTACCTTTCTAGTGACCTGTTTTTTGTACTTACACAGGTTACTTTCCAAATGATTCTTTTTGTTGGTTTTCAAGAAGTAAATCTAAATCGCCCTGAATGAGGTATTTCTGTTGTATGTTGAAATGCCCCTCATGTATTTAGAAATAAATTGAAACCTTCAGGATAATAATCCGTATTAAATACATCACGTCTCTGAAAGAAGCTTAATTAATGCATGTATCATTAAGAAAGTAAAAGGGTTGATTCGTATGAAAAAAAGCTTGTTTATTATGTTCATTAGTTTTTCATTTGTTCTAAGCGCATGTTCTACAGAGAACTCTACAAAAAAAGGAAATGAATTATTAGAAAAATTACACCTTTCTGAAGAAACAACAGTAGAAAATACTACACAAAATCAAGTACGAGGTGTAAGTCAAAATTTAAACAACTTGGATTTATATAGCAAATTGGATAAAGCTGTAACTCGCTACGAAGAATACTATGATTTTTCGGGCGCTGTATATGTAGGTATGGATGATGAAGAAATATTCTCTAAAACATCTGGTATGGCTAACTATGACCAAGATGTTCCAAATACATTAGATACAAAATTTCTTATAGGGTCTTTGACTAAACAATTTACTGCAGCAGCAATATTAATACTAGAAGAAAAAGGGTTACTTGAGCTTGATCATCAAGTTACAGATTACATTCCTGAAGCAACTCAATGGGAAGAGATTACGATTCATCATCTATTATCGATGTCATCTGGAATTGTAAATACTGACCATCCACATTTTATCAGGAATATAGATGAATTTCTTGAGAGTTCTGAAAATAATAATATGTCTAATATTTCTCCGTTGTTAACCCCAGAAGAATCCATTGCTATATATAAAGACATTCCTCTTAACTTTAAACCAGGTGAAAGATATGAATATAGTAATTCGAATTATTTAGTACTAGGATTGATTATAGAACTAACCTCGGGTGATCCATACGAAACCTTTTTAGAGGAAAACATTTTTGAACCTTTAGGGATGTTGAATTCGGGTTATAGTATTGACTGGGATAATCAACAAAATAAAGCTATTGGCTGGTATAAAAAAAACAATTCAGAAAATAAGTTTTATCCTGTTCAAGCTGAGTATTTTCACTATCATTCAGCTGGAGGTTTGTATTCAACTATAAATGATTTAAAAACATGGAATAGAGCATTATATTCTGAAGAATTGTTAAAAAAAGAGACAATAGACAAGATGTATTCTCCTTATACTAAGACCTCAATCATTGAATATGGTTATGGGTGGTTTACAAAAGGAGATTCTGTTGAACATTCAGGATCTGTACCAGGGTTTATATCCCATATTTACCGCGAGCTTGATACAGAACTTGTCATTATTATCTTAAGCAATAATGAATCCTTAGTTGGGGGGATTTTGGATACCTTAACAAATAACTTAGAAGAATTGTTAAAGGCGAATGGTGACGATTAAAAGTAGGTAGAGGTTCCACTTTTTTATTAAACACAATAACAAGTGAGTCCAATAGTAAGATTAGCTTATCTTACTATTGGACTTCACGAAAATGTTATTCCACAATATGGCGCAAATCTGTTAAAGGTTAGCGTCTTATTCACTTATGGGGTATTTAATTGAATAAGACTACTTAAAAAAAGTCGATTTTCCTATGTTGAGGAAATCGACTTTTTTTAGATTGAGGTTTGCACAGTATGTTCCTTCAATTAACTTTTGTTGACTATTCAGTTGGACTGTAATATATTATTATAAAGTCAAACTATATAGTTGAACTGAATGGAGGTAAGATATGAAACATCAATTATTACCATTGTCTGAAACGATGCACTATATTTTATTAGCTCTGCGCGAACCACTTCATGGCTATGCTGTTATGCAAAAAATCGAGGAAATGAGCAATGGAACCGTTATTTTAGCAGCTGGTACATTATACGGTGCGATTGAAAATTTGAATAAGCATGGGTGGATTGAACCTATTAAAGAGTCAGGTCGAAAAAAAGTTTATATGATAACTGCGGAAGGAAGCACCATTTTAGAAATGGAACAAAACAGGTTATTGCATATTTTATCCCTATATGAAGGAAGTGAATCGAATGAAAAAGTGTAAAGTGTTTTTTGATATTGAAAAAGAGGAGGAATGGCTAAACGAGCAATTACAGAAAGGCTATCGATGTACAAATGTTAGTAGATTAGGAATATATACTTTCGAAAAAACCGATAAGAGATATGTGATGCGACTGGATTATCAAAAAAATTTATCAAAGAAAAAGTTCGAAGATTACAAAGGGATATATGAAGACTTCGGTTGGTTTTATATAAATGGCTCCTGGATTGGTGGAATTCGATATTGGCAAAAAGAAGATGATGATCATAATGAAATCTTCTCGGATCGCCAATCAAAGAGTAATTATTATAAAAGATTGATGGGTTATTCATTTGTGTTGGGTATGCTGTTATTGGCTTTTACTTATATGAACAATGACTCGGGAGTATATTTAACTGAAGGTCTTTGGAGTATGAAAGGTACATTATTTTGGAAAGCATTTTTATTTGAGACTCCATTTGTCCTTTTTAGATTTCTTCCAGCACTTATGGTTGTATTTATAGGAAGAAGTTTCTATAAAGCTTATAGAAAGTATTCAAAGTTAAAAGAAATCTAATAAAAGAGGGTTTTAGTTTCGTAAACTTTGTTGCTATTGTTATAGTCTTCAACAATACCAGCTAATATAAGTCAATACTTTCTAAGAAATCATACTAGGTTAAAGGTGATATAATAAAATGGACATGACAAATAAGCTTCAATAT
>NZ_JAXBMC010000033.1:0-8668 GCF_033963865.1 Cytobacillus sp. IB215316 | reverse complement strand
GTTGATCACACCTTTTTCAGCAAGAAACTCAATCTCATTTTGTGCCCAATGACCTTTTACATCAGAGAACTTGGCTTCTTCATTTGTTGCAGCTGATACTACGTTCAATCCACCATTAACAGTTACAGGTTGTCCTATAGTTACTGCTAGTAAGGTTGCTCCAATTATTAATGTTCTTTTCATCATAACCTCCACAATATGTATACTTACAATATTATAAGTTTTTCCTATACATCCACATTTCCCCTATTAATTTTACACTATAGAATTAACAATTTGAACGATGAAAAAAGTTAACACATAAAGACGCTTTTCAGAGTTATTTCTGAAAAGCGCCATTGATGTAGTTCATTAATCTATTGGCTTTGGATCAATTGCTACTTGGGGATATCCATAAACATGTCCTACTAGTGCATTAAAATAACCTGGAATATTTTTTAGGGTGAATTTCAGTAAGTGATTTTCTGTAAATGTTTCTACTGTCATATAACCGTAATCTACTTTTGCTCCTTCTCCTTTTAACGCTGCATCTAAAATCCATGTATAAGTTAAATTTAGTAGATTGCTTTGAAAACCGTAAATAACGATTGCCTTTTCGTGGTCATACCTTACTCCTGATTCAGAAGTTGCCCTATAAGTAAACCACATTTCTCTATGTTTTTGGTCAGACAGACTAAACTCTCCCTCATCCTCATAGGATACATACACATAGTCTTTTCCAACATTATATGCTAAATCATCAAACCAAGCATAAGCAACGATATCTCCTCTTAGTTTAAGCTGACTATACTTGGCATGGTCAACTACTCTAATTATTGTTACGATTGCTTGCTCTCTCGTAATATGCTTTCGTGGCATAAATTGACCGTTAGATCCTTGCATAAGCTCCAAAGTATAGGCAGCACTTACGGCAGGCTTCGCCCATTCTCCTATTTGATTATAATCAGAATATCCCATTTTTTCCTCTGTTGCATATGAAACAATACTTCCCTGATGTATTGTATTCATCAACATTTGTGCAGCTTGCTCACGGGTGATATATGCATCTGGCGAAAAGGTCGTATCAGATGTACCATTCACACTGCCAATAATATAGGCAAGGTTGACGTGATCTAAATCCGTATCTTCAAATGGTTGATCAATCGTCACTTTTTCAAGTACCATTTCCTTTGTCCATTCATATGACCTTTCGACCATTTCTAACTTTTTAAAAGCCACGTTAACTAATAGCTCGGCAAACTCCTCTCGCGTAATTGGGTCAGCGTAATTAGATTGCAATCTTTCTGGAACAATTCCTAGATCAATGCCTCGTTGAATCGTATCTTTCGACCAAGCACTTGGCTGGTCTCCAGCTGCAAATACAGATGTAGATGGAAGTAACAACATTAATGATATTATAACTACTAACGTTTTCTTCAACATAATTTACCCTCGCTTTTCCCATGTAATATAAATTATAAATACTTTTACAATATCAAACTTACATTCATTTATTTACCAATATAATTATATGAAAGGGATTATTCTAAGTAAATAATAACTTAGAGATTAAGACTCTTTAATTCACCTGTTTTAAAGAAGGTTGATCTTCAGCAATATGGCCCAAATCATAAATAAAGGCGCATCTCTTAGAGAAATGCGCCTTTATGTTGAAGATGATACTTCCATATTATAGTTATCATTCATTGGTTGAAAAAGTCATCATCCTTGTATGCGTGAGACCAATGAAAAGGTTGTATTTCTTCCAATGATTTAAAACGCAATTTGTTATCGTTATCTATGTAAGATATTGCTACTTTGACTTCTCTTCCCCAATAATACAATCTCTCTTGACATATACCGCAAGGAGTTAGGATCTTAAATTTTTTATTTTCATCATCTCTTACAACACAAATGGAATGAGTAACTTTTACATTTAATTTATGCGCTTCTAATATAGCACCTGTTTCTATACATAACTCTGTTGAAGCGTTAACAATTTCTGGTGCAACACTTGTCAATATTTGCCCATCTTCAGTATACATTGCTGCAGCACCACCCCAACCAGTAGGATATCTTATTTTAATAAGCTCTATTGATGCTTGATACAACTTTTGTTCAATATTTATTTTTCTCTCTCCTTTTTTTTCTAAATTAATTTTATCTTTTATTGTATTATACTTCGCTAATTGACCAAATGAAAAACGCATATCTTGTTTTCATGTCATTGTGCAGGTTTAAAATATTTTGTGTTCTCCTGAGTTGTTGGAGAAAAAATTTTTTGACTGGTATTTTCAACAGCAAAAAAGCACATACCAATTACAATAGTTAATATATGAAATTTTCTATTAAAATAAGAACGAATAGTTTGTCTTTGCAATCGTCTATTCGTTCATTCAACAAATTTTCTATTATGTTTCATATGGATTTATTGTGCGTAAGTAGTCATATACCTAAGTTGGATAACGTTGGATCTAACTTAATTGCCTTTTCATAATCAGCTTGGAATCTTAAATTGTCTTTAAGTTCTTTATATACTTTCGCCCTATTGAAGTATGCAACTGAAAGTACCTCGACATTTTCAAGACTACTTTCATTTAAGATTTCTATAAAATTATTATAACTATCTATCGCTTTTTCGAATTCCTCTAATTTTTCATGGAGATGTGCTTTTGTATTATATGCTTCTGTGTTTTTTCCATCTAATGCGATCACCTTGTCATAATCTGCTATTGCTTTCTTGTAGTTTCCTTGCTTTTGATATAGAGCAGCCCTGCATTCATATGCACTTGCATCTTTTTCATTTAATTCAATAATCTTATTATAATCTAATATGGCTTTCTCGTAATCTTTTAGATTTTCATATAAAGCTGACCTACTTATATATGCATTTATATCTGTCCCATCTGATTCAATAACTTTATCATATCTGAATAATTCTTTTTTATAATAAAGATTTCCTAAATGATACATTGCTGCCTCATAATATTGGTCACCCACACTAACTAATTGAGTGATTTGTAAAAAATCTGCCTGAGCATTATCATAGTCTTTTAGTTCATCATATAGTAATGCTCTCTGGTAGTATGAGACAATATCATGTTTATCTAATTCAATTGCTTTAGTATAATTTGCTATTGATTGTTCATGTTTCTTATATTTACCCATAACATCTTCTCCTTTTTTATTTTACTTAAAATATTAATTCTAGATTTGTTGTTATAGTCCTATTCAATACCGAAAAATTGTATTAAAAATAGTACGAAACATAATATCACATAAGCATATTAGAATCAGTCATTTCTTGGCTGTTTTTCTCGTCATAGGGTTTAATGAAATACAGCTCCTGGCGTTCTGCTTTTAGTTCTTTACATTTTTCGATTGCTACATATTTACTATGGATAATTGTTGTAAAAACTTCCCACGGCTACCGGTTCATTTTTATAGCATAGTTTGATAACTCTCCTTATTTATAAGGTCTGTATTTTGTCCACTATTTTTGAATTCCTGTTGTTGCTGCAGCTAGTAATATTAATGAAAAAACAAACATTTTACTCTTCCGGATAATTTGTAGCTAGACATGATATAATGGTATTGAGAGAAGCGAGTTAGTGACTCGCCTCTCCTTGTGTTGCTTAGTCCTTCTTTTCGCCTTTCCACTGTTTTATGATCCAACTCATCGAAACGATGTAGAATGCGATTCGAAGGGCTTTGTCCTTGCATTCTTTACGAAAACATCCTTATTTTAACGTAATTCCATAAACCTTTTTCCTTATTATTTGAAAGCCACAATATTTGAGAAAACAGACTATCAATTATAGATCTAATAAATCAAAATACTTGTTATTCCACAATCTATCCCTAAAATGTAAAATGAGGCTGGGACAAAACCCAATTAAAATGAAGAAACCGCACGAAATCCTATTTATAAACCTTGATTTCGTGCGGTTTTATTTTTGCTTAATGTATAAAAACCATTTAGTTTTCCACTTATGTCCCAGCCTCATTTAGCTGAAGAATATAATTCTAAAATTTAATGTGTGTTCTTTTACTAAAGCCTCAAAACATCCCTTGGTAATAATTATACTTAGGTAAAAGGTCTTTTAATTACTACTTATGTGTTTTAAAAAACTTTCGTATGCTTTAGCAGTAATCATTGATATTAAATAAATGAATATACACGAAACAACAGCTACGAAAAGTAAATAAATTGTTCTATTAGGTTTAGGACTTTCTACTATGAAAAAGGCGAATATAGTTATTAATATTGAAAATCCAATTGCATTTGTAATGTGTTTACTATTTTTACTCAAAAACATCCTCCTTTCTTTTACTGTTCGTCTATCTTGGACTATTAATTTTAATAATCTCCTCTTAATATCCACCTAATTTTAACATAAATACCCAAATGATTTATTATATTATACGACTACTATCCCAAAAAAAGAGCACTGCCCTTCCAGAATAACCCCCTACAATGAAAAAGGACGCATCTCGATATTTAAGATTTGCGCCAGATTTTTTAAAAGGGTCATCAAAAACATTCATTTTATTCACTTCTTTCGCTAACCTGTACAAGAGAAAGTTTATAACAATTCCTTATTCTTTTTATAGGAACGATTTAAAGAAATAAAGCTGGAGAGAAACCTCACTATGCTAACGCTCAATAATAATCCTAATATTTCAAACCATTCATTACGACTAGACGGAACATTAACACCTATCAAATAGACAGATATAAAAATTGCAACAAATACGATTGTCCTAGTAAATATAAACCTTATCTCTTTCTTATACGCCTGTTCTGTTGCAATATCCGTATATTCAATACCAGACATTATATACCTTCCTGATACATAAAAGAGGAAGATAGCAATGAGAAACAATAAGACAAACTCTACACTTATATTAAAATACTTGTTACTGATAATCATCACAATTAAGGAAATGAAAAGAATTATTGCCCCTTCTGAAAAAAAATACAACATTCTTTTTTCCTTATATTCATCATCTGATACTAAAAAAGAAACCCAAGATTTCATTATGTCTCAACCTCCCAAAATAACTCATCTAAAGTTTTATTAAGCTCTTTTGCTATCGCAAAACAAAGAAAACTGAAAAGTAAATTGCTGATTATGTAAAATATGAAAAAGTTCCAAATTTTCATTTTTGAAGAACTAGAACTATTCGGCTCATTAATTGTCCAAAAATAATAAGGGGCGCTTATCTGTATTTCAGATTTGCGCCATTGTGGAATAATATTGTCATGTAGTCTTAGAACTATTCGACTCATTAATCATTGTGTTTAATAGAAACCTATGACGATGTTATAAAAATTCTTCTGTAATCAAGCTATCTGGATCTGCTAAAGTTTGAGGTGTTAAAAAAGCACGGTTTGAATGGGTTCGCAGTTTAGGTATCCTAGTTTTCCATCCACTACCATAATGTATGGAAAGCCTCCCTCTATTATTATGTTGAATTTATGATCTATGAGAATTTAATAAGTGGTTTAATTGAAATACTGAGAAGTACAGTTGTAAGCTTATTATTGTCTATCGTATAGGGGCACCAATTGAGAAAGTGATTTGGGATCCTGCAGCGGATCCTGCAGCGATTATCATACACATCCAACAAACCATTGTTATTACAAATAAGTAAGTATTCATACGATCTCTCCATTCTCTAAAAATCTTAATAGTATATATTATCTATAATTTAATTTATTTCTTGGACTAGCACCCATATAGCTTGCCCATTTTCTGTTCTTTAGAGAAATTATCCTTCCTACACGACTTATTCGACTAAATTTCTATTATGTTTCACAAGAGATACTTTTTTCCGACTTTTTAAAATAGTTTGAGTATTATTTATAAAGGTATTTTGATTGTATTTTTTATCAATAATATTTATCTTACTTTTAATAAACTTTATTACGTAATCTGCCCCTAAAATGAATAATGGCACATATCTATATTTCAGATATGCGCCATATCGTATTACAAGATCATCCAGTACATTTCTGATTGAACCAATTTTATAAATATTACTCTAGCTTTCACTACATTCTTACTTAATTTTGAGAATATACTATTGATATTCTCTAAGAATCCCAATTGTCAGGTACTAGCAACCATAAACCAGGATTCACACACTCGTTACCGACAATAAAATCATTGGGAGAATACTTTAAAGGTATTTTAAGTATATTATTTATCCCATTAAGGATTTCCATATTTAATGATGAAATTAAGTCGATATTATATGAGTTCAAAATTGTATTTACTTTTATTTCATCTGCTTCAAAAAAATCATTTTCTAATTCACTAAACCAACCTTCGTAATATTCTGCAGTTGGACCTCCCATACCATGTGGGCATTTAGTTGATTCTACATTGGTTGGATCTACATAACACCACCAAGATACTTCTGTAATTATTATCCCTAAAGATGAAATCTCTTTAATGAAATGTACCAAATTTTCCTTCATTACTATACAGTCAATATACCCTTTTCCGACAGTCTGTACTTTATATTTTGCAAGCAGTTTATCTAATTGAGCTACTAGTTCTTCCTTATTTAACTCTAAATGTTCAAAGTATTTCACCTGTAGTACCCTTTCTATCCTTTGTCATCGCGGCATTTTGTTGAAAACTTAGTGTACTTTCCATACAATTTATTATTTGATTCTAAGCCAACTTTTTAGAATTATTTAGAGTCCCTCATTCTTAAATACACGTTCAATAATATGCTTCACTCTGATGTTAGCTAAAGAATATATTATCTTTTTCTTTAGTAAATTCTTCCTAAATAGCTTCCGATATTTTTATACAGTCTTCAAGACTATGTTCCTCTCCAAATGCTTTATCAAACACATCTTTAATTATATTTGCAAAGTCCATATGATTTTTAATTTGTGGTAAAGCATTAACAATATATTTAATTTCTAATTTATATTCATCTAATGGAGCGCCACTAGATAGTAGCCCCCAACAATCCCAATTGTTAATATGTTTTTCAACAATATTAGTAGCCTTGTTTATTTACAATTTACTCACCTTTTCGATAGGTATTGTAACTACTTAACCAAAGCTATGTTCCCTTGGTATTCCGAATGTTTTGTTTATAAATAAAACTCGCTAATCATAACATAGGGAGTTTATAATGAGTTTATTATTCTATAAATCTGAAATGCTCGTTAAACCAGTCATCCCATTGTCCATTTTCCTTTTCTTGAGTACCTAATCTAACCGCTTCCTTAGCTGCTATTTCAGCTAAGCACATTTCACTTAATTCACTTTCTACTAGAATATCATCAAAAATAATTTCCGCGTTATATTCTTTGCCTTCTTTATAGTCTATTTTTTCACTCTCGTTATTAATAGAGGTTTTAATACACAACACCTTAGCTTGCTTTACCATTTTATTCTCTCCCATTAGGTCATCTGATTAAATCATTGAGTTGTACAAAAATGATATAAATGAATAAACAAATAAATACAAATATGCTCAAATGGTTTATTTAGGATAAAACAGAATTTAAATTTTCACTATACAACGAAATATGAATTTATTCTAAACTTTCTTTTATTACTACTATTGATGTGGAAATAAGTCTCGGGAAGTAACTGATTGAACCCTCTGTCAAGAGGGAAAAGGTATAGTCACTTACACAACTTGAAACCCAACTTTTCATTTTCCTATTTATTATATTAAATGCTAAATATTCCTTAATTTCTTCTGTTGTACTAATTGAAACGAACATTTACATAATCACAAAGTATAGTACTACCGTTCCTAGTAGAAATTTTTTTACCTACCCTCCGGATCAACAAAAATTTCTATTATAACTTCTAAAAAGTTGCACTCTATGTAAATTTATTTTATTTTAACAGCTAACTAGAATAGCTTCTACTATAAATATAATCCGTAGATCATTCTTGTTGGAATAATCTTAAAACATACTTTTTAGGTATTTCTTCTTTTCGATAGAAAGAGCTAAAAAGGTTTATAGCATGCTTAATATTTAAAACCTCATTCTTCTTTATTACTATTGGTCCCCCACTAAAATTTATTGATATAGGTTCCCTATTATTATTTTCTAATCCTAAAATATAATGAGTTCCTCCCAACTTATTCTTGTATTCAATGGTTAGCCTTAATTTAGCCCCTGCACACTGTATAAAATCTCCTAAATCATTTGTAAGAATAAAATATGAATTACCTCGAATGGTAATGTCATTTAATTGGCGCATAATAAATTCCAATGGTGGGTTTTCTACAGTCTGTTTTTCATAGTTCTTTTCGTATTCAAATAACATATTTTCTCCTTTGCTCTTTAGATTGTCCTCACAATACACTGACTTTCTTTTATTGGTAATTTTAACATAAATAATCTAGAGGCTCTCCGCGTTACTATATAAAATGTTTAAATAAATACATGTGCATGTAGCCAATTACTAAAACTTGGTTAAACAAAATTACACACAGGAAAAAGAATGATACTTTTAAGTAACATTTATGAAAAGCGCCATATTGTTGAATTATAAGAAATTAGCAATCCCAGCTCCGCCTTCACCAATGGAATAGATAAAATTAAATTCTTTTTACAATCGGAACAGTCCAATTTCGCTGGTACATCTTTTCTATCTTAACCATTTTTTATCTTCCAAATATTTTACCCATTGTTCAT
>NZ_JAXBMC010000032.1:0-9435 GCF_033963865.1 Cytobacillus sp. IB215316 | reverse complement strand
CTTCCCCCATATGTCCTTAGTCTCTTCACCTATAGTTTGTAGATTCTCCATCATATTCACCTCAGATTTGCGCCATATTGCTGAAGATTCAAATTATAATAGCCTTAAAAGATTAAAAGAGAATAGTAACAGTCTTCAAAAAAAGCATTCCGTTTGTTTAAGTACATTTATCCACAATACCTAAACACTAATCAGTTTTTTAGTACTTTTATTTATTTCTTAACGTGTTTAAATCTGGAATACGTTTATAAATATCTGATACCTCATCTATAACCTCTAATTTGAATTTATCTCCGCCATTTCCTGTCATAGCAGTATTGACATATCCATAGATTACTTTTAACAATGATTTAGCATCATCTTCTGAAAGATTCCTAATAGCATTTATTGTATTCTCAAACTCATTAGTATCAGTAGTTTTCTTCAACATAATCCCTCCTAAATATTAAAAAAATCATTGGACATAGTATAAATGCAATACTCGAGAACTGTAGCATTAGATATCTTTCTTACAAATAATAGATTGGTTTATGTCTAACCTAAGGTTTAATTGTTAAAACCTGATTGTCATTCACATCTGTAATAAAATGTTAATTAATGAATTTTGGAGTGTTTATATAAATAGATTTCTTCTTTCTATCCATTACACCCTTCTACATAAAGTCATTATCTATAATGAATTACTGATACTTTCGTGAAACTAAAAATTCTACTAACGGTAACAAAACCATCGCTATACCCATAATCCCTAAGATAAAGAAGTTATATGTACCGTTTAAAGAATAATCCAAGAAGACAAAGATTAATATAATTACTACTAAAATATAATAGCTAATTTTTGAACTTTGCTCGGTAATCTTTCTTCCTAATTCTTCATTCTGTAAAATCCCATCTTTTTCTTTTTCTCCTCCCCATGTAATAGCAGAAAAAAATACCATAAATAAACTACTAAACACAAAGATTTCATTAAATCCAACTTCTTTACCTGTAATGATTTTAAAGATTGTAAAACCAAGTACAGCTAAAGTTGCTAATCCGAAAATAAGTCCCCCAACTTTTCTAGTACTCATGATTTATCTTTCTTCCTCCTTTGTATAATAATTGATTACTCTAAATGTCATCTCCTCTTTTAGGATTAAAAACTTCTTCCATAGGTTTATTTAGGTGAAATGCAATATCAAAAGCTAATTGAAGACTGGGGTCATATTTATTATTTTCAATTGCATTTACTGTCTGCCTACTAACATTACATAGATCGGCTAACTTACCCTGTGATAAACCTTTTTTCTCTCTGTATTGTTTAATTTTATTTTCCAATTTATTGTCACCACCACAAATAAGGTGTAAAATATGTTTTACACCTTGTATTGTATAAAAAGACCAATTAATTGTCAAAGGTTTTTTACAATCATTTCTTTACCTTCAACTAATTTATTATTCATATACATACGTATATCTTTATCAACTTCCTTATTTCAGCAACTATTTTTATCATTATTATTCCACAACATCTCCCTAAAATGAAGAAAAGCACTAACCCTTGTTACAGGTTAGCGCCATATAACTGAACAATGTTTATTATTTATTTAAATCTAAAAGTCTTGTGATAAAACCAAAACCCTCTTCATCTTTTACTAAAGAATCAAAACCCAAATATGCTGCACTACCAAGTAAAATTGCCCAAGTTGCGATACTAAATGTCATTAATGCTAACGTTTTTGAACGTGTACCGCCGAATGAGATAGCTAATAGTGCTGTTAAATGACTACCTACAAAAAACGGCCCTATGAATGCTAAGCCAGGCAATCCGTATTTATCCCAAATATTCTTCGCACGTTTATTTTTAGATTCGCTTTTTTCTTTATTGCCTTTTTTCTTCTTACGCCAATTGCGAACTGAGTCTACAAACGCAATAAGTAAAATTATCGTTAATAAATTCCCTAAAAAGGCAATAATGATAACTGGAATTGCTGGCATACCACCAATAATTGCAATTGGCACTATCATTAATACTTCAAAAAAGGGGATTGCTGCTAACAAAAAGATAATAAAATATGTCCAAATCAATTTTTATTCGCCCCTGCTATCTTTATTTTTAAGAATCTCCCATTAATTAAGAGAACCCCTAACATTGAATTTGTCCCCAAAAATACGGTTCTAACGCCAATGTAAAAAGCCCTTTTTTATGGCATAGTAATTATTATAGGTAAATCATTCTAATAAAACAAGAGTTTTATAGAAAATTATTCTAAAATAAGAAATATATCATAATAGAAAGGGTATTTAGGATGTAGAAAATAACATTAGGGGTCTTTGGAACAATAGGAGCAAGCAACATTGACAGCTATGCAATTATATTAAGTAAACTTTATGAGGTAAACGTTATACTTACTAAAAATGCAAGTAGGTTTGTAAACTACGAAACATTAAAATATTATAGTGATAGCATACATACAGATTTATTCATTTCAGATAGTGTAGAACACGTTAAACTAGGAAAAGAGTGTGACCATTTTTTACTAATGCCAGTATGTGCAAATATGTTTGGGGAAATTGCGAATGGAATAGCTGATGATTTATTATCATCGTCTATCTTAAACTAGCAAGGCAGTATTTTATTTTCTCCAAATATGAATCAAACAATGTGGAATAATTCCATTGTTCAAGATAATGATAATTATCTGAGAAACAAAGTTCACAGATTTATAAATACAACAAAAAAGGTGTTGAAGCCTATGAGATCTTCTATCTACTCTTAGTGCAAACTACATTTTGGGTATTGAGCCGATTAGACTTTATGATTCATACTTGACCTTGTGTTTAATAATACCCAATTAAGCAACAAAGTTTTATACAAAAAATCGAGGAAATTATTTTAGTTGTAATAAAAAGAATCATGATATATCAACAATGTATAAAACCATGTATATTCCAAAAATTTCACCTTTAAAAGAGTGCTGTTATATCAACGTTTGTATAAATTGATTGGTTCCTATAGCTTCTATAATGTAAACTAGATTTACGATTATTATAAACGTCAAAAAGGAACAGATTTATAGACTGAAATTTGGAGTGATTAATATGAATACCTGCCCGATTTGTGGGTATGATGGTTTATTTGAACCTGCGTATGATAAGCACAATTATGGTTCACATGAAATTTGTCCTTGTTGTGGATTTCAATATGGTTATTCAGATGATCATGATGGATCTTCATTTGAAGACTATCGTAAAGAATGGATTGAAGAAGGGTATAATTGGTATTCCAATGCGAGAAGACAGCCTAAAAATTGGAATCCAAAAGT
Source organism: Cytobacillus sp. IB215316 (assembly GCF_033963865.1). Lineage (NCBI taxonomy): Bacteria > Bacillati > Bacillota > Bacilli > Caryophanales > Bacillaceae > Cytobacillus > Cytobacillus sp. IB215316. The sequence continues at coordinate 6,130 of NZ_JAXBMC010000032.1, read as the reverse complement.
TCAATTAGAAAAAGTATTAAAGTGAAATATAAGAAAGACTACTCTTAAACTAAAATGTACCCTATAGAGTAGACACTAAAAAAAGTCTCCATTTAAATTAAACTCTGCTTTTCCAGATCTAATAATAGTCAAAAAGTGGTTTTGAACGTGTGGACTAACAAATAATCGCAACATGAAAATCTGAACGTATTATGACAAAAAAGAAGTGAGGGCAAGCCTCACAAAGTAGCCATCATAGCTTGCGCCAACAAGCTATTTCATTGGATTTATGCCGTATTAAAGCATAAGCAAATGTATACTGCATAAATCAATACAATTAATTACACAACTAACAAAAACTTCAATTAAAGATATTGAAGCTTATTTGTCATGTCCATTTTATTATATCATCTTAAATCTATTATGATTTTCTAAAAAGTATTGACTTATATTAGCTGGTATTGTTCAAGATATAAATATGATCTCATCCTTAATAGTAATTACTTCTTCTTTCACCAATAGTCCCCTGATTATTTATATCTATGCTAATTCAAAACGGCTTACTTTTATGTAGATAAGTTTTACAACATCTTTTGTTTCCTCAGGATCTTTGAGATTTAGATGTATTAAAGCATCACTCAATTCTTTATCCTTTTCAAATAATGTTTGGTATTTTTGATAATAATCCAAAACCTCAGGGTAATCCTTTGCCATTTTTTCAATTTTAACATTGATTTTATATTCATTAGTTCCAATGCCCAGCGACATATATAAGCCAATAAGTAAGTCAACTAGAAAATCGAAAAGCAGAAACATCTGTTAATCCTGACTAAAATCTAAATTATTAGGTTGTTTTGGAAGCTGTTCGACCGAAAGCATATTGGTCGTAGGTATTTTTTCAGTTACTTCGTCAAAACGAAAACCATCCGCCCAAACTTTACCCTTTCCATTTAATAATACCCCAAAATGGATAGAAGCACTTTCTTCCAGAACATCTAACACAATTGAATAGTGATTCCAATCTGTTGTTCCTTGAATAGAACGATTATCCATATTATCAAATTGAATGGCATCCCCACTGGCATTATCAATTCGAAGCCAAGCACCGCATTTTTCCACCTTTTCTGTTTTTAAGAAACATGAAAATTTTAATCGCTTCCCTTTGTAGTCGTGCGCTTGGAACCCTTGCATCATGGTAGCAAATTGTTGCTTGTTTACTACACCTTTCGAGTAAAGTAGTCCCGATTTTGTTCCTGTATGAAACACATTCGAATCTACCACTAATTCATAAAGTTCGGGGTTAGAGCCACTTAAGCCCCAGCCCTTAATTTGTTTGCTTGTTGTCAATTTTTCATCCTCCTCTATCATTTGTACAGCTTTCATTAGTTTTCGATATCTCCCAGGTGGCAGAGCGTACACTTCTTTAAATGCTCTTGTAAACGCCTCTTGAGATTGAAAATGGAATAGAAATGCAATTGTTAATATTGATTCATCGGTATGGAAAAGAAGCGTTGAAGCCATCGCTAATCGACGTTGACGTATATATTCACCTATGGACTTACCCGTTTCTTGCTTAAAAATACGTAGCAAATGATATTTCGAATAACCAATAACAGATGGGAAAGTATCAAGTTGAATTTCTTCCGTCAAATTGCTTTCAATATATGAGATTACCCTTTGCGTTACTTCACTGTAATACAACTTACTCACCTCAAAAATAATCATACTGAATGTAGAGAAGATTTTTTTGGTAAATATTGCTAATGTTAGTAATTCATTACTTTTAATCTAATCCTCATAATCAACTAATAACTCTAACATACCTTCTAACTTTCTTTAAATGGTTGTCCTAAATAATTACCCTAAAATGAATAAACACATATCCCTATTTTCAGATATGCGCCATTTCGTATTATAAGATTCGCAAATTATACCTGGTGCCTATTCTTAATAGACTTATCCTTAAGGTACTCAGGATCGCCTTAACTATATTCTTGCGCCATATTGTTGAATAACATTAGTTGAATTTAACATATTATACATTTAATCTCTCATTCTTTTATCTTCTGAACATCCCCCTATCAAACACAATCTATCTTGTGTTTACTAAAACTTTCTTCTGTATCTACTCTAAAGTTGATATCTTTAATAAAACCATCTCATTTTGTATCAAAATAAGAATTCCCCACATACCTTTGTTATAACAAATAATTTAATGAGGTGATTTTTTGCCTACCGCTGTTATTGACGTTAAGACCCATTCAGTTATTACTACTCTTCCTGTTGGATCTCGTTCAACCCCTGCTTTTACACCAGACGGGAAACTTGCTTATATTGGGGACACTTCAGATGTTTCTGTTTTTGATGTTAAAACTCATTCGTTGATTTCTACAGCCAAGTAAATAGACCTTTTTCTTTGGCAATTACACCAGATGGAAAACTTGCTTATGTTGTTGATGAAGGTAATGATAACGTTACAGTTATTGACACGAAAACTCATTCTATTGTTGCTATTGTCCCAGTTGAACAAACACCTGTTAATCTAAAAATCTCTCCTAGTGGAAAACTTGCTTATGTAGTTAACAATAATTTGGTGGGGACTGTTTCTGCCATTGACATAAAAACACATTCTATCATTGCTTCTATTTTAGTTGGCCAAAGTCCATCATCAGTTTCATTTACCCCAAATGGAAAAATTGCATATGTTACTAATCTCAATAACTCAGTTACTATTATTGATGTTACAACTCATTCTGTTATTGCTACTCTGGATCTTCAGGATTCCCCAAATAGGATTTCTTTAACCTCAGACGGGAAACTAGCTTATGTTGTTATTGCAGACGGTTCTACATCAGTAATTGATACAAAAACTCATTCTGTTATTGCAAATGTTCCGGTTGGCACTGGTCCATTAAACAACGCTATTACACCAGATGGAAAGCTTGTTTTTGTTACAAATAGTGGCAATAATTCTGTATCTGTTATTGACACAAAAACCCATTCTGTTATCGCTACTATAATAGTTGGGCAAACGCCTGTAAACCTAGATATTTCACCCGATGGAAAACTCATTTATGTTGTTAATAGTCCAGACCGATCCGTATCTGTTATTGATGTAAAGACTCATTCTGTTATCGCTACTATTCAAGTTGATTTACCTCCAGGTTTTGTAGTTTTCACACCAGATGGAAAGTTAGCTTATGTAACAGCATCTCCACCTTTTTAATTAGCTTTTCAAGGACTCTAGTAACCACAACTATCATTGAAGTTACTACATTTTCTTTTTAAATTTATTCCCATCTCTTCACATATAATGAATTAACATTTTTCACTAAAGGTGGTTAATGATCTGTGCATATGTTACAAATGTTATTTCAGCTAATGTTTCAGTCATTGATACTAAAACTCACTCTGTCATTACCATTGTTAGTTTAAATGGATCCCCCGAATATTAGATGAAATAAGTGAAAAATAGACAACTACCCATAAGGTAGTCCAGATAGCCTTTACTACCTTCTTGCGCCATATTGTTGAATAATATTGTTATGTAGTCTTTGAACTATTCGACTCATTAAACATTATGTTTCGTTATTCGATAATTCATTTTCTGATTCAATCTGGAAATCTATAGTTCCACCTATTATTACCCCATAATTATTATCTTCAACTTATAAATGCCCATAAATTTATTTAGTATAGTGTCTGTTATCATGAAACTTCTACAGGTTCAAATTCACATCCTTTTACTCCTGCTTTCTCTAGAGCTTTCTTAGCTTCAAAGCTTATGAATATATATTCCTCACATTCTTCAACTTTAAATATTGGAGGGAATCCACCTTTTGGTTCCTTTAATACTAATTTATGAACAACTCCTACATCACCGGGGAAGACAATACACTCATCAAATTCAGATTTACCATAATCAAACACGTTGGTATATTCAGTCAGTTGTACAAGCAAGTACTCTATCCAATTAACTACATCCTTTAATGTTCCATCTCCTTTGAATGGATCGTCTAAGTATGAATCATCCACCATAATTACTGGAACACTCCTGAATTGTATTTCACCAAGCTCCAAAAAGACTTCGAGCATTTTTTTGCTGAAAACTGGTGCATTAAAATCGACACGAGGATAATCGGTCTTATGAGGAAGGAATCTGAAATCGGCAGTACAATAAATTATTTTAGGAAGCTCTACTTCACTTATTCCCATAACGTTTGACCCCAACTCTTCTTCACCTTCAAAAGGAATAGAATAGGCATCATATTCATACTCTTCAATAAATCGATCGTAGTTTTCCCTTAAAGTGTATACTTTCATATAAATTCCCCTCCTCTTTCTCCCCATTCCTTTACACTCTACAAAAAGAGAGATTCTCTTAAGTAGTAAAGAGTTAATAACATAATTCGATTTACTTACCACATCTCCTCCTTGTGGATAAAACATATTATCACATGTGTTTTCTTAATAGGTAACTATCTTTAAAGTAGTCCAAATAGCCTTTACTACCTTCTTGCGCCATATTGTGGAATAAGGGTTTAAAAGTATTGAAACTAATAACGGTTTTTAACGTCTAATACAAAAAGGGGAAAAACATGATAAAAATCGCTTTATATTTAGTATTTACATACTTCTTGATACTTTTGTTAGTTGGCTGTGCTGAAAATCAAAGTGAAACAGATAGTTATAATGAAGCGAGAGATACTGCTTGGAATTTCGTTAAAGAGAAAGGATGGAATATCACTGCAAAGGATAATTGGCAGAGCGCCAAAGTAACAAAGGTCGTTATTGATAAAAACTATGAATTATTTGATAAAACTTATGAAGGTAAAGAAGTGTTGTCTATTTCTTTTGAAGACAAAGAGAATAGCGTTGTTGGTACACCAATAATAATAATCGACCCTTATACAAACAAGGTCATTGGTTTTATGCCAAGTGAATAGGGAATGGTATAGATCTATAATTGAGGTCTTTCCTTATACACTTCTCAACATCGCCCACAATTAACTACACGTTTATTAAATGCTAGATCCTTTCTTAATTCAAGCCAATTGTCCGAATAATGTGTTCCTACCACTATCCTTCCACCCGCCCCTTTCAACTCTAATCGACTCGATCGGTATTGAGTCGATTAGAGTTGAATGTTTCTTCAATAATGGTTCCACAAAATGAACAAATAAAAATAACTTGTTATTCCACAATCTAGTCCTAAAATGAAGGAAAGCACTAACCCTTTTTACAGATTAGCGCCATATCGTATTATGAGGTCAGCCAGGATTTTTCTGGTTGACCTATTTTAAATAGGTAATATCCTTAAAATAGCTAAGATGGCATTTACTATATTCTTGCGCCATATTGTTGAAGACTTAAATTAGAAAATTGGATATAACAACAAATAAATTTATCTTTGAGTAAAGTCCCGATTTCTTAATCATTTAACCTTTTGATAATCATCCTGATTTGTCCTCGATGGTTAAGTTCATCCTCAAAAACATGGAACCATTTAAAATAATTATTTGCAGGATAATCCCAACCAAAAGGTGTAACTTTATCTAACCATTCATCTGTGTATTTTGCGAAGTAATATAATGTCTTTTCTCTTGTTTTAGACAACATATTTACATAAAAGCTTATGTCTTTCCCTTTTATTTCTCTTTTTGCATCATCACTAAGAGTAATACCCACACTAAGTTCTTCCCATTCTTTATCTGTTAATTCTCTATCTTCAAACGTCATTATTTGAAACGCTTTTTCTAAACTTGCCAAATGATAAAGGAGCATACCAATAGAATTACTTTTACCATCGAAGTGATAATCAAGCTCTTCCAATGATAGTTCTTTTATTTCCTTTAATGTGGTATATCTTGTGTATTCCATCATCGAAACTAACTTTCCAATCTCAGAACTATATCCTTCAGTTTCATTGATAAAATACAAGTCTTTTTCCTTTGTTTCCATAAGGTCCTCCTCTTTGAGTAAATAACCTCTACCCTATAACTTAATACCAATTATTTCAAATGTTTATCTTTCAGGCAATCCTTTTTACAGTGTATCGCCCTAAATAAAAAAAGACGCTTATCTTTAAGATTTGCGCCATATTGTTGAATAAGAAGGTTCGGTAATCTACATTTTGAATTATGTAGATTTT
>NZ_JAXBMC010000031.1:0-11123 GCF_033963865.1 Cytobacillus sp. IB215316 | reverse complement strand
AATGAATATATCAAATCTTAGTTCTAAATATAAATAATATTTTTAAATATATATCTTTCATGATGTCTCTTTTTTCCAAAAACCTTGAGATTATTTGAATAATTTTGTTGAATTGTAAAATAATAATAAATCTTAATATTTTTACAAATACATAGATATGATACCATATGCAAAACTAGTTTGCATAATAGCAACTATAGGAACCAATACTTACTAAAAACCCTTGATTTATCAAAGTTTTTTTAGCTTTGAAATTTATTCGAATATACATGATTTAATACAATGTTGAATTATAAAGGTTTTGAAGAGGGGTAATTTAATTATTCCCCGAATTTCTTGCATATAAAGTTTTTGTAACATGAGTTGTTAGTAAACACATGCTGAGTTGTGTTTACTAATTATCAACCGTTAACGTTATTCCACAATATGGCGCAAGAATCTAGTAAAGGGGTATACCAGTTACCGAAATAATAAGGAAAATGAATGATTGAGATCATAATACGATATGGCGCTTTTCAGAAATAACTCTGAAAAGCGTCTTTATTTGTTTACTTTTTCTTCGTTCAAATTGCCAATCTTATATTGTACAATTAGGAGGGTAAATATAGATATACAGGAAAAACTTACGTTTTTTACAGGTCTAATTGTGGTTATTTAGTGAGTTTCTAAAATGGAAACAATTAAAGAGTTTGAATGTAAATATATATTAGGAGAACTAAGATGGATAAGCAACGTACATATTTTTACGGGTTTATAGCTGGATTTGTATTGATAATTTTACCTGTCCCTCATTTTTTCTTTTGGGAAGATATAATAGATAAAGTCGTTGTGGTTTGTTTTTCAATATAGTGGATTTATATTGTTAATGGTCTGTGTATTTCCTTTGGTAATTGAAGTCTTTCGGAATTTTTATCATAGATAATTTTCTATATAAAAAGATAGAAACATTTATTGAAAAGTAATAAAAAGGAGGTTGGGGATGTATACAAAAATTAATAAGAATATATTTGGTGCTATTGATAGTTACAATGAAGGAGTACAAAAGCAAATCTCTTCCTCAGGTTCTGCATTTGTAATAATGAAGGATAATGAAATTATTCACGAATGGTATTCAGGTACACATCATTTTGAAGAAGGTGCGAGAAAGATAGATGGTGCATCACAATTTAACGTTTATTCAACTAGGGTAACTTATGTTGGCTTAGCTTTAGCATTAGCTGTGTTTGAGGGATATCTCAATTTAGATGACAGATTATGTGACTTTTTTAATGATTTGGATAGCGAAACATTAGGAGAGACAACCATTAGACATTTATTAACACGATGTACGGGATTAAAAATTAATGGAGGTAAAGTAAGTCGTATCTTTAATATTGGAACAAACATTGAAGGAAAAAGACCAGATTTATTGGCAAAAATTCATGAGATTTCGACTGGGAAAACTATTTCCCAAGTGCTGAAAGAAAGAGTTTTTCAACCCCTCAATTGGAGCCAAACTGGGTGGATGACAGAAGGAAAAAGCACCCTAGTGTGTGATATACATTCACATATAGACTACCCAACTATTAGGCTAGGATCCAGGTCTGGAGAGGATAGGAATCTATATGTCAGTGCTAGAGAATTAGCTTATTGGGGTAATCTTCATTTGAATAAAGGATTGGTTAATAATAAACAAGTACTAGCCAAAGAGATTTTTGAACTTTCAACAACAATTCAAAGTCCAAGTAATCTACCTAAAAAACATCCGAAATTCGGTTTTCTCTGGTGGATTAAAGATAGTGAAACTTCATGTAGTTATAATGAAATGAGTTCTGAATTACCTGAAGGATCATTTCAAATACTTGGTGCATCGAATTGCTCTTGTACTGTGTTACCTAAATATACTACTGTTGCGGTTAGAATGTATAATAGCTTATGTGAGACTCCAAAAGAACATTATAGCTACTTAGAGGATATTAATACCTATGGAAACTTAGTTGTTTCAGCTATTAAAGAACTTCATTGATATATCTTGCATCTTTTAATAGTGAGTATAATAGTAATAACTTAGAACTGTGGCAATACATTAATTTTTTAACTATTCAACAATATGGCGCTTTTCAGAAATAATACTGAAAAGCGTCTCTATTTGTTTGCTTTTTTCACGTTCAAATTGTTAGTTCTATAGTGTAAAATCATTAGGAGAAATATGGATACATAGGGAGAAAATAACATTGTGGGGGTTAAAGGTGAATAGAGCATCTATGGGGGATATAATTGTTGGTTGGACAATAGTGATTATAGTTTATATACTAACCTATTTAGCGTCAGCCACACTTTTTGTGTTGATCTTTCAACGATCCATTGACCAGGATTGGAGGCTTTCAGGAATATTTATTGGTTTTTTTCTGATTGTTATACCATATCTAAGTGCAGGGATCTTTGTGAGAAAGTTTTTCTCAAAGCCATATAAAGTGGGGTTACTGGTAAGCATAGTTCCTTGGATACTGGAAAAAGTGATCATCTATGGAGTTGGTGCCATGTATAAAGAGGCAATAAGTAAAACAATTTCTAGTGTTACTTCGACGATTGCGTTTATTAGAGGGGACGCTGGATTACCTTTTTTTACTAGTATATACTGTATTCTCGGTTTACTTAGTATTTTTATAACTGTCCTAACTGCAACTTATAAGAAATCAATTAAACTTATGACTAATTAGAAGGTTTTTACTACAACAGATATGGAAGTATCCTGATTAATAATTATCTATAGAGAAAGGTCGAATATAATGAGATTAATAAAATCACTATCTATATTAACTATGTTATCTACCATATTATTATCTGGCTGTAATAGTGTAGGAGAATCTACTAATGGTGTTTCTGTTAAGGAAGAAACCGTTTTAGTAAACGATAATGCGAGTGTGGTAAAATCAATGGCAGACTTTGACTTATACGATGACATCACTGAAGTTGAAGAATATGCTGACTTAATAATTAAAGGGAAATATACTGGAGAGCGTGACCAGAAAGATTTCTTCAAAGGCGGTCATTTAGTTCAAACAACAATAGAATCAGAAATTGAAATAAAAAAAGTTTATAAAGGAGATAAAAATAAGAAAGATATAATTACTGTTTTTGAGCCAGCTTATTTTAAGAATGATCAATTTGTTTCTATTGAAGGATATAACCTTGTAAATGAAAAAGGAAATTATGTACTCTTGTTAAGAGAAAGTTCAACTAGTCATGGATATGTAATTGTTGGCATGTTTCAAGGAAAGTATGACTTATCAAAGCAGGAAGAAGCTAAAAAACAGAATAAGGTAGAAAAATATGAAGATATTAAAGACCTTGAATATTTTGGTGATGAGTATGGAAGGTTTAACAAACTAAAAAAAGATGTAAAGGAAAAATACAAGTAAACCAATGAACCTTAAATAGTTAGTAAAAACTTTCCTTTTCCAATGGCGTTTTCTAGGAACAATAAAAGTGTTCTATTTTGCAAAGATGAATTTTAAATTAATTAGAGAATTTACGCTTATTGTTTTTACTCTGAATATGTTTAGTAAAGAGGGAGAGGAACTTATATGAATAAAAGAAAGCTGGTGAAACTATTCTTTACAATTTCTATTTGTTTAATAGCTTGGATGTTTTATGAATAGTACCATTTGCAAAAAGAAAACGGAGAAATGAAAGAGCGCTTAGAATTAATGACCTCAGAGTATGAAGTGAATTCTCAATATGTCAAAACATTAGAGGTTGAACAAAAAGACTCACAAACTAAATATAAGTTAAGTGAACTTTCATTAATTCATCAAATGTTAGAGCTCCCTCCATTCAAATATGAAATCATCTCAACCCACTCAAAAAATCGAAAAAATGAATTTGTCGTATATGTCCCTAATATCGATGACAATCTTACCTCTACCGAAGTGCTTGTAATGAGAGCTGCAGTTGAATTTTCTGATGAAGAATATTATCCATACGTTTCATTGTGGAAGGACAAGGAAAAGGCTCAATTATATGCTAGTGGTAATTATGATTCTAGGGAAGATCAATATCATGGTTGGCTCGGTATGGATTTTAGATTCGGAACAATTGATAATTCTCTAGAGACTCCAAATTTAATGGTTTGGTTTAGTGGTCATGACAGAGCTACGATTGAATTTGGGAAATACAGTTATTAATCCGTGCTAAAATACTTGTAGGTTATTAGTTTTACAGTTGTCTTGTTGACAGCTCTTGAGTTAAACTTCAATTCTCATAATAATCAAACAGATTTTCAGCAATATGGCACAAGAATATAGTAAAGGCTACCTTGACTCCTTTAGGATAATACCCATTTAAAATGGGTCAGCCAGAAAAATTACTCGCTGACCTCATAATACGAATCGGGCTTTTCAGAAATGATACTGAAAAGTGTTAGTCATGTTAGGTAATTGGCCTATGGGTTATTCGTCAACTATGCTTAATGCCAATATAGTAATATGATTTTTTACCATAGGTATAAGTATATGGTTTTTTTCGTGGGGTTAATTTATTTTCCTATATATATCAAAGTTAGTATTAATTATTTTGAAGAAAATTGGCCTCATCAAGCCAGTTTTTTGTATATAATTTAGCAATTAAATTAACAATTGAAATAGCACAAAAAAGCATCGGTTTTAATAACTAATGATTTTTAAGAAGTTTTGATTATAGACTTAAGGAGTTTGCTATCTCTAATAATATTTCTGGTTTTACTTGATCTGAAACAGCTTTATTGATATTAAGAATATACTGCCAACCGTTTTTTTCGAATATCAATAAATTAAATCCCCTAGCGATATTTGTACTATAAATCGCCTTGCTTCCATCTATTAGTTTGAAAGATTGTTTAATATGCTCATTCCTAATTGGTAATCCATATTTAACTGGCCTGACCCTAATCATATAGTGATTTTTCGGTTTATTTATATGCCGGTATTCAATTTCAAATCCATCGTTTATGACTCCTTCCAAATCACTAAACCTTCCAAAACTGTGTGTGAATTCAATTGAAGGTATTTGTACTGGCAATACAATATCCCTTTTAAAGTGGTCTATACTTTCTTGCAATGCAACATTAACCTCCTTAAAGCCAATGTCAAAAAGTGATCTTTGAAATTCTTCACTTGTGTAGTTAGCTTCAGCTCCGTTGAAAATTGAGAAGGTCAGAATAATAAACAAGACAAGGATTTTTACTATCTTGATAATAACCACATCCCTTGATTCTTTTAGTAAACATACTTAGAAGTTATTATCTGCAGTTATTATCTTATATATAAAATATCTTCAATCTTAAATTTCTTATCTGTAATGCCCAATCTTTGTATTGGAGGTTGCTTTTTATCATCTAGACCCTTAAATGTCTCACACTAATTATACAAGAAAAACGGTTAAGGCATACTGAGCATATTTCAGATTGAAATTTGCGTAAACATAGCTCTTACCATCACCTCTAGCAGTTACAAAATAAAGAAAGTTAAATTAGGAGAATTTATTTTTAGTCGAAGGTCAAACTACACACAAACTACTTCCAAAGGTGTTGATACCATAAATAAATTATATTGGAAAATCATAATATATATAGTTTTTATCGGACTACTCTCATCAACGCAATTAGCTCTAGCAAGTTTACAAACAAAGATAAAAGCACAAGATGTTTTATTCATCGAAGCAAAACGTTCAAACGGAGATACTCGTACTTTTAAGTATACTTATGAAGAAGTAACCATTGATAAGGTAGTAAAATGGATAAACACATCAAGCTCTGTTGAAGGGCCAACTGACTTAGAAACAAACAACACCCCCATCTCTAAATTGAAAATTAAAATGAAAAGCGGGGAAGTTGAAACTATTGAACCTGCCTATAATTGTATTTCTAAAAAACAAGCAAAGGAATGCACAGTAGCAGATGGTGAAGTGATATATACCAAAAATCAAATGAAAGTCCGATTGAAATCATTAGAACTGTTTGATTGGATTTTAGTTGGGTGGAAGTTTGAAAGTGTGGGCCCTTCAAAAGAAGAGTTACTTGAAGAAACTTTATATGCAAGGTATTTTAGCTATCTTGATAAAACTTATTCAGACTTTATTATGTGTCCGAGAATAGATAAAATTGAAAGAATAAGTGGTGATATAAGGAGACATATCATCAATGCAAGTGCGTTAAATTATAGTGCTCATCATGATGAGGATCCTTATGACAGGGTTCATATTATGTTGACCGATACTCCAGAAAATGGTGTGAAAATAAACAACGTTAGAATTGAAAAAGGTATTTCTGATGAAGAAAGTCGCATCCAATGTAAATGAGTCAATTAATAAATATTGGGCTAACTTGTAGCGTTAGTTCAACAATAAAGTCCTAACATAATAAATATGATTATCTATAGGTTAGGTAAGTATAACGTTTGATATTAAAAGGAGAAACTTCAATGCTCTATTTTAAAACTGTCTCGGCTGGGGTAAATGCTTCCCATTGATTATATTTCGTTGTTATTGATGAAATAAACCAATACTCTCTAAATGGTTCTAGATTCTTTTCCACCGTTATAATCTTCTGCCCACTACCAAAACCTGCATATGATGTCTCTAATTCATATTTAACAGTATACCGCATTCTGGATTCGCTAAGCTTTTCTATTTTGGTAAAACGAAAATTACTAACCCAAGGGCTTGACTGACCTGTCCCCCAGTGAGTTTGCTCAAATTTTATCCTTGATTCTTTCTGAAGCGAAGGGGACAACATCGCATATTGAACAGCACCGCTTCGGTTATTCACACCTAATATCCACAATTCTACGGCTTGTTTCGGTTCGAGTACGTGCAAACCAGTCATAAAAGACATTAACTGGCTTTCTAAAGGATTGGGGTGTTTTGTGGCTGCTATTGCGGGATTATTATTAAATAGTAATAGTAAAAATAAAAGTATTATAAATCGCAATAAATTCACCTCTAAAGTTTATTTTCTTAGAGGTATTATTCTACCTGTAATTATTATTGATTCGTTATCAAACGATTTGTATTGATTTTTGGCTCTTTTCGTAAGATTGTTACTTTTGAAAACACAAGGAATAATCTGGACCAAGTTTAACTTTTGTTTTGGATCATAATTTGTCTAGTTTTTTAACAGGGAACTCCAAGGAGGACTGATTAGTGTTTAAGTATTGAGCATAAATGTACTTAAACAAACGGAATGCTTTTTTTAGACTGTTATTATTCTCTTTTAAGACTATTTCATTTTATTATTCAGCAATCTGGCGCTTTTCGGAAATGATACTGGAGAGCGTCTTTCAGTATGTTTTGAGGAATATGTTTAACCAAGATATTTTGTAACCTCAATGGACATTGTGGTTTCATGAAGTTATAGTTATTTTTATTATAATTTAGCTTTTTCTACACATTATCTGGACCACTTACTTTATAAAGGTAATTCCTTTATTATTATATCTTGCCAATGGGGAGGCAACTTGTGAGTCTCTATATGTTTAAAGTCTTTCATCTTAACTTACCGCTAGAAATGTAAAATGTTAATTGATCTTTTCCAACTGAAATATGTGCTCCGACAACCGGTGTTACTTCAATAGTGATTAAAAATTCAAATCGTCGATATCCTCCTATCCTTTCCATCTTTGCAATTTGTATCTGGTATGGATAAACTGTGGTGTTAGTTTTGAGATAATCTTTGTAATAATTATTAACAGCTTTATTAATATCAGGTAATAGTAAGGTTAAAAATAAATCCATCATCAGTTCTTCATTAGATTTTTTAACAGGATGGTAATAATTATCTTCAGCATAATTTGCTGTTGTGGGGATTAAAAATAGGACTAAAAGGAAAACTGAAATTAATTTTTTCTTCATTATTTATACCACCTTTCTTACAAATATTATCCTCAAAAGGAATATGAAAATGTACTTGAATTTACTTCTCATAATGAGGAATGGTGGTTCGGTTCCAGTAGGAAAGGACTACCTAACATATAAGATTACATATAGATCCGTCAGTAGGACTAATTAAACACCTTATTTCAATCGCATTTAGGTGGTATTTCATTTGGCTTTAATCTTTTTCGTTTGAAATCAATAGTATGCCACTCTAGGGTTTTTTCATTACTAAGAGTGATTGTCACTAAATCATTGGGAGGACTGTGAGCACCTTCAAATGTTATTAGCTGCACAGTAACATTAAATATATAAGTGCCTGTGGGTAGCTTTTCAATTCTGATAATTTTATGGCACATAAATTGTTGGGGTTTGCCATACTGCTTCTCCAATTCCTTTGCAATTAAGGGATAAAGCAAAATGTGAATCACGTTATCACGCAACTGTATATCATTTTCAGTTACGGTTTCAGCTTGGACGGGAGAGAATAGAGTTAAGAAGGTAATTAATATTAAAAGGCTTTTTTTCATAAGTCATATCACCCTCGATTATTTTTACCTTATTTTCCCCATGTAGCTTTAATTTTCTCTTCTTTTGAGTTAATCTTTTTGTCATTTATTAATATTCGAAAAGGGGCTCGAGTCTTCGACAATATGGCGCTTTTCAGAAATGATACTGAAAAGCGTCTTACTCTATGTTTTTAGCAACATTCCATAAATCAAATATTGTAGTAACTTCAATGGACATAGTGGTTACTATTTTAAATTGCCCTCACCATTAAGTGAGGAAAAACATAATATACTGTACCTTTGAATTGACAATCTTGACCATAACAAAAATCCCTACTCATTGAGTAAGGGTTTTGTTATGTTTACTATGGTTACTACAAATTACTTATTTACTTTGCTCACCTTTTTGAAAAGTAGTGACGTTGATGCAGCGACAAGTGTTGTCAAGAGTTACCATAGATGCTCCAGTTCCATTATCCAAAATTGATAGACGATACATATGACAGCCCAGTGGTGGTTGATCACAAACTGTATTGTTCGGGGTTAATGTATAAGATTGATTATCTCTTTCATCCAATACATTATAGTTACATAATGTTGTAGTAACCCCACCAGTAATTCGCTCAACTACATAGTTTAGATCAACAACTTCACCATTTCCCACAGACGCTTGAATGTCTACCATAGTATCAACCTTTGCAACCCAATCTTTTTCTGTGACTGTTATCGTGTCGGTTGTTAAAATAATAGGCATAAAAGGAGTCGGACCACCGTCTAATAATGTAAAAGGAGTGTTTTCGCACCTACAGAATATTTCGTTGTCATTACCTTTGCACTGACAATTTGCCATTATGTTCATTCCCTTCGTTTTCTAAAGAGAGACTCTTCTAACTAGTGAATGTATGTTTACTAAAATGTGCAACTGGCAACTGTCTACATCGTCAATTATTTTTAGGAAACAGAATGATTAAAGAGTCGAATAGTCCTAAGCTAAAGATTAACTTACTATTGGACTACAAGAAAATGTTACTCAACAATATGGCGCTTTTCAGTAATAGAATTGTGTTTATCAATAATGATTTGTTATTATTTTTTTTATAAAGTTGATTTATTATTATATATTCTGTAAAATGATTAAAAATTAAAATAATAACATAAGTGATGATAGGATTTAGTAGTTTATTATCTCCCTGTATATAGAGATCTGATGGTTGGTGGAAATCAGAACAAAGATAAGAACGAATTACCTCCTTGAACTTTCTTTGTGAACACAAATTAGCAAAGAACGGATGAGCCGTTATTCGATATAAGAGGAAGAGGAATCTTCAATTAAGGGTGGTACCGCGTTAACCACGTCCCTTTTTAGGGGCGTGGTTTTTTATATATAGAGGAGGAAGAATAAATGGGAAATGTCGAGAAACTTACTCATGAACAAGCAATGGAGGTTGAGAGGCAACTGAGAATATACAAAAATGGGGTTCAAGAAATTATTCCAGAAGCAGAACTGAAAGATAAGATTTCAAGATCCTTAATAAAGAATGAGCCATTAAAAATTAAATTAGGTTTAGATCCTTCAGCTCCTGATGTTCATTTAGGTCATACTGTTGTATTGAATAAACTGAAACAATTTCAAAATAATGGGCACATTGTTCAATTAATTATAGGTGATTTTACTGGTAAAATAGGAGATCCTACTGGTAAATCTGCAGAGAGAAAGCAATTAACTGATGAAGAAGTAAAGAAAAATGCTAAAACATATTTTGATCAATTTAGTAAAGTATTGGATATGGATAAAGTAGAGTTATATTACAATTCAAGATGGCTGTCATCACTGAATTTCGAAGATATAATTCAACTTTCATCAAAAATAACCGTTGCACGTTTAATTGAGAGAAATGATTTCTCTAATCGTATAGCTACAGGGAAACCAATTTCTCTTCACGAATTTTTCTATCCTCTAATGCAGGGATATGATTCAGTTGTTTTAGAAAGTGATGTTGAGTTAGGTGGAACTGATCAACATTTTAACGTTTTAATGGGAAGACATTTACAAGAGCATTATGGAAAAGAAAAGCAAGTGGTGATGATGCTACCATTAATAGAGGGTCTAGACGGTGTAGAAAAGATGTCAAAATCAAAGAACAACTATATAGGTATTGAAGAAGAACCTAGCCAAATGTTCGGAAAAACTATGTCAATACCTGATAGTTTAATACTCAAATATTTTAACCTAGTAACGGACTTATCAATAGAGGAAAAGCAACAAATATCTCAGGGGTTAAAAGACGGTTCTCTCCATCCAAGGGATGCGAAAATCTACTTAAGTAAAACTATAGTAGATATATTTCATGGTAAAGAAGCTTCAGAAAAATCAGAAGAACACTTTAGAACAGTATTCCAAAAAGGTTCAATTCCTAAAGACATACCAGAAGTAAAGTGGAATGAATCTCTTAAGGTACCAATAGTTGAATTATTGGTTAAATTGAGGATGCAAAGCTCCAAAAGTGAGGCTAGAAGAATGATTAACAATGGTGGTATTAGGATTAACACCACTAAGATAAATGACTCAAACCTTGTAGTTGATATCGAAGATGGTATGATACTCCAGGTGGGGAAAAGGAAATTTGTTAAAATAAAAGTATAAATATGTAAAGTCTATCTTCAACAATATGGCGCTTTTCAGAAATAATTCCGAAAAGCGTCTTTCTTTATGTATGGCTCTTCTCG
>NZ_JAXBMC010000030.1:0-13095 GCF_033963865.1 Cytobacillus sp. IB215316 | reverse complement strand
AATCCAAGAGATACTAGTATATTTGGATTGAAATTTACAATTCCATTAACCTTCACTGGATTATGGAATATATCACGATAGAAAATGAACTAATAATGAAATTAATAACGACAATGATTAATGAGTCTATTAGTTTTTTCCCAACCTGAGAATTGTTATTCCACAATATGGCGCAAGAATGTAGCTAAGGCTAACCAGACTACCTTAAGAATAATATCAATTAAAAATGGATCAACTAGGTAACTGGTTGAAGCCTCATAATACGAAATGGCGCTAATCTGTAACAAAAGATTAGTATTTTTCTTCATTATGTTTAGTAACAAATAGAGAGAGGCTGGGACAAAACCCAATTAAAATGAAGAAACCGCACGAAATCAAATTTATAAACCTTGATTTCGTGCGGTTTTATTTTTGCGTAATGTATAAAAACCAGTTAGTTTTCCACTTATGTCCCAGCCTCTTTGTTCTTTAATTCTTTAGATTAATATAAGGAACGATTTGTGCAGTTGCCCCTACAGAGGCACCACGTATAAAATCTTGATTTACTAAGGCTTTAAAGTTTTGGGTTTGACCAGTTAGCATTACCCCTAAAATATTAACTTCTTCAAACTGTTTGTTTTTGTTGAATTCTAAAAATTCTTGAATTGTGTCGTTATTATTATTCACATCATATTTTTCAAGTGAATCAATAAAGCTTTTATATGCTTCTTTCGGAGAATCAGATGGTTCAAAACCATAAACCGGCAGACCAGATGGTCCTATACTTTCATCTACAATTGGCGATGTCATATACAACCATACGATGTTTAAATTATCAGGAATTTTTGATTGGATTTCTTGTAAAGTATAAGGTTGTTTGAAAGAAATCGCAACTTCGGCAACGTGATTTTCCATTAGTGTTATTTCTTCTATCTCGTTTTGTACACCATCATAGTACTTTTGTATAGAAGGGTGATAAAATGTTGCTACTTTTTTCTTTGTTTGTTTGTCATACTCATAGAATTCCGTATCAGAACTATAAAATCCCGGTATTAACTCATTGTAATCAATATTAGTTCCACCCCATTCATAAGAACTTGTGAGTGTACTCCATTGTACTAAATAACCATTTATATTTTTTGAACGATTCGTCACAATGTTGCCCCCAAACATGGAAGAGTTACTTATAACTTGAGAATCGATTTGAATATTTGGTTCTGCAATTGCATTATATAAGAACAGTTGTTCGTAAAGTCTTGTAGAACTTTTGGCTGCAAAATAATTGCCAGTTTTATAAAAAAGCAATAACATAATAGGTACAACTATAATTGAAGTAATAAGGATTTTTAGTAATTGTTTCCGCTTGGCTTTTTTTAATGCACTTGTCAAAGAATTGTTCATTAGTGGTTGCCCCCAATTTTTGAGTGAATAGTTTTACGTGCACGATATAAATTTTGTTTTACACTATTTACTTTAATATCCAACATACTCGCAATTTCTTCATATGAAAAGTCATAGTAATACTTTAAAAAGAAAACTTCTTTGTATTCTTTTTTTATGTTTTTTAATAAATAGAAAATTTCATCTTTATTTAAAAAAGCATCAAATTCGTGGTCTGTATATTGTAGCTTTGAATAAATTTCCTCGGATAAGTAGATGTTCTGCTGATCCTTTTTTCTTTTCAGATCAATATATTCATTGAGTGCTACTCTAAAAAACCATGGTCGTAAACTGCTCTCTGTTAAATCATCCAATAGTGTGTACACTTTGTAAAAAGTGTTTTGAATGATATCTTCGGCATCTTCTTTTTTGGCTCCTTTCACTAGTAATAAACTGAGCACTTCCTCTCCTAAATTGATAAGATAGGAGGCTAGTATATTTTCTTTTTTCATCATTTGTCCTCCCTATACTTATACAACGATTATGTAATAAAAAATGTATACACATAAATGAATAAAGTTAAAAGTTATTGGTTCTGGAGTGGACAGTATTGCGGAGGGATCAAATCCCACTGGCGCTCACGTCCTACTCCGACTACCTAAAGAATAGCCTATAAAAAGAAGGCCAACCAGATAAAATATCAATCTGAGTGACCTTATAATACGATAAGGCACATTTCTCTAAGAGATGCACCTTTATTTATGATTTGGGCTTGAGTGTTAAAGATTAACCTTCGTTTAAACAGGTACATTTAGTATTTTCTTTTATAAGTTTAATATTTACTCTGGATAAACCCTTTCAGTATAATTAGATTGGTAAATTAATGAATGTAAGTTTGATATTGTAAAATAAATATTAATAATTACATTTTTATATCATAGAAAGAGAGGGTATATGATGACTTTGATAAATGATAGATGGTTTACGGTTCAGGAAATAGGAAATTCAACTTTTGCTATAAGCGAATATGGACATTGGGAAAAAGTCCATTCATTTTTATTATTAGGTGATTCGGAAGCTGCTTTAATTGATACAGGACTTGGTATTGATAATATAAAAAGGATCACTGATCAACTAACCTCATTACCTATAAAGGTTTTAACTACACATGTACATGCTGATCATATCGGAAGCCATGGGGAGTATAAGGAAATTTATGTACATGAGGGAGATAAAGATTGGTTGGTGAATGGGATTGGAGGATTATCTATAGAGCAAATAAGAGATCACATAAGTAGAGACATAACAATTCCCACACCAGAAACATTTAACCCTAATACATATCAACCCTTTCAAGGTGAACCGACAGGTTTATTGAAAGATGGTGATGTAATTGATTTGGGTAACAGGCAGCTAGAAATTTATCATACTCCTGGACATTCGCCAGGTCATATATCTATATTTGATAGATTAGAGAAATACCTATTCACGGGTGATTTACTTTATGATCAAACACCAATTTATGCTTATTATCCTTCTACAAGCCCTGTTAATTTAGTTGATTCTCTAGAAAGAATATCAAATATTGAGGACGTTATGATGATATATGGCTCACATAACTCATTAGGTCTTGAAAAAAACATATTGAGGGAAGTTAAAAAAGGAATTATCTTTTTAAAAGAAAATGGTCTCGTAAAATTTGGTACAGGAATACATAAATTTAATGGATTTAGTGTTCAGTTTTAAAAGAGGTTATTATTGGAATTATCATGAATTAGTGTATTCTGCTTTTGGGCATTTTTTATACAATACGAAAGACGTCTCTTAAAACGGTTAAGAAGAATGTGTGAATTTTTAATTCTGAAATAATTATAATTAACAAATTATTTACAAGAATTTTTTTAGTGTAAATTTTATATTCCACAATATGGCGCAAGAATGTAGTTAAGGCTATCCCTACTACTTTATGAGTAATACCTATTAAAAAAGGTCAACCAGAAATGTTACTGGCTGACCTCATAATACGATATGGCGCATATCTGAAATATAGATATGTGCCTTTATTGATTTTAGGGCCATATTGTGGAATAACAAGTTTTTTTGATTAATTATTTATTAGGTTATAAATGTTAAAAAGATCCTTATATCTAGACATAGTTAATTAGTTTGGTTCCACTATAATGAAAAATATTAAGTCCAAACTCTGTTTATGAGAGAGGTTTTTAAAGTTCTATAAGCAGCCAACACGGTGACCAAACAAAAAAGCCCTTAAATCTAAAATTGATCAAGGACTACTTCATTTATTAAACTTATAACTATTCTTTTGTGTACTGATCATAAAACCCATCTAAATAATACTCCATCACTTTTAAAGAAGACTCCCTAAAATTCAAACTAACTCCATCTAAGTTATGTTTCTTAAGTGCATATTGAACGTGATCTGGTATAATTGCTGTATTTGCAAATCCAGTGATGATGGCATCTTGAATTAAAAAAAGCTCCACCATAACTTCTTGACTAAAAGGTTCAAATTTATTAGCTAATAAAGCACACATTCGATATCCGATATCATATATTTCTTTTTTAACTTTAGCTACCGTTTCAACATCCATATTACTTTCCAATATTGAATTTTTTAATGCACTCAGTCGAATATATATAGAATTAGGGTCCAGAATATGCTGCATTTCATTTAGAAAGAATTTCTTAAAGTCGTTAAAATCCATCTCGTCAATTTCACTTAACACCTTTTCAATATGTTTCGTCCATTTCTCATACTCAACTAAAAGTAAACTAGTAAATAAATGCTCCTTTGAAGTAAAGTAATTAAATAATGTGCCTTTGGATACCCCTGCTTTTTGGGCTATATCTGACATTTTGATGTCTTTAAAAGTACTATTCATATAACATTCACGTGCAACATTTATAATATGAGTAGCTTTTTTTGCTTTTGCGTCGTCTGTCATCGCCCTCTTGTTCAGGGTCATTCCTAACCACCTCTATAACTTTACTTAAATCTTTATTTTACTTGGCTCATCATAATTCTATCAAATATTCTATCACTAAGCCATCTCCGAAGTAAAATGAAGGGTTTCGCAAATTGTTCAGCAGCATATCTTGTTTTAGGATTAGTAGCTTTAATCGCTTTGGAAACTTCATTTACAATAACAATTGGATGTGAACCAGTTCCTTTTTCATAAGAGTTTTGTGTTACTTTTGACATCTGTGGCTAGTGAGCGGTATGCACCTTCACCTGAATTTTTTATCATTGAACCTTCTAAAACATTATTACCGAACTCAGTAATAATAAGTCCAGGTTCAATGAGAATAACATCAATTCCAAATTGTTTTACTTCTAACCTTAAACAATCAGACCAACCTTCTAATGCATGTTTCGTTGCATGATACCATGAGCCAAGTGGAGAATAAATTTTGCCCGCAACAGATGAAGTATTAATGATTTTACCACTTTGTTGTTATCTCATATGCGGTAATACAAGTTGAGTCACTCTAGCAGTACCAAATAAATTTACTTCAAATTGATATCTTGCATCCGTAATACTAATGTCTTCAACTGCTCCAAATAATCCAAATCCAGCGTTATTAAAAAGAATATCAATTCTTCCCTGTTCCTTTATGATTTGATTCACCCCTTGAACTACCTGTTCCTCATTCGTCACATCCATTTCTAATATTTTCGCGCCAAGTTTTTTTATATCTTTCATTTTGTCCACACGTCTGGCTGCACCGTACACTACATGACCCTCTTTAACTAATTTTTTTGCCGTTTCTATTCCGATACCTGATGATGCACCTGTAATTAAAATCACATTTTTATCCATTTGCGTAGCCTCCATATCTAATTTGTATAGTCATAAACCCCTATAAATGACTAGCGGTCAATTATAAATGACTATCAGTCAATTGTAAAGTGCTATCTTTACAATGGAAAAAAAAGCGAAATACCATGCGAAGGGAAATATAAGTTTGTATTAACATACAAGTTTTATCTAAAGATGGGTTGAAAACAAATTTCTATGATTTTAGTGTATATACGGCTATTAGAAAAGAAATAGAGGACAGTACAGGTAAGCAAATAGTAGTAGAAGAAGAAACGATATATTCGCAATCTCGAGGTGGCTTCATACCAAAAATAAACGAGATATAAATAGAAAAATACGAAAGTCCATCACCATTAATATATAAAGGAACTCCAATAACGATTGCAAATATTGAGGAAATATATGCAGAAGTGCTATGGGAAGACGAATCAGGGCAAATAATTAAGGAAAAAAATATCATTATATCAATGAATAAGTATCGAAATGAGATAATTTCTGAATAGATACATTTAAACTGCCAGATGTTTTTCAACAATAATGACTTCAGCAATCTGGCGCTTTTCAGAAATGATACTGAAAAGCGTCTTTCTTTGTTTGCTTATTTCACATTCAAATTGTTAGTGCTATAGTATAAAATTGTGAACATGTTTTGATTAGAGAAAAACGATTGCTCAAAATGAGATTATAAAATAATTGTTATTAAGTTAAATTTTAGAGATATAAAAAACTTCAGAACAGAAAGGGATTTATAATAGAAAACACTCCTAAGTATGTATTTTACTTTATAAACTCATTTATCTTAATTGTTTTTGCTATTGTGCTCTCTCAGTTCAATTTCAACCTGGTAATTACGCTTAGTATCTTTGGTTCGAGTTCTTTTTTCTACTTAATCTGTGGAATTTATAATTTGAGAAAGCACAGGAAGCTTACTGATGTAGTTTAGTCGTTAATGCCGTTTAAATTTAAAGTTTTACAACATGAGGCGGGGAAAGTAGTTAAATAGTAAACTTATTTGTAGAGGGCCTTTCTACCTTAACCCTATTAAGGAAACACAAGTAATGGTATGGATATTAGGTTGTTAATGTAACTCAGGAGGAACTAATGTTATTTAAAGAGACTATTATACAATTAATTATGATAATTTCGTTTGGGGTTGGAGCAATTTTAATTGTATTATTTCCAATATTAAGAAAAGAGAATCAATATTATGCATGGTTTAGTATGGTGTCTGGTATTATGGTATGATTACTCTTATTGAATATAATTGCTCAAATGAGAAGCTAATCTATATAAGAAACATAATAGAAATTAAGGCGATTTGAGGAGGGATAAGGTCTTTTATGCTAATGTTGACCTGAACAATGATGTCTAAGAAAAAAGTCTGGTTTTACGCGGCTATTGTATTTAGTTCCATAGAATTTGTAACATTATCTTACGTTAATGAGCATTTTTATAAAAATATTATTTATGCGCTAGTGTTTTATATGGTTATTTTTATACAACCCTACATAGTGAATAAATCCTTTGATAGAGAAAGTAAGATTCTACTATTTAGTTTATTAAATAAGAAGTATAAAAAGATTATTCTTATATTATTATTGTTTTATATTGGGCCATTAATACTTTTTTATTCTATTCTTCCTAACCTAACCTATAAAGCTGCATACAATAAGGTGGAAACTCTAATACAATCAGAATATGAAAACAGTGTAATTTATTATCCGGATGAAGATGATGTCAAGTATGCCATAGGGACTATACACGATTATTACTTTGTAGGAGGCTTTTACTACTTTGATGTAATTAATTTAAAAAATGGAGACTTATATGAGTTTATAGTTAATCCTGTTACCGGGAAAGTAGTAAAACTGAAGAATTGATTTAGGCTTTTTAAAGAGTGGAAATATACTATTACACACAATAATTAATCAGTCTAGTTTTTTTCCACTGCCCAACTTGAGAATTGTTATTCAACAATATGGCGCAAGAATGTAGTGCTATCTCAATACCATAAGAATCATAGCAATTAAATATTAATCAACCAACCAGAAATGAATGACCTGACCTTATAACACGAAATGGTTGTATATATAGTTAATAAGAACGGGAACGTCCAAATCGGACGTTCCCGTATTTTACACTAAGAACAACTGTACAATTTAAAAAGACTTTCTATTTAAGAGATTTTCATAAACGTTTATTTTTAAATATAAATAATTTTACAAAATTTTCTGTATTTTATAAAAAATACATGTTATACTTTTGATTGATCAATCAATTAAATATAAGGGAGGATTTTGAGTGGTTACTTATAAAAAGCCAGATGTAGAGCAATTTTTACGTGCGTACACAATTCAAGATTTTGTCTTAAACAATGATGAAAGTCAGCTCATTTTCAGTACAAATATTAGTGGGAATTTTAATTTATGGGGACTCGATTTACCTAATCAATTTCCATATCCTCTTACATTCAATGATCAGAGCTGTCAAGGACTTTGCTATGACAAAGACGGTAAGTTCATAATTGCTGCATTTGATAATAATGGAGATGAAAATTCACAACTATACATGATCACACCAGAAGGAGGACAGCTGAATCCAATAAGAACCTCAGAAGGACATCAGCATTTAGTTCCGACCTTATCAGAAGATGGAAATCGATTATACTATACGTCAAATAAGGATGACTCAACCTATCTTAAAAGCTATTGCTATCACATAGATACCGGGATTGAAGAGACGTTAATTTCTGGAGATGATGGACCTACATATTTATTTGATGTAAGCCCAAATGAAAAAAGTTTTCTTTTTCTCAAGCTTTTCTCTCCTACTCATATGCTTGCCTATGTAAAAATAAATGAGGAGTTAATTTCTCTTACACCAGAATCAAGTGAACAACACACAGTCACAGATGTTGTCTACACCTCAGAATCAGACATTTATTTCATTACTAATTGTGGTGAAGACTTTTCTTACATTGCAAAATTTAACATAGAAGATAAAGAGTTTAGTAAAGTCGTTTCACTTCAAGGTGAGATCTTTAAAATGATTAAGTATGATAAGAAACAACACCTTTTATATATCGTAAGTGAGAGAGGTGTGGAAGACCAACTATATTCTTTTGGCATCGAAACAGCAAAATTAACAGAACTTAAAAGTCCTGTTGGAGTTATCAACAAATTAGAAGTGACAAAACAAGGTAATGTATATTTAGTTGGTACATCTGCTACAAAGCCTTCAAATATTTACAGAAAAAAAATAAATGAACAATGTTGGGATAAGCTTACGAATAACCGTATTTTGGGCATGAATGAAGAACAGCTTGTTGATCCAGAAGTAATCTCATATCCATCATTTGATGGAATGGAAATTGAAGCGCTATACTTTAAAGCAAACTCTTCAATCAGTAACGATCACGTCATTTTGTGGCCACATGGAGGACCTCAGTATGCTGAACGAAAAAACTACGATGGCGTGTTTCAGTATCTCCTAAGTGAAGGTTATAGTATTTTCGCCCCTAACTTCCGTGGATCTACCGGATACGGATTGGCATTCACAAAAATGGTTGAAGGGGATTGGGGAAAAGGACCAAGGCTTGATAATATTGAAGGTCTAGAATTTCTGTTTAGGAATGGGCTCGCTGATCGTGAAAAAGTTTTTCTTATGGGCGGAAGTTTCGGTGGATATATGTCCTTATTACTTCACGGTAGGCATCCAGAATACTTTAAAGCGATTGTCGATATTTGTGGACCAAGTGATCTTTTTTCGTTCATTGAGACAGTGCCAGAGCATTGGAAACAAATGGTGACACAGATCGTTGGACATCCAGAAAAAGATAAAGAGAAGCTTATTGAGTACTCACCGATTACTTATTTAGAAAATATGTCTAAGCCTATGCTCGTCATTCAAGGAGCAAACGATCCACGAGTTGTCAAAGAAGAATCTGATCAAATTGTCGCTATTTTAACTGAAAAAGGTCGAGATGTTGAATATATCGTGCTAGATGATGAAGGCCATGGGTTAACTAAAAAAGATAATGAGTTAAAGATTTATAGTGCAGTGAACGAATTTTTCACTAAACATTTGTAGCCAAATAGCTTCAAAATAAATGTAAATTTACAATTGACAACCCATGCGAATAATTGTCGTGTGTTGTCATTTTCTTATTACGGTGGATATTAATAAGCTTTTACTTCAGACATATTCTAGAACAATGCCTTTAAAGAAATTTGGATTTGTAGGTTAAAATATAGAAGAGCTTGTGAAATTCTGCGCTAAAAGTAACGGCAGATTAATTTATAGATTCAATACCATAGAAAAAGAAAGAAAATATAAATTTGACTACTCAAAAGTTGATAATTTGAAGAGATATTTAGCTGGTATTCACTAAATCTATTTAGTTATAATTAAAAAAAACTTGGTTGGTGTGTAGAATGGACGAATATATTAGATTAATGAACAAATCTGAAGACTATATTGAGAAAAATCTAAGCGAAAAAATTTCACTAGATGATTTAGCAAATAACGCAAATATGTCCAAGTATCACTTCCATCGTATATTTAGTAAGTATAGTTCTGAGACTGTCAAACAGTTTGTTACGAGAATAAAGATAGAGCGGTCTGGAATATTCCTCGCTGTCCGCACCGATTTAAGTATTACTGATATTGCTTTTCGATATGGCTACAATGATGTAAGTACCTATAATAAAGCATTTAAAAGGCATCTAGGGATGTCTCCATTGGAATTTAGAAAAGCAAGAAACGACAAGAATTCATAAGTATTCTTCGCTAAACTAATGTCAAAGGAGTTGATTTTGTGGAAAAGCCAATGATTACAGTGGAGAATTATGAAGTGGAAGTCATATATATACGCTTCAAAGGTACTTACACAGAGTTTAGAAAAAACAGTCGTAACATGTTCAATGAACTCTTCAAATTCGCAAAGAAATACGATTTAATCAAGGAAAATTTCACAAAAGTAATGACTATATACCATGACAATCCATTCGTAACTGACCCTAATAATTTGCGAACTAGTGTCGCAATGACTGTTCCCTCAAATACTACAATAGTAGAAGAAGGTATAATTGGTACTATGAAGTTTGGCGGGAAATATGCTGTATTACATTATGAGCTAAGTTTAGGTGAGTATGAACAGGCTTGGAAGTATGCTTATTCAGACTGGTTACTGAAAAGTGATAAATATACACCTAGAGATTCTGTTCCATTTGAATTATATGTTACCGAGCCACCTAAAGATTTTAAAAAGAAGAGTAAGACAGACATCTATATACCAATAGAATAAGAGCATAAATTATCTTTCACTTACAGGTGATAGAGTTCAATAAGTGTGCGAGCAAGTTTTAATAACTTTGGATGTTATGGTGCATATCAAAATATAGATATGTACCATTATTCATTTTAGGGGCATATTGTGGAACAACCTCCCTGATTATTCTCGAAAAGAAGAAGCAAAATAATATTGAAGTTAGAATAAAGGATGTACTTTATATTATATAATTTACTTGAGTTTATTTGTACTAGTGTGCTAGATCAGTTATATCATTTTTGTACGACTCAAGTAATAGGGTGTCGTATAGCGAAAGGAACAAAATCATGGAAAAATCATTACTTACATTGGTTCCGATACCTTGAAAAAGCAAGAAGGTTGCTCAAATAGAACGAGTGCGGCAACTTTTATTTAGTGCTGTCCCTAAATCGAATTACTCTAATGTGGAGATGTTTAGAAGTGAATAAAAAAACTTGGTTCTACACCAAGTTAGGGTTCCTTTTATGGTTACTCTTGAGTATTCGTTCTGTAATAAATCCAATGATAAAACCAATTATAATAGGAATAAACGAACCTCCTGTTTCAAAAATTACCCCTTTTGATGGATTTTCTTTATAAAAATTCCAACTCAAAAATGAAATTTCTAATATGTTTCCGATTGTATATAAAACCCCCATTGATAACAATGCCGCTAACAAAGGAAACCAAAATAACTTCTTTTTCACGGGTAACACCTCCTTTCTTCATTATAATTTCAAATAAAAAAATGTCAATTAACTCCTGGCTAGCAACAAAGTTTACGAAAACAACGTTTCGTTATCCAGTACAATACCGAACTCATGCCGAAGCTGCATAAATTTAATAACGTGTCTAACTTTTTGTGGTCAATTCACTATCGAAATGCGTCTTTTTTTCATTGTAGGACCATATCGTATTATAAAGTCATCCAGATTGATATTTTATCTGGTTGGCCTTCTTTCTATAGGCTATCCTTTAGGTAGTCGGAGTAGAATGTGAGTCCCAATGGCACTAGCGTTCTACCCCGACTACCTTAAGATTAATACCTATTAAAAATAGGTCAACCAGAAATGTTACTGGCTGACCCCATAATACGATATGGCGCTAATCTGAAATAAAGATTAGCGTCTTTTTCATTTTTAGAGCCATGTTCTGTAACAAAGGATTGCCTATTTTCTGGATATTCGAAATAATTGGTATTAAATACAAGAAGCAGGACTGGTTAACGAGGTATAATAATTTTAGTAAATAATAATATAGTTATAAAAAATAAGTTGGTGAATTTGATGTCGAAAAAATTATCTTAATAATTGTTTCATCGGTGCTAATCACTTTATTATGGGTTGGTATGCAATTGAAAATAATACATATGACCCTAGTCTTCAATTAGCTTTTGATATTGCATTTCATCTAAATAAACCTATCGAAGAAGTTTTTAACCCTAAAAGACGAGATGACATTTAGAATAATCAATTATTATACAAAGGAGGAAGAAGGATAAATCATGAGTACTAGAAAAATTGGGGGACTTATTTTAGGATTAGCAATTTTATCCGTACTTGGTTTTACAATCTTTAAAATCATTACTGGTAAAGAAGTTGGATTTAATGAATTCTTGGCGTTTAGTAGTTTATTTATGATGTTTTTTTCTGCTATTACGTGGAGAGGAGAAAAAGATGGAATTTTACAAAATGAAGAATTAGGAAGAAAGATTACCGAGCAAAGTTCAAAAATTAGCTATTATATTTTAGTAGTAATTATAATGATCTTCGTCTTCTTAGGCTATTCTTTAGACGGTACATATATCTTCTTTTTCTTAGGGATTATGGTATGGCTATTGTTTTGTTACCGTTAGTAGATTATTAGTTTCACGAAAGTATCAGTAATTGAATAAAGGATAACATTCTGTAGAAGGGATTAAATTAGAGGCTATAGATGAGGTATCAGATATTTATAAACGTATTACAGGTTTAAACTCGTTAAGAAATAAATAAAAGTGCTAAAAAACTGATTAGTGTTTAAGTGTTGAGCATAAATGTACTTAAACAAACGGAATGCTTTTTTAGACTGTTATTATTCTCTTTTAAGACTATTTCATTTTATTATTCAACAATATGGCGCTTTTCAGAAATGATACTGAAAAGCGTCTTTCTTTATGTTTGGCTCTTTTCGGTTTGCGGCTTAGATAAAGTTGAATAATAGTAAAGGAAAAATATAACTTATTGTATTATAATTATATTAAAAATTGTACAACAGAATAGGTTTATTAGATTATTTTTTGGGCGATGAAAATTATTCAATAATGGAACTAATTACTTTTCACAATAGAACAAGGAACGAGGGATAAAAATGAAGGTCTCTATATTAACCAGTGGGTTTCCTAATGGATTTACAGATGATTTCGTTAAATGTATAAAGGAATACTATACTAATAATGGGTCGTTTGTTTTTGTTTCATCTGATTTTTTAGGACATTCTAAAACAGATAAATATGCTGATATAACTTTGAATATGTTTAGTAAGAAAGGTATTGCATTTGATGAAGTTAATGTCATTGATGATAGAATCACAAAAGAAAAGGCAGTA
>NZ_JAXBMC010000029.1:0-15573 GCF_033963865.1 Cytobacillus sp. IB215316 | reverse complement strand
TAAGCTCTTCAGCGCCGATGGTAGTTGGGGGTTTCCCCCTGTGAGAGTAGGACGTTGCCAGGCAATTAAAAAACACAGAGAGCTTCTCTGTGTTTTTTGCTGTCTTCATTTTTCATTGACTTCTTAGATAACGAACAAGTTGATGGAGATTCCTATTTATATGTATTTTTTAATAAGAATTGTAAAAGTAGAAAGGGTACTTTAGTAGTTGTAATGCTCAAAAATCTTTGGATAAATGGGAAATCGTTACTTGCGTATGAATGCAATAATTCATTCCACCATTCTGTCTCGTATCGACAAATCATGCTTAAATTGTATAGTAGTAAATAATGGACCATAATTTCAGATATGTTATTAGGTTGTTCTCGATTAATTAAAAAATAATAAGTTTCATTTGTCATATGATATTTCAATGGCATACAAGTTAAAGGGTGTAATGCTTCGCTATCGTCCATTGTAAAGGTAATAGTGTCTTGATTTTGAAATTGTTTATCAATATGTAGTTTATATGGGATAGTATGATTAATATGTTCTGTAAAGCGGTTATAAGTCATATGCAACACGTCTAAAATGTCGTTTGGGAATGTTAAGTGCTGGTCTGATTTGTGAGCAACTGTACAGCTATTCAGTTTGTTGTTGGTCATTTCAAAAAGATCATATAACTCAGGTACTTCTTTTAATAATGAAATCATCGAAAACTTCTCTCCCTCAAGATGTTTCATGTGAAACATTTTGTCGGAAAAACAAGTAAATAATCCATTTTTTTGTACTTTTACTTCATCAAATAGAAACTCATAGCTTTGTTTTTTTCTTTTTCGTGTTGATACACCATGAGCTAATACTGAGGTGGTTTCAGGGTATTGTGGGTCAACTGTTAATAAACATGCTTTGAGTAACTGTACCATTCCGTAAAATAATAATACCGGTTGTATTGACAAGGGTGCTTGAGAAGCAAGTTGGTAATAGTTTTTTCCATGTTCTATATAGTAGATGAATGGGTAACAATTCTCGTAGCTCTTTTTTTCATGTTCAATTACCTCTAATTTTGTATAACTTTGATTTAAAAAGTCTCTGACTGTTACTGCAGAAAAAAATGAAGAGAATGATTGCCATATGCTTTTACTACTTATCAAATTACTTCCTCCATTACATAAATATA
This sequence comes from Cytobacillus sp. IB215316, assembly GCF_033963865.1. Taxonomy (NCBI): domain Bacteria; kingdom Bacillati; phylum Bacillota; class Bacilli; order Caryophanales; family Bacillaceae; genus Cytobacillus; species Cytobacillus sp. IB215316. The sequence continues at coordinate 14,414 of NZ_JAXBMC010000029.1, read as the reverse complement.
TATTTGAAAATTCTAACTTATTTTTACTTCCTTGACAGTAGTTTATCCAGTTGATACTCTACTAATAATATTTTTTTCTATTAAAAGGGGGACTTGATGTTGTGGGAATCAAAATTTGTTAAAGAAGGTTTAACGTTTGATGATGTATTATTAGTTCCAGCTAGATCAGAAGTGTTACCTAGAGAAGTAAACTTACAAGTTCAGCTTACAAAAAAAATAACGTTGAACGTGCCAGTGATTAGTGCTGGAATGGATACAGTTACAGAAGCCGAAATGGCAATTGCTATGGCGCGCCAAGGTGGAATGGGTATTATTCATAAGAATATGTCAATTGAACAACAAGCTGAGCAAGTTGATAAGGTAAAACGATCTGAAAGTGGTGTCATTTCAGACCCGTTTTTTTTAACTCCTGAACATCAAGTGTATGATGCAGAACATTTAATGGGGAAATACCGTATTTCAGGTGTTCCGATCGTTAATAATAACGAGGAGCAAAAACTTGTAGGTATAATTACAAACCGTGATTTACGTTTTATCCAAGACTATTCTATGTTAATTTCTGATGTTATGACAAAGGAAGAACTGGTAACTGCTCCAGTTGGGACGACATTAGAAGAAGCTGAGAATATACTACAGCATCACAAAATTGAGAAATTACCTCTTGTAGATAATCAAGGAGTACTAAAAGGTTTAATTACGATAAAAGATATTGAAAAGGTCATTGAGTTTCCTAATTCAGCAAAAGATAAACAAGGGCGTTTATTGGTAGGGGCTGCTGTCGGGGTTACAGCTGATACAATGCTTCGTGTGGAAGCATTAGTGAAGGCAAGTGTTGATGTCATTGTTGTTGATACTGCTCACGGTCATTCAATCGGGGTGTTAGATACAGTTAAGAAGATTCGTCAAACTTATCCAGAATTAGATATCATTGCTGGAAATGTTGCCACAGCTGAAGCGACAAAGGACCTAATTGAAGCAGGTGCAAATGTAGTTAAAGTAGGAATAGGACCAGGTTCTATTTGTACAACTCGTGTAGTAGCTGGAGTTGGTGTACCACAAATTACTGCAATTTATGATTGTGCCACTGAAGCTAGAAAACACGATGTTGCGATTATTGCAGATGGTGGAATAAAATATTCAGGAGATATTGTTAAAGCTTTGGCTTCTGGTGGACATGTGGTTATGTTAGGTAGTCTACTTGCAGGTGTAACTGAAAGTCCAGGGGAGACAGAGATATTCCAAGGCCGTCGATTTAAAGTTTATCGTGGTATGGGGTCTGTTGGAGCGATGGAAAAAGGTAGTAAAGATCGTTATTTCCAAGAAGATAATAAGAAGTTTGTTCCCGAGGGTATAGAAGGTCGTTTACCATACAAAGGTCCTTTAGCAGATACAGTATATCAGCTTATCGGTGGTATACGATCAGGTATGGGGTATTGTGGTGCACAAAATTTAAAAGCACTTCGAGAAAAATCTCAATTTATTCGGATGACTGGAGCAGGTTTAAGAGAAAGCCATCCGCATGATGTACAAATTACAAAAGAGTCCCCTAACTATTCAACGAGTTAACAAGGTTAGCAGTTGATAAATAAAGGCTTGTTACTTTTCGTACTAAAAACGAAACACTACACAACTAGAATTCGTGGCATCTTTTCTTCTGTACAACAACGACTAATCATGTTAAACCACCTTATTGGTTCTAATTGGCTAACAATAGCAACAAAGTTTACGAAAAGAGCCTAAATAAGTGATAATTGATCGTCAACCAAGGACAAAAAAACTATATAAAACGGCGCTTGCACGACATTCTAAGACATAAGGAATTGACGATAGAATCGGTTATAAGCATGTTCATTTGCTGACCGATTTAGCATAAAAAATAAAAATTGATGCGATGAGAAGTGAATCAGGCTTTTAATAATTATGTTTTAAGATTGTCAGGAGATAGTGTGTATAACACTATCTATTTTTTTTTAGTAGAATATGATACAATAACGTCTATGTAATGTTAATGATGGAGGGTTTTTTAGTGAAAAACAGATATCAAAAAGGCTTAATTATAAGTCTTTTATCAATGATAATATTAATGACTTTTACGAATACATCTCACCGTGCGTATGCTCAAGAAGATCCACTAAATATCGAAGCTGATGCAGCGATAGTTGTAGAAGCGTCAACAGGTAAGATTTTATATCAAAAAAATATTGATACAATATTAGGTATTGCAAGTATGACTAAAATGATGACTGAATACTTGCTACTAGAAGCTATTGATCAAAAAAAGGTGACATGGGATCAAGAATATCCCGTATCAGATTATGTCTATAAAATATCACAAGATACAGGTTTGTCGAATGTTCCTCTCGTACAAGATGGAAAATATACAGTAAAAGAACTTTACGAAGCGATGGCCATTTATTCTGCTAATGGCGCAACCATTGCTTTAGCTGAAGTGATTGCAGGTTCAGAAACAGAATTTGTCAAGATGATGAATGCTAAGGCGAAAGAGCTTGGCTTGAAGGATTACAAGTTTGTAAATTCTACGGGACTTAATAACAATAGTCTTTATGATATGCACCCTGAAGGTACAAGTAAAAGCGACGAAAATTTAATGTCTGCTAGAACAACAGCTACACTAGCTTACAAGTTATTTAATGATTTCCCGGAGATTATTAATACTGCAAGTATTTCTAAAAAAGTGTTTAGAGAAGAAGGCGATTATCCTATTCAGATGGCTAACTGGAATTGGATGCTTCCAGGATTACTCTATGAATACGAAGGAGTAGACGGAATAAAAACAGGATTTACTGATTTAGCCGGCTATTGTTTCACAAGTACTGCAGAAAGAGATGGCATGCGTTATATTACCGTTGTAATGAACGCAAAATCGAACGGGAAATCTATTCCAGAAGCTCGATTTATTGAAACAGAAAAGCTGTTAGATTATGCGTTTGCTAATTTTAAAATACAAGAACTTTACCCTGAAGGTTATCAAATTAAAAAAGAATCTACTGTTCCTGTTGTGAAAGGTAAAGAAAAAGAGATTGAAGTATATACAGCAAATCCAATCAAGACAGTAATTAAAAATGGCGAAGCTGAACAATTCGAGCCTGTATTTAATATTAGTGAAGAAGTATTAACAGAAGACGGTGCGTTAACTGCTCCTATTAAAAAAGATGATGTAGTAGGGACGATGACCGTTTCATACGAAGGTGACAATGGTTATGGTTTTTTAACCTCAGAAGGTGAAAAAACGATGCAAACAGATATCATCACGAAAACAGCTGTAGAAAAAGCAAACTGGTTTGTTTTAATGACTAGAGGAATTGGTGGATTTTTCTCAGATGTATGGACAAGTGTATCTGAAACAGTAAAAGGTTGGTTTTAACCACATTCATAACTTGTATAAAAAGATGATTGGCTCCCTTGATGGGAGCCTTCTTTAAAAGGATGAAGGGTGTAGTATATTGAATTTGAAAATAGCTTTTGAACGTCAGCTAACGACCGAAGTTAAAAGCACATTCAAATGAAATCATTCCAATGCACGCTGTGGATGAATAAGGTATTTACGCTTTTCTTGATAAAAATGAAAATTTACTATTAGGATTTTCTAGTTTTTTAATGTAAAATAATACACAATGGATTAATAATGGTTCAAGGAGGACAACATTAATGGTTAATACAGGTACTGATCGCGTAAAACGTGGTATGGCAGAGATGCAAAAAGGTGGCGTTATCATGGACGTGGTAAACGCTGAACAAGCGAAGATAGCTGAAGAAGCTGGAGCTGTGGCAGTTATGGCTTTGGAGAGAGTTCCTGCTGATATAAGAGCTGCTGGTGGAGTTGCAAGAATGGCAGACCCAACAATTGTAGAAGAGGTAATGAATGCTGTTTCGATTCCAGTTATGGCGAAGGCGCGTATCGGCCATATTGTTGAAGCACGTGTACTTGAATCTTTAGGTGTAGACTATATTGATGAAAGTGAAGTTCTTACACCTGCAGACGAAGAGTATCATTTAAATAAAAGAGAATATACTGTGCCTTTTGTATGTGGATGTCGTGATTTAGGAGAAGCGACTCGACGTATTGCCGAAGGTGCATCAATGCTTCGTACAAAAGGAGAACCTGGTACAGGGAACATCGTTGAAGCTGTACGTCATATGCGTAAAGTAAATGCTCAAATTAGAAAAGTTTCTAGTATGAGTGAAGATGAATTAATGACAGAAGCAAAAAATTTAGGAGCCCCTTTTGAGCTTCTTTTACAAATAAAAAATGAAGGTAGATTACCGGTCGTTAATTTTGCTGCTGGTGGAATTGCAACACCTGCGGATGCAGCGTTAATGATGCAATTAGGTTCTGATGGAGTATTTGTTGGTTCGGGTATATTTAAATCAGAAAATCCCGCTAAGTTTGCACGTGCAATTGTAGAAGCAACAACACATTTCCAAGACTATGAGTTAATTGCTAGTCTTTCTAAAGGTTTAGGTACAGCGATGAAAGGTATTGAAATTTCATCAATCTTACCAGAGCATCGTATGCAAGAACGTGGATGGTAATTAAGGAGTAGTAGATATGGTGAAAATAGGTGTTTTAGGCCTTCAAGGAGCAGTGCGTGAGCATGTTTGGGCTATAGAAGCTGCAGGTGCAGAAGCCGTTGTGATAAAAAGGGTTGAGCAATTAAATGAAGTTGAGGGGTTAGTTTTGCCTGGGGGCGAGAGTACAACGATGCGTCGTTTAATTGATAAATATAGTTTTATGGAACCACTAAGAGAATTCGCTTCGGCAGGTAAACCTATGTTTGGGACATGTGCCGGTTTAATTTTGCTAGCTAATGATATTGTTGGCTACAAGGAAGCACACGTTGGGGTTATGGATATAACTGTAGAAAGAAACTCGTTTGGTCGCCAAAGAGAAAGCTTTGAAGCAAAGCTTTCAATATCTCACGTAGCGGATGATTTTATTGCTGTATTTATCCGCGCTCCTCATATCGTCTCAGTAGGAGAGGATGTTGAGGTATTAGCAAAGCATAATAACAGAATTGTAGCAGCTAGGCAGGACCAGTTTCTAGGATGTTCCTTTCACCCTGAATTAACAGAGGATTATCGGTTAATGAGTTATTTTGTTAGTATGGTTGAAGAAGCGAAAGAAAAAAATTATGTATAAAACAGTTGCAAGTTCAAAATACTTATAGTAAATTATGTATACCAATCTAAAAATGAAGAAGCAACGACAGGAAATAGTAACAAGAATCTTTTTCTGAAAGAGAGTCGGTGGTTGGTGTGAACCGATGTGGAAGACTTGTGAATCCATCCTCGAGCAAAAATACTGAACAAACCTATTAAGGGTAGTAAGTATTTTCGGTAAAGTACCGTTATTTATTTGAAGTGAAAGATAATGTTGTCATTGTCTTTAACTAGGGTGGCAACGCGGGTTAACTCTCGTCCCTTCTTATAGGGATGGGAGTTTTTTGTTTGTTTAGGCCCTTTTTGTAAGCTTTGTCGCTATTGTTACTGAATGAAACAGCTAGTTTCTCTTTGACAATTATCATTGCTTTAAAGAAAAACAGATACTACCAACACTAGTTGCCTGTTGAATTTATTTTTAGTAAGTAAAAAACAAGGGATCTTGATACGAAAACAGCTTTTACTTTAAAGGAGGGGTAACAATGTTAGATTTAAAAGTATTAAGAGGTAATTTTGAAGAAGTTAAAGAAAAACTAACATTTCGAGGAGAAGATTTAACCGATTTAGGACGTTTTGAGGAGCTTGATCAAAAGCGTCGTGAATTAATCGTAAAAACTGAGGAATTAAAAAGTAAAAGAAATGAAGCTTCTCAACAAGTCGCAATGCTTAAGCGTGAGAAAAAAGATGCAGATCATCTAATAACTGAAATGAGACAAGTCGGAGAGCATATAAAAGAGCTTGATGTTGATCTCCGTAAGGTTGAGGAGACTTTACAACAATTATTATTATCAATCCCCAATATACCACATGAGAGTGTCCCTGTTGGTGAAACTGAGGATGATAATGTAGAGGTACGTCAATGGGGGCAAGTTCCTCAATTTACTTATGAGCCAAAACCCCATTGGGAGATAGCTGACGATCTAAATATTTTAGACTTTGAACGTGCTAGTAAAGTAACTGGTAGCCGGTTTGTATTTTATAAAGGTTTAGGGGCAAGGCTAGAGAGAGCTTTAATGAATTTTATGTTAGACCTACATGTTGAAGAGCATGGATATGAGGAGTTATTGACGCCATATTTAGTGAATCGCGCTAGTATGACAGGAACAGGTCAGCTTCCTAAATTTGAAGAGGATGCTTTTTTAATTGATAGTGAAGACTATTTCTTAATTCCTACTGCGGAAGTACCCGTTACTAATTTATATAGAGATGAAATATTGTCTGGTGAACAACTCCCTATTAATTATGCAGCGTATAGTTCATGCTTCCGTTCTGAGGCTGGCTCAGCTGGTAGAGATACAAGAGGACTTATTCGACAGCATCAATTCAACAAGGTAGAGCTTGTGAAATTTGTTAAACCAGAGCATTCATATGAGGAATTAGAAAAAATAACTAGTCATGCTGAAAAAGTGCTACAATTACTTGGATTACCATACCGTGTGATGAGTATGTGTACAGCAGACCTTGGCTTTACAGCTGCGAAAAAGTATGATATTGAAGTATGGTTGCCGAGCTATGGAACGTTCCGTGAAATTTCATCTTGTAGTAATTTCGAGGCATTTCAAGCACGTCGTGCAAACATTAGATTCCGTCGTGATAAAAAAGGAAAACCAGAGCATGTTCATACGTTAAATGGGTCTGGATTAGCAATTGGACGTACAGTTTCTGCGATACTAGAGAATTATCAACAACAAGATGGAACAGTCATTATCCCAGAGGTATTACGTCCATATATGAGAAATAAAGATGTAATTGGCTAGTAATAACAATGGGAAAAGTAATTTTATTGTAGAGAAGAAACGCTACATTTATTATAAGGTAGCAAATTGTTTATTACTAAAACTATGGTAAGTAGAATAAATGGAGGGGAGTGAAAACTCTCCTCAAAAAAGTTGTTAATTTATGTTGACAGGCTAGTCTACCATATGGTATATTAATTCTTGTCGATACGGAGGAATACCCAAGTCCGGCTGAAGGGATCGGTCTTGAAAACCGACAGGGGTGTCAAAGCCCGCGGGGGTTCGAATCCCTCTTCCTCCGCCATAATTTTGATTACAATTATCAAGCGCATAATATAATTGGAGATCTGTTGAATTCGTTACACGCGTAACGAATTTTTTAGTATAATTTTTGAATTGTGATCGTCATTACGGTTACGCCCCACATAATTCATACGATAATTGCATATAGCATATAAAAAACGAGCAATGGTTTTATTGCTCGTTTTTTTGTTGCTATTTAGTTAACACTCTTGAATGTTTTATAAACGTTGATATTCGTTCAATAACAGGCTCAATTGACTGCTTGTTTGAAATGATATCATAATCATTGATGTTAATGCGTAAAACTGGACACGCATTAAAATTGTTTATCCAGTTTTCATATCGTTCGTGCATTTCTTTCCAATACTCAATAGGCGTTTGTTGTTCCATTGGTCGACCACGCTCTTGTATCCGAGAAATAATATCATCTAAGCTTCCTTCAAGGTAGATTAACAAGTCAGGATGCGGGAAATAAGGTGTCATCACCATTGCTTCAAAAAGGTTTGTATATGTTTCGTAGTCTACAGCAGACATTGTTCCTTTTTCGTAATGCATATTTGCAAAAATACCTGTATCTTCATAAATAGAACGGTCTTGTATAAATCCTCCACCGTATTCAAATATTTTCTTCTGTTCTTTAAAACGTTCTGCTAAAAAATAGATCTGCAAGTGAAAGCTCCACTTATTAAAATCACTATAAAATTTATCTAAATAAGGGTTTGAATCCACCTTTTCAAAGGATGTACGGAATTGTAAAGCATTAGCTAACGAATTTGTCATCGTTGATTTACCTACACCCACTGTACCAGCTATTGTAATAACAGCATCATTTGGTATTTCATATTTTTCTCGCAAATTCATTGAATTCTGCTCCTTTTAGTAAAGTCTGTTGTAGTATGTTTAGAATCATTTCTAAATCATTTTGATTTTGGACAAAGTCGAGTTGATCACCATTAAAGCGGAGAACTGGGATTGTAGGATTCTCACGTTCAAATTGTTCCATAGCTTGTTCGTAATCACTACATAATTGTTCTAAATAGCTAGGCTCAATATTTTTTTCAATGTCTCTACCACGCATGTTAATTCTATTAAGTAATGTATCTAAACTTGCATGTAGGTAAATAACTACATTTGGAGTAGGTAAATCCGCAGTTAAGATATTGTATACTTGTATATATTTAGTAAGTTGGTGATCTTTTAGCGTGCGTTCAGCAAAGATTAAGTTCTTAAAAATATGATAATCAGATACTACTGCTTTATTTTGTCTTATATATTTTTGTTCAATGTCTTCGAGTTGTTTGTACCGATTACAAAGAAAGAACATTTCCAACTGAAAACTCCACTCGTCAATATCTTCATAAAATTTTCCTAAAAAAGGATTCTCATCAACGATTTCTTTTAATAAATGGATATTAAAATGATTTTCAATTGCTTTTGCGAGTGAAGTTTTTCCGACACCGATTGGGCCCTCTACTGTTATAAAAGGTGTTTGTTTCATTATGTTGTCCCCCTCTTAAAAGGTAAAGAAAATCCTGCTTTGAATTCGAGTTATATTCATGTACGAGGTTTGAAATATTAAGCTTCTATCTATAGGGAGAAGAATAAATGCATATGCATTTTGAATAACAACCAAACGTACGATCAAAAAAACTGACAAATTGTATTTTATCACAGTGAATCATTTCACGGTGTGACAATCTGAAAGAAATTGTTGGGAAATAAAAATTAATACATTAGCTTTTGGATATTATCATTGGTAAATTATATATGAAAGGAACGAAAGAGACTACTGTATAATGTAACATATATTAATAATAGTTAATTAAGGCTCTTTTCGTAAACTATGTTTTTTTACTAAAATGGACAGTAAGAAGTGTTTTAAAGGAGCTCAATAAATGTATAAGTAGAAAAGAGGCTACGAACGCTAAATGTATACGTGATTATATCTTAGAGCGAAAAGCAACAATTAATGCGAAAAAAGCCCTAATTATAGCGGGAGTTCTCTTAAAGTACTAATTGTAAGATGACTAATCTACATCACTTGTAAAATGATTTGTGTTAGTTATTTGGATTTTTTTCTATGAGTCAGTCCCTAGAAATTAAGTACAGCGCCAATCCTCTCAATTCAATTCGTTTCATAGATAACGCTCAAAGGCAAAAGGTGCATTCGAGTGAATAAATGTACCACTTTTCAGGAAGGTCCGTAGCCTTTGCCCACTATATAACAAGGAGATAAAAAATGAATACAGACGAATATTACATGCGCCTTGCTCTTAATGAAGCAAAGAAAGCTGAACAAATAAATGAGGTTCCTATTGGTGCTGTAATTGTAAAAGATAATGAAGTTATTGCTTCCGCATTTAATTTACGTGAAAGAGAACAAAGATCGTTAGCCCATGCTGAATTACTTGCAATTGATGAAGCATGTAAAAGTATAGGATCTTGGAGATTAGAAAATACGACGTTATATGTTACGCTAGAACCATGTCCGATGTGTGCTGGAGCCATTGTATTGTCAAGAATTCAGAGGGTTGTTTACGGTGCCAAAGATCCTAAGGGAGGTTGTGCTGGAACAATTATGAATCTTTTAGACGAGAAAAGGTTCAATCATCAAGTAGAAGTAGAAAGTGGAATCTTGGAGAAAGAGTGTGGTTCTATCTTAACAACTTTTTTTAATAATATACGGAAAAGGAATAAAGAGAAAAAATGAAAAAAGTTAACAAAAAAATAATTTTCATATAATTTACAGTTTGTATTTCATTGCAATTTTTCGCTAAAGGCTTTATACTATTAATTGCGTTGGTAACAATGCATATAATATTTGGTTTCAATTTTGCCGTGCTAAGCGGGGAGGTAGCGGTGCCCTATACTCGCAATCCGCTCTAGCGAGGCCGAATCCCTTCTTGCGGTTAGTCCATTTTAGGGTCTGACTTAAGTAAGTGGTGTTGACGTCTGGGTCCCACGCAATGGGAATCCGTGAACCCTGTCAGGTCCGGAAGGAAGCAGCAGTAAGCGGAAGCTCTCATGTGCCGTGGGGTTGCCTAGACCGAGCTAACTGCTTAAGTAACGCCTAGGATGACTAATCAACGGAAGGTGCACGGCAGTTATTATACAAATAAAACTCACTCTTTAAGAGTGAGTTTTTTGTATAATTGAATAAAAAGATTTATCTTTCACTTTGAAAATGATTAATTAAGTAAGGTATAATGAATAAGATAAAAATGTGAAGGGGGCGTGTTTTTGAGTTACCAAGCTTTATATCGTGTTTGGAGACCACAACAATTTCATGATGTAGTTGGTCAGGACCACGTTACGAAAACACTTCAAAATGCACTGCTCCAGCAAAAGTTTTCACATGCATATCTTTTTTCTGGCCCTCGAGGTACCGGGAAAACAACTATTGCAAAAATTATAGCTAAAGCAGTAAATTGTCAAAAAGCACCTATTGCAGATCCATGTAATGAATGTAGTAGTTGTCGCGGCATATCAGATGGATCAATTTCTGATGTTATTGAAATTGATGCTGCATCTAATAACGGAGTAGATGAAATTAGAGATATAAGAGATAAGGTGAAGTATGTACCTAGTGCAGTTAGATACAAAGTGTACATTATTGATGAAGTGCATATGTTATCTATAGGTGCATTCAATGCATTATTGAAAACTTTGGAAGAACCGCCAGAGCACGTTATTTTTATTTTAGCTACAACAGAACCTCACAAAATACCTTTAACTATTATTTCGAGGTGTCAAAGGTTTGATTTAAAAAGAATATCACCACAATCAATTACCTTAAGGTTGAAAACTATTCTTCAACATCAGCAGGTGATTGTGAAAGATGATGCGTTACACGCAATAGCAAGAGTAGCTGAAGGTGGAATGCGGGATGCATTAAGTTTGTTAGATCAAGCATTATCTTTTAGCGGGGAAGAAGTTCAACTGAATGATGTGCTAACAGTTACAGGAGCTGTTTCACAGTCTTTTATTGCGGATATCGTTGCTGCCTTAAAAGATAGAGATGTTTCTAAAGGGCTTAAATCGCTAGATTCGTTAATGAATCAAGGTAAAGATCCAATGAGGTTTGTTGAAGATGTAATCATGTACTTTCGTGATATGCTACTATATAAAACAGCCCCTAACCTAGAAAATGTTCTTGAACGACTAACAATTGATGAGAAATTTAAGCAACTGGCTGACGATTTTAGATCTTCTGAAATTTACACGATGATTGATCGATTGAATAAAAGCCAACAAGACATGAAATGGACAAATCACCCTCGGATATTTTTAGAGGTAACGATTGTAAAGCTCTGCCAACTTGAAGAGCCAGAGACGATAAAGCAATTGCCGGAAATTGATTCATTAATGTCAAAAATAGAACAGCTAGAATCAGAGCTAAATCAACTAAAAGTTAGTTCTCAACATAATCAAGCACAACAAACAGATTCATCACAAGAAAAGCGATCGCAAAAAGGAACAAGAAAAAGTGGCTACAAAACACCGACTGGTCGCATTCAGGAAATTTTGAATAATGCTACTAAACAAGACCTCCAACTAATTAAAAGTCGTTGGGGCGATATGTTAGACTTGTTAAGAAAACAAAACAAAGTTTCTCATGCAGCTCTATTAAATGATAGTGAACCTGTCGCTGCCTCAAATGATGCCTTTGTGTTAAAATTCAAATACGAGATACATTGTAAAATGGTCGCGGAAAATAATAATAATATTCGTGATAATGTTGATGGTATATTAATTGAGATGGTCGGGAAGCGTTTTGAATTGGTCGGTGTTCCAGAAGAAAAATGGTCAGAAATCAGAGAAGAGTATATTCGTGGTCAAAGAGATGAAGAAGATAATGAAAATGAAGAGGACTTACTTGTTACAGAGGCTAAAAAACTAGTTGGTGATCATCTCATTGAGATGAAAGAATAGATAGAATTATATAAGGAGGAATACAATAATGCGTGGAATGGGAAATATGCAAAAAATGATGAAACAAATGCAAAAAATGCAAAAGGATATGCAAAAAGCTCAAGAAGAACTAGGTGAAAAGTCGATTGAAGGAACAGCTGGTGGAGGGATGGTAACAGTTACTGTCAATGGCCACAAAGAAGTCATCGATGTTGTAATTAAAGAAGAGGTTGTAGACCCTGAAGACATTGATATGCTTCAAGATCTTGTACTTGCTGCTACAAATGAAGCGTTGAAAAAAGTAGAAGAGATGACTAATGATACGATGGGACAATTCACTAAGGGATTGAACTTACCAGGTGGAATGTTCTAGAGAGAATAATTTTCCGATTATTAAACGGTGAAAATTACCTTTTAATAATCGGATTTACTGCTTGTTGGGATAAATAGGACGCTAACATTGATCGAAATTGTCTAGCTACAATCCCGTTAACAAATTAACAGAACCACACCTTCTTGACAGCTCGTCATATGGTTATTGTATATAAACAGGCGCATTGCGCTTTTTCTTATCTGGGAGGTTATCCTATGCATTATCCTGAACCAATATCAAAACTAATCGATAGTTTTATGAAGCTGCCAGGGATAGGTCCAAAAACGGCCGTTCGTCTGGCTTTTTTTGTGTTAAATATGAAAGAAGATGTTGTGCTTGACTTTGCTAAAGCTTTAGTCAACGCCAAAAGAAATTTAACGTATTGCTCTAAATGTGGCCATATTACTGACCAAGATCCATGTTATATATGTGAAGATGAGCGCCGCGATCGGAGTGTTATTTGTGTACTTCAGGACCCAAAAGATGTAATTGCAATGGAAAAAATGAAAGAATACAATGGATTGTATCATGTTTTACATGGTGCTATATCGCCGATGGACGGTATTGGACCGGAAGATATAAAGATTCCTGAGCTGTTAAAGAGACTACAAGATGATGAGATACAAGAAATAATATTGGCAACTAATCCTAATATAGAAGGTGAAGCTACCGCCATGTATATATCTAGGTTGCTAAAGCCAGCCAATATAAAAATGACTAGAATTGCCCACGGTCTCCCTGTTGGTGGAGATTTAGAGTATGCGGATGAAGTAACCCTTTCTAAAGCATTAGAGGGTAGAAGAGAGCTCTAACTATTATAGTCCAAGCTAAGTGAAGACTACTTGATGAGGTGTTTAAGTATGTTTTTTCTAAGAAAAGGTAAGTTACGTAAGCAATACGATAAATCCCTTATTAAGACAATTGAAGAAGTGAAAGAAGATTGGGAACATCATAAGCAGATTGTTGAAAGAAGTGTTGAGCCATCAAGAGAGCTTCTTAATGATCTAAAGATTATAGAGTCTACCTATTTTTTCCTTCTAAGAGAAGCGAAAAATCGACAAGTATCAATGGCTAAATTCACATAAGTGTTTTGTTGTAACGCTCATATAGTAAAATTAGATGCTGTTTTTACTATTTAAGAACATATGACGTAGCGTTACGTTTTTAACACGTTTTTGAAAGGCGATAGGTGCAACGTACTCTTGTTTTTTATGTATTTGATCTATGTCCAAAAACAAATTAAACCAAATATACATTACAAGTTAAGTGTTTTTTTCTATCATATAGATAATTTTAAAGTTCTTTTTCCTATGCTTGTTCAATATATTGTAGTAAAAACAGTAGGGAGAGGTATAGGAATGGAACCAATTCTTGTAATATCAATTTTTATATTTATTATCGTGCTATTATTATTAGTAGGTGCTCCGATAAAACCGTTACGTATGATTGGGCAAGGGTTTATTAAACTATTAATTGGTGCTTTGTTTTTATTTTTCTTAAATGCTTTTGGGGCTAGTTTAGGATTACATATACCGATAAACTTTATTACATCGGCTATATCGGGCTTTTTAGGTATTCCAGGATTAACAGCTCTAATTATTATCCAGCTATTTGTATTACCGAGTGTATAACAATAGATGGTTGTTTATTTTATTTTTTTTGTAAAAATCAATTGACACTATTATTTAATACATGATATATTATTGCTTGTCGCTGCTTCAGACAACACATTGAATTAAAAAAAGTGTTGACACAAACTGACTGAAGTGATATGATAATTAAGTCGTTTTAATAAAGTTCTTTGAAAACTAAACAAAACAAAAGCGTCAACGTTAATTTTTTGAACAAATGAGCAATCAAACTTTATTGGAGAGTTTGATCCTGGCTCAGGACGAACGCTGGCGGCGTGC
>NZ_JAXBMC010000028.1:0-18608 GCF_033963865.1 Cytobacillus sp. IB215316 | reverse complement strand
GTTTCCTTAATAGGTAATTATCCTTAAGGTATTACAGATAGCCTTTACTAAATTCTTGCGCCAGATTGCTGAATAACAGATTCATATTAATTATTCCTAAAATCATACTCCAGTTGAGATATATCTACTTTATTTGGTCTTAATTCTAATACCTTGAAATTTCCGAAAAACCCCTTTACTTCGATAATAAAAAATTGATTAGATTCACCAACTTTTCTATAAACTCGTTTTGTTTGCATTGCCATTGCGAATAAACCTATTGAGTTATCATAGTACCCTTCTGCAAAATAAAATCTATTATCTTTTGTTTTTTCATATTGGTTACCTATGTTTATAACATAACAATCAGCATCTTCACACCGAACGTTATAACTTTCTTTAAACCACTTAACAAATTCACTATTGTTTGGCTTTTTCATGTAAATTGTGATTACAACTATACATATTACAAATAGACCTAATATTATATACCTTTTCTTCCTCAAAAAATCTCTCCTCAATTTTTATAGAATTCATTAAGTCTAGTCACATACCTCAGTCCTCATCATATTATTAGAAAAATACACCTAATAAGGTATATGAGGTATGAAATTGCTTATTATATCTATAAGACTTTCAGATTCTTCAGTCGATATATTCTCAGATAATTTTGCCGCCGCAATAATTGGAACCCACTTAAGAATATCGTCTTTAGATAATTTGCTTTTCTCACAATAAAGCCTTAAGTACATATCAGCTATTTCTTTTGAAAAATTAAAATATAAAATGTAAGTACGACATATGTCTGCATAAAAATCTCCTGCACTCGAATCAACCCAATCTAAAATTATCACTTTATTCTCTGACATAATCAAATTAAACAAATGAAAATCTCCATGGCAAAGCCTTTTTTCAAAAGTCATCGAATTTAAATGATGAATTAAAGTTGACTTATAGGTATTACTTAAATTAGGAGCTTCATCAATTTGACGTGTTAATTTTTCAGACATTGTCTCAATTGGATCAGCCTTAACCATATGGATTTGTTGTTGTATATCAATGGAAATATTCATATAGTATTCTACTTGATCACTGTTTTGTAATAGAAGGTCACCCATCGTTCGCCCATAAATATATTCCATTATTATTGCTTGTTTTCCATTTATTTTTGTTACATCATAAACTTTAGGAACAGGTAATCCACATGAATAGGCATATTTTTGTTTATTTGCCTCATATAAAGCTTCTGTAGGAGGCAAATAGTCATTAAATATTTTGACAATCCTGTCATGATATAGATAAATTTTCGCAGTATTTCCTAATGCTATTGGGGCTCCTAAATCCATTCATATCGCTCCTTTCAACTACTTCACATAACTACCAATATTTTAACATGAATTTCCATTTAATTAGAGAATACTCTTTCATTTCATGAATAGACATACGAAATGGCGCGTTAATCGATATACGCGCCATTTCGTATTATGAGTTCTGCCAGTAACATTTGTGGTTGTCCTATTTTTAATAGGTATAGTCAGGAACTCGCTATACCATATTCTTGCGCCAGATTGTGTAAAAAGTTATTAAATGATTATACTCATATATCTAGTAATCACGACCAACAAATATTAAGCTACTGCGATTCAACTTGATACTTCTACTGGTTTAAACTCACAGCCCTTGATTCCTGCTTTCACCAATGCTTCTTTGGCTTGAGAACTAACAAACATATGACCTTGTTCTTTTATTCTGAATATTGAGGGAAACCCTCCTTCTGGTTCCTTCAAAACCAATTTATGTATATTACCTACTTCACCCGGGAAGATATGGGAATTATCATATTCAGAATTATCATGATCAAAAGCATTAACACTATCCATTAATTGAACAGCCACATACTCTTCTCTTTTTACCTCATCTTTTAATGTTCCATCCTCTCTAAGGGGATCGTCTGGATAAGTATCATCCACCATAATTACGGGAACACTTCTGTAGTTTAGTTCACTAAGATTCAAAATAACATCAAATATTTTTTTACTAAAAACAGAATCAGTACAGATATCCACACAAGGATAATCAGTATTATGTATGAATCTGAAATCAGCTCTACAATAAATTATTTTCGGAAGTTCTATTTCCCATGGTCCCATTATATCTGTAGCAAATGTACTTTCACCTTCAAATGGATGATCAGAATATGCATCATATTCATACTCATCAATCAAACGATCATAGTAGTTTCTATCTAAAATATATACTTCCATATCATTTAGCCCTTAACAGCTGAAGAAAACTACATACTTCCATACTCAGCTTTCTATTAAATAAAGGACTATCTCCACCTCCTCTTGCTTCCAATTATTTTGTACTCCACAAAAAAGTGAATTGTTCATTCTATATATGATGTATTACAACAGTTATGTTTAAGCAGTGGAGTTATTAATGTAATTCTATTTGAATACAATAATTCCTTCTTTTAGTAATCACAATATTACTTGTGTTGTGCCCCATATGAGCGGATAAACTGATTGAACGAAAGCTTAAGAGTGATTCGTGTAGCGAAAGTTGACTGAAATGCTTTAAGGATAAGTGGAGAGTAATATATATCGAGAGGTGTAAGAACGGCTCGGAGGAGAGCCTTTGGAAACCTACCTTAAGGCACTGGATGATTATCCTAACACTTAAAGAAGCCTCATTTCTGAGCCATTTACAAACTTAATTTGATTCTTCATACTCGTCTTCAACAAAAAGTAATACTAAATCAAAAATGATATTATCTATTCTATTTCCAAAAGGTCCTGTGTCTTAAGTTGTATCAATTGAAAAGTTGCCGAAGCTTTGCAATTTGCTCTATTCTCATACCAATTAACAATTTCCACCAAAATTATCCTGTTAACATACCTCGTTACTTTATAAATTACTCAAAAAGACACTATGTTTACCTAACAAATCAAAAATAACCGTTATTCCACAATATGGCCCCTAAAATGAAT
Source organism: Cytobacillus sp. IB215316 (assembly GCF_033963865.1). Lineage (NCBI taxonomy): Bacteria > Bacillati > Bacillota > Bacilli > Caryophanales > Bacillaceae > Cytobacillus > Cytobacillus sp. IB215316. The sequence continues at coordinate 15,636 of NZ_JAXBMC010000028.1, read as the reverse complement.
AATGGCACATATCTATATTTCAGATATGCGCCATTGTTGAATAACATCTAATTAATAAACACAACTCAAATTGAGTTTATTAAAATTCATCTTAGCAATAACTTTTTATACAAACAATGTTGGAAATAAATTTATCTTGTATGAAAAGAACTTTGGTTAATTAACAATGTGTAAAATCATGTATATTCGATAAAATTTTAATTCTAGAAAACACTGTTTTATCAATGTTTACAAAAGTGTGATGGTTCTTATATTTATGATTATGTAAACTAGAATTGAATTTGTTATTCATTGATATACAAAAATATAACAGCTAAAAAGCAGGAATAGTACACTTATTCCTACTTTTTGTGCTTTTATGGGACTGTAAAACGAATAGTGGCTGCAACACCACGATCTAGTGTTTGATTCACATCGGTGGCAGTGATTCTTACAGATAATAGGTCACATTGGAGAACACCGAAATTAGCCGTTGCAGTGCCACAACAATTTTGCGACCCTGGACTTGGACCTGTTACCGTTGCTTCAATTCCTGTATCTACCAATGACGCACCACAAAAACTATCTAAAAAAATCTCACACGATACAGACTCTTGAGCTAGAATATTATTATCTCTGGTACTAAAAATCAAATCTGTAATGGTTGCATCCTCTGGGATAACCACAATATTTTCTATGAAAACACCTGAGGTACCAAGCCCAACAAAATTGTTATCAAGTGATAAATCTACTGTTTGAGCTGCTAAGTATATCTTCATTACTTCCGGTCCCGGTTCTCCTGTTGCTCCTGTTACTCCTTGAGGACCTTGAGGTCCCTGTTTCCCTGGTGGTCCCTGAGGTCCTTGTGGTGGCGGTGGAACTACCCTACATTTACAATCTTTATCTTTCATTGATAATTTTCACCTTCTATAATTGTTTTTACTCTAATTTATGGTGATTTTTTATAGAAGGTTGGACTAACGTATATAACGTGACTAAAATGTGTGATTGTCTATATTAATAAAGTCAACGGGAGCTAAGCTACAGTACTCTGAAAAGTAGATTCCTGACTATGACAAATGCACAAAGTTCCAATTTATCATTTCTGAGATACTGTAATTAATAGACTCATTAAGTGTCCAAAAATAATAAGTGACGGTCATCTGTATTTCAGATTAGCGCCATATTGCTGAAGATTAAATCGAGCCTAATTCTAGGTAAACCCCACACCACAGTTGTGGAATATGGTCTTTTAAAAGAAAAATCGACCTCAAACAGAATGTAAATTCTATTATTTTTCCAACCTTAAAGTATTATTAATAAATGTATGTAAAGTAAGAGAATATAAGTCTGGTTGTTCTCTATGTACCAAGTGGCCAGCAAAAGGAATAACAGATATATTTATATTTGAGTTAAATTGTTTGTAAGTCAGAGCTGAGGAAACCTCTAGGTCTTGCTTTTCGCCTACAATACAAAGAGTTGGAGTTTTGATATTGGATACATCACCCGTTTTATCAAATGGATAAAAATCATCATCATTGAAAGATTGAAGTAACGATTTCCAATCGTTTTCCCCGTGAATTTCGTTCAAGTATGCTACTGCTTCTTCGTCATTAAACAATTGTTCATAGCCCTCAGCTTCTTCTCTAGAAAGCTCTGCCCAATTATCAGGTTCAACAGGAAATATCCCAGAAAAGGTGAGAGACTTTACCTTATTAGGGAATTCTTTTGCAAAAAGCAAAGCTGCGACTCCACCTACAGAAACTCCTGCAATATGACATTGTGTAACATTCAGATATTCTAAGGTATCATTTAAATCTTTTGTACAACGACTAAAATAATTGTCAATTTTTCCAACAGACTTTCCGTGCCCCCTTAAATCAGGTCTAATTACTTGAAAGTCCCTAGCAGAGAAGTAATCACTTTGTTCTTGATACTCAGTCAATCCCGTCATACCACCAGAGTGAATCAGGACTATAGTTTCTCCTTCCCCTATAATATCTGTATGTAAAATCATATTATTCCTCCGTAACTTTTTGTTCAATTCAACCATTATCTTAAAAACAATTATTTCAAATCTATATAATTTTCACAATATGCTATTCCATTAAATGAAATATGACGCTAATCTTTATTTCAGATGAGCGCCATATTGTTGAAGAACAGACTTTAAAAGGGACTTACAGTATTTCTTCAATTCCCTTAATGGCAAACACCTGTTAAACATGTTTGAGTCCGATTAAAATAATAGAACCCTAACCTTTCATTTCTCTAAAAAAATGCTCTGGATTATCAATATTCACATTTTCATACTCACAAACAAATTCCTTCATTCCTATCGGTTCATCAAAATCAACAGCGTACCACGGATTCATATCTGGAGGACCAAGACTTACCTTCAATTTCTTATCTGTAATATCAAATATCATACTTCTAAGCGTACCCATTCCACTTGAATAATAATGGCAACACGGACCCAGAGGATACTTAGTTGAAAGTAAATATCTTATCTTATTATGATCAAGGTTAGGTGATTCTCGCAATAGAGTATTCCAAACAGAGGAATAACGTATTTCCGAGTTCCAAAGATGATATGCATCAAATTCTTTCATTTCGTTACTGACATAATGATTGGTAGAAACCATTAGTCCCCCAACAGGTTTACGTACGAATATTCTCTTCTTTTTTTCAGAAAAACTAGCAATTTCAAAGATTGATACATTATTAGATGTATCAGCTACCATAATGTTTGCATTAGTGCATAAAGGTACCTCTTCAAGAAGGCATTGAGCCTCATATACATCTTTGCATTGGTCTAATATTGCTCGAATAGCGATCCAAAACTCACACCCATACCCATTCAGTGGTTTTAAATATGCAGTACTTGACATAGAAACTACAAGTCCGTATTCATTCATTCCATCCATTCGACCCGCATTTTGCAGTGAGAAACCCATATGTTTTGGCTTTCCTTTTACACGAGTAATACATAGGCTTCTCTCGTCCCTTACGAAATACTCATAACTTCTGCCAACGTAAAAATGGCCATCGCTTGTATTTGAAGGATGAACAGCAAATTGACAGCAATTTGGTGAGTCATGGAACGAGTTGGAGTAGCATAGGATCTTTTCTGCTTCTATGTTTACTTCATCTGCAAATCCCTGTATTTCATCAATAAACCCGGGACAAATCTTATCAATCATCATCATTCTTTTATGAACCAATGCTGCAGGAAGATAATCCTGCCCTTCCAAAGGAGTAGTATAGTAGGAAATATCCTGTGAATAATGTTCCTTAAATGTAATCCCCCTTTGTTTACCGATATCATAATGAGTTCCTTCTGTGACATGAATATCAAATATCATTGGTTCTTTTTGATTTTCATCTTCCAATATAATCCACCCCCTTATTTTTTTTGATTATACTATTTAAAAAAATTATGTACATATTTAGAAAAAATTTATCAATAGTTATTACACATATCCCTTTGGTTAATCACAACCAAAATAAACCACCACTACTGTATTTTAAATCTACTATAGCTGTAGTTGTTCACAAGGTTTTATTCGTAATGCCAAGTCTAATTTATAAAATGCTCTTTTCTTAATCCTTTAGAACTTCTTTCATTTTAAGCCTCTTCGAAGTAGTAGTTATAAACTCCCAGCTCTTGGTAATATTACTAGTTTTCAATGGTACTCTATCCATTAAGGTTAGCAAAGTGTCTGCGCTTATTAAAAAGACCCATCATCAATCTTCAACGGTACAGCCTTAAAATTAAGAAAAGCACTAATCTTTTTACAGATTAGCGCCATATTGTTGAATAACACTATCGGTTAATTAGTTGGAAACTCAACTTATGTTTACTAACACCTCATGTTGCAAAAACTTTTTATTCAAGAAATACATAGATATTCAAAATAAGCTGACGTTAAAACATCAGCTTACGGAGATGGGAATCTTGCAGCTTCAAAGTTTGTTCCCTCACCTGAACTCACAATAATCCCATCTACTGAACTTCTAAATGTTACTTCTACAATATCTCCAGCTTGCAATTGAACTATTGTGCATAAATTACTAGGGTGGTTCACAATTACTCCACCAAGATAAGCACTACTAGTTCGAGCTACCCGAGAAGCATTAACGAGAATATCCATATTAGTTGAATGGTTTATGGCAGGATCGTCAGGAATAAAATTCACGTTTGCACAAATCGAGTAAACACCCGATTGACTTGGGGTAAACGTCGAAGTACTAGGATCATACTCATTATTTAGATCAAATATTTCATTAGGGTAATTCATAAAAACAGATACGGTACCAGTTATATCTTGGTCAGCAGTATTATTTTCAGCTCTAAATGCTGATTGAGGGTCCGATAGTCCGGGTGTACCCATTGGTCCTTGTGGTCCTTGAGGCCCCTGTTTCCCAGGTAGCCCTTGTGGTCCCTGCGGTGGTGGTGGGACAACTCTACATTTACATTCTTTATTCATTACTAATTTTCACCTTCTATAATTGTTCTTACTTTATATGTACGGAGATTTGCTATAGAAGGTTAGACTAATATATATAACGTAACTAAAATATGCGAATGTCTATGTTAATAAGGTCAACCAGTATTTTTTCTGGCTGACCTATTTTAAATAGATATTATTCTTAAAATAGTCAAGATAACTTTTACTTATATTCTTGCGCCATATTGTGGAAGATCATTGTTACTTCTATTATGATTTTTCTGAATTAGAAAGACCACTTAAGTGGAATATCAGGAGTCTAATCGATCCTTGACTTATTATTTACTTACCTTATTCTAACTTCTTTTTGATGCTCAAAACAGTAAATTTTCCCTTTGAACTTTTTGTTGGATAAACAATAAGACTTCACCTTATCTGAGACTGGTTTATTGCACATACTGCATTTTTCTTGACCTAGATCGTTTTGTACGCCTTTTTCTGTTTTATCATTGTATTTTAACGCATAAATGTGTTTTTCTCTAATCATTGAGTCTGTAATATTTTCTTTATAAAAGGAATTAAATATATTGGTAATGTCAGCTTCTGAAAGTAACGGTTCTTCATGTTCAATTTGAAGTACCGAGATTTTCCGGTTTATAAATTCAGACAACTCAATGTCATAGACTATTAAGTTATCTGAAGATATTTTTCTTAGGTCTAATTCATCTAACTTAAAAGTACATCGTTTCGTGAAGGATACCATTGAGATAAATAAGTGGTGGTACTTTTTGTCAATGATACTTTTCAATGCTTGAATGTGACCATAGTTTTGAATAAAAGGGTTCATCATATTAAATTTTCCATTTACTGACCATGTTTTTCGATCTTTACCACCATAAATAGTTCCTTGATAATTTTTTGTTTCTATAACAAAAATTCCATAGGGCGTGATTACGATATGATCAACTTGAGAGAAACCTGATTTGGCTTTTGAATTTTCAACTAATAAATCATTTAGATGTTTATACTCTTTAGGAAGCTGTTCTAACTGAATTTCTATTTTATACTCCCCTAGCTCTCCCTTTCTAATTGCCTTCAAACCTTTTTGTTTTGTTGTATCTGAAGAATTAGCTGATTTTGTGCTTTTATCGCTATTCTTTTTAAAAAAGCTTAAAAATAGTATCATTTTTTCCTCCATTAATTCCCTAATTTCTAATTATAATTTTATCTTTATTTGCTACTATTTTCTATTATATTGAAATTCAAATTAAAGAGTTGCTAATAATAAAAGAAAGAAAAGACCCCTTTCCTCAAGAAAGGCGCCATATTGTTGAAGACTATTGCTGACATTTTTCTGAGGTTAACTGTATTATTGTAAATGTTCAACTACTATATTTTCAGCTATTATTGAAAACTCTGTAAGAGGGCAATCAAATAATACATGCAGCTCAAAATATTTGTCATTATGGTAAACTTCATCATAAAGCCACAAAGCACCTTCCAATTTTTCAGGCATAGTTAGTTTACTTACCCCTTTGAAAGTAAGTTTTATATCTGATACACCCCAATCCAAAATCATTAAACATTCATCTTTAGAGTGACATTCAAATGATTTTATGGTAGCATCGTGTAACGACTTTTCATAGAATTTAACAACATTAATAGGAAGTTGACTTTTTATTGATTTAAAATATTCGTTGTATTCATCCCTAATTCTTTTATTTCTTTCATCATATTCACTTAGCCATTGTTCAGCTATACTTCTTAATTCTGGTGTAGGAAACTCCGAGTTGATAGTTCCATTATAAATATAAGGATGAAATGATTCAGGAAGAAATTTCAACAAGTCCTTTTTTATTGATTCTAAATCTTCTTTAGCGTTCTTTTTGTAATCAATTCCCTCTTCTTTGTAATACTGAATCATCTCATCCCACTCTTTTTTAGATTCAGGGAATGCTAAGAATCCATATACTTGCATTTCTTTATACCGTTCTTTTGTAAAATATCTCAAAATCTTTTTCCCCCATATGAATTATTACTGCTTAGACACATTATAACTCGTCAAAAAATTCAAAGCATTAGTGTAATAATTCCTCTAACATATGTCACTATAAAAATTATCCTTTACTAGGAAAGCGCCATATTATGGAACAACACATTCAGAAAAGTCGTTAGCCTAATAAACTTCTAGACTCATTAATCATTAAGTTTATTAATTCCATATGTATAATACTCAGTTGTTGAATAATCAACACTTGAGCCTTCTTCAGTTTCTACTTTTGTACCAACTGAAACAGTCATCAACATAAATACAAAAAATAGTACAATAGTTCCTACTATTAGACCTAGTAAAAATTTTTTCATGATTATATCCTCCATTAATAAGATCAGCAAAATTTCTATTATTTCTTCTAAAAAATAGTCTGTATAATAGTGATATTAGAACTAAAAATCTATTGGACCGACCAGTTGTGTTATCAAGTAAATATGTTCAAGAAATTTAACCTTTTGTAAATTTTCTATTTTTTCCGATCCTCCAATTCCAAGAATTGGCACATAACCAAAACATTCGTCGAAAGCTGGCTCTCCATATTCCTTAATTGCTACTGGATAAGGTAACCACTCAAGAGCATCTTCTAGATAATACTCATCATTTAAATCTTCGAAAAAGTAATCAAACCCCGCTGCAATTACTTTAACCTCATTCCTTCTATAATTAAATTTCAATAAGTATTCGTTATCCCAAACTAATATATCCCCCATTGCTGTTATAAATAAAGGAATAGATAGATCTAAATCATCATCCTCATAAGTATTAAGTAATATTTCTTTGAAATCATCTGGGTTTATGACCCTTAGGTATCCATTTTTCAGACTCCCAAAACCATACTTCTCCCATACCTCAATTACTTGATAAGGGATTTTCCCTTTATATTTTTCAATAATGTTCCGTGGTGTTTTTTCTACAATTACAAAATCATCAAAAACCATTATTCTTCCTCTCCCCTGCTTAAGTGTTACATTATACGCTAACATATTCTATTCATTTATCGTTATCCCCTGCTGTTAAAATACTTACCTATGGAAATGCTCTATTGCTTTAGTTCATTATAGAATTTATCAGTCTGGTGGTAGAGGTGAAACATAATATCACTTGTGTTGTACGCCCATAGGGGCAGATAGAAAATCGCTGGATAGCAACAGCGTAGGTCAATTTACAATCGAAGCCTATCATCACCCAACTTATCCGAAGGGGAAACCTAACGGGGAGTGTAGCATGTTGCGGAAAGCCATAAGTTGGCGAGTTACCACGTCACGACTGAATGGCAAGATGAACTTTGTAAACAAGGAAGAAAGCTAAACTGCTTGAACGATAGTCTAAGAGCGATTAGTGATGCGTATAGCGAAAACGCTATAAGGAAAAGGGGTGATTATAGAAACACAGTAAGAGACCTAGTGAATCTAATCCTCTCAACTACCATAAATAGAAACAGACGAAAGTCGCTTCCGACATTACAAAAAGCTATGTTTCTATCTATCTAAATGGGGATTACCTAAGTCAGAATACCTCAAAGGTTATGATACGTACGGTATCTGAATATCTGATAAGGTAACGGAGTCCTCGTAGTAGTCCGAGATAGGGAAAGCCTATCACATGGCAAAGGAGGACAGCTTATCAGTTTAATACAAAATGAGGTTAATGCGTGAGGCATTATAAAATCTTAGAGTAGTATTAAACAAGTTTAAACATATAGATGATAAGTTGAGAGCCGTATACATTGAAAGGTGTAAGTCCGGTTCGGAGGAGAGCGTTTGGAAACCTATCATAGGAATATGACAAGGCGCTGGGCGCTTACCCTACTCATAGTTAGCAAATTAACCAATCCATTTTTTATATTTTAATTATAACAAGTATTAAAGAGGTGGTTTCGTTTGACTATAACGGTCATTGATGTTGTTGGTTTAAAACAATATTTAAGAATAATTTTCTCAAGAAACTTGGATATATCACTAATAAAAGGAAACATTTTGAAAAAAGATTGATCAAAATGCCTCCTTCTTTTAAACGATATATGTTAATCCTACTTCGCGCCATATTGTTGAAAAGCATATAAGTAGTAAACACAACTTAACTTGAGTTTACTACTCATAATTTTGAGACAAAATGGCTAAAACCGCTCTTATTACTATTCGACAATCATTTTAAACTTGCCTCAATAAGGAGTACTCTTTCGGGATCTTTTAATTAAAAGATTGAATGTTAAATACATCCCATCCTTCATATAGTAAGAGTAACAAATAATGAGGTAGGTGATTTGTGTGGGAATAGCTTATGTGACTAATGAAGATACAGACAATGTTTCAGTTATAGATATAACGACGCACAGTGTGATTGCTACTATTCCTGTAGGAAACCTTGATTTCCCTAGTGACATAGAGATTACACCTGATGGGAAATTACTTTATGTTGCAGTTGGAAATGAAAATTTTGTTACGGTAATAGATACAAAAACACTGAGTATAATTGCAACAGTACCTGTGGGTGATGACCCCGACACTGTTGTAATCTCACCGGATGGAAAATTAGCATATATTTCAAATGCAGATACCGATAATGTATCAGTTATAGATGTAAAGACGCACAGTGTGATTGCTACTATCCCTGTTGGAGACCTTGACTTTCCTAGTGACATGGAGGTTACACCTGATGGGAAATTACTTTATGTTGCAGTTGGAAATGAAAATTTTGTTACAGTAATAGATACAAAAACACAGAGTATAATTGCTACAGTACCTGTTGGTCGTGATCCGGATACTGTTGTAATCACACGGGATGGAAAATTAGCCTATATTTCAAATGAAGACACAAATGATGTTTCAGTGATAGACACGAAAGTGCATCGTGTGATTGCTACTATCCCTGTTGGAGGAGATATTGATCGTCCAGGTGCAATGGTGATTATACCTGATAGTAAATTATTGTATGTTGCTGTCGGAGATGATAATTTTATTGGAGTAATAGATACAAAAACACAGAGTGTAATTGCAACAGTACCTGTTGGTAGAAATCCTATTAATTTTGTAATATCCCCAGATGAACAATTTGTATATGTTGCAAATGAAGGTGACAGTAGTATATCAGTGATAGATACGAAAACACATCTTGTAATCGCTACTGTTTTCGTAGGTGGATTAGACATTCCACTCAAGATGGCGATTACTCCTGATGGGAAGTTACTGTATGTTCCAAATCATGATGTCGGTACTGTTACGGTAATAGATACAAAGACACATAGTGTAATTGCAACGATCCCTGTTGGTGACGGGCCGAGGTCTGTTGTTATCAATCCCAATTAATAGAATACAGAATAGCAAGATGCCTCAGGTGTTTTTGCTATTCTGTTATACTTCCGATAACTGGCATTATGTAACCTAAAATTGAATAACTTATACATAGATATACCTTTACTATATTCTTGCGCCATATTGTTGAATACTCGAATTCGAGATAACTTGTAATAAGATTTTTAATTAAAGCCCCCGTTAATGGAAGTAAAAATATCCAGTAAATTATTGTTTTCTATGCATTACAAATTGTGATTTGCTGTATTTAAAAATATTTTTTTCATAGAAAGGTATTAAATGTTCTTCACAAAACAAACTGATTACATCAATATGTGAAAGCTCATCTAACAATTTTGATACGAGATTTGTTCCAATATGTTCCTTTCGGTATGAACTATGTATAACAACATCTTCAACATAAGCTCTAAATTTTCCGTCTGAGACAGCCCTCGCAAAACCAACAAGGGTTCCATCTATCCACGCTCCTACTGATTGTCCTTTGATTAACATTTCTTCAATATCTTGTTCTTGCCTTTCTCCCCACCAACTTACATCATTATATAGTTTCATCACATCTTTGGCTTTAATTGTTCTTTCGGTATAACTCAAAATTTCTGTATTCAAGTTTTGGTCCTCCCAATGTCTTATACTTTATTTCACAAAAATCTAACAGGGATTCTTTCGTCAACTAACCTGCCCCTTTAACTTAACACCAATTATTTCAAGACTACTTAAATCTTACAACAACTTTTCAAACAAATTAAAAACGCGATGTTAAATCATCGCGCCATTTAGTTGAATACCGATTGAATTTTAGTAGCAACTTCTTTTGGTTTAACATCAACTGATGATAACTGATTTATTTCAATCCACATAGGAATATAAGTTCCTCGATTTCTATTCTTATCTTTATATTCTATACCTTCCCCTGTACCAAATTTCCCTTCTGTTATCTCAGCAAGGAAAAAGTATTGTGTACCATTATATTTAACTTTTGCAAAGCATTCACTTATATTAACCGTTACACCCAACTCCTCTAGGGCTTCTCTTTTTGCTCCATCTTCAGGTGTCTCTCCATTTTCTATTCCTCCACCAGGGAATACATAATAAACTGATTCTCCAACAACTCTCTTAATAAGACATACTTTTTTATTATCAATTAAAACTACCGAACCTCTATTTCTCATATTTCCCTCCATGCTAAATATCTATTAACAGTTACATCATAATTTAATCAAACAAAACGCAATGATATTATATCATCGCGCCAGATTGTGGAAGATCGGAAGTAGTAAATAATCAAAAATATTGAAATGGTATTAAAGTATCCTTTATCTGAAGTAGAACTGTTTATAGATACATCATTTTGCACATTCTCATCACACCTCCACAAAGGAATTTGGGTGGCGTACATTCACTCTCTTGTTCATATATTGAAGTAAACAATTCAAAAAGAGTGGGTGGTTTTTGGATGAGCGTGGCTTATGTGTTGAATATAGGTTCTGATAATGTTTCAGTCATTGATACGAAGACGCATAGTGTGATTGTTACTGTTCAAGTGGGTGAGTTGGGTTTCTCAGCCGATATGGAAATTACACCAGACGGGAAACTCGCTTATGTCGTAAGTGGTGGTCTTCCACCAAATTTTGATGGTTCTGTATCTGTCATAGATGTGAAAACGCATAGTGTAATATCGAGTGTTCAGGTCGGTGGATGGCCATTTGATTTAGCTTTTACTCCTGATGGGAAGCTCGCCTATGTGACTAATTCTCTTGAAGGCACTGTATCCGTCATTGATACAAAGACGCATTGCGTGATTGCTACTGTTCAAGTTGGAGGAAGTCCAGAGGCTATTGCCTTTACGCCAGATGGGAAACTTGCTTATGTGACGGATACTCGTAACGAAGACTCTATATCCGTCATCGATGTTAAAACACATAGTGTGATTGCTACTGTTCAAGTTGGAGGAAATCCGAAGTCTATTGCCCTTACGCCAGATGGGAAACTTGCTTATGTGACGGATACTCGTAACGAAGATTCTGTATCCGTCATCGATGTCAAAACACATAGTGTGATTGCTGCTGTGCAGGCTGGGAATAATCCAGATTTAATTGCCATTACACCAGATGGGGAACTTGCTTATGTGTCTAGTAGTGATGGTACTGTATCTGTCATAGATGTAAAAACGCATAGTGTGATTGCTACTGTTCAAGTTGGAGGAAGTCCAGAGGCTGTTGCCTTTACGCCAGATGGGAAACTTGCTTATGTTACAGATACTGGTAACGGACCCTCCGTATCGATTTTTGATGTGAAAACGCATAGCGTGATTACTACTGTGCAGGTAGGTGATAATCCTCAAGATATTGCATTTATACCAGACGGGAAATTCGCTTATGTCGCGAATTCTCTTGAAGGCACTGTATCCGTCATTGATACGAAGCAACATAGCGTGATTGGTACTGTTCAGGTTGAGAACTTTCCATTCAAAATAACTATTGCGCCAGACTAGAAGTAAAGGGCTATTTTGCATATCCCCCCGATAAGGTTTATTAAGAGAAAATACCTTCCCAAAACCCAAGTGGCTCAAAGGATATAGCTTATTACACCTTTTCGAGGTTTTATGCAAAAACATATTGATAAACTAGAACTAATCGATTCATTAATTGTCCAAAATAATAAATGACGCTTATCTGTATTTCAGATTTGCGTCATTTTGCTGAATACTTAAATTCAAGATTTTTATTAGGATACTTCTACTTAGATCTACCTGTTTCAATATCTACCCCAAAAAACTTTTATAATTTCTTTTTCCTAACAATGAACCATATTCAAGTTTAAAAACAGATTATTTCGTTTCCCTATGCAATGTACGTCTTTTTAGTCTTGGTGAATATTTTATTAATTCAATTCGGTCTGGGTTGTTTCTCTTATTTTTTGTAGTAATGTAGTTACGGTCTCCAGTTTCTGTACAGGCTAGTGTAATTTTTACTCTCATGTTTTGTTTCCTCCTAGAATTTACTCTACAATAAATGTGGGTAATTCGTCTTTAAATAATGACCAATCGCTATTCATCTCTATATCGGTCAACAGGCATTCCTCTATTGAAGCTACAATCTCCTTTTGATTCATTTCGAGCCCAATAAATACAATTTCATTCATTCGATCCCCATAGATTGGATCCCATTTTGCTACAAGCTCTGGTTCTTCTTTCAAAAGTTGATTTCTTTCATTTTCCGGATAGGCTGCCACCCATTCGCCTGCTCCTTGAAGCATAATTGACGGCCCTGCTTGAGAAATTAAACCAGACATATTGTTTCGTGTTGCAAGCCAGAAAAATCCTTTGGCTCGAACAATATCTACCGGCCAATTTTCAAGCCATTGCTTCCACCTTTCAGGATGGAACGGTCTTCTACTTCGATGGACAAAGGATGAGATACCATACTCATCCGTTTCAGGAATGTGTTCTTCGTTTAACTCTTTAATCCAACCTGCACCTTGACTTGCTCGATCAAAATCAAAAAGTTGTGTGTCAAGAACAGCATCTAAAGGTATTTGTGCATTTACTGTTTTATAAATTTTTGCTTCTGGATTTAGCTTTCTAAGAACAGAATGTAATTCTTTAACATCAATCTCTTCAATTAAATCTGTTTTATTTAGTAGGATGACATCTGCAAATTCAATTTGATCTATTAACAGTTCAACTACCTCTCGTTGATCGTTGTCATTATTGGCTTGCTTACGATCTAACAGCGTCTCTCCTGAAGCAAAGTCATGCCAGAAGCGATTGCCATCCACCACCGTCACCATCGTATCCAATCTACAATATTCGGATAAGTTGATATTCAATTCCTCATCCATGTACGTAAATGTTTGGGCTACAGGAATCGGCTCTGATATCCCAGTCGATTCAATCACGATATAATCGATATCCCCTGATTTTACAAGCCTTTCCACTTCAATCATTAAATCCTCACGTAATGTACAGCAAATACAACCATTTTGTAGCTCAACCATTTTCTCTTCCGTTCTTGAAAAACTTTTTTGCTTTATCATAGAAGCATCAATATTCACTTCACTCATATCATTAACAATAACCGCAATTTTCTTATTTACTTTGTTCGCTAAGATATGATTTAACAATGTTGTTTTACCCGAACCAAGGTAACCACTTAAAACTGTGACTGGTATTTTCTTTTTCAAATCAACCTCTCCTTTAATTAGTTACGATTCTTTCTGCGGCCTTCCTTGCCCCAGAAATATTCCTTGCTACAGGTCCAATCTCAAGCTCAGCTAATGGTCCTGAAACATATAAATGGGGACACTACTCTAACCTTTGACTTACAATTGGATATCCACAATTTGCACACATCAAATCTTCGTTCTGAATCAATTGTTTTAACCAACTTTTTTCCGGAAGATTTGACTCAAATCCAGTAGCTAAGATTATAGTCTTAAAAAGGTCGCGTGTACCACTTTTATGGTTTAATAAAATTTCACTATTATATTGACTAGCCAACTCAACCTCATCATAAACGATTCGTAATGTTTCTTGTTTTTCTAGTTTTATTAATTTCTGATAGATTTCCTTTGGTATTGATCCCTTGTGACGAGCATGAGTTATTTGTTCTCTCCGTATTTTATAATCTGTTATTTCAGAAAAATACTTCATGTATTTCGGGCCGAGCCATCCCGGATCACTATCTAATTCATGTACACGAAGCCTGTGTCTTGATAGTAATGTAACTTTTCTTGGAAACAAATTACAAAGCTGGATTACAGTATGTGCTGCTGTTATTCCTCCTCCCACAACCACAACAGGTGGTTGTAAGTTTTTAAGGCTTGTTAGCTCTTCGCTGAAAATATGTGAGACATGACCAGCTATTCCTATGTCTAAGTCTTTTGCCCATTCAGGAATATGTAATTGCTCATTAACACTAATGGAAATGACAAGGTTATTTGATAAGACTGACTTGCCTTTATCAGTTTTAATCTTCCATTTTCCAGCTTCTTTATTAACATGTATGACCCTACCTTGTTCCCAGGAATCTTTAAGCCGAATATCTTTAATAATAGAATCACAATGCTCATTAAACAAAGTAAGAGAAGGTCTCTTATAATGACCGTAAAAATTTGTATGTTTGAATGATTTACTGAAGTTTTGAAGACTAAATGCATTAACATCAATATGATGAACAGAAGGGGAACGTAAATATTCCATACCAATCCTGTTAGTTAATTTTCTCCATTTTTCTATCGGTTCTTTATGAGGATCGATAATTAACAGTTCATCAATCTTCGTTTTACCACTTTTTATTAAGTAGTTCGCTATGGTACAGCCATGAACCCCGCCACCAATTATGGCCCATTCATACACCAATATGTCTCCTTTCTCTTAAATCGTAATGATTACGATTTAAATTATATTACACGAGTCACATGAAATCAAGTCACTGAACATTTAAAGTGACCTAATTTTTAGCTGAGGCTCTTCCCTTTCTTATTTTCAGTTCTCTTTTATTAATAAAACAACACTAAGTCTTCGAACATAAATAATATGAAACGAAGAATTTACACCTCGATGCACTAGTAGTTAATCCCTTTTAAATATGATCGGGGCTTTTTCAAAACTCACAGCGACATTTACCGATTTCCCTACAATTTATTACTAAAATAATGATTAATTAAAAACACTTGTTATTCCACAATTTGACCCAAATCATAAATAAAGGCACATCTCTTAGAGAAATGCGCCATTTCGTATTATAAGGTCATCCAGATTGATATTTTATCTGGTTGACCTTCTTTTTATAGGCTATTCTTTAGGTAGTCGGGATAGGACGTATGCGCCAGTGGGACTTGA
>NZ_JAXBMC010000027.1:0-21930 GCF_033963865.1 Cytobacillus sp. IB215316 | reverse complement strand
ACAGAAAAAGAAAGCATAGCAGCATTGCTTATAAAACACCCCAAGCAATAGAAGAACTATTCAGAGACTCTGCATAAAACTTAATCTTTTTGTGTCCAAGATATTGACTCAAATCCAATGTTTTAATCTTTTTTACACTTTCTTTATATTTTCTAAGTTTATGTTTATTGTAAGCAAAAGTGATTTTATCCAAAACAAAATTAGTATTTTGATTCATACAAAGAAACCCTCCTTTAATTAATGACTTATATAAAGTTTAGGTTTTTCAGTCCATAATGTTTACTTTAAATAAAGCTGTTTTGGCATTGATTGTTGTTATACGTTCTAAGATGTAAGCATGTATACATCTATCTTTCGAGGCATCTTTTCTTCAATAAAACGATGATTGATGAGTAAAACGACATCTTGATTGTAGGAACTACAAGTAACAAAGTTAACGAAAAGAGCCTTTGCTAGGGGTGTTTTAGAATAGAATGTTATTTTTCGTACCAAAAATTATGAACGTATACATCTATCTTTCGAGGCATCTTTTCTTCAATAAAACGATGATTGATGAGTAAAACGACATCTTGATTGTAGGAACTACAAGTAACAAAGTTAACGAAAAGAGCCTTTGCTAGGGGTGTTTTAGAATAGAATGTTATTTTTCGTACCAAAAATTATGAACGTATACATCTATCTTTCGTGTCATCTTTTCTTCAATAAAAACGATGAATGATGAGTGAAACGACATCTTAATTTTCTATTTTAGGAACTGTAGTAACAAAGTTAATGAAAAGAGCCTTTGCTATAGTAATTTGAAACAAACAGGGTATTTATTTCGCAAAGTATAAAAAATGTACAAAAGAGTATGATGATATCATAATAAAACTGATTATTAGTATGATTAACCTAATTCGGAGTTTCACTATATTTGTTTAAAAAGGATAATTCTAAGAGGACATTATTCTGTTACTGTTTTTGTTCCAAGAGGGACGAGGTTGTGATCTTTAAATTTTATAAAAATACATAATATAGAATAATAATTAATTATTTTATCATAATTAGTTTATTTTTACCATTTTAGACTCCGAGAAATTCAAATTGTAATTTGAATTTATTTCTTAGTATGAAAAAAAATAATAATTTGGAAGTAGAGATTAATTGAAAAATATTTGAAATAATTGATGTAAGTAAAGCATAGATTAAGAAGAATTTTAGAATATACGGAAACGAGACACACGAGGAATGTTTAAGAAGAGAATACAAAGAAGAGATGGGAATGGACATTAAAACTGGTGATTTTATAGGATGTGCTAATAGGTATTTTTTCTAATAAATGAATGTAAGTACTATCTCAGTGAAAGATATTTATATATATTTGATATTGGTAAGGAAGCAAGTAAACCAATAGAAAAAGACCACTTTCTAAAATGGATTGAACCATCAAAAGCAATTGAGCACTTATTTCACGAACATCAAAGTTGGGCAGTTAGTCAATCTTTGATTCGATTGCAGGTATTCTACTAATGGCGCGTATAAGACCTAAAAAGAGTCTATTTCAATAAAAAATAGGTGTTTTCTCAAATTGAAGTAGTTTCATAGAAAAAATTTCCATTTTCATTACAAATGACACCACCTCAAAAAATAAGTTAAGTGTTGTAAATCAAGACCATTTATGAAGCATCTAATATAACAAGCTGCAATTAGTCTGGAAAAAAGGAAGATTCATTTTTTCATATATTTACAAATTGTTGAATAACCCTTGGTACAGTGTTAAAATAGTAAGTACTATTAGGCGAAAGGAATGATGGGTGGACAATGGTTAACTAACCTAACTTTTAACTTTTGAAATTTGATATTTCAAATAATAAAAACTTAGGATTAGTCTGCCCATTTTTCTATATATTGAAGAGCTATAATGGTAAGTAGCTTTTTTAAGTACGGCAAAATGCTTTTTGACTAATCCTTCCAAAAATATTTGGGAGGATTTTTTATTCTCCCTGAAAAAGAAGGGTGATCCTTTATATTAGAACTACTGCAATTACAAAAAATAAAAGTTGAAATTGAAGATCATATTATTTTTGAAAATATAAATACGAATGTACAACAAGGGGATGTTATCGGAATCATAGGTAAAAACGGTGCAGGTAAATCAACTTTATTACAATTACTGAACGGTGGCCTTCAATCAACAAGAGGACATATAAAACACGTACAAAATGATCTTACAATTACTATGGTTGAACAAGAAAAAGAGTCTTATTTTCTTGGTGAGGTTACACCTCAAGAGGAAGTGTTATTAAAGAGTTGGAATGTTCCAAACTGTGACTACTTGAATTTAAGTGGGGGAGAAAAATTAAAAGCACGCCTTGCCAAAGGTTTAGCCAAAAATGCTGACATTTTATTGCTCGATGAACCAACAAACCACTTGGATGAACAGAGTTTGGACTTCCTTATAAGAAAGTTTAAAAGTTATAAGGGTACGATTATTCTCGTATCACATAATCGTTATTTTTTGGATAAAGTAGTAACAAAAATATGGTCAATTGAAAATCAAACACTTATTAGTCATTGTGGTAACTACACCAGTTTTTTGGAATATCGTGAAAGTGAGCGACTAACTCAACAACGTGAATATGAGAAACAACAAAAAATGATAAAACGAATAGAAGGTCAAATGAGCCAACTAACATCATGGGCAAAGTCTGCTCATGCCCAATCAACAAAACAGGAAGGCTTTAAAGAATATTATCGAGTAAAAGCTAAGCGAATGGATTCACAAGTAAAATCAAAAGAAAAACGCCTTGCAAAAGAACTTGAAAAGATAAAAGTTGAGGCACCTAAGGCAGAATACCAAATAAATTTTTCATTAAAAGCGAACCATAAAGTCGGAAAGCGGTTCTTAGAAGTTAAAGATTTAGCAAAATCTTTTGAAGGACACAATCTTTTTAAGAATGCTAACTTTACCATTCAGCATGGTGAAAAGGTTTCAGTTATTGGTCCAAATGGTAGTGGGAAAACTACGTTTTTGAATATAATAGCCGGAAAAGAAATAGTTACTAAAGGTGATATATGGGTTTCTCCAGCAGCAAATATCGGCTATTTGACTCAAGAAGTATTTGACTTGCCCCTTTTTCAAACTCCCAAACAGTTATTCGACAAAGAGTCATTTGAAGAGAGAGGGCACGTACGTAATTTAATGAAACATTTAGGATTTCTTGATCGTCAGTGGACAGAACCAATTGAGAACATGAGCATGGGTGAGCGTGTGAAGTGTAAATTAATGAAATATATTCTAGAAGAAAAAGATGTACTTATCCTAGATGAACCAACGAATCATTTAGATTTGCCTTCTCGTGAACAACTTGAAGAAACATTAGAAATATATAAAGGCACTCTATTGGTTGTGTCACATGATCGTTATTTTCTTGATAGAACAACAAATGCTAAACTCATATTTTTAAATCATACTATTTATAAGCAAATTAATGAGAAAGAATCGTTATCCAAAAGAGATGATAATGAAGAATTACGTTTAAAACTTGAAACTGAACGACAAGAAGTTTTAGGGAAACTTAGCTGTAAGACTCCAAATAACAAAGAGTATGAGGAACTTGATGTTAGATTTAAAGAGCTTACAAAATTAATAAAGAAGCTTCAATAATTCGTTGTAAAATCATCCAGCATTAAGTTTTTGTTTATCCATTATGTGGCGTGTTTCTGTTATAGAAAAACGCCTTTTTTTATAAGAAACTTTTGGCTTATATGAATACAGTGGGTATGGTTATAGATTACAAACAATCATATTTGTTATAAAATACATGTTGTAATAAGAGAATTTCATTGTAGGTAAAGTCATGAGCTCATATTGAGAACAATTGGATTAACTGATGATGCAGTTTTTTTTTGAACTGACTTTTTACGCAAAGGCTCTTTTCGTAAATTTTGTTACCATTGTTCATAAAATAACAGATTTAACAGTCATCGTTTTATAGAAGAAAACATGCCATTAAATCTAGATGTATACGTGTAGCATTTTTATACATAAAACAACATTAGATAAGAAAATAGCAACTCTATTTTTTAGCTTTTTAATCTACGCTTGAGAAGAAAGTAGGATATTTTAATTATGTCATAAAGATAACTTGCCCTTATAATTAGTTTTATATATTAGAGTTATAGTGTTACGAATAGAAAATATTTTGTAAATAATGAGGGAGAATTTTACAATGAAGATTGCATTAAAACAAATAATACAGTTACAAGATGATAGCAAATATGAGAAGATATATAAGCATTTTAGTTCCAATGTAATCCCCCACAAAGGTGATTTTATTTGTGACCGTCTTTATGAAGATGCCTCTGAGAGTGAGGTTATAAGGGTTGCAATTAATTATGCCTCAAACGTATGCTATGTTACGCTTGCCCCCATCCAGCTAGATTCAAATGATGTAAAATACTTGAGAGAATATGTAGATGCTGCAATTAGATCTGAATGGGATTGTCCATTAAGGAAGTATTAAGGCAATAATATCTATTAAAATTGTTGTAGTATGTTATGCGATTAGGCCGTAGCGGTCAATCAATATCATAGAAGTATATATAATTTGAAGGGATTTATGATCACATTCATAGTCATGGGTGTTTCATCGTATTTCTTTTTGAGGAAGTTTGCTGAATTCGTTATGAGTGTATGGAAATGATATTTTGTTTAGTAAATTTCAACTGAATTGAAGCCTAATTTCTTTATGTGGTATTAAGAAATTAGGCTTTTTTTATAATCATCTCAAATTAGAAAATACATTGTTTATTTTAATTGCGACATAAATTGTCATTATTAGGTGGTACATTATTTTTGTAAGTAAAATATACCATTTTGGGGGAGAATTTATGTTTAAGAAATTAGAATGTGTTGCAATTTATCCAGATGATATTCAAAAATCTATTGATTTTTACCTTTCTTTGGGGTTAAAGCAACACTGGAAAGTAGAAAGAAAGTTAGATAGCGGAGGAACGTGGACAATCATAGCGTTGAAATTCCCAGAAGAAAATAGTTCAGAGCTTGTTTTACAAAATGACCCAAATATCAATGTCACAGATGTTGAAATCCTAGTAGATGACGTCAATTTAGCTTATCAAGAACTTAGCAAAAATACAGAGATAACATGGATTAAAAAACCGTTTTCAACGGAGTCTGGTCATGTTGCTGTAATGGAATCACCTGTTAAAAACGTATTTGTGCTAGTTGGAAAATAACAGGTTGAGATTATTGTGATGAAGCTAGATAGAAGTGTATATAGAGACAACATATTACTAGTTTTTCAGTTCTTTTAGCTAGGCTCTTTTCTTAAACTTTGTTGTGATCATTCCTAAGCTAGGGGATAAAGATGTCGTTTTACCAAACAGTCATCGTTTTATAGAAGAACAGATGCAAAAATTCTAGGTTTCGTGCTTATTTATTAGTATGAAAAAACAATCTAATAGGAAGTAGCCTTTCGAAAAGATTAGAGACGCTACATAATTAAGGAGGAAAAACGGTGAAGGTAGCCTTAGCAGATATCACAGATGCACCAAAAATCGTGTCATTCTTCAAAAGAAATTTATGTCACAATAATAGTGGTATTTGTTCTGAAGAATTTTTTTGCCCTCTAGGAACTCAAGCAGCCATATGAAGAAAACAGATGATTGTGGCTATAGTAGATGATCAAATAGTTGGCGCATTTCGATTTTACAGAAAAAAAACATCCAATAGCATTTCGTTATATCAATTTGCTATAAATGAAGGTTTTCGGGGGCAAGGGGTGTTGAAGAAAATGTTACGTTCCATCAATGATTTACCAATTTATGTATTATGTCCTATCGAATCCAAATTTAATGAATATTATTTTAAGTCAGGTTGGTATCTACAAGAACAAAATGCTAGTTTTAAAGTCTGGGAATTTAAAGGCTAAAAACTTTGAGTTTTAGTTAATGACTATGTTCTGTTTAAGTATTACTGAAAGCTCAAAATGCACGTTTTAGATAAGCGCAACTGCCCAAACATTAATATACATGTATATAAAGGTATTATGTGAAACTAGTATAACTTAACTCAAAGTCTAATAACTAAAAATTCACTTAAATTTTTTGTGTCCAAAATAGTATTTAACATAGACCAACACAGCACGTTACCGTAACTTCTTCAAAGTTCTGACCACTTAATTTGCGGTTTAGATATAGAATTTGTCTAGTATTTAAGTAACTATGTACAAACATTCAAATTACAAGTGTTCCTCCAAATTATTCTTTAACTATTAAGGAATCAATAAAAACTCTATCGCTACTCAATTAAATGGTGCAATCGATTTAATTAAGATGCAAAGCCTAATCTTTCAAAAAACATATTTTGAAAGATCAGGCTTTTTCATTTTGTGTTCTGTATATGTAAATATGTCCTTAAAATTATCTTGCATGTTTGTAATACGCTAGATTATAAAACAAGGAATAAATGATCTAGTGGTATAATTGGGGGCATATTAAATGAAGGAGTTTGTTATGACGATAAAGTGGGTTGAAGTAATAGAGAAGAATTTTATAGAATTAGAGATGATTTTTGAGCTATATAATCGAGTATTTCCTATTGAAGTGAGAGAACCACAAGAAATTTTTCTAAGAAGCTTACAATATGCTAAAGAAAGAAGACCGAATAATTATCACTTCATAGTTGGGAAGAAAGAAAATCAACTTGTTTCATTTGCTACGGGACACTATTTTGCCGACGTAAACTCAGGGTTCATTGTATATATCGTAACTAACCCTCTTATACAAAGTAAGGGAATAGGCTCAAAGACACTAGAGAAGTTAGAAGATTTACTAAATAAAGATGCTATCTCAGCAGGGAATTCATCTCTAAGCGCTATTTTCTTAGAAACAGAAACACAAGAAATGCTACATACAGAAGAAGAAAAGGAAGATTGTATCAAAAGAAACAGATTTTTTGCTAACAATGACTATGAAAAGTATGAAAAAATTGTTTATCAACAACCATCTTTACATGATGAGGTGGGAGATCTACCACTTAACCTTTTTATTAAGAATTTAGATATTACTAAGCAAAGTAGAGAAGATATAAAAAAAGCCATCAGAACCATTTATAAAGAAAAGTATTCTCTTGTTAATGGCATTGATAAAAGAGTCCTTAACAACTGTCTTAAAAAGATGGGACTAGAAGACGGAGAATTACTTTAAAAAACTTTTACAGTAATTTGAAGCATACTGAAAAAGATATGCACCTTTTTCGTTAAGATGGATTGTGGAGCATTGGTAAATGATTTACGGCTTACATAATACTTGGGTCTATACTGTAAAATTTTAGATGAAGGAAAAAGGGCAGTTAAGTTACTAAGGGAAGAAAGGCTAATCAAATTCTGTAAAGGAATTCATAAATTTAACGGTTATAGACGGGGTTTTTATAACTGCAAAATTTATAGACAGTGGTTTAAGAAAATTATTAGACATCAATTCGTTAGAAAGTTCTTTTTATGAAAAATATAAAAGGAAGTACTTTATTGTAAGCAAATTAATTTACAAAGATGATGTTTGAGATTATAATTCAACTATTCAATTAATCTATTGAATAGTTGAAAGGGGATTATTCATGCTTAATGAACGTAATTTAAAAGACATGTTATATCAAGAGTATGCGAGGATTGGGAAAAGTTTATCAAGCCCTAAACGATTGGAAATTCTTGACCTGCTATCTCAAGGCCCTAAGTCTGTGGATGCTTTAGCAAAGTGTACAACAATGTCTGTTGCTAATGTATCTCAGCACTTGAAAACTCTTTATAATTCAAAGCTAGTTAAGTTTAAGAAGGAAGGAAACTTCGTTATTTATGAACTAGCTGATGAAGTAATTTCGAATTTTTTAATTTCATTACATGCATTATCAGAAAAGCAATATATGCAAGTACAGCAAATTAAAGAAGAGTTTTTAAATAATCAACTTGATATAGAAGGAATAACTTTTATAGAGCTTAAAGACCGAATGGAGAAAGGTGAGGTTTTACTGTTGGATGTAAGACCGAAGGAAGAGTATGAAAAGGCTCATATCCCAGGAGCAGTTTCTTGTCCTATCGAAGAATTGGAAGCTAAACTTGCATCTTTGCCAGCTAAAAGTAATGTAGTTGCTTATTGCAGGGGACCTTATTGTTTAATGTCGGCAAAAGCAGTAGAAATTCTTAAGGAAAAAGGTATTAATGCATTTCGATTGGAAGATGGTGTTAGAGAATGGGAGCAATTTGCTGATAAATGAAATTAACGCTCATTTTGAAGGCAAAAGATACTAAGGAAGCATGGATAGGTTCTATATGTGCAAATGCTGCAATAATTCTGGACATAGAGAAATACTTTTCTCATGGGTGGAGCTGCTGAAATAAAAAATATCTTTATGTACAATTACTTAAATAGTACATTTGTAAGATGGTTTAAGGATGGTAAGGCACTATCAATATAAATGACTAAATACAAGAAGGTGATAATGAGTGTTAAGTAAAGAACAAGATCCGATTGAGAGTTATATAAATTCACCAGAAAAACTTAAAAAGTTATATAAACGAGTGTTGTTTGTTGTGAGTCTATCACAAATATTTGGAGGAGCAGGGCTTGCGGCGGGGATTACAGTAGGTGCTCTTTTGGCCCAACAAATGCTCGGAACGGATGCTTATGCAGGAGTTCCGTCAGCCCTCATTACTATAGGATCAGCAGGAGCAGCACTAATCGTAGGAAGACTCTCTCAGCGATATGGACGTCGTACAGGACTATCGACAGGTTTTATTGTAGGTGGACTCGGATCAATTGGAGTTGTGATTGCTGCCCTAATGAATAATGTTATTCTTTTATTTGCTTCGCTCCTAATTTATGGAGCAGGTACTGCAACAAATTTACAAGCCCGTTATGCAGGGACGGATTTAGCAAACAATAAACAACGAGCTACTGCAATCAGTACTACAATGGTCATGACAACGTTCGGAGCTGTTGCTGGTCCCAATTTAGTTGAAATTATGGGTGATTTTGCTCTTTTCATTGGTGTTCCAGCTCTTTCAGGCCCCTTTATATTATCTGCTGCTGCATTTATCTTAGCAGGTCTTGTACTATTTATTATGTTACGGCCTGATCCATTAGATATTGCAAAAAAGATAGCAGCGTATAAACAAGAGAATGCGCAAGCAAATAAATCATATTCTCCTAATAACACTAATAATAAAAGAGGTCTTGCTGTCGGTGCAACGGTTATGGTTCTAACACAAATTGTAATGATAGCAATTATGACGATGACACCAGTGCATATGAAACATAATGGTCATGGTTTAGCTGCAATCGGCATTGTTATTGGGTTTCATATAGGATCAATGTACTTACCATCACTTATTACAGGGGTACTTGTTGATAAAGTTGGTCGAACAGCGATGAGCATAGCTTCGGGTATTACATTGTTATTCGCTGGCTTATTAGCCGCATTCGCGCCAAGTGATTCAATGATTCTCTTAGTAATAGCCCTTTCTTTACTTGGTTTGGGATGGAACTTTGGTTTAATCAGTGGTACTGCACAAATAGTTGATTCTACTGAGCCATCAACTCGTGCAAAAACACAAGGGACACTTGATGTTTTTATTGCATTAGCAGGAGCTTCTGGCGGTGCTCTTTCGGGTGTAGTAGTGGCAAATACAAGCTTTCTTACATTATCATTGGGTGGAGGATTACTTTCCTTGCTTCTAATACCTGCTGTCATTTGGTCTCGTAGAGGTAAAGTTTTAACAAATTCAATAAATCAAAAATCTGTATAAATAGATATGGTAATACGTAGCGACCTTTAAAGGTACAATTTTCTTTGATGAAGCTATTTGCCTGGTGAAGGTGCTTTTGGTTTAACAGGTAATGAAGTTAATCCATAAAGTTTTAAAAAGTGTTTACCAAGAAATGTCCAAATTCTTTGTTTATCTTAACTGTTATTAATGCTTTAAGTAATGTTTGAAGTATACTGATGACAGTGCGTTCGTTACTTATGCTTGGACTAAAATGGATAAAGAAACCATTATAAGTTGTGAAGTTGAAACGATAGATGTCAAAATATATACTTCAGTTTTTACTTTCCGTGACTTGAAAGTGGCGGTTTGTGGTGGAAGCTGCATACAGTTGTTCGGCTGGTTATTTTCAAGATAAACAAACTTCAAATAATAAGGAAATGATGATGATTGCACGAGGGGAATATGAGAGAAGTGTTGGTTTTATTCTAACACTTCTTTTATTTTTTTGTTTGACTAAAAATGGTATAAACCTAGTTAGAGTTGTAAAGTAGAAAGGCATAGAAGCTATAGCAAACATCAATAACATGGAGAATGAAAAGAGGTTAGCTCCCTAATTTAGTATGGAATTAAGGAATTGTGAGTCATAATATGGAAATTTCCTTAACCTGTATATAAGTTATCCAATATAGATTAACGAGATGATTGATTGACAAAGTGAAATTTGGTGCATTTTTGAAGAAGAGAAATATTCTTTTCTTTTACAATAATTAATAGTGTAAGTTTTGGATGAACCGATTTCGACGACTTTATATAGAAAGTACTGGTGAATTGGAGAAAGCAAAGGAAATATTAGTACAGGAGAATATGGTATAATTGTAAAAGTTTAAAAATTCATTCAATAAACTAAGGGATGAATTCTACGAGAGATTCTCAAACAAACTCATCTCTTAACATAAACGGATGAACGCTAAAATTAACAAAGATTGATTTACGTTTCTCCAAATTTGAAAGGGGAATTTCTTTTGAATAATGTCAATGTAAGGCTTGAAAAATTAAATTCAGAAAACTGGTATGAGTGTTGTCACTTAGAAGTATCAAAAGAACAAGAAAAATATATGGAACCAAATGCAATTTCTATAGCTCAATCAAAGTTTGAATCTACATTAAAACCTTACGCGATCTATTTCGAAGATAAATTAGTAGGTTTCTTAATGTATAATTCTGTAAAAGAAGAACTTGATGGTTATTGGATTTATAGAATAATGATTGATAAGAATTTTCAAGGTAAGGGCATAGGTAAGGAAGCGACTAAGTTAATGATATTAGAGATGATTAAATTATTAGATGCAAAAAGAATTATTGTAGGTTATAATCCTGAAAATTCGGGAGCTCACCATTTGTATGCAAGTTTGGGATTTGTTGATAATGGCGATAGATTTGGAAAAGAGATGGCTGTTATTAAAAATATAACAGATTAAAAGATATTAAATGGAAGACAAAATGGGTTGGAGGCAAAAAAAGGCTTTTTTATTGATCTAACCTATAACTAGAATTTATGCAAATATAAAACTGATGAACCTCATAATGAGTTACATAGATTTAAGCTATATTTAAATTTTTTCCACAATATAAATGTATACATGACAATATAGAATATACGTTCGTTTTGGAGGAGTGAAGAAAAACATGCCAGAGTTAAAAGTGAAGGATGTAAAACTTCATTATCAAGCATACGGAACTGGAAAACCTATTATTATGATTCATGGCTTTTCTCCAGATATGAGGCTAATGATAGGATGCATGGAGCCAGTATTTTTACAAAAAGATGGTTTCAAAAGAATATATATAGACCTTCCAGGGATGGGCAAAACAAAAGATTATAATGAAGTCAAAAACTCGGATGACATGTTAGATATAGTCATTGAATTTATTGATAAATTAATTCCAAACGAGTCCTTTTTAGTTGTGGGGGAATCATATGGCGGCTATATAGCTAGAGGAATTATTCATAAAAAAAAGAAAGAAGTAGACGGAGCTGCATTTATTTGTCCAGTCATTATTCCTGAAATGAGTGAAAGGGCTCTCCCTGAACATTCCATTATTTATAAAGATAATGAATTTTTAGAGCAACTAGATGAAGATGAAAGAGAAGGTTTTGATTCAATTTCAGTCGTGCAGGATGAATATAATTTTAATAGATTTAAAAATGAAATACTACTTGGGTGTAATATAGCTGATGAACAATTTTTAGCAAAGATAAAGCAACAATATAGTTTTACTTTTGATGTAGATCAAGATTTGTATGAACTGCCAAGCGTATTTCTTCTTGGAAGACAAGATTCGATGGTTGGGTTTAAAGATGCACTCGATTTAATTGATAAATTTCCAAGAGCTACTTTTGCAATTTTAGATAGAGCAGGACATAACTTACAAATAGAACAAAAGGCGCTTTTTGATACACATATAACTGACTGGTTAACTAGAGTAACAGAGAAAAAGTAACAGGGTAAATCTAGTAGCTCTTTTAATGATATTCTCAACTGTCTCTGCAATTGAAAAGCACCTATTTCACCAAATGTTGAATAAGCAAGTCAATTAAAGATGTGGTTAGTATAAGAAGAGATATAATTTAAGCATAACAAATTGAATGGTGGATAATACACGTGGATATATTAATTGAACAATTAGATGTGACCGATGCACACAATTTGTATAAGTTTGAACTTCAAAACAGAGAATTTTTCGAAGAAATGGTACCGAGCAGAGGTGACGACTACTATGGGCTTGAGGTGTTTAAAAAAAGGCATGAAACTTTACTTGAAGAACAAGCTCAAGGAAGTTCATATTTTTACTTAATTAAATCTACAGATGGTTCTATTGTTGGAAGGATAAATCTAGTTGACATTGATAAGTCACAAAAAATTGGTCATCTAGGCCATAGAGTAGGTCAACTATATACTAGAAAAGGTGTGGCTAAAAAAGCAGTAAAATTACTATTAGAAAAATTAACAGACCAAGATATAATACAAGTTAAGGCGAAAACAACAACCAATAACATAGCATCTCAAAAAGTTTTAGAGAAAAACGGATTTAAGCATTCAAAATCCTATGATGAAGAATCTGAAATGAATGGTCAGAAGTTAAATTTTGTTTATTATACATGGACGAATAAAGCTTAATTTTGTTGAGCTAGCTGACGACTTTGAAATCACAATACAAGCATAAAATATACAGTTTTTAGTATGTATTACCCCAAGGAGATCAAATAGAATTGCAAGTTGATAGCTAATAACTTTAATATTTTTAGAAATATATGGACCGACTCGTTTCAAAGAGGTACGATAGTTTAGAGGTATTTTCTTCTTTGTAATTGGTCAGCTACATTTTGTATGTAGTGAGTTTTAAGATTATAAACATTTTCTTTCTGAAAATGTTTAATATATTGTTAAATCTAAGAAAAAGGTTTATAGAAACCTTTTTCTTCTTATATGCTCAAGTTTAGTAATATCTTATTGTTGGGTGTTTTTTTCCTACTTGTTTGTCAAGTAAAGGCTACAAATACAAAAGTCTGAGGTTATATTTTTTTATCTATAAATTGATTTACTATCAGTTCCAAATAATGTGTTTAAGACACTTTGGCAATGATTTGTGTATAATTATGATATAAATAAGTTAGAAGAGAAAAGTTCGAATACTAATACTCTAGTTTAAAGAAAAGGTTGGTTTAATTATGTTATGGGAGAATCATTAAAACATTTCATTGATAGCCGTGTAGGAATCTCTAAATCGAAGAGATTATGGATGGCTATAATTCTAGGAACATTAGCAGGGTTTGGACCGTTATCCATTGATATGTACTTGCCAGCACTTCCTGATATAGCCAAAGATTTTAACGTAAGTCCATCACTAGTCCAACTTAGCCTGACTTTTTTCTTACTTGGTTTAGCATTTGGTCAGCTTTTAGCCGGACCAATCAGTGATGTCCGGGGGCGACGTTTACCATTATTAATTGGATTAATCACCTATTTTGTTGTTTCCCTTTTATGTGTTTTCAGTCCTTCTATCTGGACATTAATTGTATTACGCTTTATTCAAGGGTTGGCAGGTTCAGCGGGTATTGTTATATCAAGAGCGGTTGTTCGGGATTTGTATTCCGGCACAGAACTTACCAAGTTCTATGCATTGCTTGCATTAATCAATGGTATTGCACCTATTTTGGCTCCAGTATTAGGAGCACAGTTATTAAAAATAGTTCCATGGCAAGGTGTATTTATTTTATTAAGTATTATAGGTTTAGTGATGTTTTTTGTCGTCCTATTAGGCTTACCGGAAACCCTTCATGACGATAGGCGGTCAGTTGGGGGAATAAAAAATACCTTTATTACTTTCCGAAATCTTATTTTGGACCGAACCTTCATAGGTTTTGCATTAGCTCAAGGATTTGTCTTCGCTGCCATGTTTGCTTATATATCTGGTTCTCCCTTTGTGGTGCAGAATATTTATGGCGAATCACCACAAATGTTCAGTCTCATCTTTGCAATAAATGGATTAGGCATCATGATTGCTAGTCAGACCACAGGGAAGTTAGCAGGACGAATACATGAGTCAAGGCTTTTTCTTTTTGGGTTAGCTACTTCACTATTTGGGGGGATATTTTTATTTGTGTTGATTCTCCTAGATGCTAGGTTAATTTTCCTTCTAATCCCACTATTTTTTGTTGTATCAAGTGTCGGGATTGTAAGTACATCTGGATTTTCACTAGCTATGCAAAAACAAGGAAAGAATGCAGGAAGTGCAGCAGCCCTATTAGGAGTGATGTCACTAGCATTAGGTGCATTCGCAGCACCACTTGTTGGAATAGGAGGGGAACACACTGCCATACCAATGGGAATGGTTATCGTAGGTGCAGGTGCAAGCGCGGCACTTTCCTATTTATTTCTTATCCCTCGAGAGGAAAGGTAATTATACGCTGATCATGCTGGGTAATCTCCACTAACAAGTGGATACGACCTAAGTAATAATTAATTATGAGAAGCGAAACACCTAGAAGTCATGCATGGTTTATTAATAGATACAAAGCGATGCTCAAGGTATATTTTGCTATATATCCTTGATCTCGAATCAAATCCTTCAAGTAAAATAAATGCTACATCTAGCAATTGAAAGCATTCAATACAATTCACTAGTATAATTGTAAATCCTCAAATGCATTTAAATAACTACCAAGAAAAACAGTCCTACACCAATTCTTGTTTGTGGGGCTGTTAACTTATTTGTACAATGATGCTACTTCCGAATTAACTCTACAGATATCCTCAAATTTTTATCTTTATATTATTATGCTTGTGCAGTGTATGTCCTAAAAATGACTTGCATTGAGCAATGTCAATGTAAGTCAGGACTACTTCGATGGTTGGCTCTAACACTTCAACATTTGTGTTTTTCATCACCTCTAATTTCTCTCTGATATTTTAAATACAAAAAAATACTTTTCAACCAATTTATCAATAGCCCTTAATTTCTTTTTGTCTAAGAATAATAAAAGTTGTTTAAAAATGTTAGTAATCTTATTCCGCACTAGGGCCATTATTGTGGAATAACAAATATTTATATCTGTTGTGTAACTATGGTTATTTTAGTTATAAAATAAAGAGATGTTGAAGCAAATGTAGAGTATCGATAAAAAGTGAAGTATACAAAAAAACAGAAATAAACCAACTAATATAGTTTATATAGATCTCTTGACGTTTACTTCTAAACTTTCACAAATAACGCACTTATAAACAGGTGCATAAACATATATAATCTATTGAATCTAGTAACTGGTAAAGGAGATCAGAATGAATACAAGTGAATTAAGAGCATGGGCGGAAAAGAATGACGTAGAAAGTAAAAAAATCCTATATTTTGGAAATATATTAACTCCTATGAAGAGGAGGAAAATGAAACATTCTTTGATCCAGAAGTTGATAAAAATCAATTGGAGGTTAATCTAAATGGTGTAGGCCTTTTCATCGATGCATGGAACAAAGATTCATATATACAATATGGTTATGACTATATAGTTTCGTATTTGCCAGTCATTTATAATGAAGAAGAATTAGGTACCTACAAATTATTTTTTACACTTGATGGAGAAATTTGGGATGATACTTTTTCATCTCTTTAAAGGGCTAATTATGAAAACATGGGCACTATAACACAGCTTTTAGGAGGTTTGATCTTTGGAAAAAACAAAGGTGATGGTCTACTTTACCATATTTGGTGAGACATTTCCCTTAGATTATGTGACCGATAAATTAGGGATAACACCAACAATGACTTATAAAAAAGGGGATGTAATTCCTAGACGCTCAAAGACACTTTATAGAAAAGAAACTAGTTGGGTATTCGGAACAAGCTACGAAGAATCTTTTGATGTAAATGAACAGTTAAAACAAGTAATAATCCCATTAAAAAATCAGATATCAATAATTAGCGATATAAAAAAGAAATATGCTGTTGAGTGTCAATTTAACATCGTAATTGTAATAGAAGACGGAAATACACCTGGATTACATCTTGATAGAGACGTAATCAATTTCGCTTCATTAATTGATGCTGAATTTGACATTGACTTGTATGCAAATCCTTATGAAAACGATGAAGATTATTAAAGAACGGATAAAGACATCTAAATTCTGCAAGATTAAACAGTCTCTGTAAGTAGTTTTATAAACAGGAATTAGTGATTGTAAAGATAAGTACATAAATTGACGAAGCATTTTGGTTAGGAAGTTACAATATTTATAAACAAGGTGAGGAAATTGAAAAATAAAACAGCTTTTAATATTGTTCAAAAACATATTAATAATTGGGATTGTTGGGGTCTATTATCTGGTGGTGCTCCATTAGACGAGTATAAGTTAGAAATCACATGTATTGTTAATGCTTTGCCACAAATTAAAAATCATTTGGACTTAGCTAATAAAATTAAAGGTGTATTCGATAAAGCATTTGGAGAGGAACATAGTATTGAAGAATGTATAAAAATATCTGTAGCTATTTGGGAAGAATTCATGAAAGAAAAAAACACCATTTTCTTTAGCTAACATCACAGTCTTATCCCATAAAATGAAGCGTATTATTGACCTGTATTTAAGAGTGGATGATATTACTTTAGGGCAGGTATGTAGAATAAGAATAGAAGTTTGGAGGTTCATGATGATTGTAGATATGGATGTTCGATGTCACTTATACGGTAATATGTTTTCAGCAAAAAAAGTAGAAGAACTAACAGGATTAACCTTGGATAATAAGGTGGAAGTTGGCGATATAGCAACAAGGGGTAAATACAAGGGAATGCCTACCCCATATGGAAACGGGGAACTATCGCCCCCAAGTGAATATAAAGAAAAAAATGACTTCGGACTGGAATGGATATCTTTAATTATGAATGACTATATAAGTGTCTTTCGCAGTTGTGGAGCAGAAAATATTAATTTAGTTATCGGTGTCTTTTATGAGGGTCAATGTAATTTTAGCTTGCCGTCAAAAGCATTAAAGCTAATCGGTGAAATGGAGATAGAATTACAACTAAGTTGTTATGAAAGTTAATTTTTCTTCCTGCAAAACGTCATAGATGCCGTAATTAGCAACCAATGGTAAAGTGGAGTTAAACTTGGAGAGAATGGAATTATTTACAATAATAAGACCGTTGATAGATAAAAAATAGGCTCAACAAGAAATGTACTGGATGATCTCGTAATACGAATGGAGCAAATCTAAAATAAAGATAAGTTTGTTTTTCTTATATGATCCTGGTGGTACTACCTAAGTATTTAATATTAAATAATAATTGATTTAAGTTATAGGGGTAGAGTAGTTATAGAATACCCCTAAAGCAGAAGGTGATGTGTAGATGTTAGATTATATTTGGATAGATGATAAATCTCCGATATTAAGCCAATTACCAAACAATTTTAAATCAGCAGCAATTTTGCTCCACCCATTTATCCAAATGCCTTGGGGGTGGGAAAACAGTAAAGGTAAGAGTACACGTGAACATATATACCCATCTGATAAAGAGGCTTTGTTAAGAGGTAAACCCGTAAGGTGGGAGGAAATAGTACACCAAAGTGGTTTGAAGAATATAGAGGAAATGGCTATTGCATTAAAAACATCAATAGTTGCAATAAGTAGAGAATATGCAAAGGAAGATCTAGCAGAGAAATTGAATTTAGGTATTAAAGTAGACCAGTATTATCCAGATGAAGATTTCACATCAGTATTCTTAGTATCTGACTTACTACATGTCCTGAGTTCAAAGGGAGCAACAAGATTATACTATTCATACCCTTTACTTGATAAATTTGGTGCTTTAGAAATGAAAAATATCAATCCTTTAGATGTATGTCAACTTTCACTTAATGAACTAATGATTACAGATGAAAATATGGATTTTGCATTCATGAATGTTTCTGACTCTTTTATTACAATATTTATGACAAAACATGATAACATAATAGACATTATTAAGTCGGTAAATTGTGAAGCAATTGTATGAGATAAGAATACTTATATTAACTGGTGGTTGACCGGAAGCCTATAAACTATTATAAAATGAGGGTACAAGTTACTCCCTCTTTGTTGTGTTGATCTTCCACAGTAATGGTGCTTTGGAAGGAAAGTTTATTTTTGATATATGCAGCATAGGTTGTGGGGTTAATGGGTATGACCTAGTTTCGGACAAATTTAAGGGAGTTAGGATGTATCCTGAGTAATTTATTGAACAAGGTGGATAAATAGCGGGAGGAAAAAATGAAAAAATTCCGTGGAAAAAAACGTTATTTTCGGAATCTCAAGAGAAAGGTTATGAATTTCGAAATAAATTGTGGTAACGATTCTTGGTTCGACTTCTGGCACATTCACCTCGATTTTTATGGAAGAGGCAATAGAAATTTAAAAGTAAGAAGAGAACATATAAAAGCACATATTTCATTGTATAATAATCTATTAAAAAAACTTGAACAATATGATAAGGAATATCAGTCCTGGGTTTACATTTGTGAGGATGATACAGGATCAGATGCAGTCTATATTCATACCCCGAATCCGAATTATGATTATTTCCCCCATCAAATTCGGGATCTTCAATGGAAATGTGAAATCCCTAAATCTTTTAAGGATCTTATAGATTTAAATAAATATAATATTGGATATTATAAATCGAAATATGAAGAGGCTTATTTTATTCAATCAAAATTTCATGGTATAAGATTATAATTATTTAACTAATAGAGGGTTTTACGTCGATGATTTACCACCTCTATTTTCCGCAATATGGCGCAAGAATGTAGCTAAGGCTATCCAGACTACCTTAAGAATAATATCAATTAAAAATGGATCAACTAGGTAACTGGTTGAAGCCTCATAAAACGATATGGCGCTAATCTGAAATAAGGATTAGCGTCTTTATCATTTTAGGGACTTATTGTTGAACAACAAATTCCCATTCCTAATGTCTTAGATTGGGTTGTAAGAAAAATTTGGAACTTTTTCATGATAGATTCGTATTACAGTGTACAATGAAAAATAATAGGGGTGTTTGTCTTGCGTAAGAAAATATTTATTATAATCGCTCTAGTTGGAATCATACTATTTGCTGTTTATAGTCTCATTCAAGGAACAGACAAACCAACTAATAAAGAAGAGACAACTTCTGTAGTAGATTTATCTAATTCTATTGAGCAGCAGGTGGAAAATCTACATGCATTCTCGAGATTATATGGATACATACGTTATTTTCATCCAAGTGATGAAGCTGAACAAATTGATTGGGAAAAATTTGCTATATACGGAACGGGTTACGCAGTTAAAGCAAAAAACACTGGGGATCTAAAAGAAAAGTTAGAGGAATTATTTTTACCTATTGCTCCAACAATTCAAATCTATCAAGAGGATGAAGAAGTTATCGACACTCTCAACATAAATTCAGAGGATTCAAGTTTGAAGTACATTGCTTGGCAACATCTAGGAAAAGCACACAACTGGCCATACACA
Organism: Cytobacillus sp. IB215316; assembly: GCF_033963865.1. Lineage (NCBI taxonomy): Bacteria > Bacillati > Bacillota > Bacilli > Caryophanales > Bacillaceae > Cytobacillus > Cytobacillus sp. IB215316. The sequence goes on along the minus strand of NZ_JAXBMC010000027.1, from coordinate 2,125 downwards.
AAGAAAAAAATTATATTTAATGAAACTTCTTCTACTGGAAAATTATTCGACTCTCTCCCTACCATTGGAGACAAAATCTCTGAACCAATTAATAAATCGCTAAGAACCCATATTCCTATAGTTCTTTATACTGATGGTGAAATAACATTAGGTTCAACTAAACAATCTAAGGAAAAGCTAGAAAAATTAGTAGAAGAGATGAATAAAATGACTACATATGGTTTACATACACGCCTTGCAGGAGTAACAATTCTTTGGAACGACATTCAACATTTTTATCCTTACTTTGAGGAAGTAAACGTAGATTGGCTTAAAGAGCTACCATCTTTTATACAGAGAGCACTTATAACCAAAAGCCATGATGATTATTATGAACTAATTGATTACATGACAGAAAAAATAGCTGATGGCCATATTAGTCATACTCTCCAAAGGTGGAGAGAGCCTTATAGACTACCATTTACGGTAGATAAAGCGGACGATCAATTGGTGATTACATCTACCTTAAATGATACTCCTTTTATGGTCGGTGATGTTATTACGTCAATAGATGGAAAATTGTCAAATGAATTTTTATTAGAATTACAAGAGAGGGTTTCTGGTTCGCCACAAACTAAAGAACTGCTTTCTTTACGAGCACTTAAATTTGGAAAAAAGAATGAAACTCTTTTACTCGAAATAGATCGTAATGGGAAATCCTTATTGTTAGAAGTAACATATGGCACCGTCACCGCGGGTGGTTTAAGTAACTTTCCAGTCATTCAAGAAAGTATTATAGAAATTGAAGAAGGGATTTATTATATAAATTCTAATGTTAGTTATGACGAATTAACTCCCTATATAAATACCTTGTCAAAAGCAAAGGGAGTTATATTCGAATTTAGAGGGGGGCTAGCACTGGATCTTCGTCCGTTAATTAGCCATTTTACAGACCACGCTGTTAAAAGTCCACTAATGGCAATAGAACAAATTATATACCCAGATCATAAGAAACTGGCTGGATATAATACTAATGGAACGTGGACAATTGAACCTCAAGAACCTAGGTTTGAAGGTGATTTAGTTTTTTTAACTAATGCAAATGCACTGAGTTATGGTGAATCTATTCTCGGAGTAATTGAAGACAATAATTTAGGCTATATTGTTGGTCAACCAACGGCTGGTGCAAATGGGGATGTTACTGAAAGCATCTTACCTGGGCATGAAAACATTCGGTTTACAGGATTGAAAGTTGTCAAATCCGATGGCTCTCAACATCATCTTATCGGTATTGAACCAACACATGTGGTTGAACGTACCATAGAAGGAATAAAAGCCGGTAAAGATGAATACATTGAAAAAGCAATTCAGATAATTAATCAGTAAGAGGATAGTTTTGGATAGTGTTGCCAGAAGATGTTCTGCTTTAATATAGATGTTAAAAAAATAACTCCTTATTCAACAAAAATTGCGCTTTTCAGAAATAATTCCGAAAAGCGTCTTTCTTTATGTATGGCTCTTCTCGTAAAGATTGTTTCTTTAGAAAACACAAAGAATAATTTACTTGGTATTATGAATGTAAGGATTTATTTTAATGAGACTGAGTATAGCTTAGACATAGATACAATCAACCGAGGAGATATTAACCTAGCTGATTTGGAGTGAGGAATGTTTGAAAATAATTAAGCTATTTTTGATAGTTATCATCGGATGGGTAGGTTATCTAACTTATCTCAACCTCTTTGTACTTGAATATCAAGCAGGGTATCAATCGACGCGGAATGTTGAAGTAACAATAACTGAAAAAGGATACGATAACAGTAATAATGAATATTGGTTAAAAGGAGTAGAGGAACATAAAAATGGTTTTGATTATAAATCTCGTTATTTTATAATTGATTCCCCAGAAGAATGGAAGAGAATTTATCCTGATAAAGTGTATATCGTTTCATATTACATTGTAGATAAGGTGAAAAGAAACAATGTACACATACCTGTTATTTTAGATTTTGTTGAAAAACTTGATTAATTTTGCACAATTCATGAGAAATAATGACAAAGTACATCAAAAAAAGAAATATGTTATTCAACAATATGGCGCTTTTCTGTCAAACGAAAAGCGTTTTCTTTATGGAAAAGGATTGTG
>NZ_JAXBMC010000026.1:0-24918 GCF_033963865.1 Cytobacillus sp. IB215316 | reverse complement strand
AATTTGAGCTCACTCAAATTCACCTTTTTCATTTTTTGAGGCTAGTTATGTCCCAGCCTCTTTTTTTATCATTTATTTAATGCCCAGAGGAAGAAGATAATCCTACTTGATTCACGATTGTTTGGCTATCTTCATTTAGACCTGTAATTGTTACTTTTTTGTTTATGTTTTCATATTTTTGCTTTACTTTTGATATGGCAGTAACAGCTGAATGATCCCACACATGTGATGAACTAAAATCAATGACAATTTCATCAGGGTCAGCATGATAATCAAATAAATCTACGAAGTGAGCCATTGTACCAAAAAACATTTGTCCTTTAATATGGTATGTTTTTATACCGTCTTTAACAACTTCGTTTGATTTGATTTTTGCCATCTTCCAACCAAAGAATAAGGCACTTAATAATACGCCTGAAAATACACCCATTGCAAGGTCATGAGTCGTAACAACGATCGCGACAGTTGCTATTAAGACAACAGCATCAGGACGAGGGATTTTGGCAATCTCACGTAATGATGTCCAATCAAATGTACCGATAGAAACCATGATCATAACACCTACAAGTGCACCCATTGGAATTTGTGTTACGATGTCGCCTAACACAATAATTAAAAATAGTAAAAACACACCTGCAACTAAAGAGGATAAGCGTCCACGGCCACCTGAACGAACGTTAATGACTGATTGCCCTATCATAGCACAGCCTGCCATTCCTCCAAAAAAGCCAGTTACAAAGTTGGCAAATCCCTGACCTTTTACTTCTCTATTTTTATCACTTTTTGTTTCTGTCATCTCATCGACAATTGTTGCCGTTAATAATGATTCAATGATACCAACAAATGCTAATGGTAAAGAATAAGGTAAGATAATAAATAATGTTTCAAGTGTTAATGGGATATTTGGTAAATCGAACATAGGTAAAGATCTCGTAATTGCCCCCATATCACCAACAGTACGAACATCAAGGCTCAACGTAATTGCCAAAATCGTCATGACGATAATCGCAACAAGTGGGGATGGGATTGCTTTTGTAAACCTCGGTAAAATATAAATAATTGCTAAAGATCCAGCAACCATCGCATACATCATCCACGTTTCTCCAACGAAGTGGGGTAGCTGAGCCATAAATATTAATATCGCTAATGCATTAACAAAGCCAATGATAACGGCTTGCGGAATAAATGTGATAAACCTGCCTATTTTTAAAATACCTAATATGAACTGTATAATTCCTGTTAATATCGTTGCAGCTAGTAAATATTCTAGGCCATGATCTTTAACTAAATCAACCATCAATAAAGCCATTGCTCCTGTTGCAGCTGAAATCATTCCTGGTCGACCACCAAAAATAGAAATAAGTACAGCGATACAGAAAGAGGCATATAAACCAACCATTGGATCAACACCAGCTATAATGGCAAAAGCAATCGCTTCAGGGATGAGGGCTAATGCTACTGTGATTCCAGCTAATATGTCACCTCTTACATTTGAAAACCATTGATTCTTTAAAGTTTCAGTATACAAATAATCACCTCTTTGTTTATATGAAATGGTTCGAAAAATCTGGAAAAAATGACTTATGAAACAACTTAATAAAATGTTCAAATCCCATCCTTACTATAGAAATTACTTGTTTTAGTAGGATTATTTTTTTACATGTATGGGCAAGTGTCATTTCGTACGTCAACTGTTTGCAGAGAATTAAGTCCCCGAAACAATGCAGCAAAGGTGTTTTTCAATAGGAGCTTCGCTACGATGCTACATTTCGGAGGCACGTCCTTATTGGTGAACTACTATAATAAAAAAATCAAGTAATAATGAGTTCTATTTTATAGGCCCTTTTCAAAAATTCATCGTGAAAATTTATTGTAAGATGAGTTTTTCCGAGCCCCATAAGATGAAAATAGCAAAATGCTAGTTGGATTCGTGGTTATTTTGCTTAAATAACAATCAAACCGATTAATAAAAACAATTAATTATGTTTACACTATGAATTTGACATTAATACACAAATAAACATTATACACATATTTATCAAAAACTCCAATATAGTTTTTATGTAGTGAAAACGCCTACATTAAATGATTGCTCTTAAATGCTTAGCTATATGTAGAAAAGCACCAAATTACATTGCTTTAAACAATGTGCTCCTTTCATTACTTTTCTGACTAAGACTTAAACACCTCACGACTACGGCGTTTGACATGTATTCACCTTAAAATAATCAGTTAACTATGTAGTGTTGATGAAATGGAGAAAATAATTTATAGATGTTTACCAAAAAACAACAAATAGGTCCCAAGATTATCTTGAGACCTTAGCCATGTTATTTAGTTTTGTTTACTATTACGGTTGTTGGTGGCCACCAAGTTGTGATTCAGCCATAGAAACTAATCTCTTGGTAATTTCTCCTCCAACTGATCCATTTGCTCTAGAAGTAGTGTCAGGACCTAAGTTTACACCGAATTCATTTGCAATTTCATATTTCATTTGATCTATTGCTTGTTGAGCACCGGCTACGACAAGTTGGTTTGACGACGAATTGTTTGCTTGTGGTTGATTTTGCATGATTTGTTTCATCTCCTCATCATTATTCTAATTTTGGTTGGGTAGGCTGGATTTGCACCAGCTGTATGGTTTTTAATCATATTCAGCATCTATTGCTGAACATCATACATCCACATGCCTAACTTGGCTTTACCCAATAATCAAATGTTTATTAAGTATTATGACGTATTTGAAAGATGATATTCATGAATTAGATTGGTAATGGTTGTTAGTAAACAATCATTACTTTTTCATGAAATGATACATTTATCCACCTCGTTATTAACAAACTAATTTTATGCGTATGTAAATGAGGTGGTTTAATGTTTATGTGTCCGCTTTGTAATGGGCTAGGAAATTTCTCGGTTAATTGTCCTGTATGTGGAGAAGGGTCTGAAGATAGGGGAAGGGTAATGGATTATTATGATGATTACAGTCCTTATATGGAAATTGACCATTTAAAGAGAAATGATGGATATGGGACTACGTTAAGTAACCATGAATGTCCACACATATTATTTTGTGCAACTTGCCAACATGAGTTTGTGAGCTTAATTAAAGAACAAGAAAATAATATCATTTGAACATAACCTGTTACCTGTAACGGTAGGTTAAAGGAACTGGGAATGCTATTGAAACGTGTTTAGGTGTTAGTTCGAAAAAACACTACTTTTACGAAAACAGCCATATAAAAAGAGCCTAACACTACAGTCATTTATGTAGTGCTAGACCCTTTTCTATTGTAAGTACTTATCGAATACGTTCTTCTGTTTCATTGTCAAAGAAATGAGATTTGTTCATATCGAACGCAAATTCAACTACATCTCCGTGAGAGATTTTTGAACGAGCATCAACACGTGCAATAAAGCTTTGGTTACCAAGCTGTGAATAGAGCATTGTTTCTGCACCCATAAGCTCAGCTACCTCGATTGTAGCTCTGAATTTTGTATCCGGTGATGATTCAAGGAATACGGGCTCATCATGAATATTTTCAGGACGAACACCTAAAGTTAACTCCTTGTTTACATACTTTTTATCACGCAATGTTTTCATCTTTCCTTCAGGTACTGAGATAGTAATGTTACCAATTTTGAAGTTACCATCTTCCTGTAAAGTACCTTTAAAGAAGTTCATAGCAGGAGAACCAATGAATCCACCGACAAACATATTTTCAGGGTTTTCATATACTTCTGTTGGAGTACCAATTTGTTGAATAATACCATCTTTCATAACAACTAAGCGTGTAGCCATTGTCATTGCTTCTGTTTGGTCATGTGTTACGTAAACAGTTGTTGTTTGTAAGCGTTGGTGTAATTTTGTAATTTCTGAACGCATAGCGACACGTAGCTTAGCATCTAAGTTTGAAAGTGGTTCGTCCATTAAGAAAACTTTTGCGTCTCGAACAATTGCACGTCCAAGTGCAACACGCTGACGTTGACCCCCAGATAACGCTTTTGGTTTACGTTTTAAATATTCTTCTAATCCTAAAATTTTTGCAGCATCATTAACACGCTTTTCGATTTCAGCCTTTGGTGTTTTTCTAAGCTTAAGTCCAAATGCCATGTTATCATAGACGTTCATATGCGGGTATAATGCATAGTTTTGGAACACCATCGCAATGTCTCGGTCTTTTGGTGCTACATCATTCATTTTTTTATCACCAATATAAAAGTCACCAGAAGAGATTTCTTCAAGTCCAGCAATCATACGTAGTGTAGTCGACTTACCACATCCTGATGGTCCTACAAATACGATAAACTCTTTGTCCTTAATATGAAGATTAAAGTCTTTAACTGCTGTTACGTCATTATCGTATTTTTTATAGATATGTTCTAATTTTAATTCAGCCATTGTTGTTGCCTCCTAGTAGGATTATTGTGAACGCTTTCTTAATATAGTAATAGTCTACATAATAATATATCTGATAGTAAATGTAAGGGTTGCACAAAAAAAGATAGTACGATTGTGCATGTTTCACAAAATGGTATATAAAACACTAAAAACCTATGCTATCTTCACTTTATTGTAACAAGTTTCTAACGGGGTTCTGTAAAAGGATTAAGAGTTTGAATTGACCTTCCTGTAATAGAGGGTATAAGAAATTGTAAAAATGTAAGCAAAAATGAATAGATAAAAACATAACAGAGCTCAATAGCTTAAGAACAAACAAGGAACAAGATTTATTTTAAAGGGGACAGTAAGTTGTAAAGCCAACTTACTGTCCCCTTTAAACATTAGGATTATTACTTTAAAAGTTAACATGTTTATAAACAATTGCTACGTACGTCGTAAAAGCACCTTTGAAGCTTTTAATATCAATCCCTGTTTTTTCTATAAAGCGATCAATTCTATATTGTAAGCTATTGCGATGTATGAACAGCTTTTTTGATGCGAGGGAAATATTTAAGTTACATTCAATAAACAATTTTATTGTTTGAAGTAATTCATCATCTTTTCCAATATTTGAAAATAAATTTTCTGCTACATGAGGCAAAATATTCTTTGATGATTCATGTAAAAAAAGGATTGGAAAAACGTCTTCAAGCTTATATAACTTTTCATGTGAAAGCTTAGCTTTAGCATGTTGAAAAAATACTTTTTCCTCGTGAAAATATTGTTTGACCTTCTCGGAGAATAGATGTACATGCCCTACAAATAATTGGATGTTTATAAACAGATCACTAGCAATAATTTCAATAAATTCATGAAACTGAATTTTATCCTGCTTCGGTTCATAATATTCAATGATCGTACCCATTTGATTGCTTTCCCAAAGAATGAAAATATTAGAGTAAAAAAGCTCTTTCATAGTATCTAGAAAGTCATTTTTATCGTATAAAGCTGTAGGTATGTAAAAGTGAATAAATCGTATTTGTGAAGGCTGAATGTCGGATTCATTATTTACCTTATCGTTAAACAGTACATTTCTCCAAAATACTTCTTCCTTTGATAAGGCTTCTTTATAGTTATGCACAGGTGTTAGCAGGAGTGCTAGTAGTTCTTTCTCTTTCTCTGTAACTGCGTTCTTAGCTATATAGATTTCTGTACCGTCTTTCGTTTCAAAACAATCATAATTATTTATGTTTGATGTTGGTTTTTCTAGCATGACTGCTTCACCATATAATTGTTGCAATTTTTCAATCATCGTAACTCACCTTAATATGTATTTTTAGTTCAACATGATTTAGTAAAGTATATCACGCTATGAACATGCATATCACCTATCATTATAACAGTAAACGACAGGTACGCTATGTACCTGTCGAGCTTCTTTAGAGGTTAATTCAGTGACAATTATGTTATTTCATGTGGAGGTTCCTCTTCAATAACATCTCTCGCTTCTTCAATATTAGTACAATTGTAGCATGAATGAACTGAACCACCAGCCATTCCTTCGTTAATCATCCGATCAATATCGAAGTAAGCTTTGTCTCGCCCTTCATTTAGAAGGTCTTTTTTGTCAGTTCTTTCATCAGTCATCAATGAACACCTCCTATAGAAGTTACATTCATAGTTTGTGTAGAATTTAAAAAATTATTTTTAAGGGACAAATATTTCATGATGGTGTTTTAAAGGCGGTGACTTCTTGAAATAGTTGGACGAGGTTGTTTATTCCATTTTTTTGTATAGCCTTTTCGTCAAATACCATCGGTTTTGAATTGATTTCATAAATATACAACAGACCTTCTTTCGATCTACCTATATCAATTGAAAATTCTCCAATAAACCCCATCTTTTTATTTAAAGCTTGCCCACATTCATCAACTAAAGTATATAGTTCATTTTTATTTATACGGTCTTGGATAGTTTCAAATGGAAGGAGCTTCCCCCCGTTTGGTACGTGGGTAGTAACATCTTGTGTAATAGACTGTCTAACACCGATACCGCTAATAATAAAATGTTTTGCTTGCTTATGGGCAAAAATACGCAAATCATACCGCTTTTGATCTATCTCATCTGAATCAATTGCTTGCTGAATAAGATAACTGCCGTTGAAAAGTATAGGGTATGCATGTAAAAACGTATCAATGCTCGAAAACTGTTCTGTTGTTTTTACATCTTCTACTTGAACTGTATCATTGTGCATTATCGTAACTCTTTTAATACCTTCCCCTTTACAGCCACGATTAGGCTTTATATAAACAACGCCGTAAGTGTATAACATGTCTAAGCATTGCCGGGGATTTTGTAGCCGTGAAGTTTCAGGTAAATATTTTTTAGTTATGTTATTTTCAGCTAGCGAGGAAAATACATCTTGTTTTAAGAAAAAGGAAGGGTTTAGGATAGGTATTTTACGATCCTGAAAAAATTTTATTGCTTTAACATTTGCTCCTAATTGTTCATCCTCTTGAGAAGGTATACGGTTATATATGATATGTGGCAGTGGAGCATGAATTTGTAACCACCCTTTTTTCTCCTTATAATATACGTAGCCAGTTATGCCATTACTACGTATTCCTTCATAAGAAAAAACTACACATACTCCTCCGAGTGACTGCAACGCTTCTTGAATTTGTCGAAAGATATGGTGATTGCCAGAAAAAGCTTTTCCTTTTTTAGATGCACTGGTCATAATACCAATTAAGGGCCCAATCATTGACCCATTACATAGCACGGGGAAATGGATAAGAGAAGATGATTTTGTTTCTACATAAGTAGTGAGCTGTTTGTTCTGGCCGAAAAAAAAGGGGGTATCCTTTGCAAAAGATTGATGCCATTCTTGAGAGTGTGGATCATAATATAACTGTTTCATTGAAAGATAACCTCGGGCTCTAATATTGATTTTTCTGTTAAATAGATGGCAAATAACATTGATAACTTCCTGCTTAATAAATCGTATTCATGTAGTTTAGGATGATTAAAAATTGCTCTTCCTGGCTTAGAGTTTGCTTCAAATAACCAGATATTTAGCTCTTTATCAATGCCAATATCAAATCCAATTTCTCCAATTAAGCCTACTGTTCGAATTTCAATACTTTTACTAAGTGAGATAACAGCATCTGTTAAGCGGTCTACTATATCAGCTCTTTGTTCTTCATTTGGAAAAACTTCCTCGATTGTTTTGACCATTCCTCCATTTTTTAAATGAGTAGTAGCGCTTCCTTTCCCAGCAATTTTAGCAGCGATAACACTGACTTGCCAATTGCCCTCTCGATTTTTATTCGTATGAATACGAAAATCAACAGTCCTACCGTCAATTCTTAACAATGATATACCTTGTTGAACAATATATTGTTGAAGCTGGTTTTGTTTAAATAAGTGATTAATCATCGATTCGAGATTTGGAAATTTTTGAAGCCGATTTTTCGTAAATTTGTCTCTATATCGACAATAGTAGCACTTCTCATCTTCAACATAAAAAAGTTGAAAGACACCATATCCAAGACTGCCATTAATAGGCTTTAAATAAACATGTCGATATTTTTTTAGCAAATCATTTAATTGTGATAAGTCAGCATATTGTTCTGTTTCAGGAAGAAAATGTGAAATGGAATGATCAGTAATTAACTGTTCGTGAATACTCCATTTATTAAAAAATCCTGGATTATACCAAGGAATAGAATATTCTCTTTGTAGTCGTTCTTTAATATGTTTAAAGTAATGTTGATTTTCTGTTTTCCTATTTGGTAAACGATCGTATACCACGTTTGGGAGAGGAACCTCCATTTGCTTCCATCCAGCATCTGTATAAAAATGTCCTGTTACCAATCCTTTCTCCCAGCATATATGATGAGCACCAAATACATAAGCGTAAGCTCCGATTGCTTCTTCTACAGCTAATAGCTTTGCAAAAAACAATGATCTATTCCCTATCGGGCGCAAATTTGACTCTGTAAAACCAGCTGTAAATATACCTATAAGCGGACCTACATATACTCTTTCCTCATCTGTGAAAATGTGAACTTTACTACATCGAGGTATATGCAAACGTTCATAGACATCTTTAGACATAATAACCTCATGATCATTGTATGAATGTGATTGTATCGAGCATGCGCATGATATCGTTCCGAAGAAAATTTGTTCCATTGTAGGTTTGAATATACCTTTAGGAATATAGACAGTTTGACTGTATTCATTTGTAACTATTAAGGAATACTTCATGCTTATTCAGCTCCTACTAAATCGTCTTAATGATTGGTTCTTTTTGCAAGGCTCTTTTCGTAAACTATGTTTTTTATCTACTTATATTTGAGAATTTGATTGGTATGGAATGGTTGTTATCGTATTTAGAGAAGAAAAGATGCCCAGAACGTTAGTAAACATCGTGTTAAGCTTTTTTTACGAAAAGGAACAATAAATGCGAAAGTAATTTTTTGCAAGTCTCTTTTCGTAAACTATGTTTTTTTATTTACTTATATTTGAGAATCTGGTGTGTATGAAATGGTTGTTATCGTTTTTAGAGAAGAAAAGATGTCAGGAAACTGTATTGACTATACGTGTTTATGTTTTAAATCTGCAAAGGCCTAATAGTTAGATGTAGGTGAAACACGTAAATCATTTCTTTATATATTAGTATTCAAGTAACTAACACGTCATGTAATTATTATCAAAGGGCTTCCTGACTCTTTTCTTTTATGAAGTGGTCAGATTCTTGGTAAGGTGTTGACAATATAGGAGGGGGGCCGTAAAGAGCTCCGACTCTTTATTCGAATTAAGTTGAAAAATAACGCTCCTCCCAGGTTTAGAGTTCGTGTCAATTAGCCAAATTTTATTATCTTGATCAAGTCCAATATCAATACCAAGCTCAAATAGTTCAGAAAATTGCCTTTCTAATATTTGTGGTACCCGATCGATGATCGTTTCTAATTCATCTTTAATAATGTTATTTGTATTCGTAGAGAGTGCATCCATCCAATTTTTAAATGGAATATACATACCCCCACCATGGATATTTGAAATTAAATCGTTTTGTTGCCCTCTACGAATACCACGTCCTCTTTCAACCCAATGACCTTGTTCATTTTTTTGTAGGAGAATACGAATATCAAATGGTCTGTGCTTCTCATCGTGAAGCGATAACAATGGTTGCATAAGGTAGGATTGGACTGTTAACAGCTTTGTTAACCATGATATAAATTCTGACTTATGTTGAAATTGTTTTGTAATAACTTTTTCTTTACGATGAGTTTTTGCTTCAATATATTGATCTTTAACTGAAAGGCTTATAACACCTCTTCCTTGTGAACCACTTTCAGGTTTTAGTAGTACTTGTTTTGTTTTTCTAAGGTATTGGATCACTTTGTGCCGAGATGTAACCTTTTCAGTTTTTGGAATATAGTGAGAAAGAATTGGGTCGTTGTTTAGAATTTTATAAATTTCCCATTTATTTGGTAAGCCATAGCCGAGAAAAATTGTGTCTGGCCTTGTCTTTAGCCAATTAACGATAGGTTTACTTCTCGTTGAAATTTCATTTTGACTGTAAAAGCAGCGGTCGTAAAGGACCGTCGGAATAGGAAATGTATCCTGCACCCAAGTATTTGTTGTCAGATCAAATTTTTCTCCATGTACTAATTCAGTGTTTGGATCAATTGATAGTGGTGTAAGTCGATAAACTGTGATATTAAATGCTTCAGCATGCTTTGCAATTTCGGTTGCATAACCTCGCTCTTGATTTGGAAGAAGGGTTAAAAAACCAAATTGTTTCATGTTAATTCACTCCTTCGTTAAAAAAATTGGCTAAATTAAGACAATGATTGACAATTGCCTTCGCTGAAGGTCTAATTGTATCTTGTTTTCGTTTCGGGTCATGATTTTTTGAAGGCTTAGTATTTATTTCGATAATCCATGGATGCCCCATGTTGTCTACTGCTAAATCAATACCTAATTCACCGTACAGGCCATCTGTTGCTTTACTTATGACAGAAGCGATTTCAATTGCTAGTTCTTTCAGTAATTTATGAATATGTTTTGCAGTTGTTTGATCAAAGCTCTGTTGTAAACAGTCTGCAACACGTATGAATTCTCCTCCTTGATAGATGTTCGATACGAATTGACCAACAGCAGAAACGCGTGCTACTGCGGAAGTGATAGTCCATTCTGTATGGTTTCTACAGTGACATAGAATGCGGAAATCAACTGGACGATTGTCAACAGTTATTAAATTTAACCCTTGTTGACCGACATATGCTTCTTTGATTAGCCGTGGTCTAAGTGATTTAAATAATGTAACAAATGAATCATATTTATGTTCTATTTCAGCAGTAAAGGTTGTGTAATCAAGTATAAATTCATGATCTTTTCTTTTTATTTGAAAAATTCTTTTGCCTTGACTGCCATGAATAGGTTTTATGAAAACTGTATCAAATTTTGTTGTTAAGTCTTGGATGTCTTGTTTATTGTGCAATAATAGTGTCTCTGGAAGGTATGGTTGTAGATAATCTTCATTCGAAAGTATATTATAAGCATCCCACTTATTAATATATCGGTCGTTAAAAAATGGTATATTTAATTCATAAAGTGCCTCTTTTACGCTTGAAAAAAGTGTTGATTGCTCGCTTTTTCTTGAATGTATACGGTTGTGCACAACATGTGGCAGAGGTACAGGTGATTCAACCCAGTTGTTGTCTAAATTGTTATATATCAAACCTTTTATTTGTTGTTTGCGGAAGGTTTTGGGTGACAAAGTATAGAATAGTACACCTACTTTATGACAATATAGAGCAATCTCTTCACAATATAACTGGAGTGAACCAAAAGTAAATTGATCATCATTCTTTTTAATTTCAGTTAATATTGCTATGAAGGGGCCAATCTCTAATTCATTCGATTGATGTATATGTTTTATTGAAGCAGTAAAAGGAATTGTAGGTAAATTAAGCTTATTTAGCAATTGTGTGCTAAAATATAAATTTAGGTCTTTTTCCTCAATACGAACGATTTCTGTGTTATTGGTAAGCTTGTGACAAGTTATATTCATTGTCTCTTGACATTTTAATAGAGCAAAAATTCTTTTAGGCATTTGAATAGTATTTGATTCTGTAGGTGTTTCAGTAACTATTGGAGAAATTTGAATTCTTAATGGCATTGTCATTATAAGAAACCCCATTATTTCATTATTTTATATAGGCATACGCTGATATCGTATCGTATGATAATGTTATATATTTTGTGACGATGAAAGGTTGATGGATGTTGGAAACTGTTTTAGTAATATTTACTATGATTTTGATCGGAGCGGCTATTGGTGGAATAACGAACTCCTTAGCAATTAGAATGTTATTTCGTCCTTATCATCCGGTGTATCTATTTGGAAAGCAGTTACCGTTTACTCCAGGCTTAATCCCAAAGCGAAGGGAAGAATTAGCAAACCAGCTTGGAAGAATGGTAGTTGATCATCTGCTTACTCCAGAAAGCTTACGAAGGAAGTTATTAGATAACAACTTTCAAGAAGATGCAGTGAAGTGGGTTAAGGAAGAAGGAGACCGTTTATTTTCCTCAACTATAACAATAGAAGAATTAATTACAAAAATGGGTGTGGAAAACCCTTCATTAGTTGTTGAACATAAATTGTCTATGCTTGTAGAGAATAAATATATACAAATGATGAATGACAACGGAGAAAAGTCTATTCGAGAAGTCATACCGGCTGACTTACTAGCCAAGGCAAATGATAAGCTTCCTTTATTGACAGAATATATTATTTCGAAGGGTGTTGTTTTTTTCGAAAGCAGTGAAGGTAAAGACAGACTATCACGTATGATTGATGATTTTTTGGCTAGTCGAAGTGGTATGCTAGGAGGCATGCTACAAATGTTTCTTGGTAACGCAAGCTTAGTAGACAAGGTTCAACCAGAAATAATAAAATTTTTAAAGAATGACGGCACAACACAATTAGTTGTCAATATGTTAGAAAATGAATGGCTTAAGCTTCAAGAACGAAAAGTAGGAGAGCTAGAAAAAGATATTCCTCGAGAAAAAATAATATCATTCTTAAAGCAAACTATTCAGAAGCGCATAGCTGTGAACGTGTATATGGAGAAAGAGATCAATGAAGTATTAATGCCGTACAAAGATCGGATCCTCAATGACATGGTTCCAAAAATAGTTGAACTAGCTACCGGTTTTATAGCGAATCGAACAGAGAGAATGATGGAGCGATTGCATTTAGCAGATATAGTACGTACACAAGTAGAATCATTTCCTGTAGAGCGGTTAGAAGAAATGGTATTATCCATTTCACGAAGAGAATTTAAAATGATCACGTATTTAGGGGCATTACTTGGTGGTATGATTGGTTTAATTCAAGCTTTTATTGTATTATTTATTAAGTAATTATACAAAATGGATATAAAGAATACTTAATTCAAGTTTATATTGGATAATTGCAAGCACTGATGCATAACATCTAGTATGGATTTTGCATATTCATAGTTAAGAAGGAATGTGTTCATCATACTTTGAATGTTTGTTATAGTGTAAGAATTCGCATCGTAAAAAAAACTAGGAGGCTATTTAATGTCAAATAATTTATATGATGTTGCTTACGAATTAGAGAAAGCAATTCGCAATAGTGAGGATTTTAAGCAATTACAACAGCTCTATAATGAAGTAAACAATGATGCTTCAGCTAAGCGTATGTTTGATAACTTCCGTGAAGTTCAGCTAATGCTACAACAAAAGCAAATGATGGGTGAAGATATTTCTGACGAAGAGGTAGAGAAGGCTCAACAATCAGCTGCTTTAATCCAACAACATACGACCATCTCAAAGCTCATGGAAGCTGAACAAAGAATGAGCATGGTTATTAGCGAGCTTTCCAAAATAATGATGAACCCACTAGAAGAGTTATACGGTAATATGGAACAATAAAATCATTAACAGTGAAACAGGGATGCATAAGCTGCATCTCTGTTTTTGATTGTTATAAAATGGAGTGTCGTTACGGTATGGGGACTTGCTAATTTATATATTTAGTTACAATTCAATTCCAAAAAAAAGCTGTTTTCGCATTGATTGTTGTTTAGTATTCAGAATTAAACACGTACACAAATAGAGTTCGAGGCATCTTTTCTTCTGTACAATAATGACTAACAAAATAAAACCATTTTTTATAGTACTAATTTGATAACAATAGTAACTATGTTTACGAAAAGAGCAATAAAAAACAGCCCACATTAGGCTGTTTACGTAATAATTGTTATTCAATGAGATAAACTCGGTATAACTAAAGGTTCATGGCATTTTCTTAACACTACTAGAACGCGTGGCATCTTTCATTCTGTAAACCGATGACAAACGTATAAAACCACGTTTTACTCTCCTAATTTGATACAAATATTAACAAAGCTTTCGGTAAGAGATTTTGAACCGAACTTTATTAAATAATCAAATAACGTTTTGGGTAAGCACTATCCTTCATTAACACTTCCTGCTTTCTTTCTTCAATTTTCTTATATATATCTATATTCACTTTATTTTTTCGTTGGCGTCTAACGATTCCTTTTAACACTGTCATCACCCTTTACTTTTGATACTTTAAGTATAAGCCGATGCGATATTTTTTAAACCGACCGTTAGATTGTTTTTCTCTCATCCTCAAGACTGAAGGGTCATCATCCCAATGCTCCATAAGTATAAGTTATTTAATGTATCAGAACTGTTGATAAACACAAACAAATTAAGTCTATATACTCAATCATTGAAATGAAATCATGCTGAAAATATTTTATTGAAGCTATCCTTTATTAGAGGTCGGTAAACAAGAGTAGTACTTAAAGAAGGTGAGTCCATGTTGTGCGGATATACAACTACAGTAAAAGATGAGAATTTGTATAGTTTGTGACTGCCCAGTTGTCACTGATACATTTTAACGCGATGGTGGTATAGCGGCGGGGCAAACATGTGTTATTAATAGTGAATAAAGCATTGGGTTCACTGAAGCTGTCAATGTAGTAAGTGAGAGTATTGGAATCAAAGAAAATTCTATTTTAAGCAATGGAGTACAATAGATCAATTAAGGCTCTACAACAATTAACGACTAGACTAACTCCAAAAATGAGAGGTGCATAAATGTGCACCTCGCTGTTTACTTATTTTACATAGATACCATGTGTTGATAGGTAATGAAAAATTATATTGTGTTAGTGATCCGTTTCCTTTTGAAGAATATCATTAACAACATCTTCAATCGTTACACCTCCTAAAGCTTTTTCTAAAGCTAATTGGGCAACTGAAAAAAGGGGAGCAATAGTATCCTGAATGTTTCTACCCACTGGACAAGCTGGATTTGGATTTTCATGAACACTAAATAATTCCTTTTCTTGAACGACATTAACGGCTTTATAAACGTCTAGTAAAGTAATATGAGATAAATCTCTAGCAAGGTCAGCTCCTGCTATCCCTGGTTGAACTTTGACCAAACCTGCTTTTTTTAGCATCCCCATAATCTTTCGGATGACTGCAGGGTTAGTGTTTACACTTCCTGCTATATATTCTGAAGTGCTAACACCGTCTTTGTTTATTTCGATGAGAGCTAGTATATGAATTCCTACAGCAAAACGACTGCTTATGGACATTGTAGTCACCTTCCTCATAAATATATTATTTCAAGAATAAACTTGTAACTTAATATATTACAAGTATTTATTATAACTTAAAAATTTAAAAAGTGTTGACAAACACATTAATTGTAATTAATATAGTTACATGTAATCAAGTTAGTTACAAATAACTTTAGGAGGCTTTATCATGACAACGAATAAAGAAAAAGTAATTCAAGTATTAACTAGCCTTGAAAATGGAGATTCAACTGCTATTCAAGAATTTATAAATCCACATAAATACATTCAACATAATTTAACTTTTCCAAATGGAAGAGAGGTCATGTTAGGGGCATTAAATGACCTTAAAGCAGCTGGCACAAAAGTTAATATACAAAGAGTCCTTGTGGACGGTGACTTTGTTGTTACTCACACAGATTATGACTTCTTCGGACCGAAAGTAGGATTTGACATTTTCCGTTTTGAAAACGGTCAGATCGTTGAACATTGGGATAACTTACAGCAAAAAGTAGATAAAACACCAAGTGGACATACAATGCTAGATGGTTCTATTGACATTCAGGATGAGGATAAAACAGCAGAAAACAAAGAGTTTGTTAAAAACTTTGTTTCGGATATATTAATGGGGCATAATCCGGAAAAACTGACCTCCTATTTTGAAGGTGATCACTATATTCAACATAATCCAGCAATTGCCGATGGCCTTTCTGGTTTAGGCATTGCGCTAGAGGGGATGGCAAAACAAGGTATTGAGATGATCTATGATAAAATTCATATGGTTATTGGACAAGGTAATTTTGTATTAACAGTTAGCGAAGGAACTTTTGCAGGTGCTCACACCTCATTCTATGATTTATTCAGAGTAGAAAATGGTAAGATTGCGGAGCATTGGGATGTAATGGAGACAATCATCCCTGAAGAAGAGCGTAAAAACAATAACGACAAGTTCTAAATGAACAGCACCCCCAGTTCATAAACTGTTATTTTATAACTATTCACTCTACTAGACAAAAAGTAAATGATTTTGTTGGACGACCAATGGAAATGAATATATATAAATATCTATTTATTGTTTAACCAATCATCAGTTTGGGCAACAATATAAATCGAATACGAAGCAATTATAAAAGGAGAGATTTTTTTGAAGCATTTAGTTATATACGCACACCCAAATCCACAAAGCTTTAATCATGCCATACTCGAAACAGTGGTAAGTAGACTAGAAGATCAAGGAAATGAAGTCGTTGTTCGTGATTTATATGCTTTAAATTTTGAACCAGTGTTAAGTGGGAATGATTTTGCAGCTTTCCAATCTGGTAAAACACCAAATGATATTCAGACTGAGCAGGAACATGTAAAGTGGGCAGATGTTATTACATTGATTTACCCAATTTGGTGGACTGGACTTCCAGCTATTTTAAAAGGGTATATAGATCGGGTTTTTGCTTACGGTTTCGCTTATGCTGTGAATGAACAAGGTGGGTACGAAAAACTGCTAGCAGGGAAAAAAGCAGTAATATTAAATACGATTGGTCATCCAGAGGATTATTATGAACAAATCGGTATGATTGGAGCCATGAAACAAACAACGGATAATGGTATTTTTGATTTTGTTGGTATTGAAACACTTGAGCATAAGTTTTTTGGTTCTGTTCCATCAGTTGATGATAATACTAGAAAGCAAATGCTTGTAGATGTAGAGCACATTATTGCGAGGTTATTCGGGTAAAATACGATTTAAAAAAATGGTCTTACTTTAGATATAAAATTAATCTATCGTAAGACTTTTTTGTTTGACATTTTGCGATCAGAAGCCCACGAACATCGTGAGGTCAGATATGTTGTGGATAGTTCAATTCTTAAGTCAGGATAGTGCTATTATGGAAATTTAAGCACTAAACTTTTCAATGGTATGAATCATATGTGACGAAATATGAAGGTCGTGCAATCTAAGCTTATTTGCTGCTAATTTAGGTCGAATTTTTATACTTTACTGGATAATATGTCCCTTAATATGGAAAGGATAACGATAGTAAGGGATGTGAGGTGAGTAAATTGTGGAAGTTTGGGAGGATTCTTTAAAAGTAATTATACGTATTATTACGATTCTTCCTTTAATGCTTGCTCTAGGACTTTTTATGGGGAAGCGATCAATAGGTGAGTTGCCAGTGTTTGATTTTCTTGTAGTTATCGTTTTTGGAGCTGTTGTTGGGGCAGATATTGCAGATCCAAAGATTGATCATATCCATACTGTGGTAGCGATGATCACAATCGCGATTCTTCAAAAAGCCATTGTGCTTTTTAAATTGAAAAATAGAAAGATTGGTAAGCTGTTGACCTTTGAGCCGACTATCGTTATATACAATGGTGAATTTCTCATGAAAAATATGAAAAAGATCCAATACTCAATCGATAACATATTACAAATGCTACGTGGAAAAGATGTATTTCATGTTGAGGATGTTGAAATTGCTATTGTTGAAGCAGATGGCAATTTATCTGTTAAAAAGGTCCCGATGAAGGAGCTAATTACGAACGAGGATTTCGGTATACATAAAGATGGGCATAATTATGAAATACCTGTTATTTTAGACGGTGAAATTCAATTAGATTTATTAAAATGGCTAAATAAAGATGAAGCATGGTTAAGAACAAAATTATTAGCTGAGAATATTACAGATCTAAATACTGTATTTTACTGTTCATTATCTCAAAATGATAAGCTCCAATTTTCTCTTAAAGTAGATGAACAAACAAATATCCCTCCAATTGACCATTAATAAAAGTTAACCTTTACTTCTTATTATAGAAAAACGAAGGATTACATGTTATAAAAATGATATGAATACTTAATGTGGTCAAATATGAGAGGAGTTACATAGCATTGTCTAATCAAAAGCAACTAGTTCTTGATATTGGAGGGGTTCTTGCTACAAATTTATCACCGTTTTTTTGGGAAGAGCTATCTACAACATCAAAGATTCATTATGACAAACTAATAGAGTATAAAAATAGTGTGCGTACTGAGCTTTGGGCTGGGAAAATAACAGAGGATCAATTTTGGTCAGGTCTGTCCATGAAACACCCTTCAATTGAAAAAGCAGTAGCCAAGCCTATGTTGTTATCTCATTTAAAATTACTCCCTGCTATACACCATGTTGCTAAATGGAGTCAGTTTGCTGACATTCATATACTAAGCAACCATCGTATGGAGTGGATTGAGCCAATTTTAAAGGAGATAGAAAATGATGTTAAGAGCGTTACAGTATCTAGTGAAGTCGGTTATTGTAAGCCTCATAAAGACATATATACAACCATTCAAGCTAAGCTAGACAGTGAAAAAGAAACATTGTTTGTAGACGATCAAGAGCAAAACTTTATAGAGGCTCGTACACTTGGATGGAAAACTTTACTTGCAGACGAACAAGGAAGTTGGATAAATCAAATAATGCCACTATTATTGTCAGCAAAATTTAGTTTAGGGATGTAATGATATAGTAATTTTTAATGAATTATTACCAATTATCTAGCCTACATAGTAGCTCCATCATCTTATCTTGCAACTACTTTAATTTGATGGAGCAGTTTTTTGAAAATCTCTTAGTATATTTCCTCAATTTTAGCTCACTTAACAGTCATTCAAAAGTTGTAGTGACATATCATTCTTCCTCCCCATGATACATTGTAGAACCCTTTTGTACAATGGAATTAAGCTAAATGAATGAGCAGTTAATCCTGAACATAGTATTATTGAGCCAGTCAGAGTCACTTAGTATGCAAAAATGAAATTAGGAGCTGTTATGAATGAATCAACAACAACTACCAAACTGGGCATATAGATATTTGGAACGATTAAATTTGACACCACCTAGCACAGCTTCATATGAATTTTTAGAGCTGTTTTCAAAAAGGCATCTTTCTATTTTACCTTTTGAAAATGTTAGTAAATTAATTTATTCTACTAGGAACAATTCAAATGGTTACTACATTCCTTCTGTTGAAAAATATGTTGATAATCTATTTAAATATGATTTTGGTGGTACGTGTTTTGTACTCAATCCGTACGCTTTACAGCTGTTAACACTATTAGGATATGACTGTTATCATGTAAGGTTAGGAGAGAGTCATATAGCGATATTAGTACAATTACCTGACTTTCCTGACGAAAGACTATATTTAGATTTTGGATCAGCAGCACCTATTATGAAGCCAGTCCGATTTGAAAACATGCAAAATTCTTCATCGTTTGGTGCAGATGACATTCAACTCATACCAGATGATGAACAACAAGGTTTTTACCGATTTACACGTTTTCGTCATGGGAAATTTGTCAATAATCACTGGTCATTTAATCCTAACATTCGTAGTAACATACAAGAATTTGATGAAGCGATTCACAAATCATATTCCAAAGATGCCGTGTTTATGACTCGACTTCGAGTAAATCTGTTTCAAATTGACAAAGGACGTACACTTTCATTAATCAACAATAAATTAACAATTACAACGCTGGATGATAAAGAAATAGTACGTAAGCTAAAGGATATTGAGGAAGTTGAGAGCATAATTTCTGAAGAGTTTATGTTACCAAAATTGCCTGTTAGGAAGGCTATCAATTTATTAAGAGATTTAGGTACAGATATATTTCACGTGGAGAACAGCTAGGAGCTACTAAAAGATATTTCTAGTAGGTAGAGCTTGGTGTTACTTACTGTTAGTTGAGATGCCAACCTGTGTAAATAAGTCAGTAGAAACCTAATAGTTAAATATATTCATAGTAAGTTGCTTTAATGTAATATTTAAATAGGAAATATTTCGATATGATTATTTATGTTTGCAAACATATTTATTAACTTTATCCAAAGAGTTGACAAATTCTATTACAATCCTTAGGAATTACGCATTAAGTGATTTTAAAATATCATCTACATAGGCTTTTTTCGTAAAATTTGTTGCTATTTTTACTAAAAATATACAGTATGAAGAGTTTTATGAAACCTCAATAATTGTAAAAGTAGAAAAGATGAGGTTTTATACGTGCTAATATACAGAACGAAAAGCAACAATCAATGAGAAAACAGTCTTCATTTAAGATAGTTCGCTTAACATATAGCGAACTATTTTTGTAAGTAAATAGAAAAATAATATTTTTAGTGAGGGTCACTAGTGTTAGTTTTAAGTAAAGGCTCTTTTTTATATGCAAAATTAGAACTGCATAGGCATGAATTTCTTTGTTCTATAATTGATATAAGTTACTGTCTAATCTTGGTTTGCTATAAATGAATGTGCTAAAAGTCTTGATGAACTTTTAATTTTATTATTGTATGATGGATCTATATTCCAATTTTTAAAGGTGTGATTGAATGAGTAAAAAATATCAAGAGATTATTTCTACAAGAGAAGAATTCGAATCTTTTCAACAGTTTATTGGCAAGCCAAGCCCAAGAGCTGCTAATAAAGTTATTTCATTTATCGACAGCCATTGTAGAGACTTTATTGATAAATCCCCATTTTTATCAATGGCAACTTCTAATTCAGAAGGACAATGTGACGTTTCACCAAGAGGAGATTCCCCAGGGTTTGTATCTGTTCTGGATGATCATCACTTGTTTATTCCTGAACGACCAGGAAATCGAAGAATGGACTCTGCTAATAATATAATCACAAATCCAAATATAGGACTCTTATTTTTTATACCTGGATTAGGGGAGACGTTAAGAATAAACGGAAAAGCGTATATTTGTCGTGATCCTGAACTATTAGAAAATAGTAAAGTAAATGGTCGTGCTCCGTTATTTGGAATTTTAGTAGAAGTGCAGGAATGCTATGCGCATTGTGCCAAAGCCTTTATTCGATCAAGTTTATGGAATCCCGAATCATGGTATGCTAAAGAGACACTTCCATCGGTTCCACAAATGTTGGTAGCTCACTCGAAGATACCAAATGCAACTTCTGAACAAGTAGCAAAAGAATTACAAGAAGGCTATAAAAATAGGCTCTATTGAATATTTCTTGCTAAATAAACAATAAAGCATATTTCTCAGATAAAAAGGTTGGGAGATAAGTAAGGTGATTAATTATTTTGATTAGTAACAGTTTGAAATGTCATTTAGAAGAAAAATACGGTGCATTTACACCTGTTCCTTTAACTGGTGGCTATACGAATGAAGTCTTGTTATTAAAAGGTTCTAACCCTCCCATAGTTATTAAAATAGGTAAGATATTCAATAAAGATATTTTTAATGAAGTGAAGTGTTTGGAATTAACTAGAGAAACAGATTTAACTCCAAGGCTATATGAATTAATGGAAACAGATGAAACGACATTTACAGTAATAGAATATCGACAAGGTGACAATGCTCAATCAAATTTCGATCAAAGTAATGTAACGATTTCTGAGAATATTTATATTGAATTAGGTAAAACACTCGCTAAACATATACATTCCTTTAAATACGATTTTAATTCTTATGGAATAAAAGAAAGTCATGCCAATGATATTAATCTAAATCTAGCATTTGTACCTGAGGGTCTTATTAACAAATCTAAGGAACTATTAAAGAACAAGAATGACTCAAAGGATGAGTGGGTATTGACTCATGGAGATTATGGAATACATAACGTATTATACAATTCAGACAGAGTACATACGGTGTTAGATTGGGAGTGGTCAGAATGGGGAAATCCATTATCTGACTTAGCATGGGTATGTTGGTTCACTAAGTTACATTATCCTAAGCAAGCAAATGTATTAAACAATCATTTTATTAATGAATACTTAAAATTTAATCCTATTCATTTACCCTCTAACACATTAAAAAGTTATTGTGTTAATAAAGTATGGAAAGTCCTTAATAGGATACATCATGCACCATTAGTAGTCCAACAAGAGTGGTGTAAACGTCTAGCATGGACCTTGGATACAGATATTTTTGATTTTATGGACCGCATAAAATAATGCACATTAATCTATATTATGAAAATGAGTTGATCTTATACTGTATAGTAAATGAAAAAAGAGAATTGAAGTTCAGTTGAATACTATAATATACAATTGAATAAATAACGGTAGGAAATGAATTGAAATATACTTATTCATTTTGCGGTTAAAAAACTTAAAATGAAGATTCCCCTAATATTTGAGATTTGCATGGTTTACTTTTGTAATCGGTAATTATTTTCAATATCTTATGCCTGATCTCGAAGGGGGATCAAAAAAATAATAATTAATTAAATAAGTTATTTTTGAATTTTAGTGAAAATTTGAAATGTAACACTAAATTGATCCGTTACAACTCCGTAACAAGGACTAAAAGTGATTTTTTGCAATCGCATGTGAACAGTGCCACTTTCTTTTAATTAATCAAATATTTGCTTGGACTCTTCCACATCTGTTGTTGTAATACATATTCTAACATGATTTCCCCTTTGATAAGGCTGACTTGGATCTGTATCTAAAAGCATTAGGATTGAGTCTCCGATTTTTAAGGTAGCGTATCCAACCAAGCCTTTATCTTCATGTGACATAGCAAAATGGGTGTTTTCAAGCATTTCTCCTAAAAATTGGAGAGAAAGGATTTCAGCATTCAGTGCTTGTTGATTAAATTGTATGACTTCATTCCCATTTCCCTTCACCCTCAAATAAGGGCATACGTGTATTGACATACACCTCTCAATTCCTTATATAACTTTATTACCTATTTATACTAATAGATAAGTCATGTTGAAACATTTATTTCCATTTTTGAGTGGCTATTAAGTTGCTTTCGTAGAGTACACAGTGGTGTGATGGAAGGGACTGCTTCGTTATATCCTAGTTACTTTAATATAGATTAACGATAAAGTAATTGTTTGACGAAAATATGAATGGTCAAGACGATATGTATTTAGCATGCTAAAATGTTAGAATTGGATAAAATAACTTATTGGTTACGGGAGTGAGATCTTTGGAAAAAACTGTTCTTGTCATCGATGACGATAAAGATATCGTAAGGCTTATTGTAGAAACATTAAAATATGAGCGGTTCCATACAGTTTTTGCTTACTCTGGTATAGAAGCAATGAAAATGATTGATAAAGAAAAAATTGACTTTGTTATTTTAGACATTATGATGCCAGAAATGGATGGTATTGAAGTATGTAAAAAAATACGCGATCAACATAACATGCCGATCTTATTACTTAGTGCAAAAGATCGTGATATTGATAAGATCGTTGGTCTTGAAGTAGGAGCAGATGATTATTTAACAAAACCTTTCAATGTACATGAACTAACTGCGCGGGTAAAGGCACACTTTAGGAAAATTGGAAGATTAAAACAAGAGTTATCAGAAAGTTATCCTACACACTCAATAGCTAAGACTCCACTTATGTTAAATGAAAATTCGTATGAAGGATTTCTAGAAGGAAAGAAACTACAATTATCTTCAAAGGAATTTCAAATTTTATTATTCTTCACTCAACATCCAAACCAAGTGTTTAGTCGGGAACAGATTTATCAGCGTGTTTGGGGAGATGATTTTGGTGATTTAAACAATGTGACTGTACATATTAAAAATATTCGAAAAAACTGCTTCGAAAGAATTGACTCAAGCAGCTTCAGAGCTTGCTGATGGCTTAGAAATAGGCAGTCTAGGACAATCAGAAATTCTATTTAATATGGAAGGGATAGAAAATGGAATTTTAATGATCAATGATGGCCAGCAACAACTGAAGAATGAACTAGAGGAATTATCTTCTGGAATGAATGAATTAGAAAAAGGTCTCTCTAAAAGCTCAGAAGGGTTAAACGAAATTTCAGTAGGACTTCACGATGCAACCAACTATTTAGATAAGGTAACACAATCTGAGGGAACTTCTTCGTTCTTTGTTCCTGAAGAATTACTTGAAGGAGACTATCAGGATGTCCTAAATACGTATATGTCTGATGAAAGAAGTACGTTCAAATTGACAGTTGAGTTATCTGTAGATCCGTATTCAACAGAAGCAATTTCAGTCATTAATCAACTAAACTCTGTCATTGAAAGTGAACTTGTATCTTCCAATATAAAGGGTACAACGTATGCAATAGGTGGAATTTCTTCAATAAATAACGATTTAAATATGATGGCAAACGATGACTTTTCTCGCACAATTATTTTAATGTTAGTAGGAATTTTTGTCGTACTCGTCTTAATTATGAGGGCCTTTTGGATACCAATATTTATTATTGCATCTCTTATATTAAGTTATTATACAGCTCTATCAATGACTGATTTACTTTTTGTTCATGTTTTTGGATATAGTGGATTGTCTTGGACCATTCCATTCTTTTCATTCATTATGATCATTGCACTTGGAGTAGATTATAGTATTTTCCTAATGATGAGATTTAAAGAAAATATTGAACTTTCAACAATTGAAGCATTAGTAATTGCTAAAAAACAAATGGGTAAAGTCGTTATTTCAGCTGCTACAATTTTATGTGGAACGTTTGCAGCAATGTATCCAGCAGGTGTGCTGTCGTTAACTCAAATGGCTACTGTAGTAATCATTGGTTTAACACTCCTGACTGTCATTATGCTACCTGTTTTTATACCGGCACTTATTTCTTTCCAAACGAAAATGAATAGAAATCATTTCACCAAAACTAATAGGTCTAAAAGTTTAACAGATTAATAACTATTTACATGACATTTTTGTGAAAATACAATTAGGTTAAATAAGTAACTAGAATCATACATTTAACGAAGATGCAAGAGGACATTCTGGATTTGAGTCAATATCTTGGACACAAAAAGATTAAGTTTTATGCAGAGTCTCTGAATAGTTCTTCTATTGCTTGGGGTGTTTTATAAGCAATGCTGCTATGCTTTCTTTTTCTGT
>NZ_JAXBMC010000025.1:0-25719 GCF_033963865.1 Cytobacillus sp. IB215316 | reverse complement strand
ACAGAAAAAGAAAGCATAGCAGCATTGCTTATAAAACACCCCAAGCAATAGAAGAACTATTCAAAGACTCTGCATAAAACTTAATCTTTTTGTGTCCAAGATATTGACTCAAATCCAATATTTTATAAAATAAGTATAATTTAATATAAAATAATCATAATAGGTATTATTAACGAATTCAATAATCTATTACTAGCATTTAGTAAAGTGAGAAGTAACAATGGAAGCTTTACTTAATTTATTACTGGATTTAAGGAAGTGGAATGATGACTATAGATCAAATAGTTGAGTTAGGACTACAAACTCAACTAAAAGCGATTCATTTATTAACGCCTTTGGTAAGTTTTTTAGTACTGTGTATTATATTATTACTATATTTATTGTTAATTAGAGATTCGATTAAACTAACATCATTAAAATACCATTTAGGCATTGGAATAATTCTAATAGCCGTTTTGTCAGTTATTCATTTTTTTGATTATGAGCAAGCTTTGGCAAATGATGAGACGTTTCCATCAAGGTTTGAAAGTTGGAAATTAGATCTGGTGTATCCATATATTAATCAGTTAAATGTGGAAAAACAGGACATACAAAGCTTCTCATATGATGAAAATCTTGAACGTGAAATTAGAGAAGATAGAGAACGCTTTGAATTTTTTACAATTGTTTATACGAATGAAGAAACTAAAGATTTAGTCCCGTTAACTATTGAATATATGAAGGACGGAAAATCAAAAACAATATCAGGGTTATTTGAAGTAATGATTGATGATAATGCTCAAAAACCATATATTACATATCAACGTCTTGAACAAACATTACCTCATGGCTACAGAGCCGGAATGTATAATTTACAAGTACATGTAGATCCGGGCTCTGACCCACGGCGCGGTAATGTGTTAAAGTGAGTGTGATGCTACTGTTTATATATAAAATAAAAACAAGTCTTATCACACAATGAAATAAAATAACATTATGGTTGTGGAAATGAAAAATTGTATACAGAAGTAATGGAGCAATTAAATGATCAAAAAAATTAACGGAGGAGAATAGAACTCGAAAAAGATAACAAAGTGTAACTTTATCGCTATAGAAAAGTGGGGAGGAACTCCCCACTATTTTTTGTTTATCTGTGAATTTAGTTCTACGTCGTCTTTATCTCGATCCTTGTCGAAGTTAAATACTGATGCTAGCTCTGGAGTGTCACTAATGAGCTTTGCAATATATATAAATCCAACAGCAGAAACCCCTGTCATAATCCAGCTGAATGCTTGTCGTAAAAGGATTCCTTTATCGAAAGCATCTACACCGTACTCATTGATAAGCCATGTTTTAATTATTGCCAATACGATACTTCTTACAGCAAATACAATCGTAATCAATTGGAATACAATGAGAAATTTTCTTTGGAAAAATATCTTTTTACTTAGTTTTTTGTCTATCCCTTGTAACTCAAAAATATCTAACGCAAAGTATAGTGTAAGTGGTTTATTCGTTAATACAGTTGCTAAATAAAAAGCTGCCATAGCATAAGCAAAAAATACTTGATTCCATAATAGTTGCAAAGCAGAACCTGCTAACACTTCAATGAGCGTCCCAATTACAAGTGTAGCAAGCATATAAATTCCAAAGACATTAACTTTCTTAAGTTGAAAAAATCTGTATAGGCTATAAATGATTCCTGGTACAGACGAAAGAAGCATAGCATAATAATCTCCTATATAATCTCTACCAAGATTCCAAACTACTAATGGAAATACGACATAAAATATGATATCAAAAATGACTACATTATTTTTCAAAAGAAAAACAGCCCCCTTGTATAATTGACAGGAATAACAATAAAATATAACGCTTTGGTAACTTGAAATAGAAAGTAGTTGTGTACTTGTAAGTTATTAAGTTTCCTCGGAACTTTCGCTTGTAACAGAAAATTGATATTTTATAATCGAATACGACTTACTCATGCGGCTGTTTAACGACTAAGCCGAGAATTTTAGCAAATCCAATAGCTTGCTCTTGAGAAATAATACAGCCTTCTAATTGTTCAACCGACACAGTTAAATGCTCGAAAGAACAGCTACTTAAATCAATTCCTTTTAAGCTTGTACCTGCTAGATTTGCTTGGTGCATCTGGCATCTGTTAAATTCAATGTTTTTGAACTTTGACTCATAAAAATCTGCGTGACTTAATGAACACGAGTTAAAATGAACACTTTTTTGATCGGAGAACCCAAAAGATGCATAATTTGCAAAGCAATCGTTAAAAGTAACATTTCGTAAAGCAGCTCCTGACAGGTTCATACCTAATAGTTTGGAATCTGTCACCTTTACCCTATGAATAATACCATTGCTAAAATCAACATTAGATAAATCACATTTGTCAAAAATAACATCGGTCAGTTCAATATTTAAAAATGATATATTAGTAAATATAACATTTTTAAATAGTATTTTTTCGAAGGAAATTCTTTCATTACTTTTATTTGAAATTTCACAATCGAAAATTGAACCGTTGTTGAAATATTGATCAACTTCTAGTTGGTTATTAAGGTCTAGTTGTGGTAAATTGTCTGGGACTTTTGGTAACTGCAACATAGTTTTCTTTTTCTTATTATTCATAGCATACACCCACTTTAAATACAGGCTGTTTTCGCATTGATTGTTGCTTTTCGTACTAAGAACTTAATACGTATAAAACCAGATATTCGTGGCATCTTTTCCTATTCTAAATGAGGTCCATTGCCATTTTTGTCTCGATAGCAACAAAAGTTTACAAAAAGAGCCTAAATATAGCATTCAACTTACAAACTAGTTAAATATTATCAAATTTGTGATGATGGTGTCTAGTTCAAAAGATTCGAAAATTATAGAACTCATAATTCTAAAATTATAGAATTTATATATATCCTTTTGGAGTGATGAAAATGAAAGTGTTAAAAACATTAACTGTAACAAGAGAATTTTATGCTGTTAAATTTGACTTTTCGTTATTGTTGGAGAGTGCCCTCGGCATAGTAGCAATAACATATACGGAGAGGTTAAATACATTAGACCAACCACAAGTTTATCGGGATAATATCTTCGACTCTATTACAGGTGAACTATCAAAAAAATTTGATCTTGTACAAAAAGAAAATACATGGAAAGCTCTTCTACAATTACTGCACGAATCAAATTCACAATCGATTAGTGATTTCACTAACTTTGTTTGTAGAGGATGAACAATTACGTTTTAACTGTTTACCATATATGGGTAATAATTATGAGCAGATAAGAACAGCGGCAGCAAAAGGTGATCAAATAGCGATACAGGAATCAATAGAAATAACAAGTGGGCATAAATTCTTTCCACGTTATATAAAATTCATTGCAACTCATCTACTAGCAATAAAAAATCGAGCTTAGATAAGTTTTGTCAATGGTTCACGAACAAATATAGTAAGATCGGACTAGCATGACATATTAATAGATGTATAGATTAATAAAAGGAATATAGTGAAATGATGTATGCCAGAAGCATAAGTTATCAGAAATTAATAGCTGAGTGAGTATCTCTCCTCAGCTTTTTTGTTTGCAAATTTTTATTTATTGAACGATAATAACCTATTTTGTGAATCCTAGAGTGTCCTATGTAAAGTATTGGGGATCTGTTCTTTTCTGTTAATAACTAATTAAATATCTTCGTATGGTATTAATAAGCAACGTACGGTAAAGAACATATATATTGTTGTTAATTAGTTTTATCAATGGAATCGGTAAATAGGAAAATATATGCTTGACGATGATAATCATTATCAAGTATGATATAACTCGTAAGTTTAATGATAATGATTATCATTATTATTAATAAGTGAGGTTATTAAAATTTATAAATATAAAGGATGGGTTGAAATGAACGGGATGCATACAAATACAACTACGATGTTATCTCAAACACTTTTCGATAACGAAGAACAAAAAGCTCTATCATACATTAAGACGGAAAAACCTGAATTACTTGATACATATATAAATAATATTCTTGCAGGTAGAAGAGGTATTTTTCAACGTTTGTTTCAATCCCTTGTTCGGGAGAGAATCATTAGTGAGGAAAGAATTACGTGGCTTGAAGGTAAGCAGTTGACTATTCGTGTAAGATTGTCTGATGATCAGTGGCTTCAGGCTGGTGTGAAGAAATTACATTCTCTTGGTCGATTTGATTTAGCAGGAGATATGATGCTTTGTAGTCATAAGAATTCTCATAAGCTTTCCCATCCTGCTGAACTTCTAGATTTATTAAAAAATGATGGTTTGTTTGCAGGTGTTGATGAAAAGCAGTATGAAAGGTTTAAGCTAGAAATTCAAAACGGAGTTGCAAATTTAGCGCTAGCATTAACCGGTGCAGCCAGAAGAAAACAAGATTTTCCTGAATATATAAAAACATCCATGGAATGGGTAATCAAGCAGCGACAAAAAAGTGCAAACTTTAGTCCACTTGCTTTTTTTGAACAGTGGGTTGTTGAAGGACATACGTTACATCCAGGTGCAAAGACTAAGCTAGGTCTAGAAGTCGGAGATGTAATTCATTATTCACCAGAGTGGGGTGCTTCTCCAAAAGTTGTAATTGTAGCCGTTTCTAAAAAATACTGTCAAACAACTTCTGTTAATGATTTAACGGTAACAGATTATTTGTATGAAGAGTACACAGGATTAAAAGAAATAGTTGGAGACTACTTAATAAAAAATGGGCTTAATTCTGACCAGTTCGACTTAGTGCTAGTTCACCCATGGCAATTTGAGCATACTATTGGTGACTTGTACAAAGATGAACTTGAGCAGCAGCACATCATACCTATCCCTGGATTTTCAATACCAACACAGTCATTAATATCCTTTCGTTCCTTAGCACCGATTCAGCGTTGGGGACAGCAAAAACATCATATAAAAACAGCTGTTAATGTACAAACAACTAGTGCAGTACGAACTGTTTCACCAAATTCAGTTGAGAATGGACCAATGTTATCAAAACTATTTGCTGTCATCCAACAGAGAGAAAATCATTTTGACAATAGTTTTATCATTCTTCAAGAACGAGCGGGTAGCTATTTTCAACCACTTAATCAACAATTATCAATTGATGAAAGATGGACATATCAAGCAAATCTAGCTTGTATTTTAAGGGAAAATCCAGAGAACTATGTTAGTTGCGAAGAGGAAATTGCAATGCCTGCAGCTACCTTATTAGCACAGTCACCAATTAGTGACAAAAAAATTGTGATTGAATTAATAGAAGAATTGGAAGATCGATTCCAAACATCAAATAATCAAGAGGCTGCGTCATTATTTATATCTAAATATGCCCAAGTGTCATTAAGAGGCTTTTTGACTTTAATGGTTAGGTATGGAATCAGTTTGGAAGGGCATATGCAAAATAGCGTCTCCGTTTTTCGTAATGGGGAGCTCGTAAAAATGATTGTAAGAGACTTTGGTGGCATAAGAGTGCTACCCGAAAGGTTAGAGAAACAAGGACTTCATGCAACGTTTTATCCTAATTCATCCATCGTGACTAATGATGTTACCCAGTTAAGAAATATTATATCTTATTCAGTAATGCAAAATCATATAGCTGAATTAATTGCGTGCATCGTACGTGAATTAGATGTTGAAGAAGCAAAATTGTGGAAGCAAGTCAATGAAGCCTGCAGTACTATCTTTAGTAAATTGAAGGTAGATACTGATATTAACGGCGTGGCTAATGAGGATGAGGTAGCGGTAATTCAACCAATGATCGATCTAAAGGGGCTCACTACGATGAGGTTACAAGGAGATATTACATCTTATTCCTATAAGAAAGTGCCCAATCCTATGGCGAAATGGAAAGGGGAGAATAATTGTGAGTAACATTAATGTCCATACTATTGAATCGGATACACTAAGCAATTCATTTAGAAGTTTAAGAAAAGGTGAGTTACTTAGAGATGAACAGGCCGTTGCAGCATTTTTAGAAGATCATTACCCTCATTTAAAGTCAAGGTTTGCAAGTTCCTTAGTAAAAGGACGCCAAGGAATTTTAAATAGATTAGTAGCATCCATGTTACGTGAAGATATTCTAGGGTTGAATTCAAATTCGTATGACTTATATGTCAAAGACGGTATACATGTATTAAATGTTCCTGCTATAAATAACGAATGCCAAAAAATCATCGAAGCTTTACATACATTTGGAATAGAAGGTAACAAGGTTTATAAATTATACCATTTATACAGCAATGATTATCTTGTTATGCCAGTAAGCACAACATATGCATTTAACAGAGTAGAAGTGGATGGGCGCATATTACATTTGTCTAATGGAGTAGTTCGAGTCATTGAACAATCAGTTCAATTCCTTCATCTAATGAAGGATAAAGATGCAGCATTTTACAAAAAATCAAGTGGTTGGCTGAAGCTTGCTGATGAATTAACGAATGGTTCAGCAAATTTAACGATGTCATATGCATACTGGGAGCAGAAGAAACAAACGTTACAACAAAAAGCTAGTGAACTTGGAATAACTAACATTGTGGACTGGGTACGCTTGCAAAAAAAACAAGATCCCACATTTAATTCGAGTTTATTTTTCGAACAATTATGTGTGGAAGGTCATAATTTACACCCTGGTACAAAGACGAAAATGGGCTTAAATCCAACTGAAGTGTTTCATTACGCCCCAGAATTTGATGGAGTACCAAATATTCAATTTGTCGCAGTGAGGAAAGATTATGCAGAATGGTCTACACTTGATCATAATAAAGATGCCAATGCCTTCCTCTTCAATGCATATCCTAAGTTACAAGTGACAGCTGAAAAACAATTTACGCAACAAGGGCTTGATATATGTGATTATGTCATAATACCAGTTCACCCTTGGCAGCTTAAAAGAGCTATTCCTGTTATTTATAATGAGGAAATTAAAAATAAGGTTGTTGTTCCTATTAGTAGTATCAAAATACCTTGCGGAGCTACATCGTCGTTTAGAACAGTCGTACCATTTACAAACAACTGTGCCATAAAGGTAGCTATAAACAGCCAAATGACATCTACTGTTCGCTCAATTTCAGCAAATACGACTAACAACGCTACTGTTTTTACTAAGCTGATGCGTCAAATTATGATGAATGAACATGATTTATTAGCAACATTTGTCCCTGTATGTGAATGCGCAGGTTTTAATTTTAAAATGAAAGAATTTACAGCGAACAAAGATACTCGTAATTTAAAAAGCAGAAATCTTTCTGCTTTGTTTCGAGAAAATGTTGAAAACTTTATTGCTGAAGGAGAAGTCGCAATAGTGAGTAGCTCATTGTTTGCTGAATCTCCAATAACGGAGCAACCAATCTTTGTAGATTTGATTGAAAAATATATGGAGACTAGAACGATTTCGTCTCTAAAAAATGCTGGATTCCAATTCTTTGAAGATTATTTACAAACTTCACTACCTGGTTACCTTACTATGATGGTCAAATATGGGATTGGGTTAGAAGGTCATTTACAAAATAGTGTAATGGTATTTAATAACGGCCGCCCAATACGAATGCTGTTCCGTGATTGGGGGGGAGCTAGAATATATAGGGAGCGTCTTGAAGAACAAGGATTTCATGCAGATTTTTATCCTGGTTCAATGACATTAACGGATAATGTTAAGGACATGCACAATAAAGTATTTTATACCGTTATACAAAATCATTGTGGTGAACTAATTTTGCAATTTTGTAAACATTTCGAATTTAAAGAGGTAGAGCTTTGGAAGGTCATATATGAAATTTGTGATAATGTATTTACCCAGCTTGAAACAAAAGAGCAATATACGGAAAATGTTCGGATCGACAAGACGGCACTTTATCAAAGGAATGTAGATCATAAGGCGCTTACTAGAATGCGTTTACAACCAGAAAGTAATGAATATGCCTATGTGTCTGTAGCGAATCCACTTCATCAATTTACTATGCAGGACAAAGTGCAATGGCACAAGTAGAAGTACAATTAGAGCAACAAGAATCAAGGTTTGCGTTACGATCAAAAACATTCAGCATCTTTATGGGTGGTAGTTTAGTCACACGTGTAGGAGATTGGATGGATTTAGTTGTATTAAACTGGGCGGTGTTACAATTTACTAACTCACCGCTCCAGCTTGCGATCATCAATGCATGTCGGCTAGTACCAACCTTTATTTTTAGCATACCGGGTGGCATATTGGCGGATCGCTATGATCGTCGAAAACTATTAATATTATTGCAAAGTGGAATGATGCTATTAACCGTTTGGATTGGTTTTCTAGTAGAAGGTGGGCAGTCTTATAAACTATTTATACTAATTGTAACAGTAAGAGCTATATTAGCAGCAATGGAGCCTCCTATTCGTCAAGCATTATTACCTGAACTAGTACCAACAAGCTCCATGGCAAGTGCAATAGCGATTAATACAACGATTATTCATTTAGCTCGTATTATTGGCCCAGCTATTGCAGGGGTGTTGCTTGCAGTGCTTAATACTGCGAATCTATTTTATTTAAATGCCCTATGTATGTTGGGTGTCATTTTGTCATTATTAATGATTCGTTATCAATCATTTTCAGAGGTGAATAGGAAAGAAAAACATCCTACATCAATTGCTGACGCAATAGCATTTGTAAAAACAACTCCAACGGTACAGTCATTACTCATATTAGCAGTTGTACCAATGTTATTTGGCTTCCCTTATACGACGATGATGCCACTATTTGTTAAAGACCTATATAAGTTAGGACCTGGTAGTTTTGGAATGTTGTTAGCGATCTCTTCAATTGGTGCATTAGTTGGATCTTGCTGGCTATCTATTGGAAGAGAACTAAACAATATAGGGAAATGGTTAATTTATTCTATCATTGCGTTCGGAGGATCATTGCTTTTATTTGTTGTTACTTCTAATATATTCATTGCTAGTATCGCTATGTTCCTTGTTGGTTTAACGAGTCAGGTTTACCGAACAATGAGTAGAATTACTATACAAATGAAAGTTCCAAATCGACTGCGTGGGCGAATTTTAAGCATTGCCTTAATGGATAGAGGGTTTATACCGTTAGGAGCTCTAGTAATTGGAATGATTGCTACTTGGGCTGGAACGATGTGGGCAGGAGTCGTCATGGGCTTAGGCTGTATTGTTTCTACTATTATTGTTGTTACGTATAGAAGACAAATCTATTATTTATAGAGAGTGTTTATAGAGCCAGCTTTTTGTCCTCTTTTCTAAACGCTCTTATAATATCATTATGGGAGAGAATGAAAGAATGATTAAAAACATTGTGAAGTCTCTTAAGTCAGAACGTGAAAAACCCTTTTGTGCTTATGTATATGATTTAGGTCATTTACGTACTCATGCGAAACAGTTAGTGGCAACACTTCCTTCAGCGTGCCAATTATTTTATGCGATTAAGGCTAATTCAGATGAAACACTATTAAAAACTCTAGCGCCAATTGTTCCTGGCTTTGAAGTAGCCTCATTAGGAGAGATCGAAAAAGTACGAGCAATTGATAAAGACATTCCGATCTTATTCGGTGGCCCCGCAAAAACAAGAGAAGAGCTGGAAGGTGCCATTTTTTATGGTGTGTCCTTGTTTCATGTTGAAAGTTTTCATGAATTACAATTGTTAAATTATATCGCTGAAGAAAGAGCAATAACTGTGTCAATATTACTACGAGTTAATTTGAGAAGTTCGGTTCCTAATGCTCAATTAAAGATGTCTGGTGTCCCTACACAATTTGGCATAGATGAAGATGACATCCCAAACGCAGTTAACCAAGCAAAAAATTTATCGAATATAGAGCTTCTCGGTTTTCATTTTCATGCAATGTCGAATAATTTTGACTCCAAAGCTCATGCGGACTTTGTAGATCATTGTTTTAACAAAGTGAAAAAATGGGAGTCAATGTGTGAAATGGACAGTAAATATATAAATGTTGGTGGCGGTATAGGGGTAAATTACAAAGAAGTAGAACAGCAATTTGATTGGGGGGATTTTACAACTCGGCTACAAGGTGTGCTAACAAAACAGAATGATTCTAATAGAAAAGTGTTGTTTGAATGTGGAAGATACATTACTTCATCATGTGGTTACTATGCAGTTGAGGTGCTAGATATCAAACAAAATCACAATCATCATTTCTGTGTCGTACGAGGAGGGAGTCATCACTTTAGGTTACCAGCCGCTTGGAAACAAAGTCATCCTTTTACTATCATCCCAATAGATCAATGGGCATATCCATTTAGACGTCCAGAATTAAATGATGGTGTTATAACAGTAGCAGGGGAGCTTTGTACTCCTAATGACATTCTAGCAAAACAAGTATATGTGTCAAAGCTTAGAGTTGGCGATATACTTCTGTTTAGTTATACAGGTGCATATGGCTGGTCAATCTCACATCATGATTTTCTTAGCCATCCTCATCCAGAGCATATTTATCTTCAAGCCGAAACGAACGAAATAAAGGGCTAATTGTTATAGGTGAATTACCAGATGATAAAGTGCATTTTTTTTACGTGTAGCAAAGCATCATAAAGTTGTGAGAAAAATGGACAGTCATTTCACACCTTAATCCATAGTTAATGGAATAAGATTTAACAATCTGTAGAGATACTGTCCTTAGAAAATAATTGGTTCCCTTTGCATATTGCACTGAAGGTTTGGTTAGATTGCGCTATGGGCATAATTACTTTCAAGATAAATGAGGAAATGAAAAAAATACATAATAAGAGTAACTTATGTTCAAAATGTCAGAAACATATAATAGCAATTGCTTAAACGAGTGATAGTAGTTATTTTCTTCGAAGTGGAGATATAGAGAATAATGAGATACACGTGGCATGTTTTACAAGAGAAGCTATGACAATGGAAGTTGAAGTTGGTCAATCTATTAGGATTGGTACGTAATATTCTAATTTCAAAATTTAATACTATGTAGATTATTATTATTCACATGTTGAGATTGAAATTAGCTATAAAGAAGCTATCTAGTTTAATAGTTTGATTAAATAACCTCGGAATATGTAGAATATTATTGAAAATTTGTTTTTTTTGGTGGAAGGCATATATAATAGGAAAGAGTTTAGTAGAAAGAGCAAAAGTAAAAAAGTCTAAGTTGTCATGAGGAGTGATCTTTTTGGAGTTAAATGACGTTATTCATGGGCACAGATCCATAAGAGAATATGAAGATAAGGAAGTCAGTCAAGAGTTATTAGAAAAAATATTAGATGCGGGTATTCGTGCATCTTCTAGTGGCAATATGCAACCTTACTCGATCATCGTTACAAAAGATAAAGAGCTTAAGAAAAAATTATATAGTGCACATATGGATCAATCCATGGTTGTTGATGCGCCCATCCTTTTAACATTCTGTGCAGATTTTAATCGCATGAGGAAGTGGTTGACGCTTAATGATGCACCTGTACATTTTGATAATTTCATGAGCTTTATGATCGGTGCCATTGATGCAACGTTGGTAGCGCAAAACTGTGCTTTAGCAGCAGAAGATGCAGGGTTAGGAATTTGTTATATGGGCTCAACTTTAGCTAATTGCGATCAAATTGGTAAACTATTAAACTTACCACCAAACGTAGTACCTGTTGTTGGGTATTCATTAGGCTACCCGGCAGAAAACCCTGCTCCACGTGATAGACTACCAAAGCAAGGGCTTGTTCATTATGAAAAGTATCAAGATTATTCAAATGATGATATTTTGGATATTTATAAAGAGAGAGATGAAAAGGGTTGGAAGCGTTATATGGATAACCCTAAGCTTAAGGAAATGACAGAACAATTGGGATTAAAAAACCTTGCTGAAGTCTATACCATTGCGAAATATACGCAAGAATCCCATCATGAATTTTCACAAACCGTGCTTAATTACTTAGAAAGTCAGAATTTCATGAAGAATGGTTGATTTAATTTGCCATTGTTAAAAGTTATAAAAAATTGTGTGCCTGCCCTGATATGTTACTATGTTAATATTCTTAGGGTCAGGCACCTTTTTAATTAGTTGGATTAATAACTCTAAGAAGGGTTCAGCAAACAACAGTGGGTGAGTGTCAGTTTGACGACTTTTAAAAATTTTATGAGATATTAGCATATTATAAAGGTATTGGATATTTTCTAGCATCGTAAAGAGGTTTATATAAATTATGCTCTAATTAAGTTTTTCTAGTGTTCATTATTGTACTTCACTAAATGGTTGGTCTGCGTATGATGGAGCACAACTATGCCGACGATTGATGAAGTATATGGCTTTTTCATTCCACATAACTTCGTGACCGAACACGTTTTTTCCAAGGCTATCATCGGTTATTTGACAATTCATTTGGTATATACCTTCTGCTTCATTTGGAGCCCAAGGTATGCGATAATATTTGCCTTTTTTATTACGTGTCCATAAGTTGTTTATCAGTGTCTTATCAAACTCTGTATTTTCTGACGGTTCATTTAACTCTACTGTGAAGCCATTTTTTCTTGATGTCACAATTACATTGGCATTTTCACCATTTTTGTTAAGAGAGATGTCTCCAATATCTGTATTATAGTTGTCTGACATTGATAAGGCCGGAAGCATAGAGAGTGTTGTTTGCGCTTTGACAGCCAAATAGTCACCATTTCCCTTATCTAATAACCACGCTGCTTCTGGATATTTGATGTTTACTAATGGTATATTCCACGGTTTCATATTCTCTATTCTAACGACCATTAAAGCACAACCCACTCTATTGTCTTCAACTTGTTGAAACGAAAAATCCCTGCCCGCTAACTCTATGGCTTTGTCTTTTGGTAAACTTCCCTTTAGAAAAAAACCATTTGTTTCTAATCCTTGATAGGCATATTTACTGCTGTCTTTTAATTTACTCATTTTATCTCCTCCTGAAATATTGTGCGATATATCGCAATTCGAAATGTTATGCAAAAACATATAGAAATTTCAAATATTACACGCAATTTTTACTTACCATGTATTTTTCATTAATAAATTTATTGTTTTGAAGCTTGATAGAATCGCTATTTACAGAATTGAAACGTTAAAAGTATACACATTTGTGTAATATCTTGATTTGAAGTATAATAATGAAAAATTGTTTGGTCAATAGAATGTTAAAAGTATACACATACCCTATAAAGATGTGTATTATATGAGGAGTTTGATATGAAAGAGACTAAGAATGAATTATCTAAACGATCTCAGCGTTTAATTAGAGAAGCGCTAATCGAACTTTTGAAGGAAAAAAGTTATAAGAGTATTACCATTAAAGACATAGTACAGCGAGCTGAATTGGCAAGAAAAACTTTTTATTTAAACTATGAATCAAAAGAAGAAGTAATTAGTCATCATATTGCATTACTTTATGAAAAACAACTTAACCCTTTCAACGATGATATAGATCCTATAAATTACATTATGGACACATATCTTCGTATTTGGAATGAAAATATAGACTTGATTATAATGCTAAAAAATCAAGAATTATCAGGTCTACTACGAATCTTAGAAAAAGAAATTGAAGATGTTGGCCATAAAATGCATTGCAAGGCATTCATGAACCTAAGTGAGTCAGCACATTACTATGCACCTTCATATTATGCAGGTGCTATGTTAAGTATTTTGGATAAATGGGTTGATACCGGAATGAAGGAAGATATTGAAACGATTAGAGAAGTTTTCTTTGAATTGATGAGATTTAGATTACCAACTTCTTCTATACAATGATCTGACATATTCGATACAACATCATATATACATATTAGACACCCATTTGTTATGGTACGCTGGACCGTACCACAAATAGAGGCAAAAAATGTTGAAGATAATGTGGAAATTTATCTTTTGAATCTGGGTTTGAAGGTGAATTTTCCTTTAAACAATTGGATTCAAGATACAATATGTGGATAAGTGTATACCTTGGCCACAGGTAGGACATGGAGAATCCTACTTAAAAGGAACGGCTCGTTGGATTGTCGCTGCGTAAAAGACTTAATCTTTCTACGGGCCTACACGATATTCCAAAGTTCGTCGGAGATAATGGCTTTGTGTTTCCCATTAACTAAAATGGGGTTCGTATTTTTTCCACGTCTTCTCTTTTTATCCCAGTTCTCAACTTGTAACCAGCGGAATTTACCATTGTACATAGGATTATCTAATATGGTAGCAATGCTATTTATAGCCTGCTTTGTTTAAATGATTAGCTATAGCCTTAAGACCCTTACTTTCTATTTATATGGTAAATATAAGTTGAACAATTTCTGCTTCTATGGGGTTAACAATAAGCTCTTTTTCTGTAGAATCATAACCGAAAACCACACCACCATTCCAGCTCACTTCTTTAGCTTATTGAGTCATGCCAGCTTGACGTTCTCCGAGAGAGTATTTCTTTCCATTTCTGCAATAGATGCCGTCAATTGGACGACAAGACGACACCAATGGGACTGCCTGTATCAAAATTTTCTGAGTAGAAAATATACTTTATATCAAACTCTTCAAATTTCTCTAGTAGCACAAGAGTATCTCACATATTTCTTGAGAAACGTGATATTTTCCATCCCAGTACAGCTTGTAATTTTTCCTTTTCCACATCCAATATCATTCTTTGCATTGCTGGTCGATTTTTAATATCACATTACCACTAATGCCCTCATCGACGTATTCTTCAGCGATCTGCCAGCCGTAAAAATGAACATATTGCTGTAAGATTTGCAATGGTGCAGAAAACTGTAGCCTTTACTTGCTTGTTCTTCTGTGCTGACATTACAGTATATGGAAACATTTTTATTTCAATCATTTAGAACTTCCTTTAACTGTTATATCAGTATTGGTATTAAAGGAGATGAAAAATACCTTATTGGGCAAGTG
Source organism: Cytobacillus sp. IB215316 (assembly GCF_033963865.1). Classification (NCBI taxonomy): domain Bacteria; kingdom Bacillati; phylum Bacillota; class Bacilli; order Caryophanales; family Bacillaceae; genus Cytobacillus; species Cytobacillus sp. IB215316. Next base: position 10,837 of record NZ_JAXBMC010000025.1, on the reverse strand, counting down.
TTAATTAAATTGATGGTAGGATTGTATTGCATAGTAGACCATTACTACATAACAAATAATATCATTTATGGAAATTATATACTTAAAGAAAAGAAATTTTATTTATTTGATTATTTCGCAAACGAGCCATATTGTGGAATAACAAGTATTTTGATTTAGTAATTTTAAGTAAAAGACCGTTAGGGTGATATTATTACCTGTTGTAGGGATTTACACTAAACTTCATATTGATTAGATAGGTGAAAAGTAGTTATTTGCACATTGAACAACAGCCTGTTTTTTATGTACTTATTAATGATTGGTTAGAGTTATACTGAATATGTAACTAGATCCAAAAATTCTACAACTTAGACTAAAGGTTAGTGAAGATGAAAATTATCCTGTTTATAAAATAGGATAATTTTTTTACATATAACATAGGCTCTACTGAGTGCGCCACATAGCTTTTACTCTCTGTTCTAAATTACTAATAATTGGTTCACCTGATAACTTCTTTGTAATAATTGCTGGTAAGCGTGAGTCTTATTATTGTTAAGCCCCAAGTCTTACTTGTAAATAGAGCGCGAGCATGTTCTGGAAAAAGGCGAATATAGATAAGATGGAGTTAAGGAAGGGAGGGAACAAGAGCGAGGGGAGATCTGGATTGTTGGTAATCTGTTGGAATTGCAGTTATCGTGTTAATTTCAATTCTTGGTGCTATGGTAGGATTAGCAATCAATTTGTTTATCTTGTATTCAAACAGTTTTTGAAAACAGGCTATTCGTGCATTTCTATAGTAGGATCTATTCACCTGATACTCTAAATTCTGCTCATTGCTTTTCAAAATTTACAAAGGAATCTTCTGTTGGAAAAATCGGCTGGGCGATAATTGATTTTGTACTTCTTATGATTTTAGGCTCGAATATTTCAGCTATCATTGGGGTTGTTGCCGCCTATGTTCTATATGCTGTCTATAAAAGTTGGAACATAAGTAAAGAAACTATGCAGGAAATCAATTTAAAAAAAGAAGGGAAGCAAGAAGAAATTGAAGTGAACTCGCTCAAGTAAACTGAACTGAATCAGTTTGAGACTCTACTCCACCTGATTGAAAGATCAAACTCTTGTTTTACTATTGATGTATAGATGTTGAATTTAAGTAAACTCGATGTAGTTCAGTACCTTGCAATATTCACTAATGAATATTATTGTAATCGGGTGTTAAGAAAAGGAAGGTGTTGATAAATATACAACTATTATATATTAATCTGTGTATACTTTGAATCTTGTAAAAATAGATGTAATTCAAAAAAGATTAGGCATTCAAGATTTATATTAACATAAAAAAATAACACTGTGAGGTATGTTATGAGAGCAGATACAGTTAAAAGTCATGTAAGACACAAGAAAATTTCTTTTTTTTCAGTTTTTTTAGTTTTTGTCATTCTCTTCACGTTGTGGTTAGGACTATTATCTACTCAGACCCCAAAAATGACAGAGAATACCTTGGCTGAAGATGAATTTTCTACCGAACGAGCTATGGAGTATTTAGAAACTATTGGTCAAAATCCACATCCAGTTGGCTCACCAGAACACAAAAAAATTCAGAATTATCTTTTTGATGAATTGACATCACTAGGGGTAGAACCTGAAATACAACATTCATTTGTGGTTTCTGATTCTAAAGGAGTAGCAGGTTCTATTAATAATATTATTGCAAAAATAGAAGGAACAGAAAACTCAAAAGCTCTTTTGTTAAGCGCACATTATGATACCGCGATAGGAACTCGAGGAGTAGGTGATAATGGAGCTTCTGTAGCAGCTATTCTTGAAACTGTACGAGCAATAAAAAATGGAAAACCATTAAAAAACGATATTATTATTTTGCTTACAGATGGAGAAGAAATGGAGGATATGTTAGGTGCTAAAGCGTTCATAGAAGAACATGATTTAGCCGAAGAAGTAGGCCTGGTTTTAAACTTTGAAGCACGTGGCAATAAAGGGCCTTCTATGATGTTTGAAACTAGCGATCAAAATCAATGGTTAATCAATGAATATGTTAAAGGATCTCCTCATCCTGTTGGGAATTCCTTTTTGGTGTATTTATATAAATACATGCCTAACGACACGGATCTATCAGTCTTTAAAGAAGCTGGTTTACCTGGACTTAATTTTGCCTTTGCAGAAGGGTTGAATACTTATCACACGTCTATGGGTAGTTTACATCTTTTAGATAAAAACAGTTTATTCCATCATGGTGAAAATATGTTCTATTTGACAAGACATTTTGGAAATCAAGATTTATATGATACAAAAGGTAATGATTCTATTTTTTTTAATGTTATTGGCTCTAATACTGTATCGTATTCTCAATCACTCGTTTTTCCTTTAACTGTAATGATATTGTTATTATTTATCGCAACCTTCATACATGGAAAACGTAAAAATGCCATCAGCTTCAGAGGGTTGCTTGGAGGGTTTATTGTATTTGTATCTACTATCTTATTATCCTACATAATTACTTCAATGCTTTGGCTTATGACTAATAAATCTATTATTAACAAAGTATGGATGGTTACGACAGATTTATTTTATAGTAATATTTATTTCACTGGTTTTATTCTCGGTACTTTGGCTCTGTTTATTTTAGTGTATAGTTTGTGTTCAAAAAAAATTGGAATTTGGAACCTTCAATTGGGCGCATTGTTCCTATGGACTTTATTAGCAATTGTTACAAGCTTTTATTTTCCTGGAGGAAGTTATCTTTTCCATTGGACTTTATTCTTTACATTAATTGGGCTAAACATCTCCTTTTACACAGGAATGTATCAATCAAATCAGCCAAGCAGATATTTTTATCATTCGTTATTTAGTATACCTGGGGTTATTCTTTTCACACCGATCTTTTATTATCTTGTTGTAATGATAACTTTAGATCAAGCTGGGTTAATTTTAGCTCTTGTATCTCTTGTGCTTGGTTTGCTAATTCCTGCAGTTCCGCTTGTGAAATGTAAGAAACTATGGGTTCTTCCGAGTATATTAGCGTTGATTGGGCTACTTATCATTTTAACGGCAAACTATGTCATGACGCCTTCTGAACAACATCCAAACATTAGTAAACTAGACTATGCATTGGATATTGATAAAAATAAAGCTATATGGTATTCATTTGCTGAACCTGATAATTTTTCTAAACAATTTCTTAATAACGATGCTTCAAAAGAGAATCTATCAGAGTTTCATTATGTTTTTCCAAATTCAAATGCTTTTATTTCTGAAGCACCTATTTTTACATTGAGGTCATCTTCCGTTGAAGTGGTTGAAAACTCAGTAACTGGAAATAAACGAACATTATCCTTGCAAATAAAGTCGCCTAAAGAAACTGGTGAACTGGTAATTAAATCAAACGGAGAAGCAACCATTCATCATGCAGCTATAAACGATGAAAAGTATGAGTATGGTAAACAACCATTCAAAATAAAAATAGTACCAAATAATACTCCTACAAAACTAACAATAACAGTCGATGTAGAAGATCAACTAGAGCTTAGTTTTATCGACACTCAGTATAAGTTACCGAAGGAAGCCTTTGATATAAACCAAACGAGACCTAACTATTTGGTCACTTATGGGGACTTTAGTTACGTAATTCAATCTATCGAATTTCAGAAATAATACTGAATTGCGTCTTTATTTGTTTGCTTTTTTCACGTTCAAATTGTTAATTCTATATAAAATTAGCAAGAGAAATATGGATATATAGGAAATCTTATATTAATTAAAGTCATCTATTATGAAGGTAGGTGGGTATTTGAGATAAGGCAAATTAAACTTATAAATGTTGAAGACATATTAGGTTGTGAAGATTGATATCTAGAGGTGTAATAAATGAAAAAAAGTATGAAGAAATTAAACCTAAGGGAATGGTAACTACTACTGAATCAATAGCAGATAAGAACTTAGAGAAGTTAGTTTCAAAAGGAATAGACTATTTTTATTCTAGAAATCCAAATGAGATTTACATAACTGAAATTTCGAACATTGAAGGTGGAACTTTTATCTTATTTACATTAGAACAAGGTAGTTATTACGGTGCCGTGTATTCAGTTAAGAATTCTCAAGGTGAATACCATCTAGAAGACATAGATATATAAGACTAATTTAAAAGTGGCAATAAATGTTTCACAACTACTAGGGGATACGTATGAAGATGTGAAACAAAAGTATCGTATTATTAGTGGGAAAATTAACGATAAAGTAGATTCAGTGCTATTACCCTAATAGTGATTATACCGTCATAGAATTGAATGATACTCAAAAGACATTTATGTACGTGAACGTTGGTTATGTAGAGGCACCAAAAAAAAAATTGGTAATTTGAATGATGAAGAGGTATTCTCATTTGTGTATTAGTTGTAAAATTATTTATTAGAGATCCCATTCCAACAGTGCCTTTCTTAACTCCTCAACCTTTTGCAGATCTAGATAGCTTCATTACAGAAGAAATTTTTTAAACAACGTCGATTCTGAAAGTTGTATTCCACAATAAGGCGCATATCTGAAATTTAGATAAGCGTCTTTACATTTAAACTTAATATTCTGTGAAAAGGATTGTCTAAGGACTGAAGGATGATATTTTTGAAGGTTTTGTGGAATTTTATGTTAAACTTAGTATAAGATTATGAAAATTCATTTCTTCAACTAAAAAGGCAGGTTAATACAACTAAATGGTGTTTATTTATCGAAATTTGGCAAAAGGAGGGTACTGATGGACTTATATTTTATTTTCAATATGCTTAGAAATATAATTTCTACTTTTTTTCAAAACGGTATTTGGGTAATCGGTTTTTTTTACTTGTTAATTAAAGCATTTGAAGGTGATAGACTTAAACAAATATCAAAATATATTACTGGAGTCTGTTTAGTATTATTATTTGTTTATTCTATATTAGTAAGTATTTAGTATATTCAATTAAAGTGGGCGATGACCTAAAATCATCGCGTTTCTGTTATACTTAATGCATCTAGAACAATTTCAGAAAAACTCACATTAGTTTAATATAGCTTAATTAGTTGAAAGTAAGGAGTAGACATTCGTATCATATGGAATGTTATTTTGATACATATAGTTTCTGAGAATCCCTTCTTTTTCAAACCCTAACTTAGCTAATAATTTATTAGATGGTTTGTTTTCTTTAAATACAACTACTCCAATTCTAGTTAGCTCAAGTTCGTTAAATCCATATGATAAAACTTTAATAATTGCTTCAGTTGCATACCCATTTCCCCATTGTTCTGGAAAAAGTGCATAAGCAATGTCAGCTCTCTTATGTTCGGAAGACCAATCATGAAAACCAATGGTTCCAATAATTCCTTCTATTCCTTTAATTTCAATGCCCCATTTAATCCCTCGTTTTTCCTTGTAGTTAATTGCAAAATTGTTAACTATATTTTTCACCTGTTCTAAATTTGTTAATGGTTTTTGACCATAGTGACGTAAAACATCTTCATTTGAAAAACAATTCAAAATATCTTGTGCATCATTTTCTTTTAGTTCTCTCAAGATTAGCCTTACTGTTTCTAATTTAGGAAACATATTCTCACTCCTTGTATAAAACTTTATACAGTACCCAATTGAAATATTTACGATTATATAACAATTATTTCAAATTAAATAAATTTCACAAGAAGACATTTAGCAATTGGAGCTGTACTTAGTATAACGTCACTAGTTAAGGGTTTAATGGGGAATTAAAAGAGAGAAAAGATAACATACAGCTGAGAAAACTTTTATTCTGTTCATGAAAGGAGGTTGATCAGGGAGGATGGTTCAAGGACGTTTATTAGTTTTACAGTTGTCTTGTTGGCAGCTCTTAAATTAAACTTCAATTCTCATTATAATCAAACAGATTTTCATAAATATGGCGCATTTCTTGAACTAGAAATTGTCTGAATAAACAGGTTCGTAAGTAGGGGGAATACTGAAACTTTTACTGGTATTTATTCGTTAATTATTAAAAGGGAGGAACAATGATGAGAATAAATACATTGTTATTTGTAATTATAGTATTTTCTTCGTTTTGGATAACTGGTTCTTCAAACGAAATGTTTAAAGACACGGAAGGAAGGGGCGAGGAATTTCCCCCATCTATGTCAGGGAAGATTAATATAAATGAAACGGATTATGAAATGTTAGTAGGTAATTACAAATGGGAAAGAAAGCAAGGTTTATATACTCAGGTTGTACAAACTGATGCTATTTCTCCGTACCAAATTGCTGATAATTTTGAATCTGTTAGAGTCGAACCCAACGATAAAATTAATATTCAGATTGAAGGCAATCCCCAAATAACTGTTTACTTATGGAATGAAAACGGAAGAGAAATGGAAGTTATGCTAAATGATAAGCAAGTATTGATACCAAATAGTAAAGGTCATAATATATATGAAGTATTAGCTAAATGGCCTGATGGTGAATTATCATACACATTTGTATTAGAAGTTAGATAAACAGTTCTACTTCAGATAAAGGATACTTTAATACCATTTCAATATTTTTGATTATTTACTACTTTTTATCTTCCACAATCTGGCGCAAAAATATAGTAGAGGCTATCCTTGACTAATTTAAGGATAATACCTATTTAAAATAGGTCAGCCAGAAAAAATACTGGTTGAACTCATAATACTTTATGGCGCTATATTGAATAAGAACGGGAACATCCAAATCGACCCCTCCCATTTTTAATACCTAAAAAACAATAGTGAAATTTAATATAGCTTTTTCTTTAAGGTATTTTCGCATTAATTGTTGCTTTTAATAAAAGGCTGTTTTTGCGGCATCTTTCTTCTATAAAGACATCTTTTGCTCTATTTTAGGAACTAAAGAAAAAGTTTACGAAAAGAGCCTTAATTATTAATCCATGACGAGAACATCCCAACTTCTACGATTAATTCTCATTCTTAAGGTTTTTGTAAGAAATAAGAGATAAAAAAGAAAATTATGATAGGTATGATATGACATAGAAGGTATGAGGGAGTTGGTTAAAGGTGAAAAAAAGAATAATAGTCATATTTTTAATTATTTTTATATTTTTTTCGACAATGAACAACGTAGAAGCAAAGAGTGCGATTAACAATATTGATTTGGAACAATTGGAAGAGTATATAGAACAAGAAATGAACAAGCACAAAGTCCCTGGTATGGCTTTTGTGCTAATTGCAAATGAAGAACCTGTTTATATGAACGGGTTTGGGAGCCAAAAAATTGGAAGTGATATTAAAGTTGACGGGCAGACGATCTTTGGGCTTGCTTCTGTATCTAAATCGATGACTGCCTTGGCTGTTACGCAATTAGCTGAACAGGGCTTGCTAGATATTGATGCGACCGTGGTAGAGTACTTGCCATGGTTTATTTCGCAAAATCAAGAATTTTCAAAACAGGTGACTATTCGTCATTTGTTACAACATAGTAGTGGTATTCCAACCACCTCATATGGACTTGAAATAGAAGATAGTTCTAATAATGGATTAGAAAGACAAGTAAAAAGAATTAGTGAAATTAAACTGGTATTTGTACCTGGAGAAAGTTTTGAATATTCTAATTTCAACTATTGGACGCTTGGTCTTATCATTGAAAAAGTATCAGGTATGAATTATCATGAAGCAATGAATAAGTTAGTATTCCAGCCATTAGGGATGGAACGGACTGGATTTTACACAAAGGTGTCTAAGTTAAATAATTTATCTGTAGGACATCGCTTAGAAGCGGGGAAGAACAAACCATTTGATTATGCTCCTCCATATCCAACGGTTGCATCGGGAGGAATATATAGTAATGTGGAAGATGTTGGACGTTACATAACTACACTACTACAAGAAGGACAATATAAAGGGCGTCAAGTAATTCCAAGTGAGGCAGTAAGCGAATTGTTTATGGAACCCTTCTCTATTTCTCATAATGAACCATATGGTTATGGGTGGGAAATCTCTCAGGAAGCGAATACTAAGGTGATAGATCATGGTGGAGATTATCCTAACTTTACAGCAGACGTGTATTTGTTTCCAGAATACAGTCTAGGGTTTGCCTTACTTTCAAATTCCCAAAATGATGTCACTCATTCTATCAGTGAGAATATTAAAAATTACATCTTGGGTGATAAACTAGAACAGGCAGCATCGTGGAAAGAAGATGAGTACCAATTAGCGAAGGTTATTTTATTAGTTGCAACGGGATTATTGGGTCTTATAACATTTTTCGTCTTATCATTGGTGTGGAGGTTTAGAAATTTTAAATTAGTATTTACGATGAAAATAAACAGAATCAAAATAATTTTTCAACTAATTCTAATTCCTATAATATTCATCGGAGCGGCTACAGTAGGTTTCTATTTTCCTATATTCATGATTGGTTCATATCGCATTGCAGTATTGTATGCACCAGACTTGGTTTATAGCATCATAGTACTTTCAAGTGCTTTACTGTTAATTGGACTACTCTTTATCATTAATGCTTTTATATGTTCAACTAAATATATACATCATGAAAAAGGGAAAGTTATAGTGACTAAATGAGGAATTTTTATAATGAAAAACAGAGAAGAAGGTTATTGCGTTATCTATCAGCAAGAAACTCAGACAGGTGTTTTAAATACTTTTTCATCATATAAAACACAATGTACAACAAGAAATTTATGACAGTATTAACAATTAGAAGTCCAAGTCATCTTCCACAATCTGGCGCTTCTCAGAAGTAATACTGAAAGAGCCTTTCTTTTTATGTTTTGATCAATATCGTTTTAAACAGGGTATATTATTAAACTCAATAGAAATTGTATTTACTGTGTTTGAATTACATAAGCGAGTTTTCTATCCGGGCTGAAGGCGACATTACCTGCTGGAAATCCAACTGGTACAGTTGCTATCAAATTATGCGTTTTTACATTTATGACAAAAACGTTACCTGCAGCAGCATCATTAGTGACATAAGCGAGTTTACCATCTGGTGATATAGCCACATCCTGTGGAAAGTTCCCAACCGGTACAGTCGATACTACACTATGGGTTTTGACATCTATGACGGAAACAGAGGCAGAATTAGTATTCGTAACATAAGCGAGTTTACCATCTGGCGTGAAGGCAACAACAGATGGCCCAAACCCAACCGGTACAGTCGATATTACACTATGGGTTTTGGCATCTATGACAGAAACATTGCCAAACCCTCTATTTATCACATAAGCAAGTTTACCATTTGTTGTGAAGCTGATATCAAATGACCCCAACCCAACCTGTACAGTCGATATCAGGCTATGCCTTTTCACATCTATGACAGACACTGTGCCAAAATTTATATTAGTGACATAAGCAAGTTTACCGTCAGGGGTGAATACGACTACAGATAGCCCGACTCCAAGGTGTATTGTCGATATCACACAATGCGTTTTCACGTCTATGACAGAAACTGTTCCAGATCCTCTATTTGTGACATAAGCAAGTTTACCGTCAGGGGTGAAGGCAACAAAAGATGGGTCTTCATCAACCTGAACAGTAGCAGTCACACTATTAGTTAACACATCTATGACAGAAACAGAGGTAGACCCATTATTAATCACATAAGCAAGTTTACTGTCTGCTGTGAAGGCGACAAAAAATGGATTAATTCCAACCTGAAGAGTAGCAATCACACTACTAGTTAACACATCTATGACAGAGACAGAGGTAGACCCGCTATTAGTGACAAAAGCGAGTTTACCATCTGGTGTGAAGATAGACGATAAAATTTCAGTGTTTCCAACAGGTAATTCGCTAATGACCGAATGCGTTTTTACATCAATAACAGCCGTCGTCAAATCAAACCACCTCTTTTAAATACTTTATAATAAAAGTATGAGAATTAAGATTGACTTATTCGTTACCCACTAGACAAAAGTGATATTATGTTGGGGTAAAAGTTACTCCATTTTTATTGTTCTGATCTTCCACAATACCAGCTAATATAAGTCAATACTTTTTAAGAAATCATACTAGGTTAAAGGTGATATAATAAAATGGACATGACAAATAAGCTTCAATATCATTATTTGAAGTTTTTGTTAGTTGTGTAATTAATTGTATTGGTTTACGCAGTGTACATTTGCTTATGCTTTAATATGGCATAAATCCAATGCAATAGCTTGTTGGCACAAGCTATGATGGCTACTTTGTGAGGCTTGCCCTAACTTCTTTTTTTGTCATAATACGTTCGGATTTTCATGTTGCGATTATTGGTTAGTCCACACTGAACAGCTGTATAGAGTGTCTGAGAAGCTTAGTAGATCCTCTTTTAGTAATACGGTTGATTGTGGCTGTAAACTGACTAGATTGGTATACCCTTGGATCAATCCCAGCGTAGGCTACTAGTTTTTTCGGATGGCTAAACTGCGCAACATCGCCTATTTCTGAAATAAGTGTTGCTGCTATTTTAGTACCTATCCCTGGGATGGATGTAAGAATCTCATACTCTTCAAACTGCATCGCTAACGATTCAATTTCCTGTTCTAGTATGTTAAGAAACTCTCTTTGTTGAAGAAGCATTTGAATATACATTTTTAGCGTAACCAAGTTACTTTGATACAGTGTCTTCTTAAATGGGTTCCGTTCTGCTGACTCTTTTAACTTCAAAGCCTTTTCATAAAACCATCCATACGATCTTTTTCCTCCTAGATCATACATCTTCCTTGCTAGTTCTTCCGCTGGTACCTTTAATACCTCATGAGAAGTAGGATAGAGGAGTAGCGTTTTTAAGGATAAAGGCGCATATAAATTACTAAAAACCCCTTTATATTCAGGAAATACTTGATCTAGTATCGTTTGGAACTGA
>NZ_JAXBMC010000024.1:0-34850 GCF_033963865.1 Cytobacillus sp. IB215316 | reverse complement strand
TAAGCTCTTCAGCGCCGATGGTAGTTGGGGGTTTCCCCCTGTGAGAGTAGGACGTTGCCAGGCATAATAATATTCTTATTATCGCGGGGTGGAGCAGTCTGGTAGCTCGTCGGGCTCATAACCCGAAGGTCGCAGGTTCAAATCCTGTCCCCGCAACCAATGAATAAATGTGGTCCCGTGGTGTAGCGGTTAACATGCCTGCCTGTCACGCAGGAGATCGCGGGTTCGATTCCCGTCGGGACCGCCATATATAAATAACTCAAACGAAACTAGATGTTTCGTTTTTTTGTATTGGTAAACTTGACATTAAATGTGTAGTTCATCTTTAAATATTTCATATAGGTATGAAATCCTATAAAACCCCAACTAGCTGTTCTAATTTAGTAATAAAAAAGAAATAATGATTATAAAGAAATATTGTCGTCTTTTCATGTTAAGAAATAAATAAGTATTGACTAGAGTTCGTGATATTTTAACAAATAGAGGCTTACGAACAAATATCTAAGTTAACAAATTTATTAAATTTAATTTATTATATAAACATGATGGAGTGGTATTTTATGAGTGTAATTGATGAATTTTCATTAATAAACAAAATTAAACCACAGGTTGTAAACCAATCATCTTTAATAATGGGTATTGGTGATGATGCAGCATTAGTATCATCTCAGGATAGGTTTGATCAAATAATATGTATTGATACGATGGTAGAAGAAGTCCATTTTAAGCGAAGTACCATGAAGCCCTATCATATTGGCTTTAAAGCTTTAGCAGCTAATATAAGTGACGTGGCAGCAATGGGGGGTATCCCTCTCTATTATTTAATATCCATCGCTATACCTAAGCATTGGACTGAAGAAGATATTCTTGTCATTTATGCAGGAATGAACGATTTAGCTAGAAATTATGATATGGATATGATTGGTGGAGATACTGTATCTACAAATGGTCCACTAGTTATATCGGTAACCGTCATTGGTGAAGTTGAAAAAGGAAAAAAACTTTTTAGAAGCAATGCCAAGGATGGTGATATCGTGTTTGTTACAGGAACGTTAGGTGATTCTTCTGCAGGGTTACAGTTGTTATTAGCTAAGGGGATTAAATATTCTTATCAATCAACTGAAAAAGATTTAGTAAACAAACATCAAATGCCTTATCCTCGAGTGGAGATTGGCCGTTTGTTGACATGTTATAATAGGGTAGCGTTAAATGATATTAGTGATGGATTGGCTAGTGAAGCAAATGAAATTGCCGAAGCTAGTAATGTTTCAATATATGTTGAAGAAGGTCAAATTCCTTTAAGTAAACAAATATATGATGTTTGTAGTAACGAAGCTATAATAAAAGCTCTGTATGGAGGAGAGGATTACGAACTCATAGGTACATTGCCGCAGAGTGACTGGAACCATTTTGAGAAAGAATGTCTTAAACATAATTATAAGGTAACAGCCATTGGGCAAGTGAAATCTGGACCTTCAGAAGTATTACTACAAACAAATGATGGGAAAGTTAAAACGATAGAAAAAAAGGGATATAACCATTTTAACAATTGATAGGTGAAGAAGATGAAAACTTATGAAATTATAACTGATTCTGCTGAACAAACAATGAAAATTGCATACAAGCTAGCTAGTCATTTGCACCAGGGTGATGTGATTGTACTAGAAGGTGATTTAGGTGCTGGCAAAACAACATTTACTAAAGGTTTGGCGAAAGGACTAGGGATTACAAGAAATGTAAATAGTCCTACTTTCACAATCATTAAGGAGTATCAAGGTAAAGTACCTCTTTATCATATGGACGTATATCGACTAGAAAATGGGTCTGAAGATCTTGGATTTCAAGAATATTTCGAAGGAAATGGAATCACAGTTGTAGAGTGGGCTCATTTAATTGCTGATCAGTTACCAGCAGAACGGCTAATAGTGAGAATTAATCACATAAGTGAATGTAAACGGAAGCTTATGCTAGAACCTATTGGCGTACATTATGAACAAGTATGTAAGGAGATTATAAGCAAATGACAGTATTAGCAATTGATTCTTCAAATGATGTGATGGGTATTGCTCTTGTAGATGAAAGTAAGGTTATTGGAGAAATAATTACAAATGTAAAAAAGAATCATTCGATTCGTGTCATGCCTGCTATTGAATCATTATTGAAGGACTGTAACATTTCAACAAAGGAACTATCGAAAATAATTGTTGCAAAAGGACCAGGCTCTTATACTGGTGTAAGAATCGGTGTTACAATTGCAAAAACATTGGCATGGTCATTACAAATTCCACTCTCAGGCGTATCAAGTCTCGAAGTACTCGCAGCAAATGGGCGTTTTTTTCCTGGATATATTTCACCACTATTCGATGCAAGGCGGGGACAAATTTATACGGGATTGTATTCATATAAAGCTGATGGATTGCAGCAAGTAAAACAAGATCAAAATGTCCTCTCATCTGACTGGGCTAAATCATTATCATCACTCGATAAACCAATATTATTATTAGGTAATGACGTTGAGCTACATAAAGAAGTAATGATCAGTGAGCTTAAGGACAAAGCAGTGTTTGCAGCTGAGAGTTTAAATAATCCAAGACCAGCTGAATTAGCATGGCTAGGAATGTATAGGGAAAATGAGGATATTCATCAGTTTTCACCGAATTATATTCGCCTTGCTGAGGCAGAAGCGAAGTGGTTAGAAGCACAGAAAAAAGAAAGTGGAGCTGCAAATGGAAACAACAACATTGTTTAGGTTAATGAATGTTGAGGATATTGAAAATGTACTGAAGGTGGAGGAGGCATCTTTTGCTACTCCTTGGAGTAAGGACATCTTTTTAAGTGAAATTAATAATAACAAATACGCCCATTATATCGTAGCGGAAGAAAACGGGCTAGTTATTGGATATTGTGGGGCATGGATTATAATAGACGAAGCTCATATTACGAATGTAGCTTTGTTACCAGAATATCGTGGCAGGAAACTAGGTGAAGCTATGCTAAAACAACTGGTGGACTTTGCAAAAGCACTTGGGGCAAAGACGATGACATTAGAGGTACGGGTATCAAATATAATTGCCCAATCGCTTTATCGCAAATTAGGATTTAATGATGGGGGAATTAGGAAGAATTACTATACAGATAATCAAGAGGATGCATTAATAATGTGGGTGAATATATAATGGAACAATTACAGAATCAAATTATTTTAGCAATCGAAACAAGCTGCGATGAAACAGCGGTAGCGATCATAAAAAATGGATGTGAGATATTAGCGAATGTTGTAGCATCTCAAATTGAAAGTCATCAGCGTTTTGGAGGAGTTGTACCAGAAATAGCCTCTAGACATCATGTAGAGCAAATTACCATTGTGCTTGAAGAAGCACTAAAACAGGCGCAAATTTCTTATAATGAGATCGATGCAATAGCTGTCACTGAAGGCCCAGGGTTGGTCGGTGCCTTGTTAGTTGGTGTCAATGCTGCCAAAGCCATTGCTCTTGCTCACAACATTCCTATCATTGGGGTTCACCATATAGCTGGACATATTTATGCAAATCAACTAGTATCTGAAATGAAATTCCCACTTATTTCGTTGGTTGTTTCAGGTGGGCATACTGAATTAGTATATATGGAAAAACACGGATCATTTAAAGTAATTGGAGAGACACGTGATGATGCTGTAGGTGAAGCTTATGATAAAGTTGCAAGAACATTGGGACTACCATACCCAGGTGGTCCTCACATTGACCGACTAGCTCATGAAGGAGAAGCCACGATTAAGCTCCCTCGAGCTTGGCTTGAAGAAGGATCTTTTGATTTCAGTTTTAGTGGATTGAAATCTGCAGTGATAAATACGTTACATAATGCGAAGCAACGTGGTGAGGATTTAGCAACAAAAGATATCGCAGCAAGCTTTCAAGCAAGCGTAATAGATGTATTAGTCACAAAAACGATGTTAGTTGTTGATAAGTATAATGTCCAACAAGTATTATTAGCTGGTGGTGTAGCTGCCAATCAAGGGCTAAGAGCTGCTCTTAAAGAAAAATTTTCCTCAAAGGATGATATAGAATTAATTATTCCTCCGCTATCTCTATGTACAGATAATGCAGCAATGATTGCAGCAGCAGGTAGTGTTTTATATAAACAAGGAAAGCGTTCGGACATGGCTTTAAATGGGAACCCTGGCCTTGATATTGAGCAATAGTATAATGAATAATAACATAACAATGTTATGAAAGACCGTGATTCTTCCTGAGAATACGGTCTTTTTCCACAACTTTATCCACAGAAAAAATACTATTGTGGAAAAATAGTAACAAAAGCTAGTTTAAAAGCACTTTTGAAGCAAGTGAATAAGTGGATAACTTTGATAAAAACTGTGGATAATGTGTAAAAGTCGGTGTATAACATACACTACAATGAATTGTTTGTGGATAACTATGTGGAAGAGAAAACTACAATTCACATGAAGTGTAAAAGACATCTTTTTTGCAATGATCCTAGCGCTTATTGGGGATGAACATGGCGTTTGCGCTTTTGTTCTGTCTTATAAGCCTCTCGTGTTCACTTCACATTGCATTCCAACGCAAAAAACGCTTTCAAATGCAATGGTTCCAGTGTTTGTTGAGGAAAAGTAGTCGTCTCCACTTTTCTTCATGTCCAGCTCCAGCGCCTATCCCCTCGAGTCACTTCGCCATTTTCCATGAAGGCAAAAAGCACCTTCACAGAAAATGCCTCCAGTGCTTGTCAGGGATGAACAAGGCGCTTGCGCTTTTCTTCTAATCATGGAGTGTTTCCCATTCGGTCATTAATTGTTCTAGTTGCTCCTGGTACTGTGAG
The DNA here is from genome assembly GCF_033963865.1 of Cytobacillus sp. IB215316. Taxonomy (NCBI): domain Bacteria; kingdom Bacillati; phylum Bacillota; class Bacilli; order Caryophanales; family Bacillaceae; genus Cytobacillus; species Cytobacillus sp. IB215316. Next base: position 30,017 of record NZ_JAXBMC010000024.1, on the reverse strand, counting down.
TTTTCTTCATTAATCAAGGCCACTTTTTCGTGATCTTGAAAGATAGTTGGGTCACATAATAGAGTTTCATTTTCATCTATTTTTTCTTCGAGTTTTGATATCTCCATTTCTAGTTCTTCAATTTTTCTTTTTCTCTGACGTTGTAATTTCTTCATTTCCTTGTCTTGTTCATAAGTCAGCTTCGTCTGCGTTTTATCTTCCTTGATTGAAGGATTGACCACTTTTTGTTCATTTAACAGCTTGATTTCTTCAATCTCTGCTTTCTTTGATATGAAATAATCATAGTCTCCCAAATATTCAGTAATACCGTTTGGAGCAAGCTCATACACTTTCGTCGCTAGTCGGTTTATAAAATAGCGGTCGTGGGAGACGAATAGAATTGTACCAGGATAGTCAATCAATGCATTTTCAAGAACTTCTTTACTATCCAAGTCTAAATGGTTCGTAGGCTCGTCCAAAATTAACAGATTAGCTTTTTGTAACATAAGCTTTGCTAACGCAAGTCGTGCCTTTTGGCCGCCACTAAGTGTTGATACCGGCTTTAACACATCATCACCTGAAAATAAAAAGTTGCCTAACACTGTCCTTATATCCTTCTCCGATTTTGATGGATACTCATCCCACAGCTCATTAAGAACACTTTTATTAGAACTAAGATTTGCTTGTTCTTGGTCATAGTAGCCAACTTTAACATTTGAACCAAAGGAAAATTCTCCTTGTAGGGCTTGTATCTTATTAATCGCTGCCTTGAGTAAGGTTGATTTCCCAATACCATTTGGACCTACCAAAGCTACACTGTCACTTTTCATGATTTGAAAATTGATATGTTGGATAATAGGCTTGTTGTTTTCATATGAAACTGAAATATCATTGGCTTTCAAAACTTCATTTCCACTTTGACGTTCGATGTCGAAGTGGAACGAAGCTGATTTTTCATCTCCAGCAGGCTTCTCTAGAACTGTCATTTTTTCTAGTTGTTTTCTTCTACTCTGTGCTCGCTTTGTTGTTGAAGCTCGTGCTAAGTTTCGTTGAACGAAATCCTTAAGCTTAGCAATTTCACCTTGCTGCTTTTCATAAAGCTTTAAATCGTGTTCATAATTTTCTGCTTTCTTCTTTAAATAATCACTATAATTACCAATGAATTTTGCTGAATTAGTTCGAGAAATTTCGTATACTTGTGTAACGACTTTATCAAGGAAATAACGGTCATGAGATACGATGAGAATAGCTCCTGGATAGCCGAGTAAATATTGCTCTAACCAAGTGAGTGTATCAATGTCAAGGTGGTTAGTCGGCTCATCTAGTATTAATAAATTAGGCTTTGATAATAATAGCTTCCCTAAAGCAAGCCTCGTTTTTTGACCACCACTTAATGATGATATAGGTGTCGAATAATTGAAGCTTGAAAACTGGAGTCCATGTAGAACAGCTCGTACATCAGCTTCATATTGATAGCCACCTTGTTCTTTATATTGAATTTGCAAATGATCATACTCTTTTAATAGTTTGTCGTAATCTGCCTTGTTTGACATTAGGCTTTGATTGGACATTTTCTCTTCCAGTTCACGTAATTCTATCTCCATTTTTTTTAACGGTTCAAACACGGTTAACATTTCTTCCCAAATAGATAAGTCTGAATCTAAGCCACTATGTTGTGCTAAATATCCAATAGAAATGTCTTTCGGTTTCATGACGCTTCCGCTATCATGAGACATATAACCTGCTATTATTTTCAATAAAGTTGATTTTCCAGCGCCGTTACGGCCAACGACAGCAATCCTATCTTTCAATTGTACTTCTAGCTTTATATTCGATAAAATAAGATCAGATCCAAAATATTTTGTGAGCTGATTCACTTGTAACACTATCATGTTAGTTCACCTCTGTTATAATAGTTTTAGTGTATCTTAAAATGTATGAAATGAGCAATATTCTTTCACTGGATTCCAATGTTTACTTATCAAAGGCTTGTGAAATGCATATTTTTAATAATAGTTTAGCTTATTTTGTATGCGCTTTCTTACTGGAGTCATATTAAACTTAGGTTGTAGACGTTATAGGCTCTTTTCGTAAACTTTGTTGCTATTGTGAATAATTTAGGACAGCAAAAAATGAACTTATGCAATTGACCTCATTTATAATGAGAAAAGGTGCCTACAACCGCTAAGTTTATACGTATTTATTTCTTAGAACGAAAAGCAACAATTAATGCGAAAACAGCAGCCATGTACTGAGACACAAATACGAATTATTATATCGTTTGTTGCAGCTTCTCATCATTAAAACTATGACAAAGGGCTAAATTATTCGTTACAATTCACCATTTATGAAAAAAGCCATGTACTCAAAAGGTGATAGAAATGACCTTGGATGTACATATAGTTTTCACGCCTTGTTAAAGTAACGACAGGATTGTAAAAATAGTGTAGTATAGTCATATTGAGAGGTGAAAAGCAAGTGTCTTCATTTACACATTTTAATGATCAAGGTAGAGCAAAGATGGTTGATATTTCTGAAAAGGGCGAAACATTAAGAACTGCTATAGCGAGATCAAGTATCTCAGTTAATCAAAAAATTTATGAACAGATTATTCATTCAAAAATAAAAAAAGGGGATGTGTTAGCTGTAGCTCAAGTGGCTGGTATTATGGCTGCAAAAAAAACAGCAGATATTATCCCAATGTGTCACCCAATTAGTTTAAAGGGTGTCGATATCACGTTTACATGGGAAGAAGAAAAGCAATTATACAAGCTTATTATTATCGTAGAAGTTAAAACTAAAGGTAGTACAGGTGTTGAAATGGAAGCTCTAACTGCTGCTAGTACGTGTGCCCTAACTGTTTATGATATGTGTAAAGCAGTTGATAAAGGTATGGTTATTGGTCCAACTTATTTATTAGAGAAGACTGGTGGAAAGAACGGAGACTTTATTAGAGAGCAGTGAATGAATAGCTGTTTGAATGTGGGGGAATAGAAGTGAATAACGAACAAACAAAAATTCCACAAGCTACTGCAAAACGTTTACCATTGTATTATCGTTTCATAAAAAATCTTCATGCTGCAGGTAAGCAGCGCGTATCTTCTGCTGAATTAAGCGAGGCTGTAAAAGTAGATTCTGCAACAATACGTAGAGATTTTTCGTATTTTGGTGCTTTAGGTAAAAAAGGATATGGTTATAATGTTAATTACTTATTAACGTTTTTTCGACAAACACTAGATCAAGATGAACTAACAAAAGTGGTGTTAATCGGGGTTGGGAATTTAGGTACTGCATTTTTAAATTACAACTTTATTAAAAATAATAATATGAAAATTGAACTTGCATTTGATGTTGATGAGCAAAAAATTGGCACTACAGTTGGAGATGTTCCTATTTATCATATGGATGACTTAGAAAAATATATTACCAAGGATGTAAGTGTCGCCATCTTAACTGTACCTGCACCAGTTGCGCAAGGGATGACTGACCGTTTAGTAGAAACAGGTATTAAGGGTATTTTGAATTTTACGCCAGCTCGAATTAATGTACCTGACCATATTAGGATTCATCACATTGATTTAGCAGTTGAATTACAATCTTTAGTTTATTTCCTTAAAAACTACCCAACTGAATAGTAGCTATATTGGCATTATGGTCGTTTACATGATCACGGAGTTATAAAAACAATATATGCTTTATAATGATAGATCAGGAAAATTATTTGTAATTTATGATGGAGGTGAGACCAATTAACATAGGAATTGGAAGTCTTATATTAATTTTAGTGATCGCACTCGTTATCTTTGGTCCAAATAAGCTTCCTCAATTAGGAAAAGCTGCTGGAGAAACACTTAGAGAATTTAAGAGAGCGGCACAAGATATTGCAAATGAAAATAATAAAAAGAAGTAACATTAGGATGAGAAAGTATGAATGATAGTAAAGAAATGTCTGTATACGATCATATAGGAGAGCTAAGGAAGCGTCTAATTATCGCAGCCGTTTTCTTTGTTATGGCTACAATTGGAAGCTTTTTTTTGGCTGAGCCAATCATTGTCTATTTACAACAGGCTGATGAAGCAAAAGAGCTGACGATGAATGCATTTTCCTTAACTGATCCAATAAAAATTTATATGCAATTTGCTTTTATTATAGCTTTTGTAATTACTGCACCAGTTATTTTATACCAGCTTTGGGCGTTTATTAGCCCAGGCTTATATGAAAAAGAACGGAAAATCACTTTAAGTTATATACCAATATCAGTGTTACTATTTTTAGGTGGGGTTTCATTTTCCTATTTTATTCTATTTCCATTTGTTATTGAGTTTATGACGAGGATATCTGAACGCCTAACGGTTAATCAAGTTATTGGGATAAATGAATATTTCCAATTTCTATTCAAAATCACTATTCCATTTGGAATATTGTTTCAGCTTCCTGTCGTTGTGATGTTTTTAACTAGACTTGGCATAGTCTCGCCTATGTTTTTAGCGAAAATAAGAAAATACGCATATTTTGTTTTACTAGTTATAGCAGCATTTATTACGCCACCAGAGCTCATTTCACATCTGATGGTGACGATACCTTTATTTATTCTATATGAAATAAGTATCTTTATCTCAAAAATAACCTTTCGCAAAGTGGAAAAACTAGAACAGGAACTCATGGCTGAAAATGAGTAACAACCAAACCATAAATCATAATAAAGGTAATCAAAGTGAGTTTTTACAAATTGTAGAGGCTCACTTTTTTTATAGTAAATCTAGCAGGTGTCATGTGAATATATTAAATATAAAGGTCGTATGATTAACTAATATTTAAGCTTTGAATAAATGAAGAAAGTAATGATGTAATGAGCAATAAAACAACAAAATTGTATGAGGTTGATTTATATAAACCTATTCAAGAGCATTTTACAGAACAGGGCTATGAAGTATATGGAGAAGTCAATCATTGTGATATAGCAGCTATAAAAGACGATGAGCTAGTTATCGTGGAGCTTAAGCTTAATTTAAGTATAAAGCTGTTAATACAAGCTACTAAAAGGCAGCGTTTATCCGATCAGGTGTACATTGCTATCCCGAGACCTAAATATTCTTTGCGTTCTAAAAAATGGCAGGATATTTGTTATTTGGTCAGAAGGTTAGAATTAGGCCTTATGATTGTAACTTTCAAAAAGGGTATTGCACAGGTAGAAATTATTATAGCTCCAGCAGACTTTGATCGGAAAAAAAGTATGCAAAGAAGCAAGAAAAAAAGAGATTTACTTTTAACTGAAATGCAAGGAAGGCATCGTAACCATAATGTTGGTGGGAGCAAGAATCAAAAAATTATAACGGCGTACAAAGAAAACTGTATTCATATTGCCTGTTGTCTCGAACGTTTCGACCAGTTATCAACAAGTGATCTTCGCGAGATGGGAACGGGTGACAAAACTGTATCCATTCTTAATAAAAATTATTACGGCTGGTTTGAAAGGGTGCGAAGAGGAACTTATACACTTAGTGATAAAGGCAAGAATGAGCTAATTTCATATCCACAACTTGTTCACTATTACGATGAATTAATAGCACATAAACTTGGTTAATACAGAGAAAGATATTTTGAATAACTGATATGTATATAGAGAAGAAAAGATCTCCCAAACATATTCGTGTTTGCTCTTATTACGAAAAGCAACAAATAATGTGATAACAGCCATAGAATAAAACAACCTTCCCATTAGCTAGGAAGGTTGTTTTAACTATTTTATTTTTTTCAGTTTGTTATGAAAGATAAACATACGAATAGCCACTCCAAAATCAAGGGTGGCTACAAAAGACAATATGAGAGTGGGGAAATTCCAAATTGTTTCTTGAGCTGATTGAATTGCGAGATATGTGAAAACGATCCCTATAAAACTATATATAAATCCAAAAAATAAAGGTGAGCGGCGCATATGTTAAAGTCCTCCAATAATCGACTGCATTTGTTCCAGTTGTTGTCGCATTTGTTCAATGTCATCCTTGTAGATAGTTTGTATTAAGACCACAAATGTATTCATTGAAACGTGTGCAATAATAGGTACGAGTATTCTTTTTGTTTTCACATAAAGAAAGGCAAAAGTAAATCCCATTGAACTGTATATGAGAATATGCTCTGGTTCGCCATGAACTAGGGCAAATATGACAGAACTAATAAGTGCTGATATCCAAAAATTATATTTCTTATACAACGAGCCAAAAATGATCTTTCTAAAAATGATTTCCTCTAATATTGGTGCGATGATTGAAGTGACAATAATGAATAACGGGACTAATTCAAAAATTCCGATAAGCACTTCAGTATTTTCTGAGCCCGGATTAATTCCAAGTAACATTTCAATATTTGCTGCTAAAGATTGTGCAAATAACGCAAGGAAAATACCTGCGATAGACCAGAAAATGGCTTTACCAGTAGAGGGATAATCTTCAGGAATCACTCTATTAATCATATCTTTTTTCATAATGAAGAGAATTATCATTAATCCGAGGATAAAGCTAATTACGGCCCAATAACCAACCCTAATGACTATTGCAATATCATTTGATTGTGCTTCTTCGCCTACACCTAAAATTTCTAATAATGGCACACCTAAAGTCGCTGAAAATTGGACAATAATATACGCGATAATTACATACCAATAATGTCTTTCGAACGGTGGAAATATTTTTTTAATCAATAAAATAATCTCCTTTAAATGTTTGTTCATGCTGCTTTGATCTCAAATAGTATTTTGTTATTTGGGAATGTTTTGTTCCCCTTCGCAGCTTTTAGAGGTCACCATGTCATTTTATCAGAAAGAAAAATCCCTATTCAAATGATTTATCTTAATGATTTGACAATGTTAGCTTTTACAACTATTTTCATCATAGTTGTCCGATTAAAATATGCATTAATAATGTATGTCCAATACACACAGGTTAGTACAATACTTACCGTATTTTATCACAGTATTCTAATTTACTCATGTATATTATGTTTTTTATGTTTATTCCTCCTTATTTGTGACATAATTTTAAGGGGTCAGATGATAAGGATATTTACATATGAAGTTATACATTTTATTTCAAGCATGTAAAACCTACTTAACGCTCCAATACACCAACAGTAGTAATATTAATTCTACAAGGTCCTAGACATAGGGCGCTGTTGATATAAATGATGTTTTTTATACTAAGATTTTGCCAAGTACTTAACTAGAGTGACAACCGAACAAAACACTTTCTATGGTTTTATGCTGGTCACAATAACAATAAAGTTTACGAAGAGAGCCTTATAAAAGTAGACGAATGTTGTGGTTATACAAGGGAGAACTTGTCTATTTATGGGGTATATATGAAATTAGGAATTTTTTTCTGCTTTAGACTTGCAAAAACATGTGAGATTCATTAATATAATAGTTGTGTTAGCACTCAAGTATAGCGAGTGCTAATAGAAGAATATTGAAAAATAATACCATTTAAATTATTTGAGGAGGTTGTTTCACTTGTTAAAGCCATTAGGTGATCGTGTTGTTATTCAAATTGAAGAAACAGAAGAAAAGACTGCAAGTGGTATCGTATTACCGGATACTGCAAAGGAAAAGCCTCAAGAAGGAAAAGTTGTAGCTGTTGGTTCTGGTCGAGTATTAGACAGCGGTGAGCGTGTAGCTCTTGAAGTAGCTGTAGGTGATAGTATCATCTTCTCAAAATATGCTGGTACTGAAGTAAAATCTGACGGTAACGAATACTTAATCGTACGTGAAAGCGATATTTTAGCTGTACTTAGCTAAATTTATCCACCTTTGTACTTAACATAATGTGTGATGTTCAACAGCATACGGATTGAACATTATTTAATAGATTAGGAAAATTTGAGGAGGTAAAACAATATGGCAAAAGATATTAAATTTAGCGAAGAAGCACGCCGTTCTATGCTAAGTGGTGTAGATGCACTAGCTAATGCTGTAAAAGTTACATTAGGACCTAAAGGACGTAATGTAGTATTAGAGAAAAAATTTGGTTCTCCATTAATTACAAATGATGGTGTTACAATTGCAAAAGAAATCGAATTAGAAGATGCATTTGAAAACATGGGTGCAAAGCTAGTTGCTGAAGTAGCTAGTAAAACAAATGATGTAGCTGGTGACGGTACTACTACAGCAACTGTTTTAGCACAAGCAATGATTACTGAAGGTCTTAAAAACGTAACTGCTGGTGCAAACCCTATGGGCGTTCGTAAAGGAATTGAGAAAGCTACTAAAGTTGCAGTTGAAGAGCTTAAAGCAATCTCAAAACAGATTGAAGGTAAAGAATCAATTTCTCAAGTAGCTGCAATTTCTTCATCTGATGAAGAAGTAGGTCAATTAATTGCAGAAGCTATGGAACGCGTTGGTAATGATGGTGTTATCACTATTGAAGAATCAAAAGGCTTCGCAACTGAATTAGAAGTTGTTGAAGGTATGCAATTCGACCGTGGATATGCTTCTCCATACATGGTTACTGATTCAGATAAAATGGAAGCTGTATTAGAAAATCCATATATCTTAATCACTGATAAGAAAATTGCTAATATCCAAGAAGTGTTACCTGTATTAGAGCAAGTTGTTCAACAAGGTAAACCACTTTTAATGATTGCTGAAGATGTAGAAGGCGAAGCTTTAGCTACACTAGTAGTAAACAAACTTCGTGGTACATTTAATGCAGTAGCTGTTAAAGCTCCTGGATTTGGTGACCGTCGTAAAGCAATGCTAGAAGATATCTCTATCCTAACTGGTGCTGAAGTAATCACTGAAGACTTAGGATTAGACTTGAAAGCTACTACTGTTGCTCAATTAGGTCGTGCTTCAAAAGTTGTTGTAACAAAAGAAAATACAACAATTGTTGAAGGTACTGGAGCATCTGATAAAATTGCAGCTCGCGTAAACCAAATTCGTACACAATTAGAAGAAACAACTTCTGAATTTGATAAAGAAAAATTACAAGAGCGCTTAGCTAAATTAGCTGGTGGCGTAGCTGTAATCAAAGTTGGTGCAGCTACAGAAACTGAATTAAAAGAACGTAAGCTACGTATCGAAGATGCTTTAAATGCAACGCGCGCAGCTGTTGAAGAAGGTATTGTTTCTGGTGGTGGTACTGCACTAGTAAATGTACACAGCAAAGTATCAGCAATTGAAGCTGACGGAGATACAGCTACTGGTGTAAATATCGTCTTACGTGCACTTGAAGAGCCAATTAGACAAATCGCTCACAACGCTGGCTTAGAAGGATCTGTCGTTGTAGATCGTCTAAAACGTGAAGAAGTTGGCGTAGGCTTCAACGCAGCAACTGGCGAGTGGGTTAACATGATCGATACTGGTATCGTAGACCCAACAAAAGTTACTCGTTCAGCATTACAAAATGCAGCATCTGTTGCAGCAATGTTCTTAACAACTGAAGCTGTAGTAGCTGACCAACCTGAAGAAGGTGGCGCACCTGCTATGCCTGACATGGGCGGCATGGGCGGCATGGGTGGAATGGGCGGCATGATGTAATCTGCCCCTCAAACCCTTGATAAAAGTGGGTTAGTGTTGATTGTTATTGTGAACAGTCACGAAACAGTCACATTGACCCCTGAAAAGTTAGAGGTTTTCCATTAGTTGAGCAAACTTTTGGGAAGCCTCTTTTTTCATTGTCTCAGTAATATGTAAGTAGACATTTTTAGTTGTATCGTCATCTTTATGACCTAACCTTGCCATAATTTCAGATAAACTTACACCGGCTTCTGCAAGTAAAGACGTGTGTGTATGTCTTAAAGAATGCGGAGATAATTTAGTATTTAGTCCTGAAATTTTTAATAATCACCTCATTCTGTTTTCATGTCTAACTTGTGATTGGTTTAGTAAACAAAAGGTAAGTTGTGTTTACTAAATAAAAATACACGTATGATTAGGTGGTGAATAGTTTAATTTGAGATAATAAGTTAAAAAACAAGATTTATATAGTGTTACTTACATCATAAGGACTTGATGGAAGGTAAGTATTTAAGTAATTCTTGTTCTATTTGGCGAAGAGTTTTCCAATCTGTCTCAATCCCATTTTTTTCTGCCATCCTTAGTGTTGATTTGTAATCTTCAGCAGTATAATACTCATCGTATATTTCAAATGTTCTTTTTTTACGTATATCCATTATTTCTGCTAACAACTGTTCTGATGATTTGCCTTCAAAGTTAATTCCTAATTTATGCGCTTCCCTATATAGACTAATTTGTGATTTTCCTTCCATGATTTCTTGGTTAATTTCGACTTGAGTCTTGCCAGCTGTTTCTACACGAAAAGCGCTTATTCTCCGTTTTACCATTTCTTCTTCAGGTAAATGATCATCCCCTTCATATCCTATGATACTAAAGCCCTGTTTTCCGAGTATACGGTAGTAGTTATCCTTATTTATTTGATTTCCTTGTAAATCTATAATTCCACTTTCACCATCAAATTTTATCACTAGCTTGCCATCGAAAGTTTTTAAGCCCTCATAATCATACATCCAAAGAGATTTATCTTTAGAAAATTGATTAGATACACCTTTTACTCGATCAAAAAAATTGTTGTTATAAGCTAAAGTAATTACTGTTACACTTCCAAATGCAATAGTAGAAGCAACCACTGTTGCTACAATGATTTTCTTCATAATTAAGACTCCTTTAATATGTTTTAGTTTTGATTTTAAATGTATTGTAATGTCCAATTCTTAATATTATGGGTAGATATTTCTTAAGATTATCTTAATAAACGAAGCACGACAGTTAAAATGAGCTGTAAAGTATATCATTTTTTAGAGAGGCATTTTTTATAGAAACACAGTCAACTAGAATGGGAATAGTCTAGGATGCTTTTTAGTAATGACCTTCAGTTACCTCGAGGGATATTGGAGTTAATCAAGACCTTGTGGATTATCCTGTGGATAATTTTAGCTTATAAATCCTATGTTATATAGTGGTTACTAAAGTGGAGGAGAATTGTTGATTTTTGATTAAGAGGGCACTTCAAACACATAAGCAAACTTCCCTTCCGGGGTAAAAATAACATTAGATGGCGGGAAAAGCAGTTGGATAGTAGCGGTAACGGAATGAGTTTTTATCTTAATGAATGAGGGTTTTAGAAAACTCCTGAGTAATTATGTTTGGTAAATTATAAAGGTCCTTGTTGTTAACTTTGTTGCTATTGTTACCAAATCAGGACATTAAACAGTGAGTTTAAAGTCATCGTTGTACAGAAGAAAAGATGCCACGAACGCTAGTTGAAACGTGTTTATTTCTTAAATGAAAAACAGCTATTTTTAATACACCTCGTAAGCCAATTTAAGGTGTTTTTAATAGAAGGAGTTATTTATTATTCATTATTTTTGGATTCCTTGATCCCGTTAATAATAGCTAATTTTATTATCCAATAAAGAACGAAAAATTTAACAAACGAAATAAAAAATTGGTAAATTAACCCTTTGGTGAAATAGGAGTTGACTAACAAATTTCTTATATTTTCAATGATTTCGAACATAATTACCTCCAGTTAAAACTTGTGTAAAGATAAAGTGTTTTTGTGTATTATTACCAAAAACATAAAATTTATATTAAACAAAATAAGCAGCGAGTAAATTGGGGAGGTATAAGTAAAGTGTTATGAAAACTCAAGAGTTATTGTGAAAGACTTGAATCTAAGAAGCATGAATATATAGTCAAATTGAATTTAACTACACATCGATAGTTTTATATTACAACTTTTACAGACATCTCCCCACACAATAATATCTAGACAGCCATATATATAAATAAAATATTTAAGGGAGATGACGGAATGAGTAACCAATTGTGTAGAGGTAATGGCGAAGGCTTTGAGATAGTTGACTTTCAATTTCATATTCCTGCAACAAACGATGTGGACTTAGGGTCTCTTTCAACTGATTCAAATTATCCTACAACAATTGCACTGTTAACACTATATAACTTAAAACCTGGTGATATTGTATTGCTAAGTTGGACATTTGTATTAAACAACCAAGGTGGTGATGAATTTACTCATCAAGTATTGAGAGGAGATACCACTATTCATAGGTCAATCAGAGGAATTGAAGGTGGCGGAGAAGATATTAGTATAACATCTTCTCAAACGATTGATAAAATTAATAGTTATCAATGTGCTACTTATAGATTAACTGGTTTTGCAAATAACCCAGCCATAAACCTTAATGGACCTGTTAATTTTAGCGCACAGCAATTAAGACCGAAAATCAAATCATGAAAAATAATTATGAAGTCTATGAATTGACAAGTGGATTAGGTGTTTTGGTGATGAATTTCAATCTATATTAACTAAAATAGGTATGAAAAAGAAAATTGCTGTGAAAATAGGTATTTTGTTAATAATCGCAGCTGTATGACCATATTATAAAACTTTTCTACACAATGATTTTAATTTAGGACGGATTATCTTGCGCATCAGTAGTTATAACAAAAGATTTAGAAGTTGCTCAACAAAACAACCAATACTCATGCTGGTGAAGAATCCAAAATCCAAAACAGAATACCACGTTTCATATTATCACTCCTTTGAATTTGGGAATAAAGGTTAATGGTACCCATAGATTATGTTTGATAGGGATGTTCACATAATAAAAGAAGGTGAAGTTTATCGAACTAACTGTCCAGCATGTACATATACCTTGTTTAACGATAAAGGAATGGTAAGGGTGAATAAAATTTGCTGGCAACAGTAGATATGATTGCTTACTAAAGATAGAGCTTTGAAAAAGAGTTAAGGAGTGAATCGAGTCGCTAAAATTAAAGATATTGATATAAGCCAATAAACTACGTTAAGTAATTTCATAAGTACAACAAGATTAATGATCGAACAAGCAAAGCCACTTAGATGAGGTTAGATCCATCCGGTAAATTCAACACTCATAATGGGAAAATAGCGGATTGGGAGATTACAAAAGAAAAGAAGAAGCCTATATACCTATCTGACAACAGTTGGGCACTAATCATTGCAGCATTTTAGTTGTGTGGTTGGTGTCCTCTTTTAGTTGTTAAAAGAGGATGGTTTGAATGAAGGCTGTGAAAAATGTTTAAGTTAAATTCTATCAAATTCAACCAGAAGTGTGAAACAACGTAAGCAATATAAAAAAGGCTTTCGAGAATGGGAAGAGTTAATGAGATAAAATAGGAGCCGTTACTGAAAATTCTCGAATTCAAATAAAAGGTTGATAAAATCAGCAAAAATCCCTTTAATGTACCTTTACTATTTGGACAGAAATATTTACATATTTCCTTTTTATTTTTTTGTAGCACAAAAAATGCTATAATGTTTTTAGGATTTTTGTGCTACAAAAAAGGAGTGTTTAAATGAATCAAATAACCTTTTCCTCATACGAAGAATTAGAGCAATTGTTGAAAGAAAAATTCTATAAGAAAGCAAAGTTTATCGGGTTAAGTGATGAAGAAATTCAGCTATCTATCATTTATAAAAAGAAAGCGAAAGATCTGTGGGATAAGCATAATTGTCAACAGGTAATTGAACAGTATGGCACTGTTACGATAGAGGCTTGGATGGATGAAGAAGGAAATAGGAGAACCAAAAGAGGAAGGCCTAGAAAAGAAAAGTCAGAAAAACTTAGTTTTCCATTACACGTTCGATTGGATGAGGAGTCTTTTAAAAAACTTAATAATTATGCAAAGGAACATGACGTAAACTGTTCAACAGCAATTAGAATGATATTAAAAAATTTATAATTAGTGAATTGAAGGATCTTCGTTAATATAATTAATGGTGTTATTCAGGAGGATTGAAAATGAAAAAGAATCGTTTTAAATTTTGTTTTGATTTATTAATTGCAATTACATTTAGCTTATTATTTGCTCCAGCTATCACCAGTGTAGCATTTCATGAAATAGCTAGTATTTTATTGGCGGTAGCATTAATTATTCATTTATTCTTAAACAAAGATTGGATCATTGGTATGAGCAAAAAAATACTTTCAAAAAGAATAAGAGGAAAAGCTTTACTATCATACTTATTAAATATAACCCTGTTGTTAGATATGTTGTTTATTATGGTAAGTGGATTATTAATTTCCGAGGTTATCTTTCCTAATTTTAGATATTTCACAAGCATAAATTGGCTTGCTCTTCATATTATTTTGTCAATCCTCGGATTACTTATAGTTGGTATTCATTTAGGATTACATTGGCAATGGATCAAACAAATTGGAAGCCAATACCCTAAATTAAAGAAGCTATTTTCTTTTCGTAAACCTTCTCGGATAAAAATTTTACGTATATTGTTGCTTATTGGGACAATTTTCTTGTTCGTCCAAATATTTAAATTGACTGTTGTATCGATGGAGTTAGTTAGTGGTCCGAGTTTAGGTGCTGAAAAAAGTGCGGGAACAGAAGGGCATGAAAATCTATTTTCAGTTAACATATTAGGAATTTTACCAGTCTTCACAATCTATTCATGCCTTTTGGGTTCAATTGCTTTTTATACCAACTTAATAGAAAAAAGGGTCATGAATAAGAAACATACAAGGACGTCCTAATGGCATTTCACTTTTCGAAAATTAATCAAAATAAGTAGCTAATGTTGTATTTTTTTTCTAGTGAGATCAAAGTTTTACAAAGAAACATATGTGAACAACCAAAGATTAACCTAGAGGAAGAAAGCTGCAACAAGTGACATAACCGTTAATGATATAGTATTTTTGAATGCTGTAAATGTCTGCAGACCGCCTAAAAGGTTATTAAAAAAAATATTTTTTCATAATATAAAATACAGTGAGGTATTTAATCGTTTATTAGCTCCCTAACGACACCAAATGGGTAGGGAGTACATAAGTTACATTAGTATATATTTAGTCACCTTGTAACATTTAGTACCGCCTTTTACTAAAATGTACCCTATAGAATAAGCACTTTAAAAAGTCTTCTTATAGGGTACATTTTTGTTGTCTATAATTTGAAGCTTATACGACGAATAATGAAGAAGCAGCCGCCATTATATGCCATATTAGAAAGGCAAACTCTTATAGACGAATGATGAAAGCAACACAAGAACATAGGATTGTACCCAATCTGTTGGACCGACAATTTAAGTAAGTCCCTGGAAAAGTACTCCTCTAACCGATATCACATATTTATTTTACGTAAGGGGTCAGAAAGCCTATTTGTCCACTATTAAAGATGGATCGACCAGTGAAATCTTAGCCTATCACGTATCAGATCGTATAACCATGAATTTAGCTACAGAGAGCCTATTAAAGCTAAAGTAAGAGAAATTGTAAACCCTTTCTTAGTAAAAGTAAATAAATAGATTCATAAATCCTAACATGAATGGGAGCTTAAATAACTAAAAAGGTAGAGATAGTATAAGTTTTATATAATTTTTCTCATGCCTATTTTTCATAAGCTAGAACAGTTAAGCTCCTTCTTTAAAACAGAATAATATCTATTTAACAAAAATAAATTAGGGTAATAATTCAGTGAAAGAAAAAAAAGTAAATTTCGACAATTTTATTGAAAATTTTGAAATAAATTGTTGACTAAATAGTAAAAATATACTAAATTGTTATTTAGTAGACTTTATAGGATTAATTAGTATTAAAGGAAATTTTTTCTTTTTTATCTAAATTTATCTTATTGGTCTACTGAAAAATTCTAAGAACTCGCGAGCTTCATTAGAAAAACATTATCTTTGAGGGGAGTCGGTTAAATGTTAGCAAAGTTAGCAAATCTTTTATCAGGAAATTCTAAATTACAAGGTGAATGTGTTGACGAGAGATGTGAATGTGGATTCTACCAGATTTGTGGTTGGGATCCTTCAGAAGGAAGAAAAGTGTGTTTCTGCACAAGAATCAAATAATTGTATATTACATCTAACGTAATATCTATAGCTTTCTCAGTTAATTAGTTAATATATAACTATTGAGTGCACTCATATTATTAACTAGTATGAAAAAAGACTGATAATTAACATAAGTAATTATCAGTCTTTTTTCTTGTAAATTAATCTTTTTATGTGTTAGAGGAGACATCATGAAAAATAACTATTATAAAAGATCATTCTATCTTGTCTTTAAATATGCAAAGTATTGGGTATTACTGTCTCTCATTTTCGCAATCATTACAGGGTTTGTGCCAATTATTACGGTTTGGCTATCAAAGGAAATTATTAACTTTATATCATCCGTATTAAGAGGGGATAATGATATTAATAGTCACCAACTTTGGCTATTATTATTTCTACAATTAATTGTACTTATTATCCAAAAATCTATTGGAAATATTAAGTTATATGTAAATTCAAAGTACGAAAAAAAACTTGATTATATTTTGGAAAAGATGGTATCAGAAAAGTCAGTCGGGTCTCCTTTAGCATTTTTTGAAAATGCAAAGTTTCATAATCATCTAGATAGAATTCAATATAATAAAGGAATTAGGTTGATGTCACCTGTAGTGTCTACTTTGAACATCTTTGAAGGAATAATTACTCTTACAAGCTTATTTATCTTTTTAATTTCATACCATTGGCTACTGATAGTGATTGTAATGGTAATTGTCATACCAATTATTTACTTAAGAGTAAAATACGGTAAGATGGAATTTCAAATGCATTTACACCAAACTCCTAAAGCAAGAGAGCAAGCATATCTCTCAGCATTACTTACTAATCGTGTCAGTGCAAGTGAGATAAGAATATTTAATCTTAAAGATTTCTTTCTTAATAGATGGGCATTTCTATTTAAAAAAATTAGTAAAGAATATTTAACTCTTATAAAGTCTAGAGAGTTTGCAAATATATGTATTAATGTGTTGTCATCAGCTTTATATTTTCTAGTAAGTGTTTTCTTATTGAAGTTTGTAAGAAATAAATCAATCCAAATAGGGGATTTTGTAAGTGTTCTTCAATCAGTGCAAGCTGCCGAAAGAAGCCTAATTGATATTTCATACAATATAGGTGAAATATACAGTGATAGTCTTTATATTAGAGATCTTTTTGAGTTTTTGGATTTTCAAGATTCTAATTATGAACTAAATGAATCAAAAGAAAATAGGCCATTTAGTTTCAATTCTAGTATTGAATTTAAAAATGTTTCATTTAAATATCCTTACAGTGAGCAACAAGCGTTGAAGAATATAAGTTTTAAAATTGAGTGTGGAGAAAAAATAGCTATCGTTGGTCAAAACGGCTCTGGGAAAACAACTCTAATTTATTGTTTGATGGGTTTATACCCTATTAATAAAGGGGAAATTTTAGTAGATGGAATTAATATAAACGATATTGATAGATCAGAACTCTTTAAGAAAATCACAGTAATTTTCCAAGATTACATGAAGTATAATTTATCTTTAAAACGTAATATAATTTTAGATAGCCTAGTTGATGATGAAAAATTACAGACAGTAATGAGTATGTCAGGTGTTGATTCAATTACTAAAAACCTTAAAGATGGAGAAGAAACAATTTTGGGGAAGATATTTTTAGAAGGAGAAGATCTTTCAGAAGGTCAATGGCAAAAGATTGCAATTTCAAGAGCATTATATAAAGAGGGAGAAATATTTGTTCTTGATGAACCAACCTCAGCTCTTGATCCAAAAGCAGAATTAGAAGTTTATAATCAATTTGATAACCTAACGAATAATAAAACAGGCATTTTTATTTCTCATAGGATGGCCTCTGCAAGATTAGCTGATAAGATTTTTGTATTGCAAAATGGAGAAATTATTGAAGAAGGATGTCATGAAACTTTAATGAATTTAAATCGTGAGTATGCTCAGATGTATCAAATGCAATTAGATTGGTACAAATAAAAATCTAAATGGGTGATTGTATGGTTAACCTATCATTAATTTGTCAATTGTTCTTCATAATCTTGTTTTTATCTACAGCATTCAGTAAAGTAACGAAATTTAAAGAGCATGCAAGTATTTTTAAGTCTTTAGTATTTCTAAAAAAAATCCCTGTTCATGTGCTGCTTATTTTTCTTATTTTTGTGGAGGTAAGTATTCCAATTGGGTTTATATTCAATATAAATTATACCTTAACCTTATATGCTGCAAGCGTACTATTAATTTTGTATACCCTGGGTATAATCGTCCATCTAGTAAACAGCAAAGAAAAAATGAACTGTGGGTGTGGAGGTATTTTAAATTCAGAAGAATTATCTACTGGTATTGTTATAAGGAATTTGTTTTTCGTTGCTATTTTGGTGTTAATGGCGACCTTTCCAGTACAAATAAAATGGAGTATTAACTTAATTCCTTTTATATTCTCGAGTATTCTTCTAGCAAATTTTTACTACCTATTCTCAGAATATAGATTAAGCATGAAAAAAATAGATTCGTTAGAAAGGGGTCTTTAAAAATGGGAACGACTTGGAATATTTTAATAATTGTATTGTTTATAATAGTATTTTCACTTGTTATTCTCAATATTAGAATGCTTAAGTTGATTGGAAGGTATATACAATTTGTAGAGTCAATGAAAATGGGTATTCCTCGTAATAAACAAATTGAAAAAATCCCTAATATGGTTTTACAATCCGATTTAAACAAAGAAGTTACTCTAAATATAGATAATAACTTAGAAAAAGATCTTCTTTTGATATTCATCTCACCAAATTGTAGTGCATGTAAATCTTTATATCCTGACTTGAAGAATGATTTAAATGGTTATAAAGATGTTTTTACAATGATTGTCTCTAGAGGTGAATCTGAAGAAAATCAAAAATACTACGATCATTTTAAAAATGAAGGTTTAAATTACGTCAGCGATAAAAATCTTTTTGACAAAATGGGTGTATATAGCTTTCCTTATGCCATGTACGTAAGGAAAGATAAAAAAATATTGGCACAAGGACATCCTGGTGATTCAAGCTTTATTTATAAAATGGTTGAAAAAAATAGTGCTCAAAGTGAAAAGCAATTAATAGGATAATATTTATAGTTGAATTATCGAATGTTATATCTATTATGTAGTTTAGCAATCTTAAGTCAATTTGAAAGTGATTATAAAAAAATCTCGGGGCTCTGCTTTGAGTTTTTTTTATTGATTGTTTAGGTAATTTGGAAAATGTATTTATTGATGACCGATCTTAAAGATTTGAGAACGATGTTGCATATAAATATAGTTCAGTTTTATATGAAAATAAATCTAGAAAATTATGTAAAAACAATTTTAGACTATGATAAGGTTATTGAATTAAATGAAAAAGATATAAGTACGTTTGAATACAGAGCAACACTACATTAAAAGGAAGGAGACTTAAGGAAAGCAATAGCAGATTATGGTAAGGTAATTATATTAGATAAGTTAAATAAAGAGCATGTATTAATAAGGCTTATATATATAATTAGAGGAATTCAAAAAAGCAATATATTGTTTAACAAATTTTCAATGTGGATTAATATCAAAAATACCCAAGATATTAATAGAAAGCTATGAAAATAAATCTCCTTCAATACATAAAAGAACGCCAATAACGAATGAAAATATTGAAGAAATATATGCAAAGTGTTATGGGAAGACTAATCTGGATAAATAATTGAGGAAAAAATATCATTATATCGATGAAGGTGAATATAGTCTTCTTGCTATACTGTCTCCTTTGTTTGTACAAGATTCATGGAAGTGGTCAAACAACAGTGTGTGCCAATCCTAGAATACTTAGGAGTTTTTTTCTTGTTAAAAAAGGCTGAGAGAAAATCATTTTCATTGCTTTTTTCTCAGCCTTGTAAAATCCCCAACTTCTAAATCTCTATAATATGTTACAAATTCTCCATCAACTTCTTAGCAATTCGTTCATAATCATCTCTATCGATTCCTGGCGCAAATTCTTCTGGCATATCATCTAAGTCTGGTATTGGTGCGCCTTCAGGTGTACCCTCTATGACTGCTAATTGCTCGCCATTTTCAGGGTTAGTACCTTTCCAAATTTTATTAATGTCTTTATAGTCTGTATCACTCCATGTGTATAAGATGTTATTCAATCCCTGTTCTTCATATTTTCTAGCATAATCAAATTTTGAATTGTCTAGATCAGGCACTGGGAGCATTTTCTTGACATCAACTCCTGTTGCAATTTCTAATGCTTTTGCATATGCGAGTGCATGTGTGCCTCCTCGTACTAATAGATAGCCAATCATTTCCCGCGCTGTTGGATGATCCGTCATTTCATATACACGCATTTTATGTGTACGGGCACCTAGTTCTAAGAAGAAATTGTGCAATAGATCAAGTACGAGGTTTCCGCTATTAAACACGTAATCTCCTGTCCAGGCCTTGCCCATTGAGTCACCTGGTAAGGCTGTTTGCGCTGTAGCAATATATTGGTACGTATTTCGTTTATTTAAGCCGTTTTGAAGGGGTGTTATGTTTGGGTCTCCTGGAAAAGTGATGCCTCTTGACAATAAATTTATTGTGTTGTTCACCAGTTCAACATGCCCAAACTCTTCAGCAGTAATGCTAGCGACAAGATCATAAAAGGGTTTAAACTTAGATTTATTACGAAAGCCGAAGGACTGATACATATAGTTATTCAGCGTTGACATTTCACCGAAGCGACCTCCAAGTAATTCTTGGACTGCAGCAGCAGCGTTGGCATCTCCGTGCTCAGGTATAGTTAGAGCAATTTGCAAACGGTTAAGTCGTTTAAACATGGTAATGCCTCCTTTTAACCTTGAGTGGGCGATATCCAAACAATGTGCTGGGTTCTCACGAAAAATGGTGATTTACTAACTTCAATGACAATATGATCGGGCATAACTGTTTGTAAAATACCTCTTAATGAACCTTGTGTTGTTTGAACTACGACATTTGTTCCGCGGATAGAAGATAAGGCTTGATAAACATATGGATCAAACAAATATAGTGGAGTATTTTGAGGGTTCATTTCCTCAGCTCCTTTTATCAAAATGTATCTAAGATATATATGTTAAGAAAGACAGAAACATTCATTTTATTACGAAAATAACACGGTCATTAATTACATTATTCAACAAGGAAACTAATTACCAAATGGATATTTCTAGCTAGTAAATAACAACTTCCTTTATAATGGAATTATTGTCATTGTCTTGAACTTAGATAGCTATTTTTATAGAATATGTAAATAGTAGGATTTCATCATCTATTGTCGAATCATAGATATCAAACATTTTATTTTACAGGGGGATAAATATGGAAGTTGCTGCTACGTTTCATCCAGTACTGAATAAAGTTATTGAAAATATTGAAAAAGTAATGATAGGAAAACGGGACATTACCATCTTAAGCTTAACTGCTCTGTTAGCTGAGGGACATGTGTTGCTAGAGGATGTACCTGGTGTGGGTAAAACGATGATGGTACGTTCTCTTGCAAAATCAGTTAATGCAGATTTTAAACGTATTCAATTTACCCCAGATTTATTACCTTCTGATGTAACTGGGGTTTCTATTTATAATCCAAAGGAAATGAAATTTGAATTTCGACCAGGTCCTATTATGGGAGATATTGTTTTAGCAGATGAGATTAATCGAACATCACCAAAAACACAATCAGCCTTATTAGAAGCAATGGAGGAAGGTAGTGTAACTATTGATGGGGTTTCGTGGACATTATCAAAGCCATTTTTCGTTATGGCAACACAAAACCCAATTGAATATGAAGGAACTTATCCACTACCTGAAGCACAACTTGATCGTTTTTTACTAAAAATGAAAATGGGATATCCAACTGTGCAAGAAGAGATCGAAGTGTTGACAAGAGCAGAGAAAAGTAAGCCGATAGATGAGTTAACGTCTGTGATAAATTTAGGAGAGCTTAGCCAACTACAAGATGAAGCGAAGGAAGTTTACGTGGATGATCAATTGAAACAGTATATTGTTGACCTTGTTTTAGGGACACGTAATCATACATCTACGTATTTAGGAGTTAGTCCAAGGGGTTCGCTTGCGCTTATGAAAGCTTGTCAGGCATTTGCTCTTATCCATGATAGAGACTACGTCATACCTGATGATGTACAATATTTAGCACAGTTTGTTCTTTCTCACCGCATTATTTTAAAATCGGAAGCAAAGTTCGAAGGTTTAAGTACAGAGGATATCATTGAACAAGTAATTAAAAGAACACGTATACCTATTCAACGTCAAAGATCGCTGAGGTAATTATGAAAAAGGTAAATAATTTTGTGCTGTTTTTCGGAAAGTTCTTTTTGGTACTTCTATTATTAGCAGGTATATTTGTATATGCGATGTTTCAGGGTGGTTTCGTTAGTTGGTTTTTATTTTTTAGTTTTTTACCGTTTGTATGTTATTCTCTCATCTTAGCAATATACCCTATCAGATTCTTTGAGGTGGAACGTACTATTAATCAAAGTCAGTTTATCGCAGGAGAAAAACTAACGGGAACAATTACGATAAGACGTAAATATCCACTTCCGCTATTATATATTTTAATAGAAGAGACCTTACCAGCATCATTACTCAATGCTATACAATCAAAAAGATCAAAGATTATTGTTTTTTCATGGTTTAAGAGAAGTTATTCGTATGAATATATTATTGAGTCTATTCCAAGAGGAGAATTTAAACTGTCTAACATAAGAGTTAAAACAGGTGATTTTCTTGGGTTAATTGAAAAAGAGCGAAACTATATTGCTGAACACTCAATATTAGTTTATCCGAAGTGTATTGATATGATCTATTCTCAAGGCGAAAACCAATTTGAACAAGGTATGACGTCTTCACATTTGAAGGTTCATCGTGAAACAGCTGTTACAACAGGTGTAAGAGAATATAGAAATGGTGATCGCTTTTCATGGATTGATTGGAAATCGACAGCAAGAAAAAATACGATTATGACAAAGGAATTTGAGCAACAACAAAGTAACGATATTGTCGTTTTTTTCGATCGGTCACGTTCTGTAGCATTTGAACATTCGGTTACATTTGCAGCTTCGGTGACTAATGCAATATTACAAAGAGGATCGCAAATCGGATTTATCTCTATAGGAAAAGAAAACGTAGAGATTCCCTTAGGAAGTGGGGGAATTCAAAAGCAACAAATTCAGCATCATTTAGCAAGAGTCAAGGCCGAAGAGGAAGTGGCATTTACTGCGCAGTTAGAAAGTGAAATAGCAAAATACCATCGATCAGTGTCAATTATGCTTATTTCTACACACCTTAACGAAGAAATGATGCAATTTATGAAACGAATGGCTTTAAGTAACGCTAGCATCATCTTTATTCTTGTTAAAGATAATGATGCTAAACCATCAACAGAGGAGCTTCAATTAATTGAAAGCATTGAAAAGAATCGTATCCTACCAAAGATTATATATGGTGAACGTTTCACAGATGTGTTTAATGAGGTGGGTAGACCATGATACGTCAAGATGAACTTTTTAACATGAGGAACATCGTTTTATACGCCTTTAGCCTTTTTCTGTTATGGGAGTGGCTCAGACCATTGACTCTCATTACCGATACTGGAAGTATATCATTATTCCTTGTCTTTTTAGTTATATGTCTTCTATTACTATATTTTCGTATTCGTTTTTGGCTATCACTACTTATTACTGGATTAATCATGTTTTATATGCTCCATACGACCTACCAAGACGGGAGCTTCTTTCAAATTGAGTTGATAAATCTCATATATCAAGAGATATCATATAATATATCCATGGCTTTGGACGGTAATTGGACAGAAATGACAGGTTATTTTCGAAGTCTGCTATTTTTCATTTTGCTGTGGATGATGTGCTACTTGATGCATTATTGGATTGTGCACCAAAAACGTATATTTACCTTTTTTGTTTTAACAATTATATATACAACCGTGATTGATACGTTTACACCATATGAAGCAGAACATGCCATTGTGCGTATATTGGTTGTTGGTTTAATTATGATAAGCTTTTTATATTATGAGCGCACGATTGATACGGAGTTGTTAAATAACAACAGAAGAGATTTTTTCTTCAAATGGTTGTTACCAACATTTGCTATTGTTGCCGTATCTGCTTTTGTCGGTTTTCTCGTTCCGAAAGCTGAACCTCAATGGCCTGACCCTGTACCCTATTTGAAATCGTATGTACTAGGTAATGATGGAACCGGTAGTGGTGTGAAAAAGGTTGGGTTTTCATCAGATAGTTCACAGTTAGGCGGCCCTTTTATTCCCGATGATGAGGTTGTTTTTACGGTAGAAGCAAGTGAGAAGCATTATTGGAGAATAGAAACTGAGGATGTCTATACCGGAAAGGGCTGGGTTTCATCTGAAAGCTCTGGACGACGGTCATTTGATAGATTAATTGAGGTGTATGGTGATTGGTGGTCTTTCGAGAGTGTTGAACAAACTCCTGCAGAAGCACAAATAAATATGATGAAACAACAACCATATATCGTATATCCGCTAGGGCTGACATCAATCGAGGGCGTACCTCTTGAGTTCAACCAAACGACTGAAAGATTATATGTTGAGCGAGACTCAGAGATTACCAGTTTAACGTATTATACGACATTCTATAATTTACCCGAGTATTCTGTTGAAGCCTTACAAAATGCGAAACCATATGATGAATCAAATCGTTTTATCTACAAGTACCTACAACTACCAGACACTTTGCCAACAAGAGTACGTGATTTAGCAAAAGAAATTACTGAAGGTAAGGAAACCCAATATGATAAAGTGAAGGCTGTTGAATCGTACTTTGACAGTGTGAATTTTCAATACGAAACAGAGGATGTAGCGATTCCTGGAGAAGAAGAAGATTATGTTGATCAATTTTTGTTTGAGACGATGAAGGGGTATTGTGATAACTTTTCTACATCGATGGTTGTGCTATTACGATCATTGGATATTCCTGCACGATGGGTAAAGGGTTTTACGAATGGAGAAAAGATTAAACATGACGTTTATGAAGTGACGAACAACAATGCACATTCTTGGGTTGAGGTGTATTTCGAAGAGATTGGATGGGTTACATTTGAGCCTACAAAAGGTTTTACTAATCCATATGATTTTAGACGAGATATTAATAGAGATGCTGCTGAGGTTCATGTACCTGAAGTTCAAAGTCAACAGCCAGAGCTATTACAAGAAGAGGAAGTAGAAGAAGAGGAAGCAAATAAATATGAAGTGGAAAGTAGCTCTAATATATCAATACCATGGAAGCCTATAGTTATTGTCCTTATTACTGCGACCCTCATGTTCTTCATATTAAGAAAAACTAGATTAAAATGGTATCCGAGTGTGATGATTTTATTATATAAAAACCGAAGGGATGAAGTTGTTTACTTTAAGGCATATGCAGCACTGCTAAAGCAGTTAGCGGTATATGGGCTTGGGCGCAAAGAGGGACAAACATTAAGAGCCTATGCAAGGTATATCGACTCTTATTTTGGTCATCAACAAATGACAGAGCTAACGAAAAGCTATGAAAGAGCATTATATCGCAAAGATAATGCAAAAGACGAATGGGAAAAGTCGGTAGAATTATGGGAAAATTTAATTAAAAAGACAGCATCTTGACCAAGTAGTAGTAGGTTGATAGAATAGTGTAAATTATAAGATGGAGAATTTTTATTGCTACAACTTTGTTGTTTGGCAGTGAAAAAATCCAGCCAATTAAATACAGCGTATTTTTTTCCTTCATATATCCTTGATAATAAGGTTCGAGAGTCTCTACCGGGTTACCGATAATAACCTGACTATGAAGGCAGTTAATTCTATTTGTACAAAAAAACTAGAATTTCTGCCTTTATATAATAAAGGGGGGATTCTAGTTTTTTTAGGCTCTTTTCGTAAACTTTGTCGCTTTTTCACTTATATTTGAGTTGCTGATGTGTATTAAAAGATTGTTATAGTCTATTGAGAAGAAAATAATCGTTTTTAGCTCTTATTACGAAATGCAACAATGAATGCGAAGATAGCCTTTTTTATGAAGTAAAGATATCATCACCTTAAATAATCATTGTGCTCATTGATCGCATATGATAATTATTTATATGGTGAAGGCTGAATTTTGGAAGATTTATCATAGCTACTGTGTTACGATCTGTATATTTGTCAATATCATAAGGTATATTTTACCTTGATTTTGAAAAACGATAAAGACAACATACTTGATTGAAAAATTCTATTGAGGTGATAAGCTTGCAACATTATGAAGAAATAGTTGTAGTACTTGATTTTGGCAGTCAATATAACCAATTAATTACGCGACGAATTCGTGAATTGGGTGTTTACAGTGAATTACACCCGCATACAATTACAGCTGAAGAAATAAGAAAGATGAACCCAAAAGGGATAATCTTCTCTGGTGGGCCAAACAGCGTATATGATGAAAATGCTTATCATTGTGATGAGGAAATCTTTGAATTAGGCATTCCAGTATTAGGGATTTGTTATGGAATGCAGTTAATGACAAAACATTTCGGTGGAAAAGTTGAAGGAGCAACCCATAGTGAATATGGTAAGGCAACGATTTCTATTCAAAATGATTCAACCCTATTTCAAAATTTGCCGAAAGAGCAAGTAGCTTGGATGAGTCATGGCGACTTAGTTACTCAAACACCTGAAGGGTTTTCAATTGATGTAACTAGTCCATCGTGTCCTATTGCAGGGATGAGCAATGAGTCTCGTCATTTATATGCAGTACAATTTCATCCAGAAGTAAGGCATTCTGAATATGGTAATGATGTTTTGAAAAATTTTGTTTTTGAAGTTTGTCATTGTAAAGAGCTATGGTCAATGGAGAACTTCATTGAAATGGAAATTGAGAAAATTCGCAAGACGGTTGGAGATAAAAAAGTATTATGTGCATTAAGCGGTGGAGTGGATTCCTCTGTAGTAGCAGTGTTAATCCATAAAGCAATCGGTGACCAATTAACATGTATTTTTGTCGACCATGGTCTGTTACGCAAAGATGAAGCAGAAGGCGTGATGAAAACATTTAGTGAAGGGTTCCATATGAACGTCATTAAAGTAGATGCGAAACAACGTTTTATGGAGAAGTTACAAGGCGTATCCGACCCAGAGCAGAAAAGAAAAATTATAGGAAACGAATTTATTTACGTCTTTGACGATGAAGCTGCAAAGCTGGAAGGTATTGACTATTTAGCACAAGGGACTTTATATACTGACATTATTGAAAGTGGTACAGCAACGGCTCAAACGATTAAATCTCATCATAATGTAGGTGGACTACCTGAAGATATGCAGTTTGAACTTATTGAACCGTTAAATACACTTTTTAAGGATGAGGTACGAGCACTTGGAACAGAGTTAGGTTTAAAAGATGAAGTTGTTTGGCGTCAACCGTTCCCTGGGCCAGGGTTAGGTATTCGAGTTCTTGGAGAAATTTCGGAAGATAAATTAGAAATAGTGAGAGAATCCGACGCTATTTTACGTGATGAAATTAAAAAAGCAGGCTTGGATAGAGATATTTGGCAATATTTCACTGTGTTACCTAATATCAGGAGTGTTGGAGTAATGGGAGATGCACGAACGTATGATTATACGATCGGTATACGGGCTGTAACATCGATTGACGGTATGACTTCTGACTGGGCGCGCATACCTTGGGAGGTTCTTGAAGTGATATCAACAAGAATCGTGAATGAAGTGAATCATGTAAACAGGGTGGTATATGATATTACTAGTAAGCCACCTGCAACAATTGAGTGGGAGTAAATATTTACACTGAATACTTGTTAAGTAAGGTACTTAAAGAGAATTAGTATTAATCACGAACAAACACGAACATTTTTTATATAATGTTCGTGT
The DNA here is from genome assembly GCF_033963865.1 of Cytobacillus sp. IB215316. Taxonomy (NCBI): domain Bacteria; kingdom Bacillati; phylum Bacillota; class Bacilli; order Caryophanales; family Bacillaceae; genus Cytobacillus; species Cytobacillus sp. IB215316. Next base: position 2,248 of record NZ_JAXBMC010000024.1, on the reverse strand, counting down.
TTTTTATTGACATGCTCAATTGTGGTTGTTAGAATAAACGAGGACCGAATTTTGTAAAAATACGTCGTATATTTTTAGTGATATGGGCTAAAAGTTTCTACCTAGCTACCGTAAATGGCTTGACTACGAGGTATAAATTGATGAAATTGTATGGACATAGTAACTTCAAACAATCCAATAATTGAACTTATATTTTGATTTATGCTTATATGTTGTTGGAGTTTGCTATTTGTCTATATTTCCTTTTCTCTCTTTATTCCTATATGTCAACGCCCCCTAGTAGTTAGGGGGCGTATTTTATTACAAATATATGGCGATATCATTCATAAGGGAGAGGTATATATAATGAAAAAATATTTTCAGTTTCAGGAATTAGGTACGAACTATAGAACTGAATTTATTGCTGGGTTAACTACATTTTTATCTATGGCGTACATTTTAGCTGTTAATCCTTTCACGTTGTCATTGGGAGCTATTCCTGATTATCCAGACGAATTACGCATGGATGCAGGTGCTGTATTTACTGCTACTGCTATAGCAGCTGCGATAGGATCATTACTAATGGGGCTTCTTGCAAGATATCCGATTGCATTAGCACCAGGTATGGGATTAAATGCTTTCTTTGCTTTTTCAGTGATCCTTACTTATGAGATACCTTGGCAAACAGCGTTGTCTGGAGTTTTTGTATCAGGGTTAATTTTCATTGTATTAACATTAACGGGTGTGCGTGAAACGATTATTAATGCAATTCCAGCCGAGTTAAAACATGCAGTTGGAGCAGGGATTGGTTTGTTTATCGCATTTATTGGCTTTCAGAATGCTGGAATCATTGTGAATAATGATGCTGTTTTAGTCGGTCTAGGTGACTTAACGAACGGTAAAACATTACTAGCGATTTTTGGTGTTGTTATTACTGTTATGTTCATGGTAAGAAAGATTAATGGTGGCATCTTTTATGGTATGGCTTTGACTGCAATTGCTGGTATGATCTTTGGCTTAATAGATACTCCGGATAAAATTGTTGGGGCAGTACCAAGCTTAGAGCCTACATTCGGAGAAGCAATATTTAATTTAACGAACATAGCTACTGAACAAATGCTATTAGTTATTTTAACTTTCCTTTTTGTAGATTTCTTTGATACTGCTGGAACTTTAGTCGCGGTTGCGAATCAAGCGGGACTAATGAAAGAAAACAAGTTGCCTCGTGCAGGTAAAGCTTTATTTGCTGATTCTGCCTCAACAGTAGTAGGGTCAGTTCTTGGAACGTCAACGACAACTTCTTATATTGAATCATCAGCAGGGGTAGCAGCAGGAGGAAGAACAGGATTCGCATCTATCGTTACTGGAGGATTTTTCTTACTTGCGTTATTCTTTTCTCCACTATTAAATGTTGTAACAGCTGAGGTAACTGCGCCTGCATTAATTATTGTTGGTATTTTAATGGTTTCTTCTTTAGGAAAAATTGCTTGGGATCAATTTGAAATTGCTGTACCAGCATTTTTAACACTTGTAGCAATGCCATTAACATACAGTATTGCAACGGGTATCGCAGTTGGATTTATTTTTTACCCAATTACGATGATCATAAAGGGTAGAGCGAAGGAAATACATCCAATTATGTACGGATTATTTATCGTATTTGTACTTTATTTCGTATTTTTAGTTTAATAGTTTCATATTATAGATGTAGATTTTCTAATCAGCAAAGTGATGCATCATGAAATCAGCATCGTATTATATAAAAAGGCTGTTTTCACATTAATTGCTGATTTACGTATTAAGAAATAAACACGTACACAACTAGAAAGTATTTATGTGAAAACGGTATTTGATAAGAAGTCCGACCTTCCGTTATATATTGTATATTAGGAATGCTTGCCTAATGGTGTTGCGATATAATACGGATACAAGGTCGGGCTTTTGTTGATCACTAAGGTGTAAGTAGAAATTAAATCTCATAGATTTTAAATTTCTCCGTAAAAAGTGTTGACTGTAAATCGTATAGATGATATATTATTATCTGTTGCTGTTAACAACAACATCGTGTTAAAAAACATTAAAAAAAGTTGTTGACATAAGCAAGCAGAAATGTTATATTAGTTAAGTCGCCTCTGAGCGGTAGTAACAAAAAAATGTTCTTTGAAAACTAAACAAAGCAAAAGCGTCAACGTTAATTTTTTGAACAAATGAGCAATCAAACTTTATTGGAGAGTTTGATCCTGGCTCAGGACGAACGCTGGCGGCGTGC
>NZ_JAXBMC010000023.1:0-40479 GCF_033963865.1 Cytobacillus sp. IB215316 | reverse complement strand
GCACGCCGCCAGCGTTCGTCCTGAGCCAGGATCAAACTCTCCAATAAAGTTTGATTGCTCATTTGTTTAAAAAAATTAACGTTGACGCTTTTGTTTTGTTTAGTTTTCAAAGAACTTTAATGTCGTCTTTTGAAGCGACCTTTATATATTAACATAGTTATCTATCATTCGTCAATTGTTTTTTGTAAAAAAAACACGACTTTCTTTGACAACTTGTTGACCTTGATTAGTATAGCAGGGAAAGTGCATGAACGCAAGGTAGTAAGTAATTTTCATAATAATAAAACAACTAACTCTTTCTATTCATATTGCTCTTTCCATAAGTTTTATTGTTATATTTACAAAATTACAACAACCAAAAGAGTATATCTAAGAAAAGATGCCTAGAAGCTTTAGTGTATATGTATTAATTTCTTAGTACGAAAAAACAATAATCATGCAAAGCAGCCAATTAATAAATAACAATAACAAAAATGAAGTTTAGTAATGTTGGCTCAAATACTAGCTATGTACATTAGTTGTTAATTTAAAGAAACGTCATTAAATCGAAAGTAGTCTTCTACACGATTTCTTCAATATAGACGTCTCTATAATCTTTTAAATGAATGATTTCATTAGTTTTAAATAAACTGACCATCGGTCGAGTAGGGTTTTTTTCTTCAACAAAAACTATTTTTCCTGTATGGCCATTTGATAGCTTTACCTTTTGACCGTTAGCATAATTCGTAACTACTTTTGTTAACGCATGTACAACATTCGTGTCTAATTTTCCAAAACTATCTTGAATAATCAAATCCATGACCACAAATGGAGATTGTTTCGCTTTATATTCACGTTCAGATGTCATTGCATGATATACATCTGCTACTGCAACTATTTTACTAAAAGGGTGCAGTATTCCTTTAAGCATTCCTATAGGGTAACCTGTTCCATCATCTCTAATATGATGCTGAAGAACCGCTTCCTTAACACCTTTTTTTAGCACGCCAATTTTTTCAACCATTTTATAGCTGTATTCAGGATGTTTGTTTATTTCTAATCTTTCTTCCTCAGTTAGAGAAGATTGTTTTTTAAGTATTTTAGGATTTATCTTTGCCATACCACAGTCACATAAAAAGCCTGCTAATGCAATTTGTATCCAATCTCCTTGGCTATATTGTAACTGTTTACCTAAAAAGCCAGCTAATAAACTAACGGTTACTCCATGATGATATAAATAATCTTCTTTTGTACTATGACGTAGTAGCACAAAAATAGCTGATGGATTTTCTAAGAACCTTTCTAGCAATGGTAGTAGTTGCTTTCTTATATCACCAATATCAACTGGTGAACCTGCTTGCCAGCTAATAAACATTTTTTTATAATACTGCACTACTTGTAAATAGTGATCAATAAAAGTTTGGAATTTTTCTTCTTGCTCTTCTATCTTTTCCCCATTTCGCTTAGTTGGTTTAAATAATTCACCACTTACTAGAGATGTTTCGACTTTCACATCATCAACTAAAAAAATATGTAAAATGTTTAATAATTCTTCATTTAAAACCGTACCTTTTGCCATAATAGGTCTATTTGAAATCGACTTGACATCATCAGAAAGAATACACCCTTCCTGTAATTGATCAATGGATACCTTCATGGATATCCCTCCTATTACTTTTTAATTTCCAAAAATATATAGAAAGGGTGACCGAAAATAAGCATCTGACTCTACAACTTCGCTATCTTGTATAAACAATTGAGGTTAAAAACCTCTATATACAGCATATAAAGCGTACTGTCAGATCTTTTCAGTCACCCTCTTTAATTAAGGCTTTTATCATAAACTTTGTAACTTTTAACAAAGTTAGCTCAGGTAGATGAAGCATTAGCATTACCAATGTTAACAAACGGAAGAGCTATAACGAGCTACAGTGTTGTATAGATATTTGATTTCTTCAATTACAAAACACCTTAAAGTGAACCTTAGCATTATTCCTCATTAACATTTAATTCTTCATTAGCATTTAATTCTTCATCTTCTCCATCATATTCATCTTCAACTTCTTTTTGTACTTTAGCAACTGTTGCTACAAATTCATTTTCATCAGATTCATCAAGACGAATAAGTCTAACACCTTGAGTGTTTCGGCCCATCTGTGATATGTCACCTACATCCATGCGAATAAGTACTCCGCCAGCTGTAATAATCATAATATCCTCAGTGCCTGACACAGCTTTAACCGCTACAACTGTTCCATTCTTATCTGTAATATTACAAGTTTTTAAACCTTTCCCCCCACGACTTTGACTGCGATATTCTATCGCTGGCGTTCGCTTACCATAACCTTTTTTTGTAACAATGAGAACATTTGAGTCATCTTCTAAAATGTCCATACCAACAACTTCATCGTCATCTTCTATCGCAATTCCTTTAACACCAGTCGCAGTTCTTCCCATGGATCTTACATCTGTCTCGATAAAACGGATAAGGATACCATTTTTGGTGCCAATAATAATATTTTTCGTTCCATCTGTCAGCTTAACAGAAATTAGTTCGTCATCTTCTTTTAAATTGAGTGCAATTAACCCATTGTTACGGATATTTGAGAAAGATGACAAAGGTGAGCGTTTTGATATCCCTTGTTTCGTAGTAAAGAACAAGAACATATCATCTCCAAATTCAGTGACAGGAATAATTGCATTTATCTCCTCATCCTTATCAATCTCTAATAAGTTAATAATCGGAATACCTTTTGCTGTTCTACCTAGCTCAGGGATTTCATATCCCTTCTTACGATACACTTTCCCTTTGTTTGTAAAATATAGAATTGTATCGTGTGTGGATGTAGTTAATAAATGCTCAACAAAGTCATCCTCATTTGTCCCCATTCCTTGGATACCACGACCTCCACGTTTTTGGCTGCGATAAGTTGATGCTGGAAGACGTTTAATATAGCCATTGTGTGTTAAGGTAATAACAATGTTTTCCTGGGGAATTAAATCTTCATCTTCTATCGAATCGAACCCACCTGTTGCAATTTCAGTACGTCGCTCATCATTAAATCTTTCTTTCACTTCTGCTAGTTCTTCTCTAATAATTTGCAAGATTTTTTCTTCATTTGCCAAAATTTCTTTTAGTTCTGCAATTAATTGTAAGAGGTTTTGAAACTCCTCTTCTATTTTCTCACGCTCTAAGCCTGTTAATCTTTGCAAGCGCATATCTAATATAGCTTGTGCTTGCTTTTCAGATAGCGAGAATTGATTCATTAAACCTTCCCGTGCAATATCTGTTGTTTGTGAACTACGAATAAGCGCAATAACTTCATCTAAATGATCTAAAGCAATTCGTAGTCCTTCTAAAATATGAGCACGCGCTTCAGCCTTACGAAGCTCAAAATCTGTTCTTCTACGAATAACGACTTTTTGGTGTTCCAGATAATGATACAAACACTGCTTTAAGTTTAATACTTTAGGTTGTCCATCTACCAATGCCAACATATTAATACCAAAACTAGTTTGTAATGCAGTTTGTTTATATAAGTTATTTAACAGCACATTTGCATTTGCATCTTTTCGAACTTCGATGACTATTCTCATTCCATTACGATCTGACTCATCACGTAAATCTGTTATGCCGTCTATTTTTTTATCGCGTACAAGTTCTGCGATTTTTTCTATTAACTTTGCTTTATTCACTTGGTAAGGTAGTTCGTTAACAATAATAACTTCTTTTCCACCATTTTTTTCTTCAATGACAACTTTACCGCGAATTGTAATTGATCCACGGCCTGTTTCATATGCTTTTCTAATACCACTCCGACCGAGAATGATTCCTCCTGTTGGAAAATCCGGGCCATGTATTATTTCCATTAACTCAGCAACACTAATATCAGAATCTTTACTTAGCGCCAATACGCCATCAATGACTTCTCCTAACTGATGTGGTGGTATGTTTGTAGCCATACCTACAGCTATTCCAGCTGCTCCATTCACTAATAAGTTCGGAAAACGAGATGGTAAAACAATCGGTTCTTTTTCAGATCCATCATAGTTATCTTGGTAATCTATCGTATCTTTATTAATATCACGAAGTAACTCCATTGATATTTTCGCCATTCGTGATTCTGTATAACGCATCGCTGCTGCTGCATCACCGTCTACAGAACCAAAATTCCCATGGCCATCAACGAGCATATAGCGATAGCTAAAATCCTGTGCCATACGAACCATAGTATCGTATACAGCTGAATCTCCATGAGGATGATATTTACCTATAACATCGCCAACGATACGTGCTGATTTTTTGTATGGCTTATCTGCAGTCATACCTTGATCATTCATTGCATATAATATACGTCGATGAACTGGTTTTAGTCCGTCCCTAACATCAGGTAACGCCCTTGATACTATGACACTCATTGCATAATCTAAAAACGAGGAACGCATTTCCTGACTAATATTTACTTCTTTTATACGAGAGCTTTGATTTTCAGACATGTGAATTTACCTCCTACGAGGGTGGTTGCATTTTTATTATTTAATAATCATAACATACTTTTTTAGTAGCACATATAAATGTCATTACATTGAGCATACTAATAACTATTTTATCCAAATATACACACTCTATATAACTCAAATAGTGATATTATCTAATATACTGAACTGCTATTAACATAATAAATGACACAAAAACCATCATTAACACCCATAACCAAGCAGTTTCTAAATTACCTGAATCTATTGCAACATAAATAGCGGTTGATGTTGTTTGTGTTTTTCCTGGGATATTACCAGCAAACATAAGTGTTGCGCCAAATTCACCTAGAGCTCTAGCGAAGCTTAATACTGCACCAGATATAATAGATTTTAATGCAAGAGGAATGGAGACAAAAATAGCTACTTTCCACTCATTTGCACCATCTATTCGTGCCGCTTCTTCAATACCAAAATCAATGGAAGAAAAGCCAGTTTTTACTGATTGATACATAAGCGGGAAAGAAACGACAACAGCTGCAATAACGGCTGCCCACCAAGTAAAAATAATAGATTGATTAAAAATTGTTTCAATTCCTCTTCCAACTGGACTGTTTTTGCCAAATATTACGATAAGCAAAAAGCCAACTACCGATGGTGGAAGAACGAGAGGAAGCATTAAGATTGTTTCAAAAATGACTTTCCCCTTAAAGTTTATTTTCGACATCATGCGTCCCATAATTAAGCCAATTATGAGAACAATTAAACCTGAGACACAAGCAATTTCAATTGATTTTTGTACTGGAGACCAAAACTCTACCGTCATGATTGACTCCTTATTCCAAAGGTTTAAATCCGAATTTTTCAAAAACAGTTAAAGCTTGTTCACTCTGTAAAAATTCAAAAAATTGTTCTACTTCATGAATATTTTTCGTATCTTTTATAATTCCTACTGGATAAATAATAGATGAATGATTTGACTTATGAGTAACATCTACGATTTCTATGTCGGAGGAAATTAATGCATCTGTTTTATACACCATTCCTGCATCAACATTACCTGTTTCCACATATGTTAATACTTGTCGAACATCCTTAGATAATATAAGCTTATCTTCTACTTTTTTCCATAAATCCATATGTAGTAGTGCTTCCTTTGCATATTTCCCCGCTGGTACTGATTCAGGAATACCGATTGCAAGTTGAGAAATATTAGGACTAGTAAGGTCTTCAAATTTACTAATGTTTGTCCCATGCTCTTTCGGTGCAATAAGGACAAGTTCATTTGTTAACAAATTTACTCCTTGTGCAATCATACCTTCATCAACTAAGTAATCGTAGTTATCCTTAGCAGCAGAAAAATATATATCTACAGGAGCACCTTGAGTAATTTGTTGCTGTAACGCCCCAGATGAGCCAAAATTATAAGCAATCTTAATATTGTTATTACCTTGTTCAAAGAGTGATTTTAATTCTGATAGAGCATTTCGGAGACTTGCAGCTGCAGAAATAGTTAGCTCGATTTCTCTTTGCTCAGTGCCTTTACTATCATTATTTGATTGACTAGGCGAACATCCGATAAGTACAACAACAATGGCCATGATAAAAATCATTTTTTTTCTTAATATGAAAACCACCTCCTGAGTTAACAGTAGAAACTATTAAAATGTGGTTTTATTTTGGCTCTATTCATAAAAATTGTGACTAAAGCTTTTCTCTTAGATAAAAGAAAACAATTTATAGTAACAGTGATATGCCAAAGCCCCGTCATAACAAGACTAAATACGAATATACATAAATTTCTATAACATATCTATTATATAGATATTTTTGATTTAAAGCTACTTAATATAAAAGGAATTCATTAACCAAGTTAATATAAAACGCTACTTACATAATACAAATATAATCAATTGCAGCACACATACACCTATTTTATATTAGATTCTATTTCTAATAGGCGAAAAATTTGTTGGCATCTTCACCAAGTTAGCATAGTCAGTCGTTTTTCAGAATAATAGGTACCATGAATTCACATTTCGCTTAAATTTCGAAAAACCATAAATAATGCGCATACGGCCAACATAAAAAGGGTTCCGGAAAGTCAATGCTCATTATTTCCGAAACCACGCTTTTTATCCAGTTAAACCGCATAACTCATATTAAATATCTAAGTTCTTAACATATTGCGCATTCTCTTCAATAAAATTGCGCCTTGGTTCTACTTTATCACCCATTAATACTTCAAATGTTTCATCAGCTTCAATCGCATCTTGAAGATTGACCTGTAATAACGTACGAGTATCAGGATCCATCGTCGTTTCCCAAAGCTGTTCTGGATTCATTTCACCTAAACCTTTATAACGTTGAAGTCCTGGCTTTGCATTACCTGTTAACTCTTCTAGAATTCCGTTTAATTCACGTTCATTATATGCATAAGCCACTTTCTTGCCTTGACTAACTTTATAAAGAGGTGGTTGTGCGATATAAACATAGCCAGACTCAATAATCTGTCTCATATATCGATAAAAGAAAGTTAATAATAATGTACGAATATGCGCTCCATCAACATCTGCATCAGTCATAATAACAATTTTATGATAACGAGCTTTTGAAATATCAAAGTCTTCTCCAATACCTGTACCTAAAGCAGTAATAATTGTCCTCACTTCATTATTAGATAATATTTTATCTAATCTTGCCTTTTCAACATTAATAATTTTCCCACGTAAAGGAAGGATAGCTTGAAAATGACGGTCTCGACCTTGCTTTGCAGACCCACCTGCAGAATCACCCTCAACCACATATAACTCACTGATCGATGGATCTTTTGATGAGCAATCAGCAAGTTTTCCTGGCAAATTCGAAATTTCGAGTGCATTTTTTCTACGTGTTAATTCCCTCGCTTTTTTTGCTGCTAGCCTTGCTCTAGATGCAGTAACTCCTTTTTCGACTATCCTTTTTGCTACTACAGGATTTTCAAGGAGAAATTTTTCCAATTTATCAGAAAAGAGAGAGTCAGTTATTGTTCTCGCTTCACTATTCCCTAATTTTGTTTTCGTTTGTCCTTCAAATTGTGGGTCAGGATGTTTAATTGATACGATCGCAGTTAAACCTTCCCGAACATCATCACCGGTAAGATTTGAGTCATTATCTTTAAATATATTATGCTTTCTTGCATAGTCATTAATGATTCTAGTTAATGCTGTTTTAAAACCTGATTCGTGAGTACCACCTTCGTGCGTGTTTATATTGTTGGCAAACGAGTAGATATTACTCACATAACTGTCATTATATTGCAAGGCAACTTCTACTGAAATTCCTTCTTTTTCTCCTTCTACAAAGATCGGTTCATCATGAATAACTTCTTTCGTTCTGTTTAAATGTTCAACATAAGAAATGATTCCACCCTCGTAGTAGTATTCATTACTTTTATCTCCGACTCTTTTATCCTCAATCGTAATCTTGATGCCACGATTTAAAAAGGCTAATTCACGAAGACGATTTGCAAGAATATCATATTCATACTCTAACGTCTCAGTAAATATTTCACCATCAGGTTTAAAATGAGTAATGGTTCCAGTTATATCTGTCTCACCGATGACTTTTAAATCAGCACACGGTACGCCGCGCTCATATTTTTGATAGTGAATTTCACCATTCAGGTGAACAAATACTTCTAAGTGAGTCGAAAGTGCATTTACGACTGAGGCTCCAACACCGTGAAGTCCACCAGAGACTTTATAGCCGCTACCATCAAATTTTCCACCTGCATGAAGTACTGTCATGATAACCTCAACAGCTGGGCGTCCCATTTTCTCATGAATACCAACAGGAATTCCACGCCCGTTATCCTTAACAGTAATACTATTATCTTCTTCAATGACTACATTGATTTCATCGCAATAGCCAGCTAATGCTTCATCTATACTATTATCGACAATTTCCCATACAAGATGATGCAGCCCTTTACCACTTGTGGTACCAATATACATTCCTGGGCGTTTTCTTACAGCCTCTAGTCCTTCTAAGACTTGTATTTGATTTTCATCATAAGTTTGTTGATCTATTTCTTTTTGTTCCATTGTCACTTAAACCACCTGCACTTTCAGTGAACTCGTTCAAAAATGCTATTTTAAAAATTACTATAGAGAACAATTATATCTGACAGATCCTACACTTTAAGTCTAAAGATAGTCTTTATTCCATATTTCACTCGTTGTAGCACGTACCTCGAATTCACATCATAATTTGCTTAATATTTAGAATAAAATTGAATCTAGCTCTGAACCCATCTGTGCTCTTTTCTTCAGCGTATTCGATGATAGGGGTGAAAAATAAACTTTATCTACGGTTACTACGACTGATTTTGTTTCACCAGAGAGTTGAACAGTATCACTCTTGTGTGCTTTTATAAATTCTACAATAATTGGAGAGGATGTGAGTAATTGCCGATCCAAAATCGCGATTATATCACTATTTCTAATAATCAAGTCTTCTCCTAAATGAATGAACATGACATCACCTCATGATAGTTTTGTCAGTTCTCCTGACACAACTTGGTAAGTAGAGGCCTCATCTAATGTACTATGATCAAGCCCATCTACACTTGTTGTCGTAACAAATGTTTGTACTTTTCCTTTTATTGTATTTAATAAATGAGATTGTCTATAATCATCTAATTCTGATAAAACATCATCTAGCAATAGAATTGGATATTCTCCTGTCTCAGCATAAATCAATTCAATTTCTGCTAATTTTAGTGAGAGAGCTGTTGTTCTTTGTTGCCCTTGTGATCCAAATGTTTGAACATCTTTACCATTGACATAAAAAGCTAAATCATCACGGTGCGGTCCAGCAAGAGTCATCCCACGTTCAATTTCCTTCTCTTTTATTTTAACAAACTTTTCCGTTAATGATTTTACCATTTTTGACAAACTAACATCTTCTGATACATCAACTGAAGGCTTATAATCAATCTGTAAACTTTCTAATCCTCGGCTAATACCACGGTGAATTGGTTCAGCCCACTTCTGTAACAGCTCTAAAAATTCATATCTTTTTATCAAGATTTTAGCTGCAGCCTCAACAAGTTGCTCAGTCAAAACGTCTAACATCGGGTCGCTTTTTGACCTGTTAAGCTGTAGTTTCTTTAAGTAATGATTTCTCTGTTGTAAAATCTTTTGATACTGATTTAAATCATGTAAATATAAAGGTGAGACTTGACCGATCTCCATATTGATAAATCTCCGCCTCACTTGCGGACTGCCTTTTACCAAATGTAAATCTTCAGGTGCAAACATGACAATATTCATATTGCCGACATATTGACTTAATTTTTGTTGTTCAATATGGTTATATTTAGCTTTCTTGCCTTTTTTCGATATAACTAACTGTAAAGGAAGGATACCATTATTTTTGTGAATCCTTCCTTCTATTTTAGCATATTCTTCATCCCATCTTATAAGATCCTTGTCATTAGACGTTCGATGTGATTTGACCATCGCCAAGACAAAAATAGCTTCCATAACGTTTGTTTTTCCTTGAGCATTTTCACCTAATATTACGTTAACTTTGTTTTCAAATGTTACTTCCACACTCTTATAATTCCGATAATTTTTCAGTGCTAGTTCTTCAATATACAAGTCAGCCACCAACTATACTTTCACAATAAAAGTTCCGAATCCAGGAATAACTACTTCATCATCTTGTTTAAGTTTTCGTCCTCTACGATTTTCAGCTTGTCCATTTACAAATACTTCATGTTCACTTAAGAACCACTTCGCCATCCCACCTGTTTGAATTACATCTGCTAACTTTAAAAACTGACCTAATGTAATAATATCAGTTGAGATAGTGATCATTTTTGTCATATATGATCGCTCTCTTTCCCATGTAATATTATGCTAGTTTATATTGTAAACATATTATGTTACTTTCAAAAATTACTTATCACTTCATTGTACTAAAAAATAAGAGGATAGAAAAGAAAGCTACTAGTTTTTTCTCATACTAGCAGCTTTCTTTTTTGCAAGGCTCTTTTTGTAAACTTTGTTGCTATTGAGACTAATTTAGGACAGCAACAAATAATTATATGCAATTGACTAAATCATAAACGAGAAAAGATGCTATAAACACTTGGTTTATACATACTTTATTTCTTATTACGAAAAGTAACACTCCATGCCAAAACGTTTCAAAGATAAAAAAGGATATATTTATTAGAGCTATATTCACTGTTCGAGAGTGAGCATGTCTATTTTTGAACTAGCCTTCAACTCGTGATCATAACCCATTCGATAGAAGGTTATATAAGATATTGTTGTTTCTTACATATTTGTACATCACACTTCTCTCTTAACATGAATTAATATGTGCGAACAGGTAAAATCAACTGTAGCATTGAATCATCGTGAAGAGGACGAATGACAAAAGGTCTCATCGCTCCAGTAAAATTAATATTAATATCTGTTTCTCCCAAAACTTTTAATGCATCAAGCATGTATTTTGAACTAAAGGAAATTTTTAAGTCCTCACCACTAATAGATTGACTTTGGACTTCCTCAATAACTTTACCAATTTCCGGTGAATTCGAAGAGATTTCAATAATCCCACCCTCTAAGATGGCTAATTTTACAACATTATTTCTATCCTCTCTAGCAAGTAAAGAAGCTCTATCGATAGCTTGTAAAAACTCTTTAGCTGACACTTTGATTTCAGTATTACTTTCCTCAGGAATTAAACGTGATGTATCTGGATAACTACCTTCAAGCAATCGTGAGAAAAATAATATGTGTTTTGTTTTAAACAACACTTGGTTTTCTGTAATTACGATATCAACTGGATCATTTGAATCATCTAATATTTTATTTAGTTCATTCAAACTTTTTCCTGGAATTACAATATTATACGATACATCTGTCGTATTCAAATCAATTCTCGCTTTACGTAGAGCAAGTCGATGGCTATCTGTTGCAATACAGGTCAATTCATTATTTTCTATTTTCAAGTTTACACCTGTCAATAAAGGTCGTGTTTCTGACGTGGACACTGCGAAAACTGTATGTCTAATTAATTGTTTTACTAAATCAGACGGAACTTGAAAAGCATCATTTTCTTCAACTTGTGGTAATAATGGATATTCCTCTGCATCTAAGCCATTTAAATTAAACTCTGCTTTTCCAGATCTAATAATAGTCAAAAAGTGGTTTTGAACATCAATTTCTACACTTTCTTTAGGTAGCTTTTTAACAATTTCACTAAATACACGAGCTTGTAAAACAACACTTCCACTTTTGACTAGTTCAACAATTTCTAAATCTTCATGTTCTAACGGGATAAATGATTCTATGGAAATATCAGAATCACTTCCTGTTAATGTAACTCCACTTTCATTTGCCACTATTTTAATACCCGTTAATATTGGAATTGTTGTTCTAGAAGAAACGGCTTTCATTACATCTTGTACACTGCGTAATAAATAGTCTCGCTGAATAATAAATTTCATTATGAAGTCCTCCTTTAGTCATAAACTAGGTAACAATTGAATATATATATTTTTTTAAAAAAATAGTAGAAGTAATAGTAGGGGCTGTGGAATTGTGGATAACTAATTATAGCAAAGGAAACACAGTCTATCCACATGTGGATAGACTGTGTGTAATATGCGTTAAGTTATTCACAGTATTAAGAATAAGTATAAACCTACTATGCTTTTAAGTGAGAGTTAATATCATTCAATTGTTTTTGTAATTGTGAATCTGTTTGAATTAATTTAGAAATTTTTTCATGTGCATGAATAACAGTCGTGTGATCTCTTCCCCCGAATTCTTCTCCGATCTTTGGTAGTGAGAAGTCGGTTAATTCTCGTGATAAATACATTGCAATCTGTCTAGGAAAAGCGACTGATTTTGTACGTTTTTTAGCCTTAAAGTCTTCAAGTTTTACATTATAATGCTGACCAACAGTTTTTTGGATTTCATGGATTGTTATTACTTTTGGTGTAGCACTAGGAATGATATTCTTCAAAGCTTCAGCAGCTAAATCTGCGTTAATATCTTTATTAATTAGTGACGAATAAGCTACAACACGTATAAGTGCACCTTCAAGCTCACGTATATTTGAATCGATTTGATTTGCGATATATAACATAGCTTCATTAGGGATATCGAGTCCTTCTGCCTTTGCTTTTTTACGCAATATTGCTATTCTTGTTTCCAAATCAGGAGGTGTAATATCTGTAATTAACCCCCATTCAAATCTAGATCTTAAGCGATCCTCTAGCGTCGGTATTTCTTTTGGAGGACGATCACTTGAGATGACAATTTGTTTACTTTCTTCATGCAAAGTATTAAAAGTATGAAAAAACTCTTCTTGAGTTTGTTCTTTTCCAGCTAGAAATTGAATATCATCTATAAGTAAAACATCAACATTGCGATATCTATTTCGAAAATCAACTGCTTTGTTATCCCTAATCGAATTAATAAATTCGTTTGTAAACTTCTCGGAAGACAAATAGACTACTTTAGCTGAAGGATTATGCTCGATTACATAATGGCCAATCGCATGCATCAAATGAGTTTTACCTAATCCTACCCCACCATATATAAAAAGGGGATTATACGCCTTCGCTGGTGCCTCTGCTACAGCTAATGAAGCAGCATGAGCAAATCGGTTACCAGAACCAATGACAAAGGTATCAAATGTATATTTTGGATTTAGCATATTTTGCAGTAGTTCAGGGTGATTATTATCCTGTTTTTTCACTTTTTTTGCAGGTACATTTGTCTCAAGGTCTTCATCTTGTTGATTTTGAGGAATAATAAATTTAATCGTTAATTGTTCGCCTGTTATATCGTAAATTGTTTCTGCAATTAATACTGAATATCTAGACTCGAGCCAATCTCTTGCAAATTCATTTGGAGCCGTAATGGTTAACGTATCATTTTTTAATGAATATGCTTTTGTAGCTTTTAGCCAAGTTTCAAAGCTGGGTTTACTTAGTTTTTTCTCAATTTCACTGAGAGCTTTATCCCATAAATCCGAAATATTTTCCAACACATGCCCTCCCTTACATTAGATTGCATTCACATAATTAGTATAACTGAATAAATATACACGCAGAAATTGTGTGGAGAACAGTTTATAATGATGAAAAGTAGTTTATCGACAAATCCCCATACTTGTGGACAAGCATTTAAACAACCTTTAATAAAATATCCACACGTTATCCACATTTTGTGGATAACGTAATTATAAAATAAATTATTCACAGATAGAAAACACAAATATGATAACAAAAAAATATAATAGTTGCAATGCTTTTTAGTAGCTTATCCACAACTTTAACAGGTTGTTTAAAAAAAATGTCCACATAAGGAGATATTGGGTAAATGCTGTCGATAACTGTAGAAGAACAAAAATAAATGTAAAAAAGTTGTCCACAGAAATGTTTTATAACTTTAATAAAGTGAGAAAGTATGTCAATTTTAAAAAAATATTGAAGTTAAAATGATAGGTTGACATTTAATATGTTTCTTCTCTATAATTAGTAAGACTGTCTTTAACAGCTATTCCTCAGGGAGGTGTCATATAATGAAAAGAACTTATCAACCAAATAATCGTAAGCGGAGTAAAGTACATGGATTCCGTAGTCGAATGAGCTCTAAAAACGGACGTAAGGTTTTAGCTCGTCGTCGTCGTAGAGGAAGAAAAGTATTATCAGCTTAGGCCACTGAAACGTCAGTGGTCTTTTTTCAATTAGATAAGAAAGTATATACATTATGTTGGAGTGTTATTCATGCTTGAGCATTAACTATATGTAGCTCCAAAATCTATCAGCTTGACTTATAGCTGTCGCTTAAAGCGGCCGACTAAAGCTATTCATAAATATCTAGCTTTAGTGTTTGGCGGAAGGATGATAGATCTCGTAGGCTTTTCTTAATTTTGCGCATCATAATGTTAAACCCTATGAATTACAGGGGGATAAAAATGAAGAAAAAGTATCGAATAAAAAAAAATGATGAATTTCAAAAAGTTTTCAAACAGGGAAAATCCTTTGCTAACCGTCAATTTGTTATTTACGTACTTGAAAAACCAGATCAAGATTTTTTCCGAATTGGCTTGTCTGTAAGTAAAAAGATTGGAAATGCTGTATCTAGAAATAGAATAAAGCGATTGATTCGACAAGTGTTTACCGATTCGAAAGATGTTCTAAGAGCTGAAATGGATTACGTTATAATTGCTAGAAAACCAGCTGCTGAAATGGACTATGCGGAAATAAAAAGTAGTCTGCACCATGTATGTAAAAGAGCAAAAATATTAAAGAGTGGAAAATAAGCAAGGGAATTTTTGTTTAAAAAATGTTACAATACTTAATGGTCATAAATCTAAACTTTTATCAGATAAAAGATCAAATTGAATAATATTTGAGGAGGAAATTTGATTGAAAAGGCGAATTCTTCTAGTAATTGGTCTTATTGGTTTAGTAGCTATCATATCAGGTTGTACTGAAGTAAACCAGCCAATTACGAAAGAAAGTACCGGATTTTGGAATGAATATATCGTTTATCCACTATCATGGTTAATAACATCTGTAGCAGAACTCATGAATAATAATTATGGATTATCGATTATTATCGTAACAATTTTGATTCGTTTAGTAATTTTACCGTTAATGATTAAGCAAACAAAAAGCTCGAAAGCTATGCAAGCATTACAGCCAGAAATGCAAAAGCTTCGTGAAAAATATAGCTCTAAGGATCAAAAAACTCAACAACAACTTCAGCAAGAAACGATGCAGCTATTCCAAAAACATGGTGTAAACCCATTAGCGGGATGTTTCCCATTAATAATACAAATGCCTATCTTAATTGGTTTTTACCATGCAATCATGAGAACTGTTGAAATTAAACAGCATGAATTTTTATGGTTTAACCTTGGGGAAGCAGATCCATTCTATTTATTACCACTTATAGCTGGGGTAACAACTTTTATTCAACAAAAAATGATGATGGCAGGTACTCAAAATCAAAATCCACAAATGGCAATGATGCTATGGATTATGCCGATTATGATCATTATTTTTGCACTTAACTTTCCAGCAGCATTATCTTTATATTGGGTAGTTGGGAACCTATTTATGATTGTACAAACATATTTTATTAAAGGACCAGAAATAAAAACAGAAATTGCGGGAGGAGCGAATAAGAAAAAGTGAAGCAAATAACTGCTACAGGCCAATCAGTCGATGAAGCAGTACAATCAGCTCTAGAACAGTTAAAAACAACAAAAGACCGCACTGAAATAAATATCATCGATGAAGGCAAAAAAGGACTATTTGGTATTTTTGGCACTAAGCCAGCAGTTGTAAAAGTTACCAAATTGCATGATCCGATCGAAGAAGCTCAGCAATTCCTTCAACAAGTTACAGAAAATATGGGTGTTCACGTCAAAATTGAAGTTAAACAAGACGGGAAATATGTTAACTTCCAATTGTCAGGTGAAAAAATTGCAATCTTAATTGGCAAAAGAGGACAAACTCTTAATTCCCTTCAATATTTAACACAATTAGTTGCAAATCGATATGCAGACCATTATTTGAACATTATTGTTGATGCCGAAAATTATCGAGAACGTAGGAAAGAAACGTTGTATCAGTTAGCACAACGTTTAGCAGAAAAATCACTTCGAACTGGGAAGGATATATCACTTGAATCAATGCCATCATATGAACGTAAAGTCATTCATACTGCATTGGCAACAAATGATAAAGTTAAAACATATTCTTCAGGTTCTGATCCACATCGACATATAGTAATTAGTCCAATAAAATAAGTACATTGGTGGCTCATAGGAGACCTAAGCAATAATACATTATTGTTTATAGACTACACAATAGTTTATTTACAATAAATGGTAATTGTTTGGTTGATGTCTTCAAAATTGAGTCGCTTTTTTTATTTTACAAACCGTACTCATTATTCCTCATATGCATTTAGCGCTATTGTATGGCTCTTTTCTATTAAATTATTACGGAACTTCATGATTTTTCTCTATTTTAATATAATAGCAATTGTGCAGTTCTAAATTACAAACGCTCTTTTTTTAAACACTGTTGCTATTGTTATCAATTTAGTACTATAAAAAGTGGTTTTATAATGTTATTCATCGTTGTCCAGAAGGAAAAGATGCCACAAAAGTTAGTTGTGTAGGTGTTCTTTCTTAATACGAAAAACAACAATGAATCCGGAAACAGCCATTACAAAAGAAGAAACAACAATGTCAAATAAATCTACATAAAGATAACTGGAAGTCATGTAATAAAATAAAGATCTTATTCACATGTGGATAACTGATAATCATCTAGGTTTGTTAAAATGGGTTATTCAATGTGGATATTAGGGAAATGATAATACAAATATCTTTTTAGATAATTGAAGATATGGTATTCTTAAAATTTAGGGAAACGTTTTTAAATATATTTATTGTCATATTAATTAGGCTCTTTTCGTAAACTTTGTTGCTATAATGACTAAATTACATCAGAGAACGAGGTTTTATGTGATTGTTGCTGTTTTATAAAAGTTTTTTTGTGAACTTTATTGCTATTATCACCAAATTGGAAATGGTGACGAAACGTTTGTATACTATTTTTACAGAAAAAGATGTCACGAACGCTAGTTTTTGCTCGTGGTTATAACTTAAAAGCAACAACCATTGCGAAAATAGCTTAATAATAAATAATGTTTGTTATTTTATGTTAAGAGAGCGGTGAATAAAAGAATGGACTTTGATACAATTACGGCAATCTCTACTCCGATGGGAGAGGGAGCAATTGCGATTGTGAGGCTTAGCGGTGCTGAAGCGCTAAGTATTGCAGATTCCATTTTCAAAGGACCTTCAGATAAAAAATTGATAGAGGTTCCTTCTCATACAATTCATTACGGCCATATCGTAGATCCGATAAATAATGAAACGATAGATGAAGTAATGGTTTCAGTAATGAAAGGGCCAAAAACATTTACTCGTGAAGATGTAGTAGAAATAAATTGCCACGGTGGTTTAGTTTCCGTCAATAGAGTATTACAGACCGTAATTAAAGGTGGAGCTCGCTTAGCTGAACCGGGAGAATTTACGAAACGAGCATTTTTGAATGGGAGAATAGATCTATCACAAGCTGAAGCAGTTATTGATTTAATACGTGCCAAAACAGATCGTGCTATGAATGTTGCCTTACACCAAATGGAGGGGCGCTTATCAAAGTTAATTAATCGACTCAGACAAGATATTTTGGAGACCTTGGCACATGTAGAAGTGAATATTGACTATCCTGAATATGATGATGTTGAAGAAATGACTCATCAGTTATTATTGCCAAAGGCGAATAATGTACAGCATGAACTTCATAAGCTAATCCAAACATCTCAACAAGGAAAAATCTTAAGAGAAGGCTTATCTACTGTAATTATTGGTAGACCGAATGTAGGAAAATCCTCCTTATTAAATAGTTTGGTTCATGAGAATAAAGCAATTGTTACGGATATTCCTGGAACAACCCGTGATGTAATTGAGGAATACGTCAATGTAAGAGGAGTGCCTCTGAGGTTAGTTGATACTGCAGGGATACGTGAAACTGAAGATATCGTCGAAAGAATGGGTGTAGAACGCTCACGAGAAAAATTAAAGGAAGCAGATCTTATCTTATTAGTTTTAAACTCAAATGATGAGCTTAGCGTTGATGATGAACAGCTATTTCATGCCGTAGAGGGTATGGATGTAATTGTCATTATTAATAAGACAGATTTACCCCAAACAATTAATATGACTCGAGTAAAAGAATTAGCAAATAATTATCCTATCGTATCTACCTCTTTATTACAGGAGGAAGGGATTGAGCAGCTAGAAGAAGCAATTTCTTCATTATTCTTTGAGGGAGGCATAGAGTCAAAAGATATGACTTACGTATCTAACAGTCGTCATATATCGCTACTAACACAAGCTAAAGTTGCTATTGATGATGCGGTGAATAGCATTAATAGTGGAGTACCGATTGATATTGTTCAAATAGATTTGACAAGAGCTTGGGAACTTTTAGGTGAAATCATCGGTGAAGCAGTGCATGAAAGTCTCATTGATCAGTTATTCTCGCAATTTTGTCTTGGGAAGTAATCGAGGCGGATACAACAAGAAAAAAATATTGAATAAAGGGGGTACTCAAATGGGGTATCAAGCAGGTCATTATGACGTAATTGTTATTGGTGCAGGCCATGCAGGTTGTGAAGCAAGTTTAGCTTCAGCAAGGCTAGGAGCTAAAACTTTGCTACTTACAATTAATTTAGATATGGTTGCCTTTATGCCTTGTAATCCTTCTGTAGGGGGTCCGGCAAAAGGCATCGTCGTTCGTGAAATTGATGCTTTAGGCGGCGAGATGGCAAAAAATATTGATAAAACATATATTCAAATGAGAATGTTGAATACTGGGAAAGGTCCAGCAGTAAGAGCTTTACGTGCTCAAGCCGATAAGTTTTTATATCAACATGAAATGAAAAAAACGTTAGAAAACGAACAAAACCTAACATTAATGCAAGGGATGGTTGAACGATTAGTTATAGAAGATGGTATGTGTACAGGTGTTATCACTCAAACAGGTGGGATTTTTAAAGCGAGTACCGTTGTTATAACAACTGGGACCTTTTTACGAGGAGAGATCATTTTAGGTGATTTAAAATATTCTAGTGGACCAAACAATCAACAACCATCCGTTAATTTATCTAAACATTTAGAGGAACTAGGATTTGATTTAGTTAGATTCAAAACAGGGACACCACCTCGTGTAAATAGTCATTCTATTGATTATAGTAAAACTGAAATTCAGCCAGGTGATGAAGTTCCTCGAGCATTTTCATATGAATCTACAAAAGAAATGGCTGACCAATTACCTTGCTGGTTAACGTATACAAGTGAGCACACACATAAAATAATTGATGATAATCTTCATCGTTCTCCAATGTATTCAGGTATGATAAAAGGGACAGGACCACGCTATTGTCCTTCCATAGAAGATAAAGTTGTCCGTTTTAACGATAAACCACGTCATCAAATCTTTTTAGAGCCTGAAGGAAAAAATACACAGGAAGTATATGTACAAGGATTATCTACTAGCTTACCAGAGGATGTGCAACAACAAATACTTTCCACAATCCCTGGTCTTGAAAATGTCCAAATGATGAGAGCTGGTTATGCAATTGAGTATGATGCGATTGTCCCTACACAATTATGGCCTACATTAGAAACGAAGAATATACAAAACCTATACACTGCAGGTCAAATAAACGGAACTTCAGGATATGAAGAAGCGGCAGGTCAAGGTATCATGGCTGGGATCAATGCAGCAAATCGTGCTTTAGGAAAAGAAGAATTAATCTTAAGTCGTTCTGATGCGTATATAGGTGTTTTGATTGATGATTTAGTAACAAAAGGAACGAACGAGCCATACAGATTATTGACTTCAAGAGCTGAGTATCGTCTATTATTAAGACATGATAATGCTGACTTGCGTTTAACAGATATAGGGTATCAGATTGGCCTTATTCAGGAAGAAAGGTATCAACAATTTATTGCTAAGAAAGAAGCAATCGCACTTGAGAAAAAACGCTTGCAGTCATTTATTATTAAACCTAGTAGTATAGTTCAGGAGCATATTCGAAATGCTGGTGGTAGTGAACTAAAGGATGGGATTCGAGCATCTGATTTATTAAAAAGACCTGAAATGAGTTATTCAGATATTAAAGTTTTAGCTCCTGGCGAAGAAGAATTAAATGAAGAGATCACTGAACAAGTTGAAATACAAATTAAGTACGAAGGATATATAGAAAAATCACTACAACAAGTAGAACGTTTAAAGAAAATGGAGAATAAAAAAATCCCAGATAACATTGATTATGATATGATTACTGGGATTGCAAATGAAGCGAAACAAAAATTAAATGAAGTAAGACCTTTGTCTGTTGCGCAAGCATCAAGGATTTCAGGAGTTAATCCAGCCGATATTTCAATTTTATTAGTATATATTGAGCAAGGAAGGGTAGCTAGACTGTCGAACGAATAATATATCCAGCAGCCCTGATTAAATCCTATATAAGCCCCTTTATCATAAATAGTTACCTTCATCTGTGGAGATAAAGGAGAGTTTTTATACAAAGGCTGTTTGTGTAAACTTTGTTGCTATTTTAATTTATACTAAAAGAATTGGTTTTACATGATAGTTATCATGTTACAGAAGAAAATGTGCCAAGAGCGCTAGTTGTGTTCGAGTTTATGTCCTAATACGATAAACAACAAACAATGGGGAAACAGCCTTGATTAAGAGTCATGTCAAACAATTATTTAGCAAGTAGTTTAGCTATTCATTGTATATGGCGAATGTGTTATGATAACATCGTTTGACATGTTGTAAGTCAGTGAAGCATCAACACAGGACTTTCTAATTGTGCAATGAAAGGAATTGATTATGAATATTGAACAGTTTCAGCACATGCTGAATGAACAGGGGATAAAGTTATCCTCTCAACAATTACAACAATTTGAGCTGTATTATCAGTTATTAGTTGAGTGGAATAATAAAATGAACTTAACAGCCATAACTGATAAACAAGAAGTCTATTTGAAGCATTTCTTTGATTCAATTACAGCTGCGTTTCATTTTGATTTTACTAAAAACCTGTCAATTTGTGATGTAGGTGCTGGTGCAGGATTCCCTAGTATTCCTTTGAAAATTTGTTTTCCGCATTTAAAAATTTCGATTGTTGATTCTTTAAATAAAAGAATTAGCTTTTTACAGCACCTTGCTAATGAGCTGCACTTGGATCATACTTTCTTTTATCACGATCGCGCTGAGACCTTTGGAAGAAAAGCAGAAATGAGAGAAAGCTTTGATGTTGTAACTGCTCGAGCAGTTGCGCGTATGTCAGTATTGTGTGAATTATGTATGCCATTAGTTAAAAAAGAGGGCATGTTTTTAGCATTAAAAGCTTCTTCGGTAACAGAAGAGTTAACGAACGGATCAAAAGCAATAAATACTCTAGGTGGTAAACTGATTGATGTTCATCATTTTTTGTTACCAATTGAAAATAGTGAACGAAATATTGTTATTATTCAGAAAGAAAAGTCAACACCAAAAAAATATCCAAGAAAGCCAGGAACACCAAACAAGTTACCGATTGAATAATGGAATGTTTCACGTGAAACATTTAATAGTAAAATGTAATAGCAGGAACTTTATCCTTTTATAGAGAATATTAATTGAGGAGTTTCTAAAAGGTGGTGTGTATCATATGAAACATCATTTTTCACGAATCTTTGGACTAAGTGAAAAAGAAGAAAGAGAAATTATTGAAACAACAGAAAATGAAGAGATTAAAAAATTGCACGTAACGGATATCATCCCAAACCGATATCAGCCTCGGTCTGTATTTGCGGAAGAAAAAATTTCAGAATTAGCTTCAACGATTAGAACACACGGAATTATCCAACCAATAGTCGTTCGTATATTAGATGATCAAAAATATGAACTCATTGCAGGAGAACGAAGATGGAGAGCTGTTCAGCAATTGGGATGGGATACGATACCGGCTATAATAAAAAACTTCAATGACACAGAAACAGCATCTGTTGCTTTAATAGAAAATCTACAACGTGAGGAATTATCAGCAATCGAAGAAGCGATAGCATATGCCAAATTACTAGAATTACATAATTTAACTCAAGAAGCGTTAGCTCAACGTCTTGGGAAGGGACAATCAACAGTTGCGAATAAATTACGCTTGTTAAAGCTTCCAAATGAAATACAGCAAGCTTTAATGGAAAAGAAAATTACCGAACGCCACGCAAGGGCATTAATTGCATTAAAAGATCCAAGAAAACAAATTCAGTTATTACATGAAATTATTGAGAAACATTTTAATGTTAAGCAAACAGAAGACCGTGTTGTAAAACTATTAGAACAATCAAATGTTAAAAAGAAGGCTAGTAAAAAGGCTTTTAGTAAAGATATGAGGATTGCCGTAAATACAATACGTCAATCGTTATCTATGGTTGAAGACACTGGATTATCAATAAATGCTGAAGAAGAAGAATTCGACGAATACTATCAGTTTACAATAAAAATACCAAAGAAATAAAACCTCATGAGATGAGGTTTTATTTCTTTGCGCTTTTTTACTAGTTCATAGCATCTCTATCAATGATTGAGCTCGGATAAACCCTCATCCTACTATGTTAATAAATGCAACAAAGTTTATGAGAAAAAATCCTTTTCTTTAGCTTTGAAGTTGCTTTTACCTACTTTAGCTAGAGGCTGCTGTTAGTAATGTTAGGAAAATATATGTGTAACTGTACCTTTTCTCCTGTTATATGCAACATAGCAACATTAAACTACCTCTCGTTAGTTATTTCATATACAAACCCATATTTGAAAAAACATTATGATAGACAAATAAGTGATAGTAATATGAGGAAGAGTATTATTTTTTTGAGAAATTACAGTAAAATAGCATATTTTCATGATAAAATAGTGAAGTGGTAAAATTGATGTTCAATTAAAGGTAGGTGACATCGTGGGAAAAACAATTGCAATTGCTAATCAAAAAGGTGGAGTTGGGAAAACGACAACTTCTGTTAACTTAGGTGCTTGCTTAGCATACATAGGTAAGAAGGTCTTGCTAGTAGACATTGATCCACAAGGAAATGCAACTAGTGGAGCAGGGATTGAAAAGGCAGAAGTAGATCAGTGTATTTATGATATATTAGTTGAAGATATTGATGCAGAAGAAGTCACAATCCCAACTAAAGTTGAAAACTTGTATGCTATACCTGCGACCATTCAGCTTGCTGGTGCTGAAATAGAGCTTGTTCCTACTATTTCACGTGAAGTGCGCTTAAAAAGGGCATTAGAACGTATTAAAGACCAATATGATTATATAATTATTGACTGTCCACCGTCGCTAGGATTATTAACTATTAATTCTTTAACTGCTTCTGACGCAGTGTTAATACCTGTACAATGTGAATATTATGCGCTTGAAGGTTTAAGTCAGCTTCTTAATACTGTTAGACTTGTTCAAAAACATTTAAATACTGAGCTCACTATTGAAGGGGTTCTACTAACCATGTTAGATGCTAGAACAAATTTAGGGATTCAAGTGATTGATGAAGTGAAAAAGTACTTTCAAGATAAAGTATACCGGACGATTATTCCACGTAATGTAAGGTTAAGTGAAGCACCTAGTCATGGTGAACCAATTATCATATATGATCCAAAGTCAAGAGGAGCAGAAGTTTATTTAGATCTAGCAAAGGAAGTGGTTGCAAATGGCTAAAGGTCTTGGAAAAGGTATTAATGCTCTATTTGCAAGTATGGATGTGGGAAATGAAGAAATAGTTCAAGAGGTAAAAATTAACGAGTTACGACCAAATCCATATCAACCTCGAAAAACATTTCAACCAGAAGCAATCGATGAATTAAAAGAGTCTATACTACAGCACGGAATATTACAACCATTAATTGTTAGGAAAAGCATTAAAGGGTTTGAAATTGTTGTAGGCGAACGTCGATTTAGAGCTGCTAAAGAGGCTGATTTATCAACTGTACCTGTTGTTATTAGAGATTTATCAGAACAGCAGATTATGGAGCTCGCTCTATTAGAAAATTTACAGAGAGAGGATTTAACTCCTATCGAAGAGGCATTAGCTTACCAAACTTTAATTGATAAATTAGAGTTTACACAAGAGCAATTAGCACAGCGTTTAGGAAAAAGTCGCCCTCATATCGCAAACCATCTTCGCTTGTTAGTTCTTCCTAAATCAATCCAAGTACTTATTTCTGAAGGAAAATTAACGATGGGACACGGAAGGACTTTGCTAGGCTTAAAAAATAAAGAAAAGACAAAAAAACTAGCTGAAAAAGTGATAAATGAACAATTAAATGTGAGACAACTAGAACAATTAGTTCAACAGCTTAATAAAGATGTTCCACGTGAAACATCTAAGCCGAAAAAAGAAAAGAACATATTTATCAGAGAAAGAGAATCAATATTACGTGATCGGTTTGGGACGCCTGTTGTCATAAAACAAAATAAGAAAAAGGGAAAAATTGAAATTGAGTTTTTCTCAGAGGAAGATTTAGAAAGAATATTAGATATACTAGATACACCTACAAAATGATTTTCAATGGGCCATCATTAACGGTGGCTTTTTTTTATTAGTCATTTTATATTATAGTGAATGCAACCAGAAGGGGATATGAAATGGTATTACTTGGAACTGTAATTAATTGTGTATCAATTGTTATTGGTACGTTATTTGGAACGTTTTTGCAAAGAATTCCAGAAAGAGTGAAAACGACTGTTTTACAAGGGATTGGTTTATCCGTTTTCATATTAGGAATACAGATGGGACTCAAAAGTGAACAATTTATCCTTGTCATCTTAAGTTTAGCACTAGGAGGAATACTAGGTGAACTTTGGGGGATAGATGACAAATTAAATTTGTTAGGTAAATGGCTGGAAAATAAAATAGGGGCAAAGGATGAAGGTACAGTTGCTAAAGGTTTTGTGACGGCAACATTAATATTCGTTATAGGGGCTATGGCGATTTTAGGTGCACTTGATAGTGGATTAAGAAACGATCACAATATACTATTTACTAAATCAATACTTGATGGATTTACTAGCTTTGTATTGGCTACAACATTAGGTGTTGGAGTGATTTTTTCTGCTATACCAGTGTTTATTTATCAAGGTTCATTAGCGATATTTGCTACTCAAATCGACAAATGGATACCACCAAAGTTGATGGAATTACTCATAATAGAAATCACTGCAACAGGTGGTATAATGATTATCGCTATAGGTCTAAATATGTTAGGGATAACAAAAATCCGGGTTGCAAACATGTTACCAAGTCTATTGGTTGTATCATTATTTGTGACAGTATTGTATTTTTGGCCAATTTTACCGTAAATAACTGAATCTTGTTGATAATTGTAACTACAAAACCATTCTTGCAACAATATAATAACAAGTTGGCTCTTTTCGTAAACTTTGTTGCTATAGTTCCTAAATTAGAAGAAAAAGATGTCACTAAATTTTGTTTAATTATTAGTATGAAAAATAATAATCTATGCGAAAATAGCCAACAAGTTATTGATGACTGCACTATGTACATTTTTATTTAATATGGTGCAGTTTTTTTATATGAACTAGCGGAGGAACCTAGATGATAATTCTTTTAAACTATATTGGTTGTGTGCCTCATTAATGGCAGTTGCAATCGTTTTAGCCATACTCATGACAATATGTAATCTAGTATTTTGTAGGACAAAAAACTCCATAAATCCACTCACGTTTACAATTCCCGTCATATGAATATCGCCTACTGCAGGTAATTCTTTATTTACCCCAGCACCTGGTTTAACAGGTCCATCTCCAATTGAAATATAACCTACACTATTTAACTTCCCTAAACAAGCATCAATACCGATGATAAATGGATTCCGGTAAGCGTTATTAATTTCTATTAACTTATCTTTTAGATTTACAGCATGAATAGGATCCTCTAACGTTCCATATACATGAAAATGAGTCAAATTCTTTTCCTCAAGTTTTGAACCTACTAATGGTCCAAGCGAATCACCTGTTGATCGATCGGTACCAATACAAACGAATACAATTGGTTGCTGAATTTTTTGTGGTAAGGAGGAAAGGAGTTTTGTTGCTAAGCTATTAATTGCGTGACCATCATCATAAGACACCCGAGTACTTTCATTAACAATATTTAAAAATTTTGGTTTAAGATTCATAGCTTTCACTCCTTTGTAATAGTAGTAACAGTATACGGAGGAAAAATTAAAACTATACATAAAATAGTTAAATGAAAAGAGGGAGCATGAGTATGTTAAAGTCTGGATTGAAGTGGATGTTTTTAATATTAGGCACAATGATTGGAGCAGGCTACGCCTCTGGAAGAGAGATTTGGCAGTTTTTTGGACAAGAAAGTGGACTTGCTATTATCATTTTTACTTTAATATTTATCATTAGTTGTTTTGTTATTATGAAAATAAGTTACGAGGAGCAATCTGAACATTTTCTACCTGTCTTGCAAAGGCTAGTAGGTAAACGATTATCATTAGCATATGATTGGATGATAATATTATATTTATTTACTACTACTGTTGTTATGCTTGCAGGTGGCGGAGCTACATTAGAAATATTACAGATTCCATATTGGATAGGGATATTAATTTTTTGCTTCATGCTTGTATTCTTGTTTATATGGGATTTAAAAGGAATTGTATCCATTAATATTTTTATTCTACCGATTTTAATTATTAGTTTGATGGTAACATTATTTCTGTTTTTATATAAAAATGGACAAAGTATTAATCTTAATCTAAATGAACAATCAAATTGGCCGTCTGCATTTACTTTTACAGCATTAAATATTCTACCTTTAGTTGCTGTTCTTTCAGCAATTGGTAAAGAAATAAAAAGGGTTGGAGAGGCATGGATTGCAAGTATAGGGAGTGGCTTACTATTAGGAATTATTTCATTTATTTATAATCAGTCATTATTACAAATAGCTAGTGAAATGATTCTTTATGAGATTCCGTTATTTGGAGTATTAAAATACTTTCCATATGCCATGTTGATTATTATGTCATTTTTATTATGGTCGGCCATCTATACAACTGCTGCTTCCGGCATATTCGGTTTAACAACGAGATTTCGAAAAAAAATAAAGCTCCCTTTTTGGCTCCTTGCATTGTTAACTTTAATTACTATGATTCCGTTTACTTCATTTGGATTTGCTACATTAGTATCTGTTCTCTATCCTATCTATGGTGTCATAAATTTATATTTGCTTGCAGCAATATTGATCCATCCTATTGCAAATCGGTATAAATGGGAATGAAAACTTGGTAATATAGTAGTATCGACTTTACTATAAGCAGTTTCCTGAATATTAAAGGCTCTTTTCGTAAACATTGTTGCTACTGTTTTCAGATTAGTACTCTAAAAAGTGTTTATAATTGTTGGTCATCGTTGCACAGAAGAAAAGATGCCACGAACGCTAGTTATAATCGTATTTAGCTCTAATTACGAAAAGCAATCATTAGTGCGAAAACAGTGATTACAAAGGCTCTCTTCGTAAACATTGTTGCTATTGTTTTCAGATTAGTACTATACAAAAGTGTTTTATGTTGTTAGTCATCGTTGTACACAAGAAAAGCTGCCACGAACGTTAGTTATAATCGTATATAGCTTTAATTACGAAAAGCAACAATCAATGCGAAAACAGCCATATTGAATGATGAAAATAGATGGATGAAAGGATAGTGTAAGTTGGAAAATAAACAATTTGGAATAAATGATATCGTTGAAATGAAGAAACAGCACCCTTGTGGTGTGAATAGATGGAAAATTATCCGCATGGGTATGGACATTAGGATTAAATGTGAAGGGTGTGCACATAGTGTAATGCTTCCAAGAAAAGAATTCACACGTAAAATGAAAAAAGTTATTGAAAAATATGAGGAATAATTTAAAGTTATCCGTACTTTAGTGTAAAAAATCATGCTAATTTGAAATAACCTCTTATAAGGGTGATACGAAGGTGAGAGTAAAGTATAAAACAGCTTGTCCGTTAAATTGTTGGGATAGTTGTGGTTTTGAAGTAACAGTTGAAAATAATATGGTTGTAAAAGTTGAAGGAGATCAAGATCACCCAATTACAAAAGGTAAAATTTGTGGAAGGGGTAGGATGCTTGAACACCGAGCAAATTCTAATGAAAGAGTAAAATATCCATTAAAAAAAGTGGATGGGACGTTTCAAAGAATTTCATGGAAGCAAGCGCTAAATGAAATCTCTAATAAACTAGCTGGTATAAAAAAAACGTACGGTACGACAGCAGTACTTCATAGCCATGATTATTCAAATAGTGGATTGTTAACAAACCTTGATAAACGTTTTTTTAATTGCTATGGAGGAGTAACTGAACTAACAGGTAGTATTTGTTGGGGAGCAGGCATAGAAGCACAAACTTGGGATTTCGGTGATTCATACAGTCATAGTCCAGATGACGTATTTAATAGCAAAAATATAGTGATTTGGGGTAGAAATGTAGCGCGTACGAACATGCATTTATACGCTAATTTAACCAAAGCCAAACAGCAAGGTGCCAATATTATAGTTATTGATCCAATGTCAAATGCAACTGCAAAATTAAGTAATGAATATGTTTCGATTAAGCCTGGTATGGACGGTTTGTTAGCGATAGGTATTATGAAAGAGATCGTGCGCCTCAATTTACAAAATCAACAATTTATTGATAACCATACGCTTGGCTATAGTGATTTACTGAACATACTTGAAGAAAAAACACTAGATGAACTTGAAGAGCTTACAGACGTTTCGAAAGATATTATGACAAAATTAGCTCATATATATGCGAATGAGCCAACAATGACTTATTTAGGTTTAGGAATGCAAAGATATACAAATGGAGGGAATACGATCCGTCTGATCGATGCTTTGGTTGCAATAAGTGGTAATATCGGCATTCCTGGTGGAGGTGTGAATTTTGCTAATAAGCAAGTCGGTGAAAGCTTTGACATAAATGCACTGTCATTGCCAAATCGCAGACAGCATAAAAGGACATTTACCATGATGCAACAAGCAGAAGGGATTCTTTTAGCTAATGATCCGCCTATTAAAATGGTCTTTGTTACATGTGGAAACCCAGTTATACAAGTACCAAATACAAATCGAGTGAAACAAGCTTTTTCAAAGGTAGACACGATAGTTGTTGTAGAACAATTTATGACTGATACTGCTCAGATGGCTGATTATGTATTACCAACTACGACCGTATTTGAAGAAGAGGACGTGTATTATTCGTCTATGTATCATCATTACGTGAATTATGGTCCAAAATTAGTCGAGCCTCCAGGTGAAGTGAAATCGGAATTAATGATATGGACAGAGTTGGCAAAACGCTTAGGTTTTGCAGATGATTTTGCATTTAATAGAGAACAATTTATTAATATTGGGTTAGGAGATTTAGTTACAAAAGGTATTACACTTGAGAGATTAAGAAAGTATGATCATTTACCTTTACCTATTGATCATGTTCCTTGGAGTGATAAGAAATTTATGACAGCAAGTGGAAAGTATGAATTTACTTCATCACAAGCAATCCAAAAAGGTTTTGATGGCCGGTTACGAATTGATTATCCACTTGAATCAAAACAAAAAAATCCAGATCTCCTTGGAAAATATCCTTATACTTTGTTGTCCATTCATCCGTTGAGATCAAATCATTCGCAACACTATCATCTTATTGATTCTATGCAAGAAATTAAGGTAGAGGTATCAAAAGATGTTGCTGAAAAAGAAAGACTACAAGAAGATGATCTTGTTAAAGTGTTTAATGAACGTGGAGAACTAGAGGGACGTGTGCGAATTTTGAAAGAAGCACATCGCAATACAATTAATATAGATGAAGGTCAGTGGAGTAAGTTTGGTGGGAGTGTTAATTTGCTCACTCCAAATCGTATTTCAGATAATGGGATGGGGAGCACTTTGTTTGATTGTGTTGTAGCGATTGAAAAAATTTAACTCCTTGTTTTTTTAACTAGGAATCACTATAATTGGGAAAGACTGAATTGATAGCGGATATATAAGAGGAGTGAAATTACAATGGCTTTAACTGCAGGAATTGTGGGTCTACCGAATGTTGGTAAATCTACGCTTTTTAATGCAATTACTCAAGCGGGAGCTGAATCAGCAAACTACCCGTTTTGTACAATAGATCCTAATGTAGGCATAGTAGAAGTACCTGATCATCGCTTGGAGAAATTAACGGAGCTTGTTCAGCCGAAAAAGACTGTACCTACAGCATTTGAATTTACAGATATAGCTGGTATTGTTAAGGGAGCAAGTAAAGGTGAAGGTTTAGGTAATAAATTTTTGTCTCATATTCGACAAGTTGATGCTATTTGTCATGTTGTTCGTTGTTTTGCGGATGAAAATATTACTCATGTGTCTGGTCAAGTGGATCCAATTGCAGACATAGAAACAATTAATTTAGAACTAATTTTAGCAGATTTAGAAACTGTAGATAAACGAATTGATCGCGTTGGCAAAATGGCAAAGCAGAAAGATAAAGAAGCGATGTACGAGCACGAGGTGCTTGTGAAGCTGAAGGAAACTTTTGAAAATGAAAAGCCAGCACGTTCAGTTGAGTTTACTGAAGAGCAAATGAAAATTGTTAAAGGACTACACTTATTAACGATTAAACCTATTCTATATGTGGCGAACGTCAGTGAAGAGGAAGTCGCGGATCCTTCAAACAATGAATATGTAACGCAAGTTAGAGAATTTGCAGCAGGAGAAAATTCAGAAGTCATCGTAGTATGTGCAAAAATTGAATCTGAGATTGTTGAGCTTGAAGGGGAAGAGAAAGAAATGTTTCTTGAAGAGCTCGGAATAGAAGAATCAGGCCTAGATCAACTTATTCGTGCAACTTATAGCTTACTTGGACTAGCTACTTATTTTACAGCCGGTGTTCAGGAGGTTAGAGCATGGACTTTTCGTAAAGGAATGAAGGCTCCGCAATGTGCAGGGGTCATCCATACAGATTTTGAACGTGGCTTTATTCGAGCAGAAACAGTGTCATACGACGACCTTTTAGCGGCAGGTTCTATGACAACGGCGAAGGAAGCTGGTAATGTTCGCTTGGAAGGAAAAGAGTATATTGTTCAAGATGGAGATGTCATTCACTTTCGATTTAATGTGTAAAACAGTATCAATCGTTTAGGCTCATTTCGTAAACTTTGTTACTACTTTAACTTAATTTGAGAAGCTAGATGATGGTGATAGCCATTGTCTTTGCTTTATAGAAGAAAAGATGTCACGAACGTTAGTTATGTGCGTGTTTGTTTGTTGGCAAGCACAATCATGTGAAAACACTCGACGTAAAAGTAATGGCTTCACATAATTGTGTTTTGTAAGACTCTTTAGGTGCATGCGCTTAAATGTATATACAAGGGTTAATTTTATTTAACAATAAGAAGCTCGAGTGTCTATCTCTTCGAGGTTACTTCGCCATTTCATTGGAGGACAAAAAGCACCTTCATGTGAAATGGCGAAATGTTTATCAGAAATTTGTAAGGCGCTTGCGATATTCTTCTCCATATGCTATAATCACGTATTGTGAGTAATTAATTCAATTGCTCCTTGCTCTCATTTGAGAGCCGTCAGACCAAAAGGAGGTGACTGTGATGAGAAAATACGAAATTATGTATATCATCCGCCCAAACATTGACGATGAGTCAAAGAAAGCAGTTGTTGAACGTTTTAGCAACGTTTTAACTGAAAAAGGTGCGGAGATTGCTGAAGTAAAAGAATGGGGAAAACGCCGTCTAGCTTATGAAATCAATGATTTCCGTGATGGTTATTATATGATTTTACAAGTAGCTTCTAATGCTGAAGCGATTAACGAATTTGATCGCCTAGCAAAAATTAGTGAAGATATTATTCGTCATATCGTTGTAAAAGAAGAAGAATAAATATAAATTGAAAGAAACTCTGTAAAATAGAGGTTCTTTAAAGGGAGTGGTTCTGATGATGAATCGTGTAATTCTTGTCGGACGATTAACGAAAGATCCAGAATTACGATATACTCCAAGTGGAGTAGCAGTTGCAACCTTTACGTTAGCTGTCAACAGAACATTTACAAATCAGCAAGGTGAACGACAGGCCGATTTTATTAATTGTGTTGTATGGCGTAAACCAGCTGAAAACGTCGCAAACTACTTGAAAAAGGGTAGTTTAGCTGGAGTAGATGGACGTGTTCAAACACGCAACTACGAAGGACAAGACGGTAAACGCGTATATGTAACTGAGATAGTTGCTGAAAGTGTGCAATTTTTAGAGCCGCGATCAGGTAATGAGCAGCGACCTGCAGGCAATAATCACCAAGGAAACCAAGGTGGCTACGAGCAATTTGGACAAAATCAGAACCAACGTAATAATAATAATCAAGGGTTTACTCGAGTAAATGACGATCCGTTTGCAAATGATGGACAGCCTATAGACATTTCTGATGACGATTTGCCGTTCTAATTTGCTGAGTAGTTTATTCGATTATTCTTGAACGTGTATATATAAATGAAATAGAAAGGAGGATGAACAATGGCAGGAGGACGCAGAGGAGGACGTGCTAAACGTCGTAAGGTGTGTTATTTCACATCTAACGGTATCACTCACATCGATTACAAAGATATTGATGTACTTAAAAAGTTTGTCTCAGAAAGAGGTAAAATTTTACCACGTCGTGTTACAGGCACAAGCGCTAAATATCAACGTAAATTAACTATTGCTATTAAACGCGCTCGTCAAATGGCATTACTACCTTATGTTACAGGTGAATAATAATTTTTAAAGCAGCGGGGGTTCCTTGCTGCTTTTTCCTTTCTTAAATAGGTACATACATATGTTAAGTCTTGTTCCTCAGGCTGTTATAGCTATAGTGATTATTTCGTTCGCCGTATAAATACGGGCATTGACGATCTGTCATATGTCTGTCAACAGCCTTATGTAAAACGAACGTTGTTTATATCCAACTCCAAACCCTTCATATGAAAGTGCCTTCAGTGTTTGTCGGTTAACTAGGCGTCATACTCTATTGTTGAGATTGAGCAATCGCACTTTACTTTACGTACTAATGATGAATTGATATAGTAAGTGAAGAAAATGAAGAAATTAAGCCAACATGAGGTGGAACTGTTGAAGAATACGAAAGTATTAACAGAAGGAGCTATACTACTAGCAATTTTTATTATATTAGTGTTCATTTCTATGTACATACCATTCCTTGGATCAGTATCAATATTTTTTCTTCCACTACCAATTATGCTTTTTACGATTAGAAATGGTTTGCGAAATGGCATAATATTAATTATACCTGCTATTTTATTAACAATTGCCGTTGGTTCAGTATTGGCAGTACCGCTTGCATTAATGTTTACAAGTGGTGGCATTGTTACAGGGTATTTAATAAAGAAAAAGAAAAGTCATTACATGACACTGTTAATTGGAACGGTCATATACTTAATTAATATTACATTTATTTATGTTGGATCGATGTTGCTTTTCAAAATTGATTTCATAAATGAAATGACATTATTGATGAATGAGTCAATAACGATGGCTACAAGTATGATGGAGGGCGTAGGACAAGATGTAAATGAGCAAGTCCTTAAACAATTTCAAGCAACAGTAGATTTATTTCAGTACTTAATACCAAGCTTTTTTGTTATGACTGCGTTTTTATTTGCGCTCATTTCGTTAATTGTTTCAATACCGATTATTAAGCGTTTTAATATAAATATTGAACCGTGGCCACCTTTTAGAGATCTTATGCTGCCCAAAAGTGTCATTTGGTATTATTTAATTACGATCATTATGTCTTTTGTTATAGAAGAAGAATCAAGTTTGTTCTTTCCAATGATAAATATTGATTTTATTTTGCAATTACTAATGATTATTCAAGGTATGTCTTTATTATTTTATTTCTTACACCATAAAGGCTATTCTAAAGTTGTTCAATTGTTTGTATTTATCATTTCATTGTTTCTTATACCAATTATTCGAATCTTAGGTATAATTGATATAGGGTTCGACCTACGGAAAAGAATAGTAACTAAGCGCTAATGGGCGCATATATCTTAAAATTTAGGAGCTGAAAAACGTGCCTTCGTACTATAAAAAGAGTGTAATTCGGTATCCTATATATGGAATAATTAGTATTTCGATTTTAATGATACTTATTATTACTTTTTATCAATGGATCTACGGAATCATTGCTTTTATGCTCCTTGGCATCCCTATATACTTTTTTATTAAGTCCGAAAGGGTAATTAACCAATCGATAGAAGATTATATTTCTACTCTTTCCCACCGAGTCAAAAAAGTTGGAGAAGAAGCTTTACTTGAAATGCCCATTGGGATACTACTTTATAACGAACACTTTAATGTAGAATGGAGTAACTCATTTTTAACTTCCTATTTTCCAGAGGATACATTAGTAGGACGTTCACTACATGACATTACAGAGAGCTTAATTCCGATTATTAAGCAAGAAGTTGATGATGATATTATTACGCTTTATGAACGAAAGGTTAAAGTACATGTAAAGCCAGAAGAACGTCTGATTTATTTTTTTGATGTAACAGAACAGAAAGAAATTCAAATTCAATATGAGAATGAACGGACTGTACTAGCAGTAATTTTGTTAGATAATTATGATGAAGTTACGCAAGGAGTAGAAGATCAAACAAGAAGTAATTTGAACAGCCAAGTAACGTTTTTATTAAATAAGTGGGCAAAGGAAAACGGGGTTTTTATTAAAAGAACATCATCAGAACGTTTTATCGCTGTATTGAATGAATATATCTTGAAGCAATTAGAAACCGAGAGTTTTTCTATATTAGACGATGTTCGAGAAAAAACTTCAAAGCACCATTTGCCTTTAACATTAAGTATTGGTATTGGAGTAGGGGTTTCATCTTTACCTGAGTTAGGAGTACTTGCCCAATCAAGTCTTGATCTAGCACTCGGAAGAGGTGGTGATCAAGTTGCTATTAAGCAAACGAATGGAAAGGTGAAGTTCTACGGAGGAAAAACGAACCCTATGGAAAAAAGGACGAGGGTACGTGCGCGTGTCATATCGCATGCATTGAAAGAACTTGTAACTGAAAGTGATCAAGTATTAATAATGGGACATGTCAACCCTGATATGGATTCGATAGGTTCAGCAATAGGGATTTTAAAAGTTGCTGAAGTGAATGAGAATAATGGGTACATTGTATTAGACAAAGATGATATAGGAACTGGAATCGAACGTCTGATTAATGAAATTAAAAAAGATACAAACTTATGGTCTAAATTTATTACACCTGAACAAGCGCTTGAAATAATTACTGACGAGACATTGTTAGTCGTTGTAGACACTCATAAAAGCTCACTAGTCATTGAGGAAAGATTAATTAATAAAACGGAAAGTGTAGTTGTAATCGATCATCATAGAAGAGGTGAGGACTTCATAGAAGACCCCCTTCTCGTCTATATGGAACCTTACGCATCTTCTACTGCTGAGCTTGTAACAGAGCTATTAGCGTATCAACCTAAAGGTTTAAAGATGGATATGCTTGAAGCAACTTCATTGTTAGCAGGGATTATCGTAGATACAAAAAGCTTTACGCTACGCACCGGCTCACGAACTTTTGATGCTGCATCTAATTTACGTGCTCACGGTGCAGATACTATACTCGTTCAAAAATTATTAAAAGAAAATATTGATCATTATGTAAAACGTGCTAATCTAATAGCAAAAGCGGTGATCTATCGATCAGGCTTAACAATAGCACTTGGAGATGCTGATGAAACGTATGATCAAGTGTTATTAGCTCAAGCCGCTGACACATTATTATCAATGAATGATGTAACAGCTTCGTTTGTTGTTGGGATGCGTAGTGATCAAGTAATTGGAATTAGCGCTCGATCTTTAGGTAATGTTAATGTCCAAGTCATTATGGAAGCTCTCGGCGGCGGTGGTCACTTAACAAATGCTGCAACACAGTTAGAGAATATGAGTATTGATGAAGTTGAACAGGAATTAAAGTTAGTACTTGATGATTATTTAGATGGAGGGAAAGAATCATGAAAGTAATATTATTAAAGGATGTTAAAGGGAAAGGAAAAAAAGGGGAAGTAAAAAATGTATCTGATGGATACGCTCAAAACTTTCTTTTCAAACAAGGCCTTGCAGTAGAAGCAACAAAAAGTAATATTAGTTCATTAGAAGCGAAGAAAAAAAAGGAAGAGAAGCAGGCTGAAGCAGAACTAGATCAGTGCAAAAAATTAAAGGCAGAGCTTGAGAAAATCACCATCGAATTTACTGCGAAAGCTGGTGAAGGTGGCAGATTATTCGGTTCAATTACGAGTAAACAAATAGCAGAGCAATTAAAAACGAAACATAAAATGAAAATTGACAAGCGTAAAATAGAGCTTGCGGATGGAATTAGAGCTTTAGGATTTACAAACGTATCTATTAAACTACATCCAGAAGTATCCGCTACTGTCAAAGTTCAGGTAATAGAGGAATAAATTAATTATACAAAATGAGTGGAAATGTGATTTAATGATAAAGTGTACATTTTTAAACGTACCTTTTTCTAAAAATCACATTTTTTCTATAGGATGGTGAAAGTGGATGAGTGATATGATAATGGATCGCATACCACCGCAAAATATTGAAGCGGAGCAAGCTGTATTAGGTGCTATTTTCCTTGAGTCATCATCATTGACTTTGGCTTCTGAAATATTAATTCCTGAAGATTTTTATCGAGCTGCTCATCAAAAAATCTTTCATGTTATGCTATTACTTTCAGATAAGGGTGAACCTGTTGACTTAGTAACAGTTACATCAGAACTAGCAGATGGGAAGCTCTTAGAAGAGATCGGTGGGCTAAATTATTTAAGTGATTTAGCTAACTCAGTACCTACTGCAGCAAATATTGAGTATTATGCAAAAATAGTGGAAGAAAAATCTATTTTACGTCGCCTCATTAGAACAGCTTCGACGATTGCTCAAGATGGCTACAGTCGAGAAGATGAAGTAGATGTTCTTTTAAATGAAGCAGAAAAACAAATTATGGATGTTGCCCAAAGGAAAAACGCAGGTGACTTTCAAAGTATAAAAGACGTTCTCGTTCGAACGTATGACAATATAGAATTATTACACAATCGCAAAGGTGACATTACTGGTATACCAACAGGCTTTTCTGAGCTTGATCGAATGACTGCTGGGTTTCAACGTAATGATTTAATTATTGTTGCAGCACGTCCTTCTGTGGGTAAAACTGCGTTTGCGTTAAATATAGCTCAAAACGTTGCTACGAAAACTGATGAAAATGTAGCGATTTTTAGTCTTGAGATGGGTTCAGAGCAACTTGTAATGCGTATGCTCTGTGCTGAAGGAAATATTGATGCCCAAAACTTAAGGACCGGTTCACTCACTCCTGAGGATTGGGGTAAACTAACGATGGCGATGGGGAGCCTTTCTAATTCAGGTATTTACATCGACGATACGCCAGGTATACGTATTAGTGAAATTCGCTCAAAATGTCGACGTCTAAAGCAAGAGAGTGGTCTAGGAATGATTTT
Source organism: Cytobacillus sp. IB215316 (assembly GCF_033963865.1). Classification (NCBI taxonomy): domain Bacteria; kingdom Bacillati; phylum Bacillota; class Bacilli; order Caryophanales; family Bacillaceae; genus Cytobacillus; species Cytobacillus sp. IB215316. Next base: position 2,739 of record NZ_JAXBMC010000023.1, on the reverse strand, counting down.
AATAGACTATTTACAGCTCATACAGGGTAGTGGGCGAAGCGGGGAAAATCGTCAACAGGAAGTTTCAGAAATATCCCGTTCATTAAAAGCACTTGCACGTGAATTAAAAGTACCTGTTATTGCTCTTTCACAGCTTTCCCGTGGGGTTGAACAAAGACAAGATAAGCGACCGATGATGTCAGATATTCGTGAATCAGGAAGTATCGAGCAAGATGCTGATATTGTATCCTTCCTCTATCGAGAAGATTATTATGATAAAGAAACAGAAAATCAAAATATAATAGAAATCATTATTGCCAAACAACGTAATGGTCCAGTCGGGACTGTACAACTAGCTTTTGTCAAAGAGTATAATAAATTTGTAAACTTAGAGACACGCTATGGCGATTCAAGTGTTCCTGCTGGAGCTTAGTTTAGGAGATTACTAAAATAATAGAGAACCACAAAGTAGAGATTATCTACATGTGGTTCTTTTTTTGTTAACTAATACAATTTTCCATTTTATGAAAAGTTGATCGTCTAAAAAGGAAGATGAAATATGATTTTTATTCTAAGCGAATAATGCTAAGCATTTATTTATATAACCAAACTATTATATGTTGTTTGTCCCAATTGTCATGATGTGTTTTACGAAACAGTCATCGTTATACAGAAAAAAGGTGTTAGTTGTATATGTGTTTAATTTTTATTACGATCAATCTGTTAAAAATATGTTTAATCAAGTAATTATTAAAACTACGAACAAAATTACTAAATAAAATAATAATGTTCGGTTTTAATTGACTATACACAATGAAATTGGTACACTAATCATGTTTGATAATAATAAAAATGAAAGTTCGGAAAAAGCGGAGGTGCCTAGATGGCTTCAGTAGTCGTTGTTGGAACACAATGGGGAGATGAAGGGAAAGGTAAAATTACAGATTTTCTTTCAGAAAACGCAGAAGTAATTGCAAGGTATCAAGGTGGAAATAATGCAGGACATACAATAAAGTTTAACGGTAACACGTATAAGTTACATTTAATACCTTCAGGCATTTTTTATGCTGATAAAATTTGTACGATTGGTAATGGCATGGTAGTTGATCCTAAGGCTCTTGTTAAAGAACTGAATTATTTGCACGAACGTGGCGTTAGTACTGATAATTTACGTATTAGTAATCGTGCACATGTCATTTTACCTTATCATCTTAAACTCGATGAGGTCGAAGAAGAGAGAAAAGGCGATAACAAAATTGGAACGACGAAAAAGGGGATCGGTCCAGCATATATGGATAAAGCAGCTCGTATAGGTATCCGAATTGCAGACCTTCTTGATCGTGACGCATTCGAAGAGAAGCTATCTAAAAACCTTGAAGATAAAAATCGTTTATTAGAAAAAATGTATGAGGTAGATGGCTTTAGATTGGAAGATATATTAGACGAATATTATGGATATGGACAACAATTTGCAAAATATGTTTGTGATACATCTGTTGTGTTAAATGATGCGCTAGATGAAGGACGCAGAGTTCTATTCGAAGGTGCTCAAGGTGTAATGTTAGATATAGATCAAGGAACGTATCCATTTGTAACATCTTCAAATCCAGTCGCAGGCGGAGTTACAATTGGTTCAGGTGTCGGTCCTACTAAAATAAAACATGTTGTAGGTGTATCAAAAGCATATACGACCCGAGTTGGAGATGGACCATTTCCTACAGAGCTTACGAATGAGATAGGAGATCAAATTAGAGAAGTAGGACGTGAATATGGTACGACTACTGGTAGACCACGTCGCGTCGGTTGGTTTGATAGTGTAGTCGTTCGACATGCTCGTAGAGTAAGTGGAATCACTGATCTATCACTTAACTCAATTGATGTACTTACAGGAATCGAGACATTAAAGATCTGTGTAGCATACCGTTATAAGGGACAACTCATAGAAGAATTTCCTGCTAGCTTGAAAATGCTAGCAGAGTGTGAGCCAGTATTCGAAGAATTGCCTGGATGGTCAGAGGACATTACAGGAGTCAAAAATTTAGGAGAGTTACCTGCAAATGCTCGTCATTATCTTGAAAGAGTATCACAGCTAACAGGTATTCCTTTATCAATCTTCTCAGTTGGACCAGATCGATCACAAACAAATGTTGTGCGTAGCGTATATAGTTAATTATTGTTTCTTGCTTTAGTTTTTTTCAGGTTGATTGTTATTTTTCATTCTAGAGTCGCGATGGCAGCCTCTAACAACCACATGTATGTAAAGACAAAGTCTATTTTACAATAAGACAAAAGGGCTAAAATGGGTAACTTTTAGCCCTTTTGACTGTTAAAAAGGTTGTATTGTTTTTTTGTTGTTTTTAAATTATAGTATTAGGATATACGCTTTAACAACCAATGCTCATGGATTGTTATTACTATAAAAATGATTGCAATTCAATATTGTCTTATTTAATTTAGTCAACATAACAACACAGCTTACAATAAGAGCCCAAAAATAAATAAAATACTATTGCATTTTATTTTAAAAATATGTTAATATATTAAATGTCGCTGATAATCAATTGAGATTTTATGATTATATGGCCCGTTGGTCAAGTGGTTAAGACACCGCCCTTTCACGGCGGTAACACGGGTTCGAATCCCGTACGGGTCACTTATAAAAATTAAGAATTACATAATAAACTGTATAGAATATTTGGTCCCGTGGTGTAGCGGTTAACATGCCTGCCTGTCACGCAGGAGATCGCGGGTTCGATTCCC
>NZ_JAXBMC010000022.1:0-43661 GCF_033963865.1 Cytobacillus sp. IB215316 | reverse complement strand
AGAAGTGGTCCTTATTTTAATTCCAAAATAAACAAAGCCGGTGAAATTTTACTTCTTGTAAAATTTCACCGGCTTTTTCATCTCAGAGGTGGGTTTTGTCCCAGCCTCTTTTTATTGTTACTTATTTTACATTAATTATTGTTATTCTTACTGAAATATAAACAACACTGCTTCTATTTTTCAGGTAATTTAGTATTCTTTATCTCTCCAACATCATAAAATTATTTGCACCTATTATGACGATGAGAGCATATAAATAGCTACATCACCTTACCATACATTCTCAAAAGTATTCGCTCATAAATTTCATGAACCTTTGAGACTAGATATCGAAGTGATGTGTGCTAGATGATGTCGACCGTGCCAAGCGTAGATGCCTATATTCTTACCGATGGTGACTTCCCCTGAATCCGGATGGATAAATGTCTTTTCCATATCAGCAGCATGTAGACTACGAAGTAGTTTAGTCCAGCGTACATGTAATGCATCGAGCAGTGATAATGACATATCTATCGGCATTTTGGAATCAGGGAGCTCCGCCCATTTCCCTTCCTCATATGGCCTGATTTCTGGAGTATCTTCCGTAAGAGCCAATTTAAAACGTATATAAGCATTCATATGGCTATCAGCAAGGTGGTGGACTACTTGCCTAACGGTCCATCCACCTGTTCGATAAGGTGTATCAAGTTGTTGATTATCTAGACCTTTTACAGAATCTCGTAATAATTGAGGTAGCTTTTCAATGTCATTTATCCAATCATTAGTCACATTAGCATTAATTTCACCATTAAATTCAAAATGTCCAATAGGGTATCTCTTATCCACCAAATGTTCCTCCTCTATATTTCTCAGTATATTTTATAGCTCTTTTCGTAAACTTTGTTGCTATTTTCTACTTACACTTAAGTCGTTGATGTGTAGCAAATGATTGTTATAGTCTTTAGAGAAGAATAGTTGCCACCAGCGCTAGATGTATACGTGCATATATGTAAGAACGAAAAGTAACACCTAATAGGAAAACAGCCTTTATATAATATGTTTACGATTAATCAATATTCGTGGCAGATTATCAAATCATACTTTTATACGTTCCACTTAAGAATGGAAATGAAATAACAAATAGACTATTTTACTAGCTCGGTACTCATGATAATATTTACTATCCCCTATCAAGTGATAACAACAAATCCCCCTTCACTATTTCTACTTTAAGATCTTTTCACATGCATATGATCGAATAGTTAACCCGCTATTTCATTCATGTTATCTTTGAAATAAGTAGATTTGGATGGCATTGATACGATAATCAAAAGAGTGACAGCAAATAATATGGCAGCTATTGAAAATAAAACACTAACCAATTGTAGCGAAAACCATTCTGCAAGAGCCCCTAATATAAGTGTAAAACCAATTTGAATTATTCCTTGTACCATTTCCGCTATGCTTCCAAATCTCCCCATTATATGAACTGGAATGCTATTTTGAAAAAAGGTTGCGTATCCTGCATTTGCAAATGCCATAAAAAATCCTAAAAAGACGAATGCAGCTGTTGCAGTTATAAAATTATCGGATGAATAAAACAACAGGTACCCTATAGACGTTAGAAGTATTCCTCCCCCTAAATAAAATTTTAGTTGTACCTTTTTAGTTACAATTGCAGCTATTAACGATCCTGCTAATACACCAATACCTGTAATACTTACAATTAATCCGTAGTCTCGATCTGATAACATTAAGTTTTGTTTAATAAATGTAACTTCTTGAGAATCCAAAGCAAACCCTATTAACATTGCAATTTGAAACAACAAATAAACAATAAAAACAAACTTCGCTGTTATAACAAACTCTCTAACTTCCTTCCAATCACTCACTAGTGTTTTCAATCGAATCGGTTCCCGAATTTTTGATAAGTCCTCATCTACATTAGGAAGAAGATAAATGAATAACGAACAAATGATAAAGGTAATCGAGTTTATGAAAATACATAAATCTGTACCTACGTACATGATAAGTACTCCTGCAATTGCTGGGCCTAACAAAAATGCACCTGAGCTTGTCATACTCATCAACGAGTTAAATCTTTTTCTATTTTCAGGCGGAACCAATTTAGTTATGTATACAGCTGAGCTTGGACCAAAAAATGCACCAACCATATTAATTAACAATAGGATAAAATAAATAACCCAAAGTGATTCAATAAAAGGAATTAAGAATACTAAAGCACCTCTCACTATATCAATGAAAATCATCAGCCTTCTTTTGTTTATTCTATCAATAACACTCCCCGCCCAAGTATTAGTTATCAACATCGCGATAGGTCGAATAACATATAAACCAGCAACTGCTGCTGCTGATCCTGTTAAATCTAATATAGAAATATTAAGTGCAATTAAGTATATCCAATTCCCTAAATAAGATATTCCTATCCCTGATAATAAAAGGATAGGGTTTTTCCATGAAACCATCCTTTCACCTCTTATGAAATTATTTACATTAAACGAATAAACTACCATATATTATCCTACACTTACAATAAATCAACAACCTTTATGCTAACGGAAAGTCATAATAAGGATTCTTATGTCAAACATTTGTTTTCTCATTGTTGCTTTTCATACGAAAATATTAATACATATACATCTAAGAGATTAATTATATGTAAAACCTACATTCCATTAATTTGTTTGGTGGCAACATACAAATAAATACTAGCATTTAATATGCTATTATCTTTATTACATCATATCGTGATGAAAATAAAAATTGAGACCCTTATTTATTCCACAACATTTCAGCAAGATTATATAGTGAGTTATGCTGTTTTATACGATATTGACGTCCTTCTTTCACTAATAACCCCTTATCGCAAAATTGTGCAAGTACATGCATTAAGTGTCGATAGGAAACACCTAAAAATTCACAAACAGTTACGTGCTTCTCCATATAGATGCCATCATCAGAGGTATTTAAGATAAATTCCGCAAGGCGGTTTTCAAGCGGGAATGATAAACTTTGTGAATATTTTGCAGCCATTATTGTTGATTTCAAACTTAATAATTTGCTTAGTTCACGTAAAAATACCACATCTTCTAGTAATTGTTTACGATATCGATGAAGAGGTAGTGCAAGACAAATAGTCTTGGTAGATGCTTGTATTCCTTTTGTATAATAAACCTCATTTAATAATTCCATTTCTCCAATATATTCCTTAGGACTAACAAAATTTAATAAAGAGACTTTTCCGTTTTGATGGGTTACATAAATTTTTGCTTTACCTTCGATGAGATAAAATAAAAAATTTGGCACGCTGCCTTCTTGAATAATCCATTCATCCCTTTTATATTCATGAACCTCGATAAATTCGTCAAGCGGAAAAGAAAACAAAGCCTCAATAGAGCTTTCTTTTAAATAATGTTGTCTTTTCTCATCTTTATAAATTCTCATTATCCACCTCAAAATATGAGATATCTCATATTATTACATTCATATTCATTATATCATTCAAACAAAGGAGAGATATAAATGAATACGCAACGGTGGATGAGCAGACAATTCTTTAGTTTTTTTGTGACATGGGGTGTTTTCCTCCCTTACTGGACAGGGTGGATGATTCATATAAAAGGAATGACGATTTCTCAAACTGGCTTAATAATGAGCTTAAGTTTGATTGCAAGAGGTATTTCATCGTTAATTGTTTTCCCATTATTATCAGGAAAATTTAGTAGTAAAACAATATTAAATGGTGCTTCAATCGGCACACTAATTGTTCTTTTCTTCTGTATTCCAGCTAGTTCTTTTACTAGCTTATTAGTGGTATCAATACTCTTACATGTTTTTTATCCAACTTTGATGCCTGCATTAGACAGTGCAGCTGGCGTCCTTATGAAAAATAATGAATTGAAAAATTACGGAAAAAGTAGATTATGGGGATCTGTTGGGTTTGTATTGGCTGGTATAATCGTAGCTATCTTTATCGATCTTATGGGGGATAACGTGATTTTATGGGCAATGTTATTAGGTGTAGTTGTTTTCATGATCCTCGGCTTTATGCAAACACCCAACGTTTTATCAAAAAAATCACACCGTGATCAAACAATAAAAGGAGGTATGCTAAAGTTATTTCGGAACAGCCACTTTGTTGTAGTACTCGCCATAGTGATATTACTGCAAGCATCACATGCTTCGTATTACAATTACGGGTATATTTTTTTACAAGAAATACATGCACCAAACTATTTAATCGGTTTTATTATTAACATTGCGGTAATCGCTGAAATTATTTTCTTTGCAATTGCAGATAGAAGATTTTACAAAATATCAGTAGCTACTTTACTTACACTAGCAGCACTTGGTTCATCGATACGCTGGATCATAGTGTTTACTTTTCCGAATGTCATTATTTTTAGTATTTCACAAATATTACACGCATTCTCGTTCGCGATGGCGCATTATGCCTTTATGAAATTTTTAAATAAAAATATTCCTTATGAACAGATTCCAATCGCGCAAGGTATTTACTCGGGATTCGCACTTAGCTGGGGAACTGCAGTGTTTACAATTTTAGGAGGTTACTTATACGAAATAGAATCAACATACGCATTTGTTGGAATGCTACTTTGTACCATACCAGCCATCTTGCTCTCGTTTGCTTATCGGAAATTGGAGCATAAAACGAACTAGCTTTTCCTATATGGCCTGTTAACATAAGGTAGTATATCTTAAGATAGTCGGAAATACCAAGTAGCATACAAATTAATGGTGAAAATTGTTAATACTTGTTCTTCTTATTACGTATTTCCGGCACTCGCATTACTTCTAATGAATAGCAACAGTCACATATCCCCCCCATGCTCTCTTTTTTACGATCTAATCCTGATTTTAGCATATTATTGTTTTTTCGTTGCTCCAAAATTCTAAGCAATAAAAAATGGCGCATCTCTCCAATATATTACTGATTAAGTATGATAAGATGTATCATCTTGCCTACCTATACTTACAGCTCTTATTATCAACTTTGTATTAAAAAAGTAAACAGAGTAATAAATTGACAATAAAATTAACTTAGTGTACTATTAACATAGAACACTATAACAATAATACATTTAAAACGTATTATATAAAATGGAGGTGTAGGAATAGGTAATTGTTAATAATTGTTAATAGGTAAGATAACAAACAATATTGGTACCTCATACTTGATTACCCTTTAATTTTTCTATACACAGTTACATTAATTCCATCACTATACAATCCTTCCAATCCTTTATTCAACTATATGTCCAAGAAATAAATTGAAACCTCTACGATACAAATCCGTATTTAAGATGATAACTTATTAGAAAAAATTTAATCTATTCACGTGGATAAAAAATCACAAGGGGAGATTCTATGAAAAAAAGCTCTTTTATTGTGTTCATTAGTCTTTTACTTGTTATAAGTGCGTGTTCTGCTGAAAATCCTACCAAAAAAGAAAGTCAAACTACAGAAAACACAGACCTTATTGAGAAGTCAACAGAAGAAAACATTACATCAGCTCAAGTACAAGAAGTAAGTCAAGATTCAAATGACTTAGATGTATATACCAAATTGGATAATGTGATGACTCACTTTGAAAAATACTATAATTTTTCAGGGGCTGTATATGTAGGTATGAGAGGTGAAGAAATATACTCTAATACGTTTGGTAAGGCTGACTTTGATCAAAATATCGCAAATACATTAGATACGAAATTCATCATAGGTTCTTTGACTAAACAATTTACAGCCGCAGCGATATTATTACTAAAGGAAAGAGGATTACTTGAACTAGAACATCAAATTACAGATTATTTACCTGATCTTTCTAAATGGGAAGGGGTTACGATTCATCACCTTTTATCAATGTCATCTGGAATAGTAAGTACAGATCATCCGTATTTTGCTGAGAGTTTAGAAAAAAAATTCGGGTCTAATATTCCTTATTCGATAACCGAAGAAGAAGCAATTGCAATATATCAAGACATTCCTCTTAACTTTAATCCTGGTGAAAAATTTGAATATAGCAATTCAAATTATTTAATTTTAGGATTGATCATAGAACGTACCACAGAAGAATCATATGATAAATTTTTAGAAAAGAACATTTTTGAACCTTTAGCGATGTTAAATACAGGTTACAGTGTTAACTGGGAAGTGCTAGAAAATAAAGCTCAAGGGTATGAAAAAATCAATACCGAAAATGATTTTTATCCTATTCAATACGACTATTATATAACCCATTCCTCCAGTGGTTTATATACAACTATGAATGATTTAGTAACATGGGATAGAGCATTATATTCTGCAAAATTACTAAAAAAAGAGACTATAGCTAAGATGTATGCTCCTTATACTAACATCCCTTCTAACTTCGAATATGGATCTGAATATGACTATGGCTATGGTTGGTTTACCCAAGAAAAAAAAGTTGAACACGCTGGAGACTTACCAGGATTTATAGCAAATTTTTATCGTGAGCTTAATACTGAACTTGTCATTATTATTTTAAGTAATAATGAATCCTTAGATAGGGATAAAATGCGTAGTCTTACAAACACCTTAACTAACATTGTTAATGGTGATTGATGATAAAAATAATTAAGTATAGGCATAGAAAACATAGAGATTTTATAATCAAGTTATGAGAAATTTTCATTCAATTCGTAAAAAGAGATTTCATAGTAACAGGAGAAGTTTGAATACCATACACTCTGACGATACTTTTAAACCAAAAGGAACAGTGACGAACAAAACAAATATTTGCTTATAGAAATAAATTAGAAGTTATTGCTATTCCATCAGGTGTATTTTAATCACGTAAGTTGTGTGTACATTTAATACTCATATTATATAAGGAGGGAAAACAGCATGAAAAAGCTGTTAGTAGGATTATTTGTTGTGTTATTTATTGGAATAATCGGTTCAGTTGTTTCAATAAATGCCACAGGTGGCTTATCCTTTAATACTGTAGATCTACTTGAAAAAAAAGAAGTAAAGAATGAAGAGATCAAGAAAATAGACATTGACTTCCCATCAACTGATATTGAGGTTCAGCCTTCTGACGATGATTCCTTTATCATTGAGGTGAATGGTAGAGTTAGTGAAAAACTGAAGGATAAATTTAAACTTAATGTAGAAGAACAAGGTGATTTGTTAAAGGTAGAATTTCAAGACCCTAACACGTTTTTTAATATTGGCGTATCTATCGTGGATACTACTGTTTCAGTTTATTTACCTACAAAGGTATATGAATCAGTAACAATAAATACAGCGTCAGGAAATATTGAAGCTGAACAATTAAACACAAATCAATTGAACGTGTCAGCAGCATCAGGAAATATTAAAATGAAAGACATGCAAGCCGAAAAAGTTTACACATCAACAGCATCGGGGAATATAACAGTAGATCAACAGCAAGCAATTACTTCATCCTTTGAAGTAGCATCTGGTAACATGTATTTAACAAATGTAGTAGGTAATGTAACTGCACATAGTTCATCTGGAAACATTACTTTACACAATGAGGAATCTTCTGGTAATATTTCTGCAAATGCTTTAAGTGGTAATGTGAAAATTGAATACGAAAAAGCCCCATCATCACTTTATATAAATTTTAAAGCTACTTCAGGTAATGGTAAAGTTGAATTAGATGGCGTTAACTATGAGGAAAAATCTAATGACCGAATTATCGGAACCATTGGGTCTGGCGATCATGAAATAATTGTAGATATAACATCTGGTAATTTTAAACTTCAGTAATGGAGGTGAAGAGAAGTTCATACACTCAAAACCTTCATTCAACAATAATTAAAATTCTTAAGAATAGGCTGCCATTCTAGTGGCCTATTTTTTGTGCTTCACTGTCTCGTTGCTTTTTTGGTTCAAAAAACAATGTTTTTCATCGCTTCATTATGTGAAGATGCCACTACTTTTTTATACAGACAGGTAGATGAGGTTTTACTCGACCTATAGAGGTTTCAGAAAAGATACCATGAACACTAGATGAAACCTGATTCTATCTTAGTAGGAAAAGCAACAGCTTGAGTGAAAGTAGCCTTAACAACGAAGAAAAGGTATTATGACAAACTAAAATTCACACTCCAAACATAGCAGGTAGAATGTTATTAAACTATTGATTTCATATAATTAATTATTTGATCATCTTGCAGTGTATCTGTGGCAACTTTGTTCTTACCAACCTTACCACATTTTGTACATTCATGAACAATTTGATAGCCTTTCTTGTAAGAATAATCAAGTCCCATCGGTACCATTAGTCCATAGCAATCACTTGCCCGATCACCTGGTTGGATATCTAGATGTTTTGAATACAAACAGTAAGGACAATGATTTCTAAAACTACCATTAGTTAATGGTGTAACTTGTTCTCTACAATTTTCACACTGAAACGCCGTATTTTCTGATTTTCTACTCAAGTGCTCTACCTCCAAGATTAATTTATTTAATCTTTGGAGGCAGGGTTCCGTTTTGTTTTTACTACTGATGTAGCTTCAGGCTTTCTAAGCGACTTAACCAATTCACCGCCAAACTCTATTCAGCGATTACTTCTAGTTCCAACTTCAATTTAGCATATTTCATCTAAATATCCGGACCACGATTGATTTTGTTTATTTGTATCAACCACTGTAAGACGGACATCTCCACCTTCCATTAGTAGGTGTTCTACTTAGATCACTGACTTAGGCATTCGTCCCCTGAATAGCACTTTTGTATACTTTTAAATAACTCAACAATGTATCACTCCATTTAGTCGCTATGTTTGGAGTATTCCTTGGAATTATAACATAATTTAAATTTTATGTTCATATCTAATAGTACCACCATGATCTATAAACATAGCTATCATCTCTCAAACACTTCCTCCCTACCCCTCAATATCCGCCAAATGACCCTATCCATTTTATATTAAATAATAAATTCATGACAAAAAACACTCACCCCTCTTGAATAGTTGAGAAGTGAATGTTTAGTTTTATATAATGTTTACGCTGATACGGTCTTTTCCTTCGATTCTGAGACAGTAAATTTATAAACAATAGCTACCACTACTGAGAAGAATAGATGTGTCATTAGATTCATAAGTTGATCGGGAGTAAATGCATTTACTATATTTGTTCCCATTCCCATCATTAATGGCATAACGACTAATGGACCTAAAATCCATATACCAATTGTAAAGATCACAGTAAGTAGCCAAATATTTTTTACAATTATAGCAAAACCCCCAAATGATACACCAAAAATTACACTAATAAGCAAATGAATAACCCAACCTACAGCTAGACTTTCACTACTTGCCATTGAGGCAATCATTGGCATTTTCCCCATCAGTTGCATTACAATTCCGAATGCAATCCCTCCGGCGATACCGCCAATACTTCCTGCAATTAAAGCTTTTTGTAAAGGCAACTTCATATCAATCCCTCCTTTAATTTTTTTACATGATCATTATTAAAACTACAGCTGCAATAATAAGTAATACTTTATATAGCATACCTGTATTTAAAGAAATAAAATGTAATCTAGCCTACATTTTTTCTGATTATTCTTAAAATTAATAAAAAAAATATTTATTTGCTGTGATAAAAGTTAAATAGCTAGAAACTATTCACAACCCAAACATAAATAATTATTCAATGTAATTGTAAAAACACATATACATTAGCTTTTATAGAATTATATGTTTTTTAGTAAAACAAGTAGATACCTTCATGTAATAGGAATGATGTTGATGTTATCACGTAACCGCTGGCAATCTTCTTTTATTCCCCATCACCAATAGTGTCGAATAAGTTTATTTCTAGCGATTTTAAGCGAAGTCCAAAATTACCTGATTTATAATTAATCTACTCAAAACGTAAAGAAAAACGCTCTCAGTATGATTACTGAAAAGCGCCATAGTAAATAACTTTATTCCCCTATTAAACAAACATCAAACTCCTTGACATGAACTGCATTCACTCCGACTTCATAATTCTCTCTTGGTGAATCAGTCATTCAAGTAAAAGCATCTACTACTATTATCTCAACAGAAATAGTTACAACCAGCGCTAATAAGTGCCCTAATGATATATCTTTTTACTCATTTATCAAGTCATCTTTTTCCACTTCTTCTATAAACATATTATACTGGGTTGAATTTGAAATACTTCTTTGTGTGACTTGTTCATGATAATTCCAATCTTCATCAATAAAAGAAATATCATCAAGTTTGTCTCTGTAAATATTCACTTTATCTGCCTCAGCTAATTTTTCGAGTGCTTCTTCCCCTGATTCTGCGTTAACTTCAACCTTTAAAACAGCCATGTACGGCAATTCAATGTAATATTTCTTCATAGTGTTAAATCCTCCTATCATTTAGTTAACTTTGTAAATACTTAAAATAAACACTAAATTAGAATCACTACTTGTTTATGGTTCTAAGATCAACAGCATTTATTAGATATAAACGCCCCCCTTCAAATTTATAAGATTATCTCATTTCCATGATGTGGATACATTATATATAAAATCTAGAATCTTTAGCTAGTAGCAACCTATTATGGATGTTTATGATAAAATCAGCGAAGCATCTGTATAGTGAAAATAATGAAAAAAAACACTTTATTAAGCATTAAAATGAAGCTTTACATGCTTGTAGATAGTATATATAATAGGGACATTCAAAATATGAGGAACTTTTACTTCTTTCTTAAATGAAGATTTAAAAAGAACATATACTGGATACGTATCTCCGTAAACGTTTAAGTAACCCCAAAATTGTTTATTTTAGGGTTGTATTATTTTTACTCTCTTCTTTATCACATAGTTGGTACAATCGCTTACTTATGTATGACATGATCTATTTTATGTGAGTAATTTGGGGTGATTCGGCTCGTTTTCGCAATTGCTTTTTATAATAAGAGCTAAACACAAATATAGCTACCTTTCGGGATATCTCTTCTTGTTTAAAGACTATTTAAAATCATATAAAACACATCAGTTACGTCAAATGTAAGCAACAAAGTTTGAAAAGATCCCTAACAAAAGACGTCATGATGGATTTAGATTGTGTGGCATGAATTATTTTACAGCTGAGGGGGTACACCTGTTCAGAGGAAAACGTTTGAAAATCTATCTTAGAAATATATCAAGGTTCTGGGTGTTTATTCTATTGCTTATTTAGTCTGATCTATAAGGAAAAATACACACTCATTTGTTTGAATTTCATGATAGGTTTTTTAATCCGATTTTATTTTCCTTCTGTGTTACTACTATACTAATTAGTTAAGGAGGAGTTGTATGAAATTCTATATTTGGATATTCATTTCATCTTTATTATCATTTTCACTTTTACAAAGATTTTGGCCAAATTATAAAGACAACGAGTTTCCTCTGTTCACAGACTTTACTATACCAATATTTCTATCAGGTTATTATGTATTCTTTTTAGTAGTCCCTTCTTTATTATTTCTTAAATTTATTCAAGCATCTGCTCTTAAATTTATCTTGATTAGTACTTTATTCGCTCTTCTATTTTGCTATTCATTAAGCGTCTTATCATTCTCATCTCTTATTTTCGAAATGATAATATCGTTAGTCATTTCTTTGTTTGCTTGGATTTACTTTATTGTTTTAGCAGTAATTCTATTACCATCAAAATTTAGCCGCCCTATAACCCATATTAATTAGCGCAACAAGCATAACTAAATTGATCAACTAACAATCTCTTATTAACAATAATCCCAAGAAACGCCTCCCAACATGAATGCTTGCAGAATAGTTCTTATAATTTGTCGTTATTACTATTGTTCTATTTATAATCACCCCAGCTCAATCAAAACCTTATTTTTATGTTCTAATCTTATTATTTCGTCTTCCAACTCAAAAACTTTTTCTTTTAACATAAAATTCTTTGTACCAGGCATTCAACTTTTTATGTAAATAGCCATTTTGTATATTAAGTTCACCTATCTGGCCAGAGAGTTGTTCTATTCCAATTGTAACTTCGCTCAGTAGGTGATACTAAGTCATTACTGAAACAATATACAATGGATTTTGATTCTGAACATTACATTCTGGATATGGAGGGTGTATTACTTTATTAAGATTTAAAAAATGATTGGATGTTCCATAATGATAAATATGAAGTGGTAGAGTTATCACATAGCTTAGAAGGAATTCTTAAAAAAGGTGCAGGGTGGAACACTAACTATCTTAGCGTTCAAAGTGGATCTAACCATAAAATAAGAACCTCTGATTCTTTTTCCTTCCGAGAATTCACACTCGATTTTTCAAGAATTTACTATGGAGAGAATGACGATTTTCGAAATTATTTTGATGGATATATCAAGAACTACACACAATTAAGAGTTCAATAACTACTTATTAAGAATGCCCTCAATAATTTTATTTTTATAATTGGATCTCATAAATTTAAGCCCTTAGTGTCTACGAATAAACCGTTTTATACTTCTTGATCTATTATATTAACTAATCTAGCATCTTTGTGTTATTTTTTAATACTTTACTATTACACAAGCTTATAGAATGTTGACTTTTCACTGAAAAAAGGCGCATTTCTGTTTTACTACAGAAATGTCCTTTTTTGAGTCTAATATTTAGTCTGTTTGTTCTACAATTACATAGTTTACAAGCTTATTTTTTATAATTAATACGTATCATATGTAGCTATTATATAAACTAGATTTGGTTATGATATACAATAATGCTACAAACGACATGAATATATTGTCATAGTTATACAAATCGTAAAAACGATTAGGCTAGTCTTATTCTCCTGTTTTATAGTTTAAATATTGCGAAAATTTATTTATCTTATATAATAATATTATTCAATAATAAAGAAAGGATTTGATAAATATGGATATCGCTATTGCAATACTACAATTTTTAGGTGATCTAATTCCTCTAGTACTTGGGCTTCTCGATTTCTTTTCATAGAAAAAAACTACATATAAGTTAAGTATTATTTCTCTTCTTTGGAAAAGCGTTTTTTCTTTGAATCGGTTGTACAATAATCGAAGGTGCAGCAACACCCACGTCCATACAATAGCCGACTCTTTTGAGAGTCGGCTTAATAACCACCAATCGCTCGACTAAAGCGTTAAGTGTGGTCTATTTGTTGTCTTTTTTCTTGAAGGCCAGTATCGAAACGACAAGTCCAACTAAAGCAAAGCAAACATCAATGAGTCAAATACCGTCATACGCCCTTCCACTTTCAGAGAATGGAGCTGTCCCCTTAATATCATTTATAAAATGCTTCTATTTACTATTAATTTGATCTCAACGATAATATAACTGAAGGTTCACTTTGTCTATGTGAATAAGACCATCGTATGGTTCACTACCTATAAATGTTCCCCATAATCTCCCCCATACTTGCTTATCGAATTCTTAATACAAAACTTTTTCAACTGATTTCTAATATGTTTACTTACCAAAAGACACAATAACCCACAAACGAATATATAAATTTTAGTGTCTCTATTAATGAACATAACAATAAAGCTGGGAAAGCGACAATGCTACTTTTGGGTATTGAAAGAAATGAAACTGGTTACATATATGAGAATTTTCATCGATTCACTGTTTTTGAGATGTTAGATTATTATGCTGAAAAAGTTGGCCTAGTTAACAAGAGGTCCCTGATTTATCTTGGGTATACTCCTCCTTGGATTTCGCAGTTAAAAAAGACAAAGTATGGTCCAAAACAAAAGTTAAACCAGGGAATGAGGTAACTCAATGGCTAGTAGCCAAACTATTTATTATGAAAATTTTTTTGATACTTTAAGGAGAGTGTGATTTATGGTTAAACCATTATTTACTGGTGTCCTATTCATATTAATAATTATTATTTCAACGTATATTTATGGTAACGTACAATACATTCACATTTATTTACTTTCGTGCAGTTCAATACTTATTCTTCTTGGAATAATGATTTCGGGATTTGGTGTAAGTGGTGACAGAATGAGAGCAAATCTAAATAGCGAAGATAAAGAAGATAAAAAGTGGAGGTTAAAATGGACAAAGAATTTAATGATTACTTCATTACCTCCCCTCGCACTTGGAATGATTATATACTACCTGCAAAAATCAAATTTGTAAGATGAACAAACAAATAAGTTATATTTCATATTCTTTATAAATACTTTGTGATGATAATATGGGAGAGACGCTGATAGTTGGCTTGTTGACACAAATATTGTAACGATGAATTTATGCACTGGTAAATGAGAAAAGACGCTTATCTCTCTTTCAGTTTAGTACCAAATTGTGGAAGAGTGGGATGTGAGAACCTATTACTCCCATCCAACTCCTCACTTCTTATTTTTACTTTGTTATTTGAACGGTATAATCTACTACAGGTTGGCCTGACCAAGTATACACAATGACATAGTATCTTCCTGCAGATACGTTAAATGAACCATCACTTAGGTTTGCTACAAGGTTTCCACTCTCATCTTCTACTTGAACATTGAAGTCTCCACCAACAGAGGTTGCATCTATTAAAACATTTCCAGATGTATCTATATCAAAGTAGAACCAATCTTGATTATCACCTGCATCATAATCTAAAGAGCCTTCTATACTACTATCAAGCAAGTTAGCTTCTGATCTACGATCATTAGGTTCTGTCTCTGTATCCGGGGTTGTTGTACCTCCATCACCACCGCCATTTCCTGCTCCATTTACAGTAATCGTGTATTCAGCTGTTAGCTCTCCACTCCACGTATAAGCAATAACATAGTATCTTCCAGCTGGAACATTAAAGGTACCATCAGTTAATGGTCTTGCTATGACATTTCCAACCTCATCCTCAACAACTACATTTATTTCTCCACCAACACTTGTTACGTCAACAGCTACATCTCCTGCTGTATCAACATCGATATAGAACCAATCTGTGTGATCACCTGATGCGTAATCTAACGTTCCACTAATTTGATCAACTAGTTGATTCGCTTCGGATTGTCGGTCGTTGGGTTCTGATTCAAAGTCCGTTGGTGGTATAATAACACCACCATCTCCAACGGTAATCGTGACACTATCACGGTCCGTTAAACCGTCATCATCCTCTACGGTTAACGTTACATTGTAATCACCAGCAGAAGTAAATACATGAGTAGGGTTTGCTTCATTACTCGTTGTTCCGTCACTGAAATTCCATGTATAGGATATAATTGTTCCATCAGAATCAGAGGATCGATCTCCATAAAATTGAACAGTTTCATTCACATTTACTGGAGAACTTGGACTCTCGAGGAACGCTGTTGGTGGAGTTCCTATAACTGCTCCACCTGGCAATAAACCATGGAACACCACATCGAATTCATAATTACCACTTGAATTTACGCGATGATTCACAAAGTAAGCTGTTACAGTTCTATAACCACTCCACCTTGTGTCTAAGCTTCCCAGCACATCGTTTACGATGGTATTCATTGCTTCCTTGTCACTACTCCAGCCGTATGATCTTCCACCTTCATACGTACCCTCCACCGAATAGGTATTCAAAAGATCGGATCTTTTTTGCCTATTCAATATATTGTATAAAGGAATTTCATTTAAAATATCATTCTCAATCGTACTCAAATCACGATCTGTATGGTTCGCCGTATAGTCATCTCCAACAAGAACCACTCGGCCTCCATCCCTGACTAGCTCGTCTAAATGAGCCTGGTATTCTGTTTCTAAAGTTGTATCACGAGACAATTCATCCATGTATCGATCGAAGCCTGAAGCATCCTCTGCTTGTAAAAGCTCAAGAACTCGATCAAATATATCCATGTGCTTTTTCGCAATAAAATCATAGAAAGCATATGAATAGTCATAAATATCCCAAGAACCATATGTTCCATGTAATACCTCATCTAGCGTATAGCGATCCCTAGGGTCTGAATGTATATTTCTAATTTTGGTTGATCTAGTGTCAATTCCAGTTCTTGTTGCTCCAGCAAAGAATTCACCGCCTCCTTCTTCCACCCAAACCAATCGATCCCAATCGTATAGAGAAGTACTTCCCCACATTCCAGGGATTAAATATCTACTTTGTAGATAATGAAAGTACTCGTGACGGAATAACTCCTCAAGTTCATAAATACTATCGGTTGGTACTTCTCGATCCCAGGTAAAAAACGTTCCCCATGATTCAATATAAATCCCGCCATTATTCGTATCAACATTGTTAAGATATCGATTTATATCGTATTCGTCACGGTCATTATAAATAATCGCTGTAAGAACATCGTCTGCATTCCCCAGTTCAACTGGTTCATCTACTCCGTAATAGCGATGGAATTGAGCCTTTTCTTCCTTAGCAGCCCAATAAATTCTTTCTATTTCTTCTTGTGTTACTCTATCCCCTGCTTTAATGACAAATTCCCCATCATCAAAGACATACTCATTTCCATAGTAATGATCTTCATAATCTCTAACGACTCGATCATAATTAATGCTTCCACCTAAATCTGAAACTTTCTTCGCTAAGGCTATATAGATCATACCGTAATACGGATAGTCATTGAGTGCACGTTCAAATGTGTCCAATACAAAATTAGTATTACTATGAAATCTTCCCTCTTCACTTATGAACCAAACGGCATTATCTACTAGCCACTCATGTTCCGTCCCTTCAAATTGACTAAATGTTATGATCTCTGCTATTTCACTAAAGAAATAATCAATTTGTCCATACCAAGGTACTTCATTCTCAGAATTGTATGGACCGTTACGATAAGTCCAGTATTGAACGTATTCTAGTCCACTAATTAAACCATAAAATGCTGAATTTTTTGATGTTTCTTCTATATATATGTTTACTCTTGAATGATAATCCTGGAATATAGGGAGCGCTTCCTCAAATAAAGCGAGATCTACCGTTGCATGGCTAATAAAAAATCCAGTTTTCGATACAACAGCATCTTGAGTAGCTGTTCCTAATTCAAAATTACTATTTCTCATAACAGAAACAATTGCAGGTGTGACTTCTTCCCTAAATGAAAAGTCACTCATATAAGCCATCTCAGGGTCCTCATAATCAAACTCATATAGAAAACCTTTATTCACCACTTCTATTAAAATAGCGAGTCCTCTATCATCATTCGCAGTGTATCGAGATCCTAAGTATTCAATCTCATCTAATAAATAGCGAATACGCTGTTGATCTCCATAGAAATCCACTACATCCATACTATAGCTCCAAAAATCTGCAATATCATCAATTGATTCCATTGAGACTAAAGTATCTACTAATTCAGCATCACTCATTCTATTCAAATCATAAAACGAATAAGAAGCTGCTGCAGAAATGGTAAAACTACCATTGTCATTCTGGCTTTCAGATATAGGGGCATCTGGACGTATTCGATCTAAAAAATCTGCATTTTTAACGTGTACTGTTTTTTCACTTTCCAATGCTTTTTCATATAATTGTTTAGTCTCGAAACCACTCTCAAGCATCTGGTCATAATTTGCTTTACTTTTCTCTTGTGCATATGCATTATATCCTACAGGAAGTAACAAGCTGGCTATGAGAAATGAGCTACCTACCTTTTTTAATACTTTCTTATTTAATTTTTTCAATAATTTAGTCCTCCTAATGTTCTGTTTTTTAATTACGAGCTTATGAAATAAGGAATTAAATTAGATAAACACTAAATTTTTACTATGTTTTCAAAAAATAAAATGCTGTATATTCAGTGCATGGTATAGACAAGGTTCTAATATGAGGAATAAGAATAATAGAATTGCGGTGAAAATTGATACAATAGATTCAAAGAGAGGTATTAAAACAAGCCAATCGGCTTAACAGAAAAACATTTTTGTTAGTTAATTCCATAACAAGGCTAACATATTGTTTATTTCCCCCTTTTTATAATTCATAATAATTTCTTTCAATGTATATTAATGCAAACTATGTGCCAAGTTATTATTTTTTCGAATACTCAAAATACTGTTATTGTAAAAAGTAATATTCGTGAATGTTACTTCAGAAAGACAGTGTAATCAATGTAAAATTAAGTTTACATAATTCAGAAATTTACATTAAAATGTATAAAAAATTTACAGGACATGGAACGAGAGAATGATTTTCTCTACATCTTTTTTGAATACAAACATGGACCTAAAATGAAGAAAGGCACTAATCCTTTTACAGATTAGTACCATTTACTGAAGATCACTTTAGTTTCTAATAACTATATAATGAAATAATCTATGTTAAAGCAGTGCAAGAATGCTATTTAGATACCAATTTATTAAAGTAATTACTTGTATAAAAGAGTTGGATATCGATTGGGTTTAGATATAATCATTTTTGGATTTAAACACCAACATTTACATAATATAGCTTTTCAGACTTAACCACTAAATAAAAAATTATAAATAAGTACTTACCCTTACTTTAAGAGATGAAATACCTCCAAGGAATATAGAATTTCATTTTCTTTTTCCATATTTGCAAAACTTCATATTTTAGTTTTGATCTCGTTTTTTTAGGAACTGGGAGTGTTGAACTCTCGGCTTTCCATTTCAATATTATCAGAGATTTTGTTTGTTCTTTTATTAAATTCAAAGATAATCAAAGCTACAAACGACATTACACTAAATGTAAGTCCCGATATTAAAAACACATATCCTATGCCAAGTAAATTAATTAGCTTAGCTCCGATTAGGGGGGCAATTAAAATCGGAATATTTATGATTGATTGTGCAAATCCATATACCTTCCCAGTCATAGTTGATGGAGTTTCAGTTTGAATAATGGTTGCAAAGGCGATCGGAATACCAGCACCGATCACTCCAATCATCATCCAAATTATAAACCAAACTACAACATTCAGAGAAATAACATTTATTCCCCCAAGTCCAATTATTGAAAAAAGGATTCCGTTCATGATGGGAATTGTCAAAATCATTCGTATAGGATGGATTCTGTTCCCAAAAGATCCAACTATGAATGCACCAAGAACACTACCCAGGCCTATCCCACTTATTATAAGAGAGAAAGACGTAGAAGGAATACCAATTTCTTTTGACCATAGAGCTATATAGCTATCATAAAGATATATAAAAAACATCATGGAGAATACACACAAAACTGCAATAATAAGATATTTACTTCTCACAATTTGTTTTAGTCCACTTAACAGTTCCGAAAGGAATTTTGTTTCTTTCGATTCAATATTAGGTGTCATTTTTTTCTTTACATTAGGTAACCTTGAGAGTAAAATAGCAGAAATTAAAAAACATATACTATTAATAATAAAAGCATATACCGGATTCCAAAACGCTACAATAACCCCACCAATAGTTGGAGATAATACTTTTGATATTTGAACAGATAACTGACTCAGTGAATTAGCCTGTAATAGTTGATTTTCAGGTACATATTCCTTTATGGCAGCCTGTCTTGCTGGATCAAAGAATGTAGCAACACTATGAATTAATACAATAAATATAAGTACGCTCCAAATATTCTGTGCAAAAATCAGCATGAAAGTAAGTATACTCCTAACAAGGTCACAAATAATCATTAGTTTCTTTTTCGAAAATCGATCAGCCCATACCCCTGAAAATGGACTAAGGAAAATCCACGGTATAGCAATTACGATGGGGAGGAGCGCTAACTGTTCGGGAGGTAGCTCCCAGTGATAGGTGAACATTATCATAACAGCCATAAAACTTAGCCAATTTCCAAAATCAGAAACAACCTGCCCACTAAATAGCCATTTAAATTCCATAATTTTCAAAGCTTGTAACAAACTCTTCTCCACCTAATCTCCACCACCTAACATTTCATTTCCGCCAATGAAACTAGCATCTATTTACTTTTCTTCTGACGCTCATATGCTTTTTCGGTTAATTGATAGGGATCTTTGGTTTGTGAAAGTTCATTATTACGAAGACGGTAGATTGCTTGGTCTATCCATTCTATTTCAGTTTTGAGCTGTAACTTTACATAATCCATTGACAGCGCAGCAATACCTGTAATTAACGATACCTCATTGTTTTCCCATTGCTTAAAGTGATCAAGCATATGAAGTGATTCTTTTTTTCTCATTTCAAGGTGATTGATTAATTGTCCACTGTCGTCTTTCCAAAAGCTCATTTTCATCATCAACTCATCACGAACAACTGGATAAGAAGGAGTTGCAGACAACCAAACTTGAAGCTCATCCCAGCCTTTTTTCGTTAGATCATAGACTTTGGTTGTTCTCCCATCCTCTTGTGTTTCATAACAATAAATTAATTTCTCATTTTCTAATTCTTTTAACTTAGGATAGATAGAACCATAACTTATCTTGCCCCAGCCTAATTCTCGTCCCTTATATTCAACTTCTTTTTTTATGCCATATCCAGACGACGGATACCAACTTAATACGCCTAATAAAATATGTTTTACTGACAATGTTACCCTCCTCCAACATCTATATATCGTTACGATACATTGTAGCGATATATATAAAATTCGTCAATAATAATTACAAATATTTAAACAACTCATATTTCATAATGTTGACTTTCTGGGCGTTTTCATAAGAAAACCTCCTCAAGAAAGGAAGTTTTTTCCCAGAACAATGATTTTACTGATAAAAAGTAAGTACATTAAATGCCCATTTTTATGGTTCCACACTTTTGTTATAACAACCTCCATAAAAAAAAGACGCTTTTCTGTATTACAGAATTACGCCAGTTGGTATTATGAGGTCAGCCAGTACATTTCTGGTTGATTTATTATTAATAGCTAATAATCTTAGAGTAGTAGGGATTTGCTACCCCTCTGCAACTCTGCAATTTTGGTATCGTCTGGGTGGTATTAAATATAGTTTTCTGTTTCAATAGCAGTTGGGAATTCTGTAAGCATCTATTTTATTTCTTTAGAGTAATGACTTATTAACATTTCTTTTACTTCTTGTATGCTGGTTTCTTGATTAACAGTATATCCTAATTCTTCAAATGGTTTTTCGCATACCGTCAATCCTCCCAAAACAAAGAGCGGCTTCTACTGATTCAGATCAAGTAAGGCTTGCACGCTCTGTACTTATCCTGAAATAGCACACCCAAATTGCACTAACTTCAACATGGTGTTCTTCTAAAGTAAACTCTTTTGGTTGTTGAAAAAAAATTACATCTCCCATTGTTCCAGCCATTTTAAAATCACTTGGTTTGTTTCATTCGGCTTTTCTTGCTGGATCCAATGACCGCAATCCAGATTGACCACTTCCACATTAGGCACGAACTCAGTTAGTTTTTTAGACTTCGGGATCACATCCCTGTCGCCATAGATCATAAGTGCAGGCTGTTGGATGATTGGGTTCACGTCCGCCAATATGCGCCAGTTGCGGTCAAGGTTCCTGTACCAATTTATACTTGCCGTGAAGCCTGTTGATTTGAAGGCAGAGATGAAAACAGCCAATTCGCTGTCGCTCATTATGGGTTCACCGAGTGGGTTTTCTGCTCTAGCAAGATTAATCATCGCCATACCTGGCTGAGGTGCTCTAGGAGGCTCGTTCTTCCGGTAAATGTTGCGAAGAAACTGGAATGTATTTTCTTCTAATATAGCGTCTGCGACACCTGGCTGTCGGTTGAAGTGAACAAAATAGTAGTCGTCACCAAGTACTTCTTCCATGAATTCGATCCAGGGTCTTTCTCCCCGCTCTTGGTAAGGCAAGCTCAAATTTACCACTTTATTTACACGGTTCGGATGCAATAAGGTCAGCCCCCAAACGACCATTGCACCCCAATCATGACCGACAAAGGTGGCATCTTCGTATTCGTAGTGATCGAGAAGTGCGATGAGATCACCCGACAAATGTTCAATGTCATAGTCTGTCACTTCGCTCGGACGGGATGAGTTGCCATATCCCCGCTGGTTTGGGATGATGACATGGTAGCCCGCTGCGACAAGGGCAGGCACCTGATGGCGCCAAGAAAAGGCATGCTCTGGCCAGCCATGACAGAGTACAATAGGTTTTCCTATATTTTGTCGTCCAGCTTCAAAGACTTCGAGTTCCACACCGTTGACTGAAATAAGGGTAGGCTTGGGAAAATCAGTTTTATTAATCATCATATTTCCTCCTATACAACTGTACTAAAAGACTGTTACAGTTAGCATAGTAGCATAGTGGTGTGACACTAGCGTGTCAGGTTTGAAAAAATAATTTACTGATATTTTTCAAGCATTGATTTTATTCTAGATGCAACAGCTTGGCGTACCCTTTCAGGACCTAACACTTCGACGTGTTCGCCAAAACTGAATATCAATCCGTAATACCATTCCTTCTCTGGAAAGTGTGCAGTCACAATCAGTTCACCTGTGTTCAGAATTTCTATATTTTCTTTGTCAAAAATATCTTCAACTCGGGACCTCACCTGGGGTACGAATTTTAATGTAATGCTAGTTAAGGAGACCTGCTTCTTTGATGCCTCTTCAATTTCTTGATATGACTTTTCCCTACGCTTGAATAGTACATCTTCAACCTGCAAGTCAATAATGCGTGAAATCCTGAATACCCTGAAATTTGTTTTTAAGTGACAATAGCCAAACAGATACCATGTATAACCTTTAAAGATTAATGACATCGGTTCTATCTGCCTTGTACTTGTTTCGTTTGTATAGTTTCTATATATAATTGTAATCAATTGTGTTTGAGTGATAGCATTCCGGATATTTTTGACCAGTTCTTTTTGTTTTGAGGTGTATGCCCAAGGCTGCATACCAATTATAAATTGCTCCATATGCAGGTCAAGATGATGAATTTTATCCTGTGGAATAATATTTCGCAGTTTTTCTATGGATGATTCAAGCTCAACATCCTCAAATGTAGAGTTAACACCTTTAAGTGCTGAAAGTATGGAACACAAATTGTTTAGTGTCAGCAACTGATGGTTTAATTTATAATTCTCTTTTATACCAAAACCACCATTATTCCCAGAGTATGATATGATCGGAATACCAGCCATATTAATAGATTCAATGTCTCTGTAAATCGTTCGAACTGAAACTTCAAACTTTTCCGCAAGTTCTTTTGCCGATATTCGACTTCTATTAAGTAATATAACAATGATTGTCAGCATACGGTCTATTTTCATATTCATCCCCTTAATATATGTTTGGCATATTCTAAAGTATAAGTTTTTCAAAGTATTTTTTTACATATCATGCTTATAATCGCTGAACGTTTTGATGCCACGAATTTATTATCTTGCTACTATCTATTTTTTAGATACGCTTCTATATACTTGTAATCTGCCTCATTTAATCCTTCTGGTAAGTCATTTATATGAAAATAGTGTAAATCTATAGACTCTGATTTATCAATTTCAATGTTCCCTTTTGCTTCAGAAGTTAAATAAAAAGCAGTTATCGAATATATATCATCTCCGTTAGGTAACTTTAAGTAAAAGTCAGGTCCAGAAAAAACATCAAGAAACTCTAATTTCCTAATTTCCAAACCAGTTTCTTCCATCACTTCTCTCCTTGCAGTATCTTCTAAACTCTCACCTATTTCCATTAAACCACCTGGCAACCCCCAACTGCCATCTCGTCTATGTTGTAATAACAATTCATTTTCCTCATTTACAACTAAGACAACTGAACCTAGTAGTAACAATGGTTTTGA
Organism: Cytobacillus sp. IB215316; assembly: GCF_033963865.1. NCBI lineage: Bacteria > Bacillati > Bacillota > Bacilli > Caryophanales > Bacillaceae > Cytobacillus > Cytobacillus sp. IB215316. The sequence continues at coordinate 19,995 of NZ_JAXBMC010000022.1, read as the reverse complement.
ACCTACTACATTTCTTAATTCCATAACGTAGCCCATTTTAGCTCTCCTTATATATTTAGATTTGATACCCTCATATAATTCTTTTCTTTATTTGTTAGACGGAAATAAAATAAGCTAAGTTTCGAATTAATATATAATTCGTCTTATTTTTAAAAAATATGTTTAAATTATTCAGCCAGCAACTTTCCGAAACATAAACACGCCATGATATTTTGACATTGCATTGCCCTTCTTTTGAATTAAAGTAGAGCTAGCCATCCTTTTGATTTTCTATTATTGTTCCTTCGAAGGAAATTCCACATTATAAAATTAACAATTTGAATGCTGAAAAAAGTTAACAAATAAAAACGCTTTTCAAAATTATATCTGAAAAGCGCCATATTGTTGAATAACATTTTCTTGTTCTCCAATAGTAAGATGAGCTTATTTCTTAACTAATGGACTAAATAATCATTGTGTTTAATAAAAACCTATGACGATGTTATAAAAATTCTTCTGTAATCAAGCTACCTGGATTTGCTAAAGGTTGAGGTGCTAAAAAAGGTACAGTTTGAATGGGTTCTCTAATAGAAAATTCAACAACTAATGTTTCAGATTCAATCAATACTACCATCGTACACATAAAACATACCATGGACATTACAAATAAATATGAATTCATTGGAGTTTCCACCTTAAAATGTTATTATTGTTCATTTTATTTACAAAATAATATTCTGTATGGACTAGTATCCATAAAGCTTGCCCGTTTTCTGTTGTTTAGAGGACAATAATGTCCTTATTCAAATAGTGGAAGCGTAACTAAACGTGGTGATGCTGAGTTAGTGTTCACTGAGGATGATTTGACAGAATGGAATAAAGGAAATTTCCCTTCACGTGTATATTCTGTCGACTATCACTATAAGGAACATGGTGATGATGTTGGAGTAAGTGCAGAACATCTTCCAGGTTATTTACATAAAGCACATAAATACAAGACAGACGTAGATGTTCTTCCTAAAAAGGTAGGTACATATGGGGGACATTAAAGTAACGAAAGGGACGGGTAAGATTCCTTGTCATAAGTATAAGAATCTAGATGATTACAGATATGTTATTCTAGCTGATTCAACTAAAGAAATTTTAAGTTTTGGAGGAAAGTATAGCTCGTTTTTTTTGAATAAAGAATGTATTAATGATATAACTTAATCTAAGTAGGGAATGACAAATTCACTTTACTGTCATTCCCTATCTATATTATTCTATAGTTTTTACGAAGAAAACTACAAGGAGGTTACTCATATTAAAGTTTTACACTTAAAAGACCTAGAGGATAAATGTGTTTATGAATTTGCTGAAGGAAGATTTAATAAGGAACATTGGAAGGAAAGTTCTATCTATGTGACATTTGAAGACTTTAGCAAGTTATCTCCGTTCATAGAAGAGATTATGCCCGAATTTAATTATTATGGACCTAATACAGTTTCTATATCTCAATGGAATAAACTGAAAGAGAAAATATTAATTAAGTTTAGACAAGAAAAACTAGATAATATTAATTTATTAGATCCTTTTAATGAAATTGATATATGGGTAGAAGATTGCTTTAAAAAACATGGTCATTTCTCCATTTTGGGTCCTTAATCAAGCTAGTAGTAGAAGCTTTTTAATAGTCAAATTTCCACTGTCCTTAATAAAATCTTAAAATGAAAAATAAGAGGCCGATATTTTAAAAACAGTAAAAATTAAGCCAACTTATCCTCAATTATATTTTTCCCTTTTACATTAACTTCTGAATTTGGCTTCCTCATTTGTTGCAGCTGATACCTGCGTTTAATCCACCATTAACAGTTACAGGTTGTCCTTTAGTTACTGCTAATATTGTTGCTCCAATAATTAATGTTCTTTTCATCATAACCTCCACAAAATGTATACTTACAATATTATGATTTATACCTATAAATCCATATTTTCCCTAATAATTTCACACTATATAATTAACATTTTGAACAATGAAAAAAGTTAACATATAAAGACGCTTTTTAGAATAATTTCAGAAAGCGCCATATAACTGACCAATGTTTATTATTTATTTAAATTTAATAGTCTTGTGATAAAACCAAAACCCTCTTCATTTTTTACTAAAGAATCTCATGGGTCTGCTGAAAGGGAGCATTTGACATCAAAATCCACGGTTAGTTGAGTAAATAATTTTGGAATATAATTCTTGGTTTACTTAATGAGAAATTTGTTGATTTTTGTAATATTTTTCAAAAAAATAAAGGATTATTCCTCAAGATATAGAATAATTTACAAGTAATTTATATTTTGGAGGGATGATCATGAAAAAAAAGTTAATAGCAGGAGTGTTAGGTGTGAGTATATTTACCGGTGGGCTAGGAGTATATGCTGGTACTGTTATTGAACAATATAAAACACCTAGAGGAAATACAGCAACAGTAGAAGAAGAAATTATACATAAAAATCGTATCGGTGTTACTGTCAATGGAGAAAAAGTTGATAGTAACACTTGGTATCACGAAGAAGAAAAAACATTTGTAAAATTACGAGATGTAGCAGAAATGTTAGGAGCAAAAGTGGAATATAATGAAGATACCATGTCTGCTGATATCACATTAGTTAGTGGCGAACAAAATAACGACCACAATGAAAGTACAGGAGAATTAGGTAAAAGTAGGGCTAATGCTGCAGGAATAGGTGAAAAGGTAGTTGTAAATCATGAAGATATACTTGATGGATTACAAAAATTTGAACTTACACTAACTGATGTCATTTCTGGGGAAAGCGCTTGGAATATGATAAAGGAAGCGAATTCCTTTAATGAACCACCTGAGAAAGGGAAAATGTATGTTTTGGCTAAATTTAAAGTAAGTGTATTAGAATTAGCCAACGAACCTATGGACATTAATCATTCTCAATTTGAATCCGTAAGTTCGTCTGGCGTTTTATATGATGACTTCGTTTCAATTGTTACTCCTGACCCAGATTTATCGACAAAATTGTATTCTGATTCAGAATATGAGGGATGGACTTATTTCTTAGTTGACGAAACTGACTCACCAAAGGCTGTATTTTTAGAAGGTCGCGATGCAGAAACTTGGTTTGATTTAGAATTATAATAATAAATTCAAACAACCCTTTTCATTTCGATATTGGATAGGGTTGTTTGAATTAAGAACATATTTAACCCTGAATAAACTTATAAAAATTAATAGTATTCTAAGAAGATCCCTTTTACATTAGGACTTATAGTTGATTATTTTTTTGTTTTAACATACTTTACATTGCCACTGAAATTCTATAGTCATTATTGTATGAAGAGGACAAACTAAAAGTTCTCTTTTTTTCGTGAGAATTCGTGATTTTTCTTTTTATAATGAGTATGGTGAATAATATATTTGGAAAAATCGGTGGAGCAAAATTGTTGCTGATTAAAATTGTTTGGTAATTGGGTTAAAATTGGAGATTTTTTATCTATCCAAATATAATCTAACATCTACACATCACCTTCTGTCTTAAATAGGAGTATTCTATAACTACTTTACCCCTATAACTTTAACCAACAGGAGTTAATATATTTCCAACGTCATTCTTTTCCTCCCATGCTCTTAATTCACTTGTATTCATGCTGATCTCCTTTTCTAGTTACTAGATTCAATAGATTATATATGTTGTTTATAAGTGCGTTATTTGTGAAAGTTTAGAAGTAAACGTCAAGATATCCAAATAAACTATAATAGTTGGATTATTTGTGATTTTTTTTGTATATTTCACTTTTTATCGATACTCTACATACGCTTCAACATCTCTTTATTTTATAACTAAAATAACCATGGTTACACAATAGATAAAAAATATTTGTTATTCTACAATATGGTCATAAAATGAATAATGGCACATATCTATATTTCAGATATGCGCCATATTTCAGAATAACAAAATTAGAATGGCCATTAGTCTAATAAACTAATAGACTCATTAATCATTGAGTTTATTAATGTTATTATTGTAGCCTAATTATGATATTATAGATGATGTATATTAGGATAGAGGGGGCTTAGTAGTACATCTACTGTAGTTTATGGAAAATAAAAAATACTTCTTATATCTGCTATATGTTTTAATCTTTTCTTCTTCAATAGTTTGGAGTGCTCACATAGTCTCTAATTCTACTCAAAAAGATGATCCAGAAAAAGAAGAGTATAGTGATTTATTGACTCAGTCTGAATTACTTGAATATCTACATATTTCCGAAGATGAACTAAAAGATATTATTATCGCAGACACAGTTTTAAAAAGACAGTTAACTAGTTATGATACATATCGATTTCTACCATATATTGAAATTGCGGATAAGAAAATGTTCCTTATGAATGAAATAAAAGAATGGTTGAAATATCAAAACAATCGTAACTAGTCAATTACCAACAGTAGTATCTAAATATCCTACTGTTGGTACCTTATGGTACTCATCCTTCTACATATAAAAGCGCCGAAGCCGAAAACTTGAATTCGGGATACTTATAAAATTACTTTCCGTTAGATAAATTAACCCACGTAATCAAAGCAGTTTAGGTCCTCAAGATTTATGGTTTAAGATTACCAATTAATTTTCAACCAGCCGACCTCTCTAGAAAATCATTTCGAGATAGTTTTTTCCAGTAATAAATTGTCTATATGAAGTTATTGTTCCATCATGTGAAACTAAATAGATTCTTTTTTTACCAGTACTCTTACACCAATTCAAAAACATATCTGCTATTTTTTCAAACTCTTGTTCTGGTAGTTTATTTATTCCTTTTGTCCACCACTCTCTTGATAAGTCTTCTTCATCAATATCAAATTCATTGAATTTGTATTTAATTTTTTCTTTAGTTAGAAGTTCATCACAAGGAAGTGTAGTCCACTTTTGATTTTGAGGAAACATTCTTGGAGATAAAAAAGGACTTACTATTTTCCTACAATTTATTCCTTCACTCCAAATTTGGACTGTTTGTAATGTTCTACTCATAGGGCTAATTAAAATTAAATCAGTCGTTGATAAAGGAAACTGGTTTCTAAGTGATATAGCTTGATTCCTTCCTTTATTAGTTAATTCTGGGTCAGTTGTATTTAAACTGTTAGATAAATCTATGGTATGTTCACCTTGTCCGTGCCTAATAAATACTAACTCCATCCCATTTCTCCTCTCAAAACCCATAACTAATATATAACATTCCCACCCAAATGAGAAAGACGTTTATCTTCAATTTAAGATTAGCGCACGATTGTCGAATAACGTGTCTATTGTTAGTATCCTTGTGCTGTACATCCATTGACTTTGATTTGTTAGTTTACTGCATAAATTTAATTAATATTAAAAATAGGTAAATTACTCTATGTATCAAAAAGGTTAATCCTCATAATTCGGTCTTACCATGAATTTATTAAATATATTATTTTCTAATTCTTCAAACGGTGTATTATATTCATCACCTGGAACCTTTACTAAGTTTAGATATTGATAAGCATGATTAAATACATCTACTTGACTGATTTTATTCTCTTCTGCTATATAATTTACCCACACTTCTGGCTGTATCAAATTCCGATCGTCATTTGGAACTGAACTGCCTTGATATTTTAAGTAAAAATATAGATGTATTAATGGATAGGCAGGAGATAAATTAAATATTTTTGCTTCCTCTTCAATTCCTGAAAGTTCATCCTCATCATATATACAAGGATTCTTCATATACTCTTCTTCTCTGGTTTTATTAAGATTCGTATCCCTATTGAAGATAGGGAACAATGTATTTATCAGTAGGTGCTTCATTGTTTTTCTTTTTTCATGTTCATCAATTAAATATGTATCAATTCGGTAAATATAATCTTTAAATTTGGTATTTATCATTTGATTTTTTAAACTGGTATTTAAAGAACTCTGTTTACCCTCGTCGTTAATTCCTACGTACAGAGCAGTGTTATTTTTATCATATAATACATACAATCCTTTTTTGTCTGGTGGTATCTGAAGCGGACCGTAGGACTTATCATATTGTTTATCGTCTTTTGACAAATTTTTTATATTCCAGACAGCATACGTTATAAAAGGGTTCGGCAATTTGAAATCTAAATTAATTGAAATTTCTCCTTGAGTTTCAGAAGAAGTAAGGTTTTCTATATATGATTTACCTTTCACCATCACTACACACCTTATTTAGAAATTTATAGTTGAAGCCATTAAATACATAATAGTTTTTATAAATAATTATATACTATATAACAACCTACTACGTTAGCATAAGTACAGAGACTTATTGCAAAGTATAATGGCCACTAGGTGAAATAAGAACTCCTCCACAATATGGCTCTAAAATGCATAATGGCACATTTCTATGTTTCAGATATGCGTTGAATAGCACATGAGCTTTAATCAGTAGGCTTTACGTCAATAAGAAAACCCTACAAAAATTCAATAAATACACTCTATAGTTTCTAATCAACAAACAAGGTAGTAAGTGTTACTCTACTTTTACAATTCCTTCACCTTGGCTCTTCTTGGCTTGGATCCTAGTATGCTTCCTTTTATATGTGCTTGGATTTTATCGCCTAGTTTGAACTCCCTATAGGTAGAGAAAATCTAGATAATGCTTCAGTAGAAAAGTTCAAGTTATGGTTAAAAACTAACAATGTACAATTCGGTGTGTATATTGATAGCATGTTTGATAATAGAACAAATCAAATAATAAAATAAATATTAAGAAAACACCGAACTAAAAAAGCAATAAAAAAAGACGCTTTTCTGTATTATTACCGAAAAGCTCCATTTTTTGAATAACGTTGTAGGTAGGTTATTTATAAACACAATTCAACTTGAGATTATTATCCTTATGAATATTTTAATTAGGATCTATTAATGTACAAATTTCATAACGAATTTCAGCGTTAGAATTTGATAAGTTTTCAACTGTCACTTGCTTTATCTTTTCAAAAGGAATGGATATAGAATGGAATTCATCTAAGATGAAAAATGTGCTTTCCCCAATTTGAGGTATAAAAGTTAATTTTATTTTAAAGTTTTGTGGCTTTATTGTAACCATTCCGGTTTCACCTATATTATTCAATGTTAGAAAAATTGTCCTTGTAGTTCCCGTAGGTATAAAAAAATTTATACTAGGATCAGAATGAAAACATAATACATTGCAGCAGTTCGTCTTTGTACCTAACAAGGTGCATATAGCATATTCAAGGCTATTCCCGCCTTCCTCCAAATTGGCTACAGTAATTTGTTTTATGTTATCGAAAGGAATCGATATGTTCTCACTTGAATTTAAAGGAATAGGAATAGCATCACCAACTTGAGGTATGAAAGTTAACGTTATTGGCTCGAATATCGTAAAAAGAGAAATAACTCCCTTTTTACCTCGATTAGGGATTGTATCGAAAATTGTTAATGGAGGACCTTGGGGTATTCGCATATCTATACCATTTGAAAAAGTTTCACCTATTGTACATAATAAATCACAACATTTTTCTTGAGTTACTTTTGATGGTATTACTGTTTTTTTACAACTACAAGATGTGATCATGAATAAAACACCCTTTATATGAATTTATGTTTTAGTGTACGTATTCTTCTTTTTGAATGTGTGTATGTTTCGCTATAAGAGATCGACTACTAAAAACAAAAAAAGACACGTCTCATAGAGAAACGCGCATTCGTATTATGAGGCACTTTCTTTTCTGAGAGTGCATAACAAGTGTAGGGAGTACTTCATTAGGTATAGAAGTTGTTATGGGATAGTCTAGCTGTAACACCACCGGGGAGTGTTGTTGTAGCTCCAGTGGAATTGATCCTTACAGATAATAACTCCCATTGGGAAACTGGGACATTACCTTGTGCAATAGCACAACAGTTAAAAGGCTCCATTGCACCTGGACTCGGCCCCATTACCGTTGCTGAAATTGGTGTTTCCATCGGGAGAACAGTAGCACAAGTATTATTATCTTTAAAAATTGTACATGTTACAGTATCCCCTGCCCGTAAGGTATTATTACGAGTGCTAAATACCAGTTTTGTAATGACTGTATCCTCTGATACAACTATATTATTATTAATGAAACCTCCGGCAGTACCTTGTCCCATGAAGGAATAATCTCCAACAAGTTAATTTGTAGCTAAATAAATCTTCTCTACTTGCGGCCCTGGTTGCCCCTGCATTCCCATCTGACCTTGTGGCCAGGTTTCCCTGGTGGTCCATGAAGTGGTGGTGGAACAACTCTACACTTACAACCTTTATCTTTCATTAAAAATTCACCTTCTAGAGTTTTTACTTTATGTGTATGGTTATTCGCAATAGAAGGTTAGACTAATATATATAACGTGACTTTAATATGCGAATGTCTATGTTAATAAGGTCAACGGAAGCTAAGCTACTTATTTATTGTCAAAAATAATAAGTGACGATTATCTGTATTTCAGATCAGCTCCATTTTTTGAAGACCCCTTAGCTAGTATTACTGATTTCTATGTTTAAAAAAGTCGGAAACTTTCTTGCTATTAAGTTAAATTTAAACCACGTTATTAAAATTTCTATTCTACCTGACATGTGTATGCACCCAACCTTAAAAATTTTTAACACTACTAATTACACATTATCATTAATGTCAGTATAGGATAAATTCCTTTCTAACTTAATTTTATATTCATTTCCACTTATCTCTACTATAGTTTAAACTTATATCAAGTCATTTTTATTTCTGACTAAATCAACAAAAACGCCTTTTCAGGCGTTTTTGTCTTCATTCCTCTATCGGATCGATGTCCTTGATGGTGACATCTTGTTTTTCAAAAAGGATCGCTTCGTTAGAGAGAGAAGGTAGTTCGTTTAAAAGACTGTCTTTCTCTTCTCCTTCTATCCTTTTTAGTTCCTCGGACTCTTCTTCCGCTTCATAAACAAGCAAGTCTTCTTTTCCAACATCAAAATTATAACTAGACTCATCGATATTATAAGGAATTCCTATTAAATACAATTGATCTTCGATTTTTATTTTTCTCAGTAATAGCGTATACCCGTTATCTGTTGAGAAAAGTCGTTCTTGTTCTGATTCATTCAGGTTCGAGAAAGATCCTTCACCATAAATGATAAAGATAAAATCATCGGAATTCGACCTGATTTCATAATGCCATAACCGGCTTGAGAAAGGATTTCCGCTTCCCGCTTCAATGTACACCTTATCACCAGGGTATTGTTCAGACAATTGCTTTGTCATTTGAGTTTTCGACATCTCCCTTACCCCTCCATAGGAAGCCAGCAGAACAACTCCGACTATAATGAGTTTTGGGGCCCATTTTTGCCTTCCCGTTTTATGAAGAACCAGAATAAGTGCAAATAAAACGCTAAAGGAAAGAACAAGGAACCCATCGCTCCCGTTTAATACGTTTAAACCAATATCTCGATCATATGTTATTGGGAAGAATAAAGGCAATCCATTATCTAGAAAATCCATGAATAAATGCCCAATTACGATAGAAAAAAACATAGACATCCAACGGATCTTCAAAGTCAGTTCAGGAAAAATAGGACGGATCAGAACCGCTATCCCTAAACTAAAAGCTGGTGCGACAAATATCGAATGACCCATGAAATACAAACGTACTCCTAAAAACTCCAAAACAGGTAAATCGGTGATACTAGAAAGAACCCCTCCTGCAAATTCAAAGATCAAAGTCAAATCAGGGGCAATCCCCGCAATGACTCCTAAAAACATAAAAAGAAACAATTTATTTTCCGGAAGATAACTACGACCGATCAAATAGGCAACAAAGGCCCCGACGGCGCCGTGATATCCCACTTCACTAATTAATGTTAAAAGCATGATTAAGACTCCTTTTTCGTAGATTATGAAGAACGAGTTTCACCAACCAATTCGTTTTCGCTGGAAAATCCTTTGATGATAACAGGTTCGTCTATTTTCTCGGTTGAATAAAAGAAGATATAATCTTCATAGAAATAGAACTGGATCTTTCCATTGGAATCATTTATGGATATTTTTTCATTAGAATCATTGACCGAAATTTGTTCAATTTGTTCGTTTGTGATTACACCCAATATCCCTAATGACTCGTTCGGAAACAAGGTAATGTCTTCATCTTGATCGGATACTTCGAATACCTCTTTCATTTCCCCGTTTACGACTTCCATTTCGGTGCTTCCATCATTTCTCGTTACCAAGTTGATTCCGATGTCTTCACCCAAAGCAATGGATTCTACCCAGTTGATGGAAGAATCACTTAGATTTTCTTTCATATACCGAACCAAATCTATGGACGTATAGATCAAAATAATCGTGAATATGAGTAACGACCCCACGATGGAGAATCGCATCAAGGGGGTCATTTTTGTTTGGTTAGTCTCTGTCACACACATTTCCTCCTAACTGATTGATTCGTTTTCTATGTTTTGTAGAAACGTTTCATGTTCTCTTACTTTTCTAGCATAACATTCAAATCTTACGTTTTTCTTTGTAACATAATGAAGAATTTCTTAAGATTTCTTCATGTTTATACGATGAGCTCTTTTTAAACATAACCATGCAGGTTGTTTTTTAAAAATGGAATGATAGTAGAAAATTTTAAAAGAAATGTTTTTAGTAGGATAAAAATCATGACCAATTAGAAGCTTTATTTTTGTCCTATAAAGTCAATCTGGTTGGAGAAGGATATATTGATAGTATTGTGATGAAAAAGAACCTAACGGAATTCGCTTAAGAAATCTCTTCATTCATATACTTTCAAATTTATATCTTTAGTTCTTGGCATAGTTGCTATTTACCCTGAGTACAAGCAACCTCAACAGAAGCGATTATTACCGACTGTCTTATCTATGCTGAAGAACTAAGATCATAATCTTTTATTTGGAGTATTAGCAAGGAAGAACAAAAGAAAATACTCCTAACATTACTTTTTAGCACCACTATAAAAATCAATTTTTCCGATTAATAAGGAGTGAGGTCAAGGGGGAACCTTTGGTAGATACGAACATCGAAGCTACCTCTAAAATGAACGAAATAAGGTTTAAAGCTCTTTTAGATCAAATTAGGTTAAAAGTTATTTATGAGTTAATGCAAAGGAAGGAACTTTGTGAGTGATACTTTTCTAAAAAACTTGGTGACCTACCCCAATCAAAGCTATCATAATCATCTGAAGGTATTATCGAAGCAAGCTTTATTACCGAAGATCAAAATGAAAAATGGAATAATTACAGATTAAAACTGAAAAGATATGGTTTTCAAACCCATTGTTATCCAACTAACATAAATAATTAATATATAAGTGCACTTTTTCAAGAATTCTTATTCCATTAAAAGGCCCTAAAAAGAAAAATCATCACAAATTCTCACGAAAAAAAAGAGAACTTATCATTTGTCCTCTTCTTAAAAATACTGACTATAAAATTGATGCCTTAATTTCCCACTTAATTGAGCGTATATTTTTGTTGTTTCACTTTTCTCATGACCTAATAAGCTTTGTATCAAATCAATTGGAGCACCATTATTTATCATATGTGTTGCATAGCTATGTCGTAATTGGTGAGGGTGAATATTCTTTTTAATTCCTGCACGATTAGATATTCTTTTGATGATATATCTCATGAGATCAATACTCATACGATGATTCGGTTTTCTCTCGGTCACAAACAATGCTGGATCATCGTCTTCTCTTTCATCTAAATATCTTTTTAACCAAATGTCACATCTTACGTTAAAGTACACTTCTCTTTCTTTATCTCCCTTACCCATAACAAACACTGACTTACTTGAAAAATTTATATCATCCCTATTTAATTTAACTACTTCACCAATCCGACAGCCTGTAGAATACATAAATTCGAATAACGCATTTTCCATCGATGTATGACATGATTCACGTAAGAGTTCTATCTCTTGCTCAGATAGGAATTTAGGGATTCTTTTACCTACCTTCGGTTCTTTTAGTTTTGAAGCTGGATTTTTATATACGATACCTTCTTCAAAAGCCCAATTAAACAGTGATTTGATATATCTAATTCTATGACATAAACTTGAAGCCTTTAAATTTTCCCCAGTCTCAATCAAATACTTTTTTAGGTTTTCAGTATTAAATTTATTCATTTCTATGTCTCCGAAATATCGATGGAGTAAATTATGTTGAAAAGAATAGTTTTTAATAGTTAATGTAGAATAGCCTTCAATCTTTTTATCAGATTGATAACGTTCCCAAGCCTCCAACAATAACATAATCAATCACTCTCCCATTTGCTAGTTTTTAATCTATCAATAGTATGGACACTTATTAGTAGTCTTATTCAACAATAGTAGAATTTTATAAATTACTTCTATGCCAAAGTCCTAATCATTTTGGTAATTGAGTTCTTTTCATATTCAAGGGATGCGCCATATTGTTGAATAAATTTGAGCCAATTATTTTTAAAACGGAAACAATAAAGGTTTTAGAAAGAAATTGCTTAACAAAATTTAAGCTACGATATTCCGTAAAGTAGATTCCTGATTATATAAACAAAAAAGTTCCCATTCTCATTTCTGAAGAACTGGAACTAATACCTTACCAATCTCTTAATCTTTAATAAAGTTGAAATGGAATTTGGTCAACTTCAGCTATATTTCCAAGGAATGCTACTACCTTCTTGCTCTAGATGGTGGAAGATATTATATAATCTATTACTCAATATTATTTATCTTTATTCTACATGTTCTAATTCATCTAACATGTTGTCTGTCTTAAAACTAATTTGGTAGATATTACTCATACTTTCTACCCAATAATTATAGATAGCATTTGGTTCACTTTCGAAAACAACACCAATATTTTGATTTATCCGTTAGGCTATATTCAACTTTAGGGGGAATTTGAGGGTACTCTTTCCGTTTCACCATACTATTTAATTCCAATTTTTTTAGATAAAAATAATGACCATAAATATTGGATATATTGTAATGGACTAAAAGATGGTCTGCAGGTGAATTACAGAAGGCTATGTATATTAGCTAAACAACCATTAGTTAAATAATACACAAGAAACTGTCGTTAAAGTAGAATGTACGCCTAAGATTATAATTAAAGCAGAAAAATGAATATGCTTCTAAAAGTACATTTATGAGCTTTGATAGCCCTTTTTTTAGCTAGCTTGTAACTATAACGTCCATTGTGGTTACTAAAATATCTTGATTTGAACTAGATTGCTCAAAACATAAAGAAAGACGCTTTTCAGTATTACTTCTGAAAAGCACCAAATAGCTGAAGACCGTTCTGCAAATCTATACTTTCTGGATAACGAAGAAACAATCCTATCTTGCGTAATCTTCCTTCACTAAATTTAAAAATAGAAGCATTTCATAAAATAATTAACACAATTAAGCCATAGCCATTCACCAAAACTAGAGGGTCTCATCCAATTTCTGAATCTTTGAGTGGGAAATTAAATATACATTGCCAAAAATGTCAATTTTGTCTCCCTTTGTACGTACAGCGCAATCTTTGTTTGACGCATAAATATTTATTTCTTCCGATAAGGGAGACAGTTCACTTTGAACTAGCGCAAAGTTATTTTCAAGATCAAAATGAGCCCGGACGGAAAAATCGTCAAGGCCGATTCCGTCAAAACAGAGCTTATAAATTTAGCGGACATATTGATTGCACCAGCACTTGCTCCCATCACAACGGATCTGCTTTTTTTTATCAAATCCGACAGTTCATATTCCATCAAAAAACCATTTTGGTTAATAATATTTCCACCCAACAAGAAAATGACTGAAGCATTTTGAATTAACGTTTGGGCATCTTCCTTCTGTACGCGATAATTAATTAAATGATATTCATCAAATATAATGCCGGCCTGGTCAAGCCACGATCGCTCAGTAGCACCATCATCTTCATAAGAAGGTGGATTCGAACTAATCATAACAAGCGATTTTCTATCAGTTATATCCTCTTGTAAAGCCCTGCCCAGATTCTCTGGAAAAAAATTATTAAACCAACCTAGATAATAGTGAGTTTTCACAAGTATCCCCCGTAGCAAGTGTAAATAACATTAATTTCTTGAATTACTCATTCTGTTCTCTTGACACAATATTCTCAATATGACCCTTTTGTTTAATATGTAACTCTTACTAAGTCTACATAAACAATAGTATCTATACAATATATTTACGTTTTACTATCCTTCATATTTTTCGAATAACTTTACTCAATACTAACACATATCAATTTATCTCGATTTCAGGTCATCAAGATAATGGCCCAAATCATAAATAAACATCCCTTAGAGAATTGCACCATTTTGTTTAAAAAAATTTTCAAATCTAATAGTTATGCTATACTTATCTATTTTGATGAACAAAGGTTAGGGAAAGCTCCTTGATTTAATTGAGTTTGTTTACCAACACAATATCCATTACAATAAATGCAATTGCTGAAAAGGCACAGACATAAATACGGAATTTCTTATCTCTAATCCTCCATAACACCAACGACGCTATTGTAAAGAATATTATCCAAGCCTCTATTTCTTGAATTCTGCTTTGGTTTCGGTATATCACCAATACATCTTTATTATCTCCCTCAATAATTTCCATATATATTTGCTTTCCATACCAACTATAATTAGTAATTTCATAGCTTGATGTTTGTTCAATATACTCAATATTTTTATACCCTAAAGGAGGCAAATAAATAGAAAAACTACCCAATAACACCCCAAAAATAAATAATAAAATATATGATAATCCTTTTTTTTCTTCCAATAAACTTATCCTCCTAACGAACTTATCTATCTAAATTCATAAGTTAAAATTATGTAACAACAATATCACTTGTATTTGCTGCTTTCGTTGGTTTATTTCATTTTATTCCTTATCTTTTGTTAAAAGATAGATTACCGATTGATGAGGCCTTGAGAATCTTTCGTTGATAAACATCCTTTATAAAAGCCGATGTTAGATCATCGCGCAAGATTGTGGAAGATCAATCTTCAGTAAAGATTTACAGTATTTCTTCAAATTCCCTTAATGGTAAACACATCTTGGTGTCATCTTTAGTTTTTAAATAGAAGAAAGGACAAGCATACACAATAATAATAAAACCTTGTAAAGGGAAGGATAATGTGTGCAAAATTATTCATTTTGTCAAATACAAAAAAAACTAATATTTGAAAAGGAGTTACGATTAATGGATCCATTTTCTCAAACAAAAGATAATCATTTAGCTTTAACACAATATTATCGATGGTATCAGGTGTATGAGATGCCTTTTAATAAGGCTCGTATTGATAATCAATTAGATATTTTAGCAAGTGATATCGAAATCTCATCCCAATCAGGGACTTCTACAGGGAAAGATAATATAAAAGAACGATTGATGATGTATGAAGGATGGCAAAATGCTCATCATGTTAAACATACCCAAGTAAATCGTATAGATAACAATTACTTGTCATTAGAAGCAGAAATACTTTATCAAAACATACGTCCCGATAAAAGTCGTTATAGTTATACAATTCATTATTCCACTGTTTTAAGACTTAGAGACAATGACCTCCCTCTGTTCACCAAAGTCAAAATTGAGCCTATAGAAACTATTGAGGATCCACAATTTTTATCTGCTTATGGGGAAAATCGAGCAAAATCATTTATGCATTATTGGTTATATTTAATAGAAACAGTAAATGTTAATAAAGATAAATTTGATGAACTTTTAGCTAATCAATTTGAATTTGATTTAAGTTCGACTTCAAAGATTGTGAATAACAACCAATTTAAGGAATGGTTAGAATCAATTGAACAACAAGTAAAACATAGTGCCCATTATCCAAAAAATTTCTCTGTTCAGAAAAATTCCAATCAAACACTACATGTTTCAGTAGATTTTGACTGGGAAGGTATATCAGTTAATGACACCCCTTTGGTTGCAGAAACCCATCATGAGTGGATACTTGATAATAACCCAGATGAACGTTTTCCACGTATAAAAAGCATGAAGGTTACTCAAAAAACCCCTTTTCAAACCAAAGAATAAACTGTTCTAGTGCAAAAAATATGGAATAAAGAAATTGTTAGAGCGCCATTACTTATCAAATTGTTCTAGATGCATTCAGTATAACAGCAACGCGATGATTTTAGGTCGTCGTGCCATATTGTTGAATAACATTTATTTAGTAAATACAACTCAACTTGTGTTTAGAAGTGCTCAATTTAACAAAAATTTAGTTTCTTATAAAAAGATCGTTAATGTTACAGCCTACTATTATGTAAAATAGATTTGAATATGGTTTACATGTTTGAGCAAACGGCACTCTTTTTTTGTAAGAGTGCCTCACAATTTATTATGTGTATCTTATTATAGTCAGAACCGCTTTTGTATATGATGGGCTATTAAAAACAGTTACTGCCTCAACTGAAATTTCATCACCTGCTGTAAGACTTTGAAGTATAGTAGTTGATGCTACACGGTTATCTGTCGTACTATCAGCACCATCGCTTCGGTCAAATGTTTCCGATTTATCAAGGTTACCTAAAAGATTTGAATTCACCTCAAATATCACTCCATCCTCAGGGTCTAATCCTACATTTATAGCAAATGTTATTTGATAAACTCCTGTTGCCGGAATCTCAATGGATGTTCCTCCCCCCGTCACCTCAAAACCACCTTGACATGGTCCTTCGCTATCAAATAGTACAGTATCACCAGAGGATGGAAACTCTGTCATAGAATTAGGATTACGAAAAATTTCACAAAAACCCAGAGCGCTACCTGGTGGGCCTGGAGTTCCCATTGGCCCTTGAACTCCTTGTGGTCCCTGTTTCCCCGGCGGTCCTTGTGGCCCTTGTGGTGGTGATGGAACGACTCTACATTTACAACCTTTATCTTTCATAAAAAATTTCACCTTCTATAATTTTTACTTTATGTGTATGGTTATTTCCTATAGAAGGTTGGACTAATATATATAACGTGACTAAAATATGCGAATGTCTAAGTTAATAAGGTCAACGGGAGCTAAGCTATTTATTAATTACCCAAAATAATAAGTGACGATTATCTGTTTTTCAGATTAACGCCATATTGTTGAAGATAAGTTTTGAAGATTTAAGCTGCGGATCAGCCCCTGTATGTGGTACATCTAGTATTTTTAAATTTGTACACATAGAAAATCGAGGAAATAAGAAGCCGATTTCCTTGTTTTAAAGAATCGACTTTATTATTGGTCATATTCAACTAAAGCCCATATCGTTTAATCATTATCATGGATTAATTGGTATAGATTGATCCCATACTTCACTTGACTTTTCTGATTCTTCAAACGGTACTATATAGTATTTCTCTAATTGTAAGTCAATTGCTGTATATCGATTATTAGACTCTTCAGGATTGACATGACTAGAGTATGGTAGTATTTCATCTCCTGATTCACTTATAATTTTAAATTGTATATTATTTTCCTGCTCTTGCGAGTCGTAATAGAGTACAGTGGATATTGGCGTTGCGATCATTTTATCTAAACGAATGGATTGTCCATTTCCAATCTGTATTTCTTGATTGAATGTGATCGTTTTACTTTCTACTGCTAACTGTTCAGTTGGAACTTCAATATCAAAAATCCAAGGATATTTCATTGGCAACTCATAATCTAAGTGATCATACTCAATATGGAATCGAATCGTTTCACCGATAGGGACCTCTGTAAGTTCAACATCATTATAAATCGTAAACATACTATTATTTAATTCTATAGATTGCCCACCTGTCGACGAAGTTAGGTTCTGTCCATTTATTAGCACTTTTGGCATTGGATGCATTTGATAGTCAAAGTCAATCCCTTTTGCAGGCTCGAAAGTGGAACTGATTAATAATCGCCCACCATCAACTAACACTTCATTCAATGTCATTTTACCGTACCCATTTTCAGCAGTAGTACCCACGGCAGTTTTATATAGGTCATAATCTACCTTTTCCTTACTTCCTCTATAGTCTTCAATCAAACCACCAATAAATGGCATATCTGCAACAGATACCATACTAGAACTCAATAAAATACCCGCTGCTAAAGTAATTGCGGCTGTAACACCTAGATATTTTTTCTGGTGACTTGGATTTTGTTTCCTTATTTTTTTTAATATACGCTTTTCCCATTTCTTCTTTTCGAAATTCGTAAGGTTTTGTTCTTCATACTGCTCTAAATCCATGTTTATTTTATTTAAATCTCTATAAATTGACATATTCTCACTCCTCAAACTTTACTTTTTGAAAAACGTTTAAGCTTTTTACGGCCTCTGGAAAGCTTGTTATAAATCCAAGACTCTTTAGCATCAAATTCTTTTGCTATTTCACTTGAAGGAGTGCCTTCTAAATAATATTTTTCAAATATTTTCCTTTCACTACCCGACAACTGTTCAAGTAAATCCTCAACAAAGCTTATTTCTGGTGGCTGTTTTGTCATTACCATGGATTCATCAATATCTGAAACTGCAAATTGCTGATTTCGTATAGTGAGTTGTCTCCTTTGATAGTCAATTGCTTTATACTTTGCAATTGCTGCAATCCAATGTTTAAATGAATTTTTCGTTGGATCGAAGGAATCTATATTGTTCCATATCGATAATAAAACATCATCAAGGCATTCTTCATAATCTTGCTGATGATAATTTAAATGACGTTTAATAATAGCTGTAAGTAAACCGCCATGCTGATTAATAATAAAAGTAATTGCTTTTTCATTTTTCCTCTTTATTTGTTGTACAACATTGTTCTCTGTGATGTTCAATTGTCCAACCCTCCCGATGATTATTGGTACCTACTATGTAATACGAAATGAATACGATAAATCTATCAGGAAATATATACCTTCATAAAAAAATCTACTTTTAGCTCATTAAAGATAACACCACAAAATAAGTTTAATGGTATTTGATATATAATTAACAAAAAACTTTTCACTTTGTTCAATAATTTGATTGTATTATGTGTTATTTTCCCATTCAAATTTTAAAAACCCAGCTTACCTTCACAAGAGAAGATTAGCTGGGTTTCTAAATATTATTTACATTCTACCTTTTATAGAACTATTCGAACCTCCTAGTAAAAAGTGAATGCTTATTGCTCTGTAATCGCGCCATATCGTATTCAGCTAGTTCCCTTGTTGATCTATTTTAATTGATATTACTCATAAGGTAGTAGGGATAGCCTTAAATACATTCTTGCGCCATATTGCTGAAGATTAAAGTTTTTATTTGGCTAACAGCCACACACGTAACGGTTAATGAACGCCAAAAACAGCGTGTTAAGAAAGAGCGTTTTCAAGGGCTGGGAACTTATTATTTGGACAACTCTACCTCTATTGGTTCCGTTGGCTGAATTAGGCATGAATTTAGCATTTGATAAGCGTGTAGAGCAAATGCTTATTTCGGCGTGTCAAAAGTCAAAAAATACAACTGTGGAACTATTAAGAACCGCATAACAAAAGACCTCAGAAAGAGGTCTTATTTTAAGAATATTGATACGATAATAAAACCCATTATAATTACAAGAATAAGTATTCCTGTACCCCTCCAGCCCAAACTGCCCACTAAATCAGAAAGGTTACTTCCGTGAATACTGCTTGAAGGGTTTTTTAATTCTTTTTGTCTCATTCTCTCTCTTCTTTCTTCGGGCGTTTCTTTATCTTGACTCATTTAGATCCCTCTATTTTTTATATATTTTAACATATTATTGGAATTAATCTAATTTACTATCAAAAAACAACAATCTTTTAGAAAACAGCTAAAAAGATAAATGACGCATATCTTTACAACAGATTTGCACCATATTGTTGAATTACAAAAAATTAGAAATCCCAGCTCCGCCTTCACCAATGAATTGATAAAATTAAATTCTTTTTACAATCGGAACAGGTCCAATTCCGCTGGTACATCTTTTCTATCTTAACCATTTTTTATCTTCCAAATATTTTACCCATTGTTCAT
>NZ_JAXBMC010000021.1:0-50264 GCF_033963865.1 Cytobacillus sp. IB215316 | reverse complement strand
CATACTCCGATAGCAGAAATGCACTTCGGTTTAATCACTCGAGAATCCCACTGATGCCGTAAGGCTATCAGCTTGCTCCTTTAGGCGTGGGAGTGTCAAAAATGTCATTTAACAAAATGGTGCATATCAGAAAAAAAGATATGTGTCTATTTCTGTTAAGGGTCAATTTATTCCATAAGTCAAATTCAATCTCTTTCTTATTGAAAAAGGATAAGTTTATTATGTAAAGAAGCCATTTTGTGAAAGATTCATCAAAATGGCTTCTGTTGGTCTATCTAAGAATATGGACATACAACAAATATTTGTTCTGGCTTTATTGCAAAGCTATATTACTTAAATTATATGTCTATTTTAAACGCTTATCATACATAAGTTGAAATTGAATACCATAAGGATCCTGAACAATCCCGTAAGCTTCACTGAAAACATTCTTAGCAAGAGGAGTAATAATTTGAACTCTATCATCGCTTGTTAAATTATTATAATAGTTTTGAATTTCTGCTAAGTTTGCACTTTGAATACAAAGTGAAATATTATTACCTACATTGTAGCTTTCACTAGGTAGCATTGTTTCTTCAGCAATCATTAGTTTAGTTTTTCCTAGCTGAAGTACCGAATGTGAAATATAATCTTTGTTACCTTCTGTTAATACAAGTGAATTATCACGTTTTGCCATATCTGAATATGTCACACATAGTAGCTCCTTAGCATTTAAGTGTTTTTTGTAAAAGTTAATTGCTTCATATGCTTTGCCATTCATAGATAAAAAAACTGCAATTTCTAATGTCATTGAAATGACCTCCTTTTATAATTGACACTTTTAGTATAGACTTTAAAGGTATCAAACAATGACACCATTTAAGGAGTTAATATGAATAAGTCTGAAAGATTAAATGATATGTTGCAATTCATAAATAATAAAAAGACTTTTAACCTTAAGGATTTGATGGAAAAGTATAATATATCAAGAAGTACAGCGATTAGAGATGTTCAATCTTTAGAATTATTAGGGATGCCAATTTATGCTGAGCAAGGTAGAAATGGGAGGTATTTAGTATTAGAAAATCGTATATTATCTCCAATTATCTTTACTGTGGATGAAATGTTTGCTATGTACTTTGCTATGCTGACTTTGGAAGGATATAAAGCAAAACCATTTGAATATGAAATAAGTAATTTAGAAGAGAAGTTTAAAAAAGTTATACCTATTCAAGTGAAAGAAAATATTGAAAAAATGAAAGAGTTAATTAGCTTAGAAATAACCAACCATAGTAATTTTAATCCTTACATACAAGATTTAATTCAAGGCATTATGGATGAGAAAATCTACCAAGTGTCCTATAAAAAAAATAAAGAAAAAATACAATTAACAGGTCAGTTTATAAAAATAAACTCTAAATTTGGGCAATGGTATGCAAAATTTTACAATATCGATAAGCAAAGAGTCCAAACTTTACGGTGTGATAAGATTTTATCACTAAAAATGGTTAAAGATAGAATGTCAATGAGATTAGAATATTTATTATCACTATTAGGAACCTACCATAAACAAGAAAATGCTATTCATTTCTCCATTGTTGTAAATGATAAAGGAAAGGACTTATATGATAAGGAGCATTATCCATCAATGTCAATTTTAAGAGAAGACGAACATTATGTTATATCAGGCTATTACAATTTGAGCGAAGAAGATTTTATTTCAGACTACATTTTGCGCTTTGGTCAGAACATTATTTCTATAAGTCCGAACTCATTAAAAACTTTGATTCAAAGCAAGTTGAAGGTTATTACGCTACACATAAATAATATAAACTAACTCGATTGTGTTGATTATAATACAGAGAAAACCATTCTAATCGACTTTTTTCAGTAGCATATAGCCCCTCATGAGTAAATAAAATATTCCAATTTGGCGCATGTCTGAAATATAGATATGTGTCATTATTCATTTTAGGGCCATGTTATTTAACAACAAAATATTTCATATTTATTGTGTGAAAAGGGTGTTTAATGGTAGTAAGTAATAGTAACGTGGAGATGGCTTAAGCTATTGATTTAGACAATTATGTTTGGTATAGTTGTCTTATTATAGAAGGGAGTGAGGGTAAACCATGACTAATTTAATGAGGATAACCTTGGAAATTAAATGTATTGCCTCTCACTCATGCGGATTAAATAATTAAGCCTCCATGAAAAGCGTATGTAAGTATATTTTCGAAAAAGAACGTAATGTGAGTCACAAGGTTAATTTATATAACCCTGTGGCTTTTTTAATTTCTGAAAGATAAATAAATTATTACAGAGAAGTACTTAGCATTTAATTTCCTGTTTTTCCTCACATAAGTTAGTCTAGTAAATTATATCTCAGAGTCGTTAGATAATGGGGGAGGTTGTTGAAGAACGCCATAAATTTATGGGTAGGAGTTGATATAGTGCTTACTTTACAAAAAGTACAGCCAACGGAAGAGAATATATTACATAGCATAATGCAGTTTTACATATATGAATTCAGTAGATATATTCCTTCTATAATATTAGAACAGGATGGAACCTATGTACCTTTTAATTTAGAGAAGTATTGGGTTAATAGTAACTTTCATGCTTACTTTATAAAATTAGAAGATGAATTTATTGGATTTGCTCTTGTTGAAAGCTCAACTGAGTCGAGCCCAAACACAATTCAAGAATTCTTTATTATGGCTAAATATAGTGGTAATGGCTACGGAAAAGAAATAGCGAAAAAAGTATTTACCATGTTTCCTGGTGATTGGAAGATTACTCAAATAGAAAAAAACAAGCCTGCTCGTTATTTTTGGCAGGGAATTATTAACGATATTTGTAAGGGTGAATTTACTGAGCGTTTTGAAGGTGGAAAATACATTCAAGAATTTAATACTAAGTCAGAGTGCAAGATTTCGAATCATAGGATATAAGAATATAAGATTAATTCTGTATATTTCCAGTAAAAAATATTAGGAAAGAAGGAATTTTCATGATACATGAAGCAGATATCAATGTAAGAAAAAAGTTGTTTCCTATGTTCAAAGATATGGATAATACCATGGTTCTTTCGTGTCTTCAAGGTCATATGGGAACTGTTTGGGTTGATGATCTTGAGAACCCAACTATTGCACAAATTATGGTAGGCATTTTTGTATACTATGCTGGTAACCCATATTCAAGGGGGGCTGAGGAGTTACTATACAACCTTCCTGAACATATCTATGTGATCGTAAATAAGGACGAATGGAAAAATCGTATAGAGACTGTTCATAAAGGAGTTTTGGATAAATTTCAACGATATAAATTCCAAAAAAATCCTGAAGATCTAAACCAGAGTCATATACACACTTTTTTATCAAAATTATCAGAAGGATATAGACTACAAAAAATAGATTTAACATTAGCGAAAGAACCATCTCTTCATGAAATTTCAGAGGATTTTACAAGTCAGTTTGATTCGATAGATGATTTTATAAATAGAGGTATAGGGTATGCCATTTTATATGATGGACAAGTTGTATGTGGAGCGTCATCATATAGTATTTATAATCATGGAATTGAGATTGAAGTTGCCACACATCCATTGCATAGAAGAAAAGGCTTAGCATCAATAGCAGCATCTGCATTGATTTTAGATTGTCTTGAGAATGGGTTTTACCCTAGTTGGGATGCAGCCAACATTGAATCTGCAAACTTAGCACAAAAACTTGGATACGTGTTGAAAGAGTCATATGACACGTATTATATTAATTATAAAAAATAAGCAAAAATTAATAACCATTATTCCACAATATGGCGCAAGAAGGTGGTCAAGGCTATCTGGACTACCTTAAGAATAATTACCTATTAAGGAAACACAAGTGATAATGTGGTTCCTTGGACTATTTTTTAGAAAATCTCACACATCTTTAAAGAAGTTAACATAACATACTGTACATTTACATGAAGACATAATAGCAAAATCCCTTACTCAATGAGTAGGGATTTTTTTGAGTTTACTTTGGTTGCAACAGAATTCTTATTTACTTTCGTCTCTGGTGACGTCGATGCACTGGCAAGTACTATAAGAGGGGGAAAACATACTATTCAATTTTTGAGCGGATTTACACATGTTTATGGAAATTTAAGAATAATTAAGGTTACTAAAAAACCTCCTAATAACTGGAATGTTTTGTAGGGTTGTTATTTTGACTGATGTCTCTTACTTATATCTTGTCTAGTCAATTTACTCGTCATAGATTCATCGATACCATTTTTAACAGCACGTTTGATTATCTCATATAAGACAATAAAGAAAATAGGTACAGCAAATAAAGCAAATAAAAGAACAGTTTCCAAGTGAATCACCTCATGTTAGAAAGTAATTCACATGGTGAATTATAACAATAATTATAATGAATTAAGTAAATAAAATAAGCAAAGTGGAGAATAGAAAAAAGCCTTGAATTATGCTTCAAGACTGAAAAATGGGTATTAAAACTAGTTAATTATATGAGAGTTATTAGCATGAAATGAATATTTTTTTATTATTTTGTGGTGATATCAGACTTAATAGCAAAAATGTTTCATAAAAAACACTTCAAAAATAATTGAAGGTGTACACTGATAATACTTGCTTTCTATTTATTAATTTTTGATTCATTGATGGCGTTCTTAACAGCTAGTTTAATCACCCAATATAAAATATTTGCTCCGATTACGATAAAAAGTAAATAAATAAATAACCCCATCAATGGTGTAAATGCATTAAATGTCATCTTAAAACCCACTCCTGTATATAAAGTTTATGTAATAGGTGAATAAATATAGTGTCTATTGTAACAAAAGACCCTTAAAAAAAATAAGTAAATACAATGATAGTTGTGTTTACTACCAGAAAATTCTATTTCTAATAAATGACAATGAAAATAAACAAGGTGATAAATATTAAGGAAATCCCAATTGCTGGACTAACATTTTTCTTCAATATGCTTAGTTTCTTTAGAGTCAGATAAACAACTCCAACGGCTAATATGATATATATATCTTCATACTTTGGTGAGAAATAATGAACAACAGTGGAAAAAAGTAAAACTATCAGAAGAAACAATGGAAATTCAAGTTTTATATTTATCACCTCTAGTTTAATTATAAGATAATTCTAACGAAATGTTTAGTAAACGCAAGATAGGTTGTGGTTAATAAGAGGGCAGAAGATAACAGAATGAGAGAAAATTATCAAACTAAATGTTCAACATGCCACATTCACCTAATGTTACTCAACAATATGGCGCATTTCTGCAATGAAACGCGTCTTTTCTTTTGGAAAGAGCCATAATAGTTGCTAAGTCAAAAGAATCAATCACTATATTTTATAGTTAACTTCAACAAACTTTTTCTTGAGAACTTTTCTGACCTCTTCAATTTTTTTATCTTTCTTAGAGTGAAGAGAGAAAATAGAAAAACTAAAAAATATGTTACATAGCTATAGTCCATCTCGCCTTTTGTAATAATTCTTCCCATAATATATGCCCCTCTCTCATACTCTTAATTATAATACTGCTTCTTTTCGAATAAGCGGTGGAATGTATTGCATCAATGCTTATTTTTCTTCGGTAGTTAATAATGTCTCTTAGCTTCAAATATCCAAATATCGATCGAAAAAGGGAAATTACATTTTATAAAATAAATTATATGGTACATTTTTTATAAATTGCACGAAAATTTTTGCTCAATTATACAAAACAGAAACTTTATTTGAGAATCGACGTCTATTATGTAGATAGTGACTATAATAAACGACTTTCATTTACGTTATATGAATTACTTATAAATCTATACTAAATACATTGGAGGATTATTGTTTTGAATCAAACTATTTACTTAATTCGACATGGAGAAACAGTTTTTAATACTGAAGGACGATATCAAGGTGAGCTTGATTCCCCTTTAACAATAGCGGGAATTGATCAGGTCAAAAATATATCAAGGCTATTAAAGCTATTAATCGATGATCCAAATGAATGGACGATATATTCGAGTCCACTAGGAAGAACTATTCAAAGTACAAAAATTATTTGTGAAACTCTGGGCTATGATTTTAATAAGGTAATTATAGATAATACAATAAAAGAAGTATCCGTAGGTTCTTGGGCTGGTTTAACAACTAAGGAAATAGAAGCTACATGGTCTAAGCTTATAAAAAATACAGATAGTTATAATTGGTATTTCAAATCTCCAGATGGAGAAAGCTATGAAACTGTTGTAGAGCGGGCATCCAAATGGCTTGATAGTATAAAGGGTAGAGAAAAAGTAATTGTCATTTCACATGGATTAATGGGGAGAGTGTTAAGAGGAGTATACAAACAAATGGATAAAGAGGAAGCATTAAGATTAGAAGTATCACAAAATACCTTATTTAAATTGAATAATCAGGACATTGAGCGAATCAGTTACGAGTATGAGGAATTTTAATAAATCCAGGTCAAGAGTATAATGTGTAAGAAAAGGTTTTATAAAGATTTTCTTTATTCCACAATATGGCGCATGAATATAGTCATGTCTATCTCGACCATTTTAGGGATAATATTTATTCAAAATAGGTCAACTAGATTAGATACTGGTTGACTTCATAAGAATGGCATTATTAATGGGAATTACTTTTCACACAAAATTTTTGTAAAATTTCACAATCGTGAAGGCTTAGATAAATCCTCCCTCTAATGCTTTTAATTAATTTATTGATGCATTTTCTAACTGAATAAATACAATTCTAACATTGAGTGGAAGGTTTAAAGAAATTTATAATATTAACTTATATTCTCTACCTCATCTTTTTCTCCAGCAGCAACTTGGACAAAATAATGGATGAAAGGGCTTTTATTGATAAAGAAAGCATCTCCTTATTTGAAGATACAATGAGTCAAGTACACTCCTCTACTATAGTACATAAGATGGTTTGTAAATAACAATTTATTAATCTGAGGGGATTGATGGGTACTGTGTGCCTTATATGTATCAACATCCTTATAATGTGAATGTACCAATGCATACTTTTAGAAAGCCTAAACCTTATTGGGCTCATTCTAATAAGGTATATGGCTCGTATCTGCCATATTATAGTCATAATAGGCTTGTATTAAGAGATTATGGAGCAAACCCATTTGTTTTAAATATCAATGAAGCTACCTTACAAAATAATACCTACCGTACAGCAATATGGACAGGTAAGCATTTTCAAGTTACATTAATGAGTCTTAATGTTGGTGAGGATATTGGTTTGGAAATCCACCCTAATACTGATCAATTCTTAAGAGTTGAACAAGGTCAAGGACTTGTTCAAATGGGTAAGGAGAGAGAAAGCTTAAGTTTCCAAAGAAGAATTTTTGATGACTCCGCCATTATGATACCTGCTGGAATGTGGCACAATGTGATAAATACAGGTAATGTTGCATTAAAACTATACTCGATATATGCTCCACCAAACCATCCATTTGGTACTGTTCATAGGACTAAAGCAGATGCAATGGCTATAGAAGAAGGTAACGGAACTAGAGATGGAATACAGTAGATCTTCAGAAAAGTCATATGAAACAATAGAAGATTGGGAACTTATAGAAGTATTCAAACTTTTACAGCAAGGCAAAAATATGAAATATGAACATCATAATATTGAATGATCCTGATCATATAATAACACCATTTGTTAGTGCTAAAGATAACTTTTAACCATAAATTCAAAGGTAAAAGGGTGATATTCAACAGAGAAAAATATGTAACCTCCTAGTTCTGTGTATGAAAGGAGGTTAGCAATGGGGTGGGGGAAGTTCGCGATTTTTAGTGCTATAATGACCTTATAGTTGATGGATACAGGCTAGAGGTCGCTGGTTCGAGACCTGTCGAAATCATCCTAACGCTAGAATCCTTGATAACTCAAAGGTTCTAGTGTTTTTTTATTTCCGTTGACTTGAGCTTTGACTTAATCGTAGGGTTATGCTTCCATTAACCGACAAAGAAATGGTGATCATATTCCATACGTCCAATCACGGATAAGACTTACGGTATATAATATCGTATTAAACTGTGATTATGGAGGAATAACAATGACTCAATATAAAAAAGTAACAACGTGTTGCGGGAATACTATCAAGGAAGGAAAACCGTGTGATTGTCCGTGTCAATTAATTACTGAAACCTCATCTCTTGATTATATAGAATTAGCGACAGGGGATGTAATAGAGGCATACAATGGGAGACCAATTGGATTACACGGTGAAGCTGAACTTACTGTTTCTGACCCAACAGGAAATGAAAGAGTAGTTATTAACTTTACTTCAAATGGTGTAATACAGCCTATAATTTTAGATTTAGCTACTAAAAACATTAACAAGCTCTTTTCATTTAAAAATGTAACGAGAGTAGAAATAACGGATATAATTGGAGGTGGAAATGTTTCTGTTGATATAAATTGTGATGGTATGACAGAGCCATGTAGTTAGGTGTCTGCACGGCACATTTGACCCGTACCTTCTAACAATTTCGCCTTAAAGTAGAAATTGTATGCAGTATTGTATTGTAGTAAAGCATAGGAAACACTTCTATAAATACCGTCACATCAATGTTTGTGAATGCGTATTGGTTCCTTAGTGATTAGTATGAAAACTAGTAAAGAATGGCGGATGCAGCGAAATTAAAAATCTGAGTGATATTGCAAAGGGAAAACGACTGACCCCAAGCGCCCCCAGCGAATAGCCTTTATCTGCCAAAAGAACAATGCAGATTCAAAAAAATTACTTTGACCTTATGCTCGCATACACTGTAATAAAAGAATTAAGGAGGTCGGTACGATGGTACTGGCTTATGTAGTGAGTAACGGGCCTAACACTATATCTGTAATCGATACGAAAACGCATTCTCTTATCGCTAGTACGTTAGTGGGTGGTGACCCTAATGATGTTGCGATTTCACCTGACGAGAAAATTGCATATGTCACAAATAGAAGCTTTCAAAGCAATACCATGTCCGTGATTGGTACGAAGACTCATTCAGTCATTGCTACTGTTCAGTTGGGGTTATCTCCAGTTGCTGTCGCTTTTACACCAGATGGAAAACTTGCTTATGTAGCCATCGATGTTGATTCCAACCTTACCGTCATTAATACTAAAACCCACTCAGTTATTGCTACCGTAGGTGTAGGAATGAATCCGAATAATATCGCAATTTCTCCTAATGGAAAACTTGCTTATGTAACAAACAGCAGTAGTAATAACTTGTCGGTAATAGATACGAAATCGCACTCTATTATTGCTACGATTCTCGCAGGAATCAGACCACAGGACGTAGAGTTTACTCCGGATGGGAAACTAGCTTATGTAGTAAATCAAGGCGATGATTCAACAAGTGGTTCCGTCACAGTTATTGATGTGAAAACGCACTCTGTTGTCGCTACAATTCCGATAGCTAATCCGGGCGACAGTCCAAGTAATATAGCGATATCACCAGACGGGAAACTAGCTTATGTAGATACTTTTAACGGAAATACAGTTACGGCTATTGATGTAAAAACACACTCTGTTATAGCTACCGTGTTAGTAGGATCGGGGGCTGATAATATAGCGATATCACCTGATGGGAAACTAGCTTATGTTACTTTCACAAGAAATGTGATTAGTGGTGTGTCAGTAATTGATACGAAATTACACTCGGTTATTGCAACTATTCAAGTAGGGGTTGGGCCGGTAGATATCGCTTTTACACCGGATAGTAAACTTGCCTATATAGTAATGGAACCGGATGATAATATATCTGTGATTGACACGAAAACTCATTCTGTTATTGCTACTATTTTTGTAGGGGGACAACCTGAATCTATAGCAATCAATCCTGATGGGAAATTAGTTTACGTATGTAAACGTGAAGACGTTAGTGGTTTTTCTTCTGTAGCTGCTATAGATGTTAAGACTCATAGTTTGATAGCGACAATCAATGTTAGTGATGACCCAAGAGGCATTTTTTTTACACCCGACGGGAAATTAGCTTATGTAGTATGTCAAGATGATGGGAATGTAACAGTTATCGATACAAAGACACATTCCGTAATTGCTACCTTGTCAGTAGGGAACAGACCTAATAATATTGCGATTATTCCGAACGGTAAATATGCATATGTCGTTAATCAAGGTGAGGGTTCAATACTCGGCTCTCTCACAGTAATTGACGTCAAAACTCATTCGATAGTTACTACAATTCCGATTGGTATTCAGGGAGACATGCCAAATAATATCGCAATTTCACCTGATGGAAAACTCGCTTATGTAGCCACTCTCAACGGAAATACAGTTACTGCCATCGATATAAAAACACACTCAATCGTAGCAACGATAGAGGTGGGAGATAACAATCGTTTTGTCGAATTCACACCTGATGGAAAATTTGCGTATGTTGGAAACTCGAGCGATGGCACTGTCTCAGTTATTGACGTGAAAACTCATACAGAAATCACAACTGTAGACGTTGGTACTAATCCTGAGGCGATTGCATTCACACCGAACTAATCTAAATTACATTAAATATAAGCTCGCTCATCAATCGGCGGGCTTTTTCGCGTGCACTAAAACGGAATAGAGGACGATCTTGGTTTGGAAAAGCGGTGGATGGCTCGACTATACCGCACAACAGCATAAAATCGAAGAAATAAACGAAATCATTACGTTAATTAACGGTGGATATAACTGGGCCGAGGAAATGCCGGTGGATATTGCACTAATCGAAAAGCTAGAGTGATTTACCCTTATACATCGCGGCGGTTGTGACTTGATCTACTGCGCATCTAAATATTTCGGCGAGGATCTGAACCTGGAAAACAGCTGTAATTGGATTCTGTTATATGAAATCGACACCGAAAACGCACCACGGGAGATATATTATCAAACGTACCTCCATTCACCATGAATTTTGCAGGCTGATCATTTCGGTACTGTCTTTCAACAAAAACGACAAAAAATTGACCCCTTATGCCAGTAGGGATGCGGTCTTTTTCTTAGAAGTCAACTCTTGAAGGAATCATTGCTGTTAGGCCGTCGGTGTAGCTGAACCTTTGGCCTTTCTTGTTGTATACTGTTCCTGCTTGTTTATGATTAAAATATTATAATTGTTGGAGAATGTACAATTAACATAGACACCGGCACATTTTAATCACGGTATATCTATTAGTCCAACCTTCTATAGCAAATATCCATACATATATAGTAAAACAATTTTAGAAGGTGAAAATAAAAATGAAAGATAAAGACTGTAAATGTAGAGTTGTGCCACCACCACCTCAAGGACCACCAGGACCACCGGGGAAACAGGGACCACAAGGACCAATAGGACCTCCAGGACCACCGGGGACCGCTTTATCTTATGGTGTTTTAAGGGATACTCAAGACCCATTTGCTGTAAGTGACGGTAATCCAATTGTTCCACCACCTGGATATGATTCTCCAGGACCATTTAATAACACTACGCTCAATCCACTGATTGGTTCCATCACTGTGCTAAATACTGGAGACTATGAAATTTCATTTACTGTAAATGCCTTAGACACTGGAGATATTGGCTCCCTTGATTTTTTCATTGGTATAACAATTAATGGTACACAACAGCTGGATACACAAATATTTGTAAACGATTCTAATACTGAGCAAATCATACTTCCATTATCAAGAACCACTATTCGGATGTTAAATGCTAATGATGTAATTTCTACTGAACTGCAAACGACAGCAGCAGGACAATCCGTTTTTTTCGTACGACCTTCCCTGCAGGTAATACAATTATCTTAGAGAAACGAAGACTCCCAGTAGTTGAAGATTTTTGTATATCATTGAATATAATATTCAATTCTAGTAAGCATAATACCAGTTATAGGTAGTTTGATTCGTAGACCTCATCTATCGAAATATGTAACCTCCATTCCAAGAATCTGGAATAGAGGCAGAGGTGAAAATGTATTTAAAGGACTTGTTTATAATGTGTGTACAATGATTAAACCTGTGGCTAACTACAAATATTAGTCCAAGCAAATATTAAAAAATATCATATAAATAAGTAGAATAATATTTTGGAGGTGAAAAAGATGCATGATAAGGAGAAGGACTGTAAATGCAGGGTCGTTCCACCACCACCACAAGGACCGCAAGGACCTCCAGGAAAACAAGGACCACAAGGACCAATGGGGATTCCTGGGATTCCAGGTAGTGCATT
Organism: Cytobacillus sp. IB215316; assembly: GCF_033963865.1. Lineage (NCBI taxonomy): Bacteria > Bacillati > Bacillota > Bacilli > Caryophanales > Bacillaceae > Cytobacillus > Cytobacillus sp. IB215316. Next base: position 38,036 of record NZ_JAXBMC010000021.1, on the reverse strand, counting down.
AGGTTTTTGTGAAATTTTTAATATTAGCCAACAAATTACGACTCCAATGTCTGGTGACCTGGTGATGCTTCCTGATCTCGGACCATGTGAAGGTTTTGCAACTACTATGCCTACAAATAATGAAATCATGATTCCTGCTACAGGTTTTTATCAAATCACATATAGTATTGATGTATCACTAGGTCAAGGTGATATGCTTGTATTTAGAGTTTTGATTAATGGAAGTGGTTTAAGTAAATCACAGTCTGTTTCGCAGAGTGATGGTATGGGGACTAATAGTTCACGTACTACAGTTTCAAGAACCATGCTTCAAGCTCTTACTATGGGTGATACTATTGAAGTTGAGGTCCTAAACGCGACTTTAACAGGACAAAATGGATACCTTTTCCCAGTTTTGGATATAATTAGATACACTTAATTCTATGTCACTACATTTCAAAAATAGAAGTAAACATAAGAAATGCCCTACTCTATCTAAAAAGTGGGGCTGCTTTCATGTCATCATGCCAGAATGTTTAGGCATCCTGATACAATTTTCTTGGGACTATGTATAACACATTCATTTTTTAGCTTGTATAATATAATACCAATTATTATAATGATCGACACGTACTTGTAAGAATTAAAAATGCTGGTTCACATTTATTGTCTAAAATAGATAATCTATATGATAGGTGGAGTATCACATACTGTATAGCTTTGGATCAATGTCTGTCTCTTATCTGACACAGGGTAATAGCATTCCCATCTGTTATGTGTTCAATTACATACTGATACCAAAAGCCTCTGGTCCACTGACAATGGCTTGTAAGTCTACCATAGAATCAACTTTGGCAACCCAACCCTTTTCCGGCACACTTATTGTATCTGTTGTTAATATTATAGGGACAAATACTAATTCCCTCCATACCATCACTTAATGTTAATTGACCAAGCTGACAATTACAAAATATTTCATTGTTTCTTTTCCCTTTGCACGAACAGTCAGACATAGATTTTACTTCCCTTCAGGTTTTAAGGCGTTATTAATTAGTGAATGCCTGACTACTTAAATGTGCAACTGACAACTATCTACATTATACAAATGTCATTAGAAAACCATGGAAGGGAGGCCGTTAAAATTGCCTTAGTGAAATGGAGAATGTCCCACTATACCGAGCGTCAGCATAAAAAGGAAGAAACTTGACATAATACGGTTTATAATCGCACTTACAACACTGCGCAAAATCCTTTTAGCCTTTCTCTATGTATATAACCTTCGAAAATTATTAAACGATTTCAAGAGAATTCAATGGTGAATATCGCTAAGAACGTACAGTATCACAAGAGATTTGTAAAGGCACATCTTTGAACATAAGGAAAACAGTACAAATAATAACGGACTCATCATTTGCTATAGCTGTAAATACATTTCCATTATGATCTGTTACATCTACTTCTAGCTCTTTATTTGGATAGCCATTGAAGTTGTGTAAATTATTGTTATCTTTGTATGTTGGCAAAGAAGGTAATAAGGTTTTAGCTATTGATAAATCAGATGAATAGTAAGGAACATTCTCGTCATGTAACTCTTTTTCTGAAACATTTTGTAATATAGCTTCTATTTTATAATCCATGTTTCTACTGCTGAATATAGGAATCTTAAATTTTTGTTCATTTTCATTTATTTGAATATTTAGCTTAGGAGAATTCAAGTTTTCCTCATGTTTTTCTTTTAGTAGTTTCTTAATTGTTATTTCTGTTCTAATCCCTTCGAGGGTTTGCTGGTGATAAATCAAATATGCGATCAAAACAGAAGCGAATACACTAGAAACATTCTCTATTTTCCCTACTTCTAAATCAATATACTTTTCTACAAGTTCTGGTGATACAATCAAGATTATAATAGTTCCGAAGAGGAGATTAGTAATTATTAAACCTCTTCTATTGGATACGATTTGTTTTTTTATTTTGTTTTCAGATACTGTTTTATGAAATTCGTCATAATTATATATTTTATATTGCCTAAAAATAAAAAAACAAATTAATAAACCTATTGCTAACGTATCTAATCCATTCATTAAAACCTACCGTCCCTTACATGAATTTAAAAGTAAATTTATAACATAATAATAATCTATCATTTCTTACAATTTTGAACAATGAAAAAATATGTTTGAACTAGTAATAATAGTTTGAAGTACAGTTTAACTAATAATCGAAACTTTGGGTAAAAGTGTGCAGACTAAAATCTTTTGCTGGTATTATTAACCGAATACATAACCATATAAGTATCATACGAAAGCGGGAAGGTATTTATGAACAATATATCAAATTCACACGCAACCAGATTCGGTGTCCTAGCCAAAATAGGCACAGAAACTATAATTCAACTGGACAAGCACAGTAAAAAAACATCACATCGGTGCTAGGATATTTATAACTTAGTTGAAAGAATGTAAAGCTTGTGAAAGTACTCGCTCAAATTAACGGATGCGTTGCAAGATTGACCTTCAATGAAAAAGATGAAAGATATACCAGCCTGAACTCTTGAACTGTAGATTGGTGGTCTATTTTCAAGATATAAGGCCAACCCTCTGGGAATTGTCTACTGTCTGACCGTGAGTGTCGAGAACACTTGCGGTTTTTTATTGTTGTCATAGGCTTCTATACATTTTTGGCACATGATACATGTTAGTCCAATCTTCTATAGAAATTAACCATACATATAAAGTAAAACAATTATAGAAGGTGAAAATCACTAATGAAAGACAAAGATTGTAAATGCAAAGTTGTTCCACCACCACCCAAAGGGCCACCTGGTCCACCGGGGAAACAAGGACCTCAAGGGCCTCCGGGGCCACCTGGTAATATCCTAGGAGTATGCCAAATTGAAGGGGTTCAAGAGGAAACAGCATCACCAGGTCAAGGTGTTACATTTGGTGCTCCAGGGCCTTGTATAGGTTTATCAACTGCAGATAACAACAATGCCATTCGACTTTCTGATATAGGCATATATGAAATCTCATTTAAGGCAAATTGTACTTTAAACGCAACTAGTGAACTTTTTTTTCAATTTAATTCGGACGTAGTAGGGCCCATTGGATCAGACATTATGCTAGACCCTGATCCTTCTGCATCGGAAGTATATCCAGTTTCAAAATCATTTCTTTATCAAAGTAGTGCCATGAATGAATTGATTTCAGTCTCAACACCTGTTGCTGATGCCGCACCTAGTTACGAAGGACATATTTTACATGTCATTAGACTTACTTAATGTGTCAAACCGTAAATAATTCGAATTTATTGGTTAAAATAAAAAGGCTGGTATCCAGTCTTTTATTATGGCTGTTTTCGCATTGATTGTTGCTTTTCGTTCAAAGATATAAGCACGTAAACATATAGCGTTCGTGGCATCTTTTCTACTTAAACAATTATTGAGCACTCCTAAAACTCGTCAAACTGTCCACTTTTAATAAAAATAGCAACAAAGTTTACGAAAAGAGCCTTTATTATTTATACTAATGCATACAAATAATTCTTGTTTACATCATGGGAACTTAATTGCAAGTGGACAATCAACATGGACTTTAATTGATGCTAAACATGTTTACCCAACCTTCTATATGTATTTTGGGAGAAAAAGATAGTTCTTGTTTTATTGTGGAACGCTTTGATAAATTGAAAAACAATCAAAATCTTATATTAAAAGTGGTTGATGGTGGAAATCATAGTTTAGAGCTAGAAAAAGATACTATAAAATTCATTGAAATATTAAAAAGTGTAACTTCTGATATAAATGAGTTTTTCATAATACGCCTATGGAGGAATAAGGATCTTAGAAAGTCATATCATTGATATGGCTTTTTGTTCGAATTTATATTTAAGACAATTAACTGTACACGGTAGATCTGTGTTAACCAGATAGGGTGAGGTATATTAACTTTACTACGAATGGTTTCAGATTTACCCATAATACTTTGAAAAAATATCCAAAATTCTATCCATTCTGAGGTGGATTAGAGCTAATGCTAGTATCAAGGTTCAAATAGAAAAGAGAAGAATGAAATAGTATGAAAATGAGTAGTTTTTTACTTCCCTTATATACAATTATTGGTATAATATTAGAGGAGTTTTAAGGGGGAGAAATAATATGAAAAGAACACTATTATTATCATTTGTTGTATTCCTAACTGTATTTGTTTCGGCATGTAGTCAAGAAAAAGCAAGTGATGGAAAAGAAATTGAGTCAGGAGAAATTTCAAAAGATGTTGAGAAAGAAAATGAAGCAGAGTCAATTGAAGTAGATAAAGGGTTGTTAAATGTTGAAGTAACTCTACCAAACTCGTTTTTTGAGGGAGAAAACATGGACAGTATAACGGCCCAAGCAAAAGAAGATGGCATAAAAGACGTCATACAAAATGATGACGGTACTATTACTTATGTAATGTCAAAGTCTAAGCATAAAGAAATGATGGATGAAATTAAAGATAGTATAATTACGACCGTCGAAGATTACAAAAATAATGGAGACTTTCCTTCAATTAAAGATGTAATACATAATGATTCATTTTCAGAATTTACATTAGTAGTAGATCAAGAAAAATACGAGAACAGTTTTGATAGTTTTGCTCAACTTGGATTAGGAATGTCAGGTATGTACTATCAACTATTTAATGGTGTTGATCCACAAGATTATGTTGTAACGATCTTTGTTAAAAATGATGCCACTGGTGATTTATTTAAAACGGTTGTTTACCCAGATGCTTTGGACGAAACAGAATAATGATTAACTGTTATAAAAAAGCGCTCTTTTAGAGTGCTTTTTTTACTTGGCTTGGCAGGTTAAATTATTTTTACTGAGAAGGAGTTGTGCTAAAGAAAAAATTATAGAGTTTACTGATACTAATTGGAAATGCCACCTTGTTCATTATTTTCCTTTTCCCTTTCTTCTAAATATCTCTCATATGCTTCTTTTACTCTATCCGTTTTAGGTGCTATTTTTAAAAGTCTCTTGTTGAGATCGTTAAGTAAGTACAGACCTCTAAATAAGCAACCAAGAACGATACCCGAAACGATAATCATAGCAAATGGACCAGTTATAAAGAATAAAAGAGAGCTTAAGATAGTAGCTGCAATTATCGTTAATAACAAAATCACATTAATAACCCCCTTATGATTCTATAATTATACACTAAACGAAAGGAGGAGATGTAATATTCAAAATAAGCAAACAGATTCCACCTTAAGTCGATGATTAACAGTTCGAAATATATACGGGGTAGATGGACCTTTAACGGTAAGCAAAACAAGTATAATAGTAACACTAATATCACTAAATAAAACAACTAGCTGATTACATTCAATCTACGGTAGTTATATAGCTTTCGAAAAGAATGTGTACCATTTTGTAGCTTTTTGGAATTGCTATACACAGTGAGCACATAAATGATATTTCATTAAAATATATTTAGGCTTTATCAAGGTGTACAATTACTAGTAGTAATCGTTAAATCCCAGCCTCCTGCAATATTACCTGAATCGTCAGGGAATGCATCAAAAACGAAAAGACTCCAAATGCCGTTAGGATTTAAAAAATTAAACGTACTTAACATTGAACCGAAAGATTGTTTAGTAGGCGCTGGTGGTGGTAATGGTACTAGTTCACCTAAATAATTTGCTGGTTGAAATGTACCAGTGGTAAGTGGCAAAAAGAGTGGGATGATGCTTGATCCCATATCATCAAAAGTAAGGGTTATATCGTCTACTTTACCAAATCCTGCTCCAGCCATAATTGTGGCATTTCTACCGCTAGGAGCAACTAATAATATGATAAGGTCACCGACAAAGGTGTGACTTAAGTTATTAATGGATATAACTACTTTCACAATTTTGTCAGTAAATCCAGAGACACATATATTTGACGGATAAGGTGTAGCTGTTCCTTCTTCTGGAATTTGTATAGGCGTGAAATTTTGAAATTTTTTTGTGGTAAAAACGCAATTTGATTTTGGCGCAATTCTACAACGGTATATAGGTGGTATTGTTGACATGAGTTCACCTTCTAAAGGTATTTATTAATATACAATGGTTAAATCACAACAGTTGTATAGGTTGCTATCCTTATTTAAAGGAGTGGAATTTTTCAAAAGTAAGAAGTTGTACATTTGTCAATGTGGAAAGAGCCTGCTAGTGGGAAATATATACTGCAATATAGATGAGAGCATAAAATTGTTTGTAGCTAATCGAGCAGTTTTTGCGGAAGAATTATGAGGTAACATCGCTTTTAAGTAACAAGAGGATCAAGTTAAAGAAAGTTGACTAACTAATTATTTAAATGGATAGATAGTCATTGTTAAGTTGACTTGAATTTTATTAATTGCTTATATGAAGGTTGCTAATTATACTCTGTGGAAAGTGGTCGCGTGAGTTATTGATACTTATACATTTAAACACAGTCTTGTAAAATATAGATTTGACTAAGCCAGCTGTCCATTAATAGGTGTAGGGACTTCCTCCTAGTAAGATCATAGCGGTGGATTCGAAGTGATACATCTTTCAATGTTATCAAATATGAGTTGCCTAAACAATTCTGTCCTGCATCCTCGGAACATATTACTCTTATCTTTGTAACATTTGCAGATAAAATAGAATTATCAGCGGGATTCGGACGTTTTGGTGCAGGGATATTAATAGGGGGTTCCATATTATTTGCAGTGATAATTGCAGTTGCTCCACATTCAGAGTCAAAAGGCTACATTAATATTCCCGAAAAGAGTGAGACCGTTTTTCGATGTGAACATGTCAATTGATTCATTACATGCTAAACTATAATCGTGTCCATTAAAGAACCGTTCAATAACAGGGCAATTACAACAATTCCCACTAGAGCCATCAACGGTAACAGGACAACCACAACAAGCAGACTGTTCTTTAATGATGGTCTCATTGATGCCCAGCTTATTACCGCAACATGACGAAGCTTTATTTGCGCTCAATTTTTCCTCTGCCTTGTACAAATTTCTGCAATAAAATATGTTTGTATTATTATTATTATTATGGATAGGCACAGTTGTATATTTTGAAGGAATCATCAATGAATTATAGATTGTAAAATGTTATCGTTAGTAAGATAAATGATAGTTACAACATTAAAAGGTTTTTATAGTGTCTTCTCCTGCTCATAAAAATTTACGACAGCTTTTGCCATATCGTATATTTGTTTCTTTAAACTTTTAGGATGTATAATTTTTATTTGATCTCCGAAGCCTAAAATATATTCTTTTGCTTCTTGTTCTGCATCAAAGCTAAGTATTACTGGTATCCAACCATTTTCTAAAGGAGTTTCTACCTGTAAAATTTGTACAAAACGTCCAGGAAACTTTATTCTTTGAATAATATGAGGTGATACTTCGACATTCACCTCGTATCTCGGTAGGCTGTTAATAAATTCTGTTGTTGAAGATCTCCAAAAGTGCGCCAGGTTAAAGTCATTAGGTCGGTCAAATTCTTCCTTAGTTAGTGTTGCAGACTGCATTCGTGAAGCACGGTAGTTTCTGAATTTGCCATTTGAGTGCGCAACTAAATACCACGTACTCCCTTTAGCGACTAAACCTAATGGGTTTACAATTCGTTCAACACATTGTCCATCTGCACGTTCATATTTAATGTGAAGTTTCTTTTCATCCCATATCGCTTGTTGCATAGTTTTAAAAGACTCAATTTTTTCAGTTGACTGCCGCCATGTACTAGTATCTACATGGATACGGTTCCAAATATCATTCGTATTTTGTTCATAGGTACTAGGAACAGATGCAAGGATTTTTTGCCGTGCTTCATGCCAATCTTTTGCTAAACCTAGATCAGTAAGCAACTGAAGTGATGGAGAAATTAACAATGACATTATTTCATTGTGCTTCAAACCAGTTAAATTTGTCTTGTATTTATCAAGTAATGTCCAGCCCCCTGATTTACCACGTTCCGCAATTACAGGAATTCCCGATATACTTAATGCTTCCATATCACGATGAATCGTGCGTTCTGATACTTCTAATTCCTGTGCTAATTGTTTAGTTGTTAGTTTTCCCTTATTTTGTAACAAAAGTAAAATGGAAATCAATCTATCTGCACGCATAAAAATACCCCCTGAAAAATAACAATAACAGAATAATTATTATATGACATAAGGTGACATCATTAAGTATTATACTATTCTTATCAAAAAAGTGGAGGTTGATTACATGAAACAATTAACAGGAAAAATAGCCGTAGTTGCTGGAGGAACAAGGGGAGCTGGGCGTGGAATTGCAATGATGCTTGGGGAAGCAGGAGCAACCGTCTATGTAACTGGAAGAAGTACGAGAGGTAATTTATCTTCAATGGGAAGAACAGAAACGATTGAAGAAACGGCAGAGCTCGTTAATAGTAAAGGTGGAATAGGGATACCAGTTAGAGTTGATCATACGGTTGAAGACGATGTGAAATCTTTGTTTAATAAAATAGAGGAAGAACAAAATGGAAAGCTTGATATTCTTGTAAATGATGTTTGGGGAGGGGATCCACTCACCCAATGGGAAACCCCTTTTTGGGAACATGATTTAGATAATGGGCTTCTTATGCAGAGAAGAGCGGTACATTCTCACATGATTACTAGTCATTATGGTGTTCCGCTTATGGTTAAAAATCAGAGAGGGTTAGTTATCGAAATAACAGATGGTGTAAGCTATGATTATCGAGGAAATTTATATTACAGTTTGGCAAAGATTTCGACCATCCACCTAGCACAAGCGATGTCAAAAGATTTAGAGGATCATAATATTACAGCAGTAGCGGTGAGTCCTGGATATTTACGTTCAGAAGCTATGTTAGATTGGTTTGGTGTCACTGAAGAGAATTGGCAAGAAGGAGCTGCTAAAGATCCACACTTCATCGCTTCTGAAACACCATTTTTTATCGGTAGAGCGATTGCAGCACTCGCGAGTGATCCGAAGGTACAAAACAAAACAGGAAAAGCACTTAGCTCATGGGAATTATCAAGAGAGTATGGATTTAAAGATATTGATGGAAGAAAGCCTGATTGGGGCAAATATTTTGAAGAAAATGTTCAACAAAATCAATAGTTCTCTCGGTTACTTGACTTGACGCAATTCTTGAATAGAATCGCGTTTTTTTTGTCTATGATTGAGATATAAATAGTACCCTTGTTTCCTGAATCTTTGGCAACGCTAAGACTTTCTATTTGCTGCTATTTTTATATAATATCTATGCTTTCCTTAACACGAATACAAAAAAATAGATGTTCATTTTTCGTATGCACAATGTCTATATCTTATTTATAATTTTATATATGTACAGTGAAAATACAGCCGAAATGAGAAACTGTAGAGCAATAATAGTGTAACGAAGGTAATGAAGTTATATAAATATCCGAAAGAAATAAAATTGTTATTACCATAGGCTGTTTTTGAATTGAATGTTGTTTATCGTACTAGGAAATAAACACGAATACAGCTATCGTTCGTGGCATCTTTTGTTTGCTAAAGACTAAAAAAATCTTATATAACATACTTCCTTCTCATATTTAGTGAAGTATAGCAAAAAAGTTTACGAAAAGAGCCTTACAATAATATTGCACAGATAAAATGAGGGATCTGAAATGATTAATGATGAAGCGTTAAAAAAACAATATTACGAAGCATTGTTAGCAAGAAATTCATCATTTGATGGTATTTTCTTTGCTGGAATTAAGACCACAGGTGTATTTTGTCATGCGACATGTCCGGCTAGAAAGCCTAAATATGAAAATTGCAATTTCTATGCAACAGCTGAAGAAGCACTTTTAGCAGGATTTCGTCCTTGTAAGAGGTGTCATCCAATGTCATATCCTAAAGAAATATCTCCGCTTGTACATCAAATGATACAGCTTGTTGAGGAAAATCCAGAAAAAAGGTGGAAGGATGCTGATTTCTCAAAGTTAGGTCTTCATGCAGCTACCGCTAGAAGACAGTTTAAAAAATTTTATGGTATGACCTTTGTACAATATGCGAGAGCTAGAAGAATGGGGATTGCAATGAAATCGATAAGAACAGGTGAAAAAATTATCAATGCTCAAATAGATGTAGGGTATGATTCTTCGAGTGGCTTTCACGATGCATTTTCCAAAATCATGGGAAAAGCACCAACAAAGTCTAAAAGTGTAAAAATGCTATATGCAAACTGGATAGATACTAAATTAGGACCGATGGTAAGTATAGTAGATGATGATTATTTATATTTACTTGAATTTGTTGATCGTAGAGGTTTGGAAAGAGAAATTGAACGTTTGCGAAATAAGTTAAACGCTTCAATCATTCCAGGAGTAAATAAAATATCAAAACAGATTGAAGAGGAAATCACAAACTATTTTACAAAAAAACTAACAACATTTAAAACCCCGATCATCTTACTAGGGTCTGAATTTCAAAAAACTGTCTGGAATGAACTGTTGGAAATTGAATTAGGAAAAACGACTTCATATAAAGAACTAGCTACCTTAATTAATAACCCAAGATCTGTTAGAGCCATTGGTAACGCAAATGGGGCCAATCAATTAGCAATCATCGTCCCATGTCATAGGGTTATCCAATCTAACGGAGATTTAGGTGGATATGGTGGCGGTTTAGAAAGAAAAAATTGGTTGCTAAACCATGAAAAAACGTATAATAACTTACTCTCCAACAAACCAAATTAACCTGATTTATCAAAGCTTTTTTAGAATGCAAGGATGGAATTTTTACCCTTGCATTCTTTTAGTAAGTACAAAATAGTTTCAAAGTTCATTTTTTAGGCTGTTTTCGTATTGATTGTTGCTTTTCGTACTACTAAAGTTCGTGACATCTTTTCTTGTGTACATAATGACTAACAATATAAAACCATTTTGTGTTACTAATTTGATAACATTAGCAACAAAGTTTACGAAAAGAGCCTTACTCTATTATGCATTTGGTGCTCGATATACTTCTTCAAATGGTTGTACTACAACAAAGCCACTACCGCTAAACTTCATTTGAAAACTTTCTCCGCTTCCTCGACCAAACAAACTTTTAAATTGAATATCTGTAACAATATCAGGAGTTAAATTACTAGACCAAGCGATAGTAGAATTTGGGTCTGTCATTACTGGGTTATCAGGAGTTACTTCTAAAGTGAGAGGCTCATAATGACTAGTAAAAGCAATAAGACCATGTCCTTCTAAACGAACATTAAATAGTCCACCTGCTAACATACCAGCAATTTTACGAATCATTTTAATATCCCATTTAACAGTTGACTCGAAAGCCAAAATATCATTTCCATTGATAGAAATAGCTTCTCCATCAAGATTAATAATGTATATCTTTTTCCCACTATCTGAAAAATATACTGTGCCGTTTCCTGATGCTTTCATCAAGCTAACACCTTCTCCAGTAAATTGTTTTTTAAACATTTTACCGATGCCGTGCTCTAAAATGCTTTCTCTTACAAATTTAACTTGGCCCTTATAAGAAGTCATGGAACCGACCTTTGCCCAAACTTCTCCATCTAAATTAACCTCTAACATTCTAGGACTTTCTAGTTCAAATACACCTTGATTTTTTTCCTTTTGCTTCGTTTGATCTACAAACTCTTGAATAGAATATCGCTGATTCAAATAAAACCCCTCCTGAAAAATATTCTGTAACAAGATGGATATCGAAAGTGTTATTGAGGAATATATTTTTGTAAAATGTTTCTGTAATAAAGATAGCATATATCAAATTGATGTGATGTAGAATTTTGTCATTCATTTTATTCGTACATAATCTCATCTTTTATTAGTGCCGGTTAATTTAGTTCTTTATTAATCAAATTTTATCATATATGGGTCAAATCCATGAATATATGGGTTGAATTCATGAGTTTATCGGTCAAATGCGTGAATTAATGGGTCAAATCCATGGGTTTATCAGTCAAATCCATGAATTCATCCATCGTGGTCAACGATTTAACAAATAGAGAAGAATTTTATTATTTAGATTGTATGAATTCTCTCTCGTATAGTTGGTTGTGGTTACTTAAATGAGCTTATTTTTTCTTTTGAGAAATTCCAGTTAACTAAGAAAATCCCAATAAAAATGAGTAGCCCACCTAAATAAACATACCATTGAACAATTTCGTCAAGCAGTAACCATCCAAAAAGTACTCCAAAAAAGGGAGCTAAAAATAAAAAGGCACTCGTTTTACCTGGATCACCTTTATTGAGAAGGTAATACCAAGTTGCAAATTGAACGATAGAACCCATAATAGCTAAATATAGCACAATTGATATAGATTCAATATTTATGATCATTTTTGGTGATTCAAGTATGATGCTCAAGAGTAAGAGTACTAACCCACCAAACAGCATTTGATAAGCTGTAAGTACCCATATATCAAAATGAGATCCCCATTTTTTAACTAATATAGTTGCTATAGCCCAAGAAATTCCTGCTCCAAGCCCTAAAAGTGTTCCAGGTTGTAATTGTAAGTGAAACCCAAATGTAACTATTACACCTAGACATCCTATTAAAACTCCAATCCATTGATATAATCGGTATTTCATTCGTAGAAAAATGGTACCGAGGATTACTACAAGAAGTGGGTTAATAAATGTTAGAATAGAAGACTCACCCGCTGTAATCGTTCTTAGGCTTAGAAATATACATCCCATAACACCTGTAGTTTGAAAGAGTCCTATAATAAATATCTTTATCCAAGTGTCCTTGGGTGAATGTAGCTTTTTATTCTTAACCCAAAGAGACATTATTAATCCAGCAATTGTAAAGCGTAACCCAACTAAAAGAAATGGTGATACATATGCCAAGCCCATTTTCCCTATCGCAAAAGAAGATCCCATCAGTGAAGTAGCAAGTATTACTAGTAATGTGTAAACAATTGGATTCATAAGTTCCTCCGAATTAACTTTTATATTTAAAGGTAAACTCTTTCTCATTGATTGAAGTAATTGTACTAAAAAAAACACAGGTCCAACTATCGTTTCTTAGCATCTTTTCTTCTAAGAAACAATTGCATAATGCCCGATTTAATTGTAGTAATATTGTATAAATAGCAACAAAAAGTTGCTGTTTTCTCATGGATTGTTGCTTTTCGTATTGAGAAGTACACAACTAGAGACGTGGCTCTTTTCTTCTGTACAGCGATGACAAACAATATAAAAACTCTTTTTATAGTACTAAGCGGATAGCAACAGCAACAAAATTTTACGAAAAGAGCCTAAAAAAAAGACCTGATAAAAAATAAATATTACTGTATGAGTAGCGTAACATGGATATAATAAAATCATAATCGAAATATGGATGTAAAGTTATATTTTTTCACTAACTAAATTGATGGTTCTAAATCAATATATTAGTTATGATCGAGATGACTAAGAATGTGAGGGGAGAATAAATATGAGCGGAAGACCTGATGTAGCAAAGGTTGCCAGCCTTGTGAGCGAAAATTCTCGTGCAGCAATCCTGACAGTATTATTAGACGGTAGATTTCACCCTGCAAGCGAGCTAGCGTATATGGCGCAAATTAAACCTCAAACTGCTAGTTTTCACTTAACTAAAATGGTTGATGCCAATTTAATTACAATGGAAAAGCACGGGAGACACAGGTATTATGGTATTCGTAATCAGGAAGTTGCGCAAGTGATGGAATCTCTACTTTCAATAGCTCCACGTACTGAAATCAAGTCATTAAAACAAGCTTCTGAAGATAAAGCAGTACGTTTTGCACGAACTTGTTATGATCATCTTGCAGGAAGCTTAGGTATACAAATCACTGACTCTTTAGTTAATACAGGTATTCTTTGTAATAACACCACAGAGTTTGAGGTGACAGACAAAGGAGAAGAATTCTTTGCATCTTTTCAAATTAATCTTCGGGAAGTTAAGAATAAGCGTCGTGCATTTGCACATAAATGTTTAGACTGGAGTGAAAGACGTCACCACCTTGCTGGTGCATTAGGAAATGCTCTGCTAGAAAGAATATTGGAGTTAAACTGGATTCAACGCTCAGCCAATTCCAGAGCTATAACAATCACTCCTGCAGGTAAGAAAGGATTTAAAGACATATTCATGATTGATGTTTAAAGCAAGTTGTCTCTAGTACTGAACGGTACTTAATAAGACTGTTTTCACATTAATTCTTTTAAGCATTCTTTCTTCTCTAAAGAGCCATTTCATAGAAGCAATACGATGAGCATAGCAAAAATTGCAATTTGAACACAAAAAATTTATGTTTGCAGTTTTATGTTAAAAATTAGATGTTTGAAACACTTATACAACTAGATTAAGGTGCATCTTTCCTTCTATAACGAAGACTGAACAACTTTATCTGTTAGTTAAGGAACTATAGCAATATAGTTCAAGAAAAGAACCTACATATTTCAATGCAACTGGTTAATACGAAATATGAATATTAAGAATTTGAACGCTTTTTTATCACTTAGGGCAGGTTGTCAATTTAAATCATGCGAATGCCTTTGATTCTAGAAAACAATAATGATAAGAGTGAGAAATATCTTGGACTCTATCACTTTGCCATTTCTGTAGACTCAAAAAAACTGTCAACTCATTAACAGAATGGAATTAAAGCTGTCAGTGAACCTAGAGGTACAGGATATAGATATTATGAATGCTATTTTAGATCCTGTTGGAAATAGAGTTGAAATAGTCATTAATGATAGTTAAAGATAAAAAAACCTTTACTAAATGGCAAGAAATGAGGTAGAATTTTTTTGTTACATAAATAGAAGATAATGTTAATTTTTTGCATTGGATTGGAGTATTATTTTGAAGATGATGTTACTTTTTTATTAATACGGGCTTGAAACAAAAGCTCGTATCGATTTTATAGCTATCGATACGAAATTACATATTTCGGGAGGTAGCAAAATGGAACATATTTGTTTTGAATTTAAAAATATTGAAATGACATATATAGATAAAAGGGTATTAAAAATTGAACGGTTAGCTGTGCATCAATTTGATCGAATTGGAATCGTGGGGAAAAATGGTGCCGGGAAAAGTACATTAATCAAGTTGCTTTCTGGGATTGTTCAACCTTCAGTTGGGAAGGTACATCGCTATGTAGAGCATGGGTATTTTGAGCAAATATCAGCACCAACAACTGATGAAGCAGACCCATCGTTACTTGGAAGGTTAGCTGTTCCGCAAAATTCTAACCATTTAAGTGGTGGAGAGCAAACAAGGCTGAAATTAGCACAATTGTTTACACATTATTATGAAGCATTACTAATTGATGAGCCGACAACTCATTTGGACCAAGAAGGTATTTCATATTTACTCGATGAATTGAGATATTACTATGGGGCACTGATAATCGTTAGTCATGACCGTGCCGTACTTGACCAGCTCACCACATCTATTTGGGAAGTCGATGAAGGAGAAGTACACGTTTATAAAGGTAATTACAGCGAGTATGTAGAGCAGAAACAATTAGAACGTGAACAGCAAAATCAAGCTCATGCTCAATATATGAAAGAACAGAAGCGTCTAGCAAAAGCAGCGCAAGAAAAAATGAAAAAGGCCGAAAAAGTTGCACAAGCTGGAAGTATGTCAAGGAAAGAAGCGAAGGCTAAAGCGAACCGTATGTTTGAATCGAAGTCTAAAGGGACATGCCAAAAAGCAGTACATCGCGCCGCAAAAGCAATTGAACAACGTAAAGATAGGCTAAAGCATGTGGAAGCAGTGAAAGAGGAAAAGCAAATTGTATTTCACCAATCAAAAGCATTGGAATTGCACAATAAATTTCCAATTATGGCTGATAGATTTAGTCTCGAATTGGAAGATCGTAGATTGTTAGATGAAGTTAGTTTTCAACTCCCTTTAGGGAAAATAATAGCGATAACTGGTGAAAATGGAAGTGGTAAAAGTACACTATTAAAGCACATTGCCAGTCATGCCGTCGGTCTGACGATTACACCAAAAGCGAGAATTGGCTTCTTTCGTCAAATGAGCTATCAATTTACAAGTGATGAAACGATCCTGCAATTTATGAAAAATCGTTCAGAATATGATGAGGGGTCACTAAGAAGTGCTCTACATTCGATGCAATTTTTAGATTCAGACTTATTAAAAAAAGTGAACACATTAAGTGGTGGAGAAGCGATGCGCCTCCAGCTCTGTCTATTATTTTTAGGAGAATATAACATATTATTGCTAGACGAACCTACCAATTTTTTAGATACCAGGACTATTGAAGCATTAGAGCGATTTATCTGTGCCTATAAAGGAACCATCATATTTGTATCACATGATACAAGGTTCATAAAGAATGTGGCAGAGTTACGTTTAAACATTTCTGACAAAAAAATACAACAACAGTGTTTATGAGTTAGCATATATGGTAGGTTAGACCGTACGTTCTTTATATGATTCTTATTTTCGAGAGAATTTACAATGAGCCGAGTGGAAAAGACGATCAATTTTTAAATTGTATTTTGTGGAGGCTGTATTTCGCATTAATTGTTGCTTTTCCTAATAAGTACGAAACACGTAAATATTTAACGATCGGTATTCTTTTCACCATTCAAGACTTTAAAATTACATTTAAGAGAAACAACAAAGTTTTCGAAAAGATGTAGAAGAGGACTTGTTATATGTCCTCTTTTCTTTTTTTGGAAATTACTCAATATAATATTTTTAAGCTAACTTTTTACACAAAAGAAGGCACTTTAGAAGATGAAATTTTATAAAATTATTGAATTGGACTTACTAGAAGATGTTCTGGCCTTTGAGCACGACAGTAAAATTCAGGCATTTCACCATCCATAAAATCGTTACTCTTTGCTGTGACGATATCCCTGTAGTAAATTATATTTCCATATTTCCTTTACTCCTGTACATTATTGTATGTCTACGAAGTGTACATTCACATAATTAATATGGTGAATGACATACATTCCAAGTTGCTCTCATTCTCTCAACTCTTATTTCAATAAATTACATGCTTAATAAAAATTGCTGTTAAACACTAAGATCATTGTACACCTTGATACATCCATAATTTAAAAACTGTATGATAAATGTACAATTTCGAATCAAACAGCTTACTCTCTTCATATTCATGTAATAACAAATAAAATGAAGAGGTGCATTCACTTGACTACTTTTGTCGTTGACACAAAAACTCACTCCCTTATAACTACACTTCCAGTAGGCATTCCAGCCGCTTTCTCAGGGGCTCCTCAATCTTTAACACCAGATGGCAAGCTTGTTTATACTATTAATGTAAATGGCCGTTCAGTATCTGTTATTGATACACAGACACATTCAGTAATTGCTACGATTCAATTTGATGCTTCTACCCTTCCACAAGCTATTGATATTTCTCCAGATGGCAAATTAGTTTACGTTACTACAAATCTAGGTACTGTACCTGTTCTTGATGTAAAAACTCATTCAATAATCGCTACAGTTTCTATAGGAGAACTCCCTCTTACTTCGGTAAAGTTTACACCAGATGGAAAGCTTGCTTATGTTTTAGGTTTCAGAAGTTCTGAGCCCGGTACTCTCTCAGTTATTGATACAAAAACTCACACAGTTGTTGCTACTCTGATTCTTCCAGAAGATAGCACATTACCGTTATTTATTTCTTTTACACCAGATGGAAAATTAGCCTATATAAACGCAGGTACAACCAATTAGATCGTATTCAAGCCCCATGGTCATCCCAAGCTTAAAATATCATCATTGTTTTATTTATTTTGATCTTCCTTAAAGGCTGTTTTCACATATGTTGTTGTTTATAAAAGATAAACACGTATACAACTTTTTAATGGGAAAACAGCCATTGACATTAGCCATTTAGGAATATATTTAATTCTTATTTCCATTAAAACTCACTTGAATTTTTGCCTCCCCCATCTTATTATAAATTGAGCTAATCCACTAATAGATCTCATAACCTTGATTAAATGGGGGATCTATTGACCAAAAAATGATACAAGGATTCACTATTATGAACTACATAAAGTACTTTCAATTCAAATGTATATTTTATATTACTGTGTTTTTTCTTTTTGTCCTTGGTTCTATTAACATTAAAAAACCTTTCTCAGCTCTTACGAAAGTTGATCTTCTTCAAATAGGACTTATTTTCTTTTTCTTTTTATCAGCATTAAGTTTATATGACGAGATTTCAGAGCGTTTCTCTAATATACGACCCCTACAAAGGTTTATATTGTCTACATTCTCTTTTTTACTAGCTACCATTCTAGGTGGAATGATTGCTTTTCCTCTAGTAAAATAAATTGAGAATGATAATTGAGGCTATTTTGTTCAAATTTAATTATGAACATCTAAAACAACTTACATATTGATTAAGAGTCATTTAATGAATAGACACGATATTTTGCTGGTATTTCAGTGATATTTTGTATATGCTTAGAAACTTGTAAAATATCAACAATTTCTTCACCATTACTAACATAAATCTCCCCATTATATGAACAATAATTTCTGTTTTCTTTAATAACAATCCCAGTAGAAGAAGACATATCCATATATGATTCATCATATTTTACACTGCCAGTTGATGATAAATATAGTGTTGCTAACTTACTCAATTGCTCATGTTCCTTTACATGACTTAATATGAAAACTTCATCCACTAGCATTTTATCGTGCAGAGTAAGAAAATCTTTTATTTGTAGTATTTCAGATTTCAACACGTTTGAGAGCGATTGTGATTGAAGATGAATGTCTTCACGTACAACTGTTTTAAAAATTTCTTGTATAAGCAGATCCTTACCAACAACAAAAGGGTGGCTGAAGCCATGCTTGTATAAACTCTCCTTCATGCTTATCATTCGTTCTATTTGAGGAACTGCGGAGACATCAATCATTAAAGTATTTCCTTTAAACCGAAGGGAATCAATTAAGGTATCAATGTCATAAGGATTAATGTGTAAGTGAGAATAATATAAATCTCTATTCCAAAAATCAAGCTGATCGAGTGATAGTGAACCAAATAGAATTTCTTCAATGATTTTATACTTACTACCACCTTTTAATATATGTAAAACATCGTTCAGTAAGTTTGGTGTTCGGTCTAATATATTTCTGATTTCTGCGTTTTCGCTAATGATTCGAAGCGTTACTTCTCCATGATCATGACCTGATATGAGTTGGAAGCAATGTGAAAAGGGACCATGACCGATATCATGTAATAATGCTGCAACTTTAGCAAGTTTTTTTTCATACTGAGTAAGAGAAATGTCTCCCCGTGCACTTAGGCTAGAGATAACTCGCTTCAGCAATTCATAGATTCCTAGGGAATGCTCAAACCTAGTATGAATTGCTTCGTTATGTAGAAAAAATGTATTACCTTGCTGTTTAATGAGAGATAACCTTTGAAATGCTTTCGTTTTAACTATTTCTATCAAGTCATCATCTTCTATTTGGATTGTCTTATAAATGGGATCATTGACTATCATTTCTACCTCCTGAATTTAAAACCGTAACTATTTGATTCTCCAATGCTATGGCAATAACAAAAAATTAACATAAAATGTTATTTGTTAATTTGTAGGTATATCTTATTATAGGCTGTTTTCTTAATTATTGTTAAATTCTTATAAAAGAAAAAACGTTGACCATTTGAATAATGTATGAAGAGAAATATCAACCTATAAGATCATAAAAATTCGCAAATCAAACCCTAATCGTTATATCTAGTATTGTTAGTTTCTAATGATGTATGGGCAAGTTTGTGAAGTCACTACCTTCGAATACTAGCATTTCGACTGTTAAATTTGTAAAGTCTTAGCTATTAATCTACGTTTCTTTTAGGATGAATATAGTAAAATTAGTTTAGCTGAAGGTATGAGTAAAAATTGAATAAACTTTTTTAAAAAAAATTGTTTACAGGTGTCACAAAATGAACTTTCAAACGACTGATTAAATATAAAACAGGAAAAGAAGGTGATGATGGGATTGAACGAAGATAAGCAGCAACTTGTAATGGATTGGTACGAAAAATACTTTGACGACGTGTACCGCTTTATTCTCTTTATGCTTGGTGATAAACAATGCTGTGAAGATCTAGTTCATGACACATTCGTGCGTGCGTATATTTCATATGACCAATTTGGCAACCGCTCGAATATAAAAACATGGTTGTTCAGCATTGCCAAGCATTTGGTAATTGATGAAATTCGCAAACGAAAGAGAAGAAGGCTTGTTTCGGTAGTTAAAGAAATTCCTTCACCTATTAATATCGAACAGTATATTGAAAATAAAGAAGCGGTCATGCAATTAATGGATTCTATTCAAAAATTAAAACCAAATTATCGACTAGTAATTATTTTAAAGAAAGTGGAGGAGTGTTCAACAAGAGAAATTGCAGAAAGTCTTGGCTGGTCCGAAGCAAAAGTACGTAAAACATTGTCAAGAGCATTGCAATTACTTAAAAAAATGAAAGGAATCGAAGAAGGAGGCGGCCGTATTGAACAAACATTTTGACGACCAATGGAAGCTGCTCCAACAAATTGGATCAACGAAAAATCAAAAAGATAAGATGAGAACAAGGCTTTTGAAATCTATTCAAGATCACCAGGTTGTTCACACGCCAAGACGGGCATTTCTATTAAAAAATTTCATTGCTGCTGCAATCCTACTAATGATTTGTGGAAGTTTTTTATGGCTGATTCTAGAAGAAAGTGCACAGCCACGAACCGCATATGAAGAATCATTTGAGTATAATCAGCTCAGCTGGATGTTAACTGATGTCTATCCCGAGAAAACTGGTGACGGTATTCTTCTTTATAGGAAAGATAATCCAGTTGAAGTAGGTACGGTGGCAGAAGTTTCTGAAGAGGAGAAACAAGAGTTAGTTCATTCATTACCAATGTTTGTGGAAGAAACGCTTGAGAATTTTCCTTATCCAATGACTATGTATATTGAACATGCTAAGACGATGGATGCTGCATTACGATATCACTTCTTTGTTGAATTTACGGATGAGAATTGGGTTCACATTACATTTAATTACCCAAAGCTTGAATATGCTGAAATTTTTCACGCGATGTCCACTTTGGAACTTAAAGGGAAGGAACCATATGTTCATAATGAACAGCTCTATGTCACACACGGCTATGATGACTTGTTGTATCCTGCTGGATTAGAGCCGATTTCCATTTCCCGTGAGAAAGAACATTATTACTGGGCAAATGCTTCGAATAGAGTATATTTTGACTACGTAGATAAAATTGATAATGGACTTGGAGGCTGGGAGTTGCGATCTGTTAAGGGGCTTACTTATACATTTGTTCAAGAAAGATTTGAAACAGAATTATCAATCACTTTAGATAGCAAAGAAATAGCATATGAGTTTGTTTATCATGATCAAGACGAGTAGCTAAATAAGTTACTAAAGTTTAATGCTGTACAATTGGAAAATATATTAAAATATACCTTTTATAAAATGTCTGTTTCAATTATAATAAATATAATCTTTCAAACGGGGTGAATGAAATGTCTTATCGTATTGTTCGAAGTAATTAGTTTTCGGGCTGGGCAAAAACGCGTACCAGCCATCAAGGGTGAAGTCTGCCCTTTTGTCGAAAACGAAATCTTTGAACAGTGTCGAGAGTCATTAACATACTTTTTAAAGCCAAGGCACTGGACTGTATTTTAAGAAAGTCTATGAGTCTTGGTTTTTTATATTTGAAAGGTGGATATATAAAAATGAATGAATTAGAATATAAAGATTTTTATGACAAAGTTGGAAAAGTAAATGGTTGGGATTTTAGTAAATTGAAGTCCACTTCAGAAGGGGTAAAATGGCATTTTTACGATGAAGTAGTGAAAAGGTGCAAATCTTCTGATGTATTGCTTGATATTGGTACAGGTGGCGGAGAAAATGTGTTGAAAATTGCTCGTTCAGCAAATTTCTTGGTTGGAGTAGATATCTCTAGTGGAATGATGGAAACAGCTCAAGCAAATCTTGCGAAATCAAATGTTTCAAATGTACGATTTTGTCAATTACCATCGGATAATTTACAATTTCCTGCAGAGTTTTTTGATATCGTTTCATGCTGCCATGCCCCATTTAATGCAAAGGAAATTTCAAAGGTATTAAAGAAAGGCGGAATTTTTTTAACTCAACAAGTCAGTGAAGGCGACAAACTAAATTTAAAAACAGCATTTGGTCGCGGACAATCGTTTGGAGAAAAGGATGGAACATTACAAGAAACATATGTACAAGAATTAATCAAAGCAGGTTTTTCAAATGTCCAAACCTTCGATGAAAATGCTCTTGTTTATTACGAAAGGCCAGAAGACCTTATTTTTCTGTTAAAGCATACACCTATTATTCCTAGATTTGGAGAGGAAAAACAAGACTTAGACATATTGAAGGGCTTCATAGAAAAAAACAATACTAATAAAGGAATTTGTTCAAACTCTAAACGATATCTCATAATAGCAACTAAATAATAGAATAGAGTTTTATAACTATACAGGCATTCATGATGTGATAAATTATACTGCCAATTGCTTATGAGAAGCTTTTAATATATAGAAAAATCACTGCTTATGAGTGAACCCCCATATTCAGCAAAGGGTACAAACTTACAAACCTTAACAGAATATGAAGACAATTCACTGTGAGCATTTTCTTAATAAGTATATGAACTTGATTCTTGGATGATAAATCCCAATATGTCTTTTTATAAATTACATATTGGGATTAAATTATGCAATCGGTCGTTAAGATAGGCCCTATTATGTTATTTGAATAATGTAGTTCATATTTTATAAGATCAGCTTCTATAACCTCCTATAAGTTTTTTGCACGAATTCTGCCAATCCATTTTTCATTCTTACACTATTCTTTCAGACTATGTCAGTTCAAAATGATAACTTATCAAAATTTTACTATTATAGTATTTTTTTATACGTAATTGTGCAACTTATACATCACATCATTCGTCAAACATATATAAGAAGTTTTCTATAAAAGGGGGAGTATCAAGAAAACAATTTACTTTTCGATATATTCAGAGTTGGTTAATTTACAAATTTAATAGTGAATGGTACACGATTTTAAGAGAGTGGGTAACACTGGAGTTCAAACTAAATGATGTCCCTCCTCTTAAGACAGCATAGGCAATAAAGGAAAAGAAATTGAATTTAAAAGTCATAAGTTAATTCAACGCTATGGTCTGTTTGTATAGTTGAATATGCTATAAAAACTTGATAATAATGGAAAAATAATTATAGTAGGTGCATGGATGAAAAAGAAACAGAAAAACAATAAGAAGAAAAGGAACCATCTCCCATTTCGGTTGAATGTGTTATTTTTTATCGTCTTTTTACTATTTTCAATATTGATTTTAAAGCTTGGACTTACTCAGATTGTTTATGGGGAAGATTATCGACGTGAAATTGAAAAAAAAGAAGAGGTGACGGTAAGTGCATCCGTTCCAAGAGGGAAAATATATGACAGGAATGGTAAAGTCATTGTAGACAATTTACCGTTAAACGCAATCACATATACTGGCTATCAAGGTACAACTGCTGAGGAGCGCCTTAAGGTTGCGAGAGATCTAGCAATTTTCATTGACAAAGATACTAAAGATGTTACTGAACGTGATAAAAAAGACTTTTGGATGTTAACTCATCCTGAAGAAGCTTTGGAAAAAGTAACAGATGCAGAATTAAAGAAACTAGATGATGGTGATCTTGAAGCAACAGATATATACAAGCTTCAGCTTAATAGAATTACAGAAGAGGAGCTTGCCACCATTACAGGCCAGGAGCTTGAAGTGCTTGCAATTTATCGTGAATTTAGTGGTTATGCACTCACACCACAAATTGTAAAAAGTAACAGTGAAAATAAGAATGATGAAGTTTCTGAACAGGAATATGCAGTTGTAAGTGAACATTTATCACAATTGCCAGGAGTAGATACGACGACAGATTGGGTGCGTGAATATCCGTACGGTGATACCTTTCGAACAGTATTAGGAAATATTACATCATCCAAGGAAGGGTTACCTTCTGAAGTAGCTACCTATTATGTCGCTAAGGAATATAGTCGTAATGACCGTGTAGGTAAAAGCTATATTGAGAAGCAATACGAAGATGTTCTACATGGTCAAAAAGAGAAGGTTAAAAATATTACAGACAAGGCAGGTAATCCTCTTAATCAGGAAGTTATTACAGAAGGTGCGAATGGTAAAGATCTTGTTCTTTCTATTGATATGGATTTGCAAATTGCAATTGAAAAAATTATTGAAGAGGAATTAGTAACTGCAAAAAGCAAATCGGGATCTGCATTTTTAGACCGTGCCTTTGTCGTTATGATGAACCCTACTACTGGTGAAGTACTATCATTAGCTGGGAAGCAATATGTGAAAAATGATCAAGGTGAAGTGGAATTTTTGGATTTTGCTAGGGGAACTTTTCAGTTGTCGTATGCGATGGGTTCAACAGTAAAAGGCGCGACAGTGTTAACAGGCTTTGAAACAAATACAATTAAACCAGGTACTACCTTTATTGATAGTCCATTGAATATTAATGGTTTACCAAAAGGATCATATAAAGTGTTAGGTCCTGTAAACGACCTTGATGCGCTTAAAAAATCTTCTAATGTCTACATGTTTCATACAGCAATTGGGGTAGGTGAAGGTAATTATGCTTATGGAAAACCATTGTATATAAATACAGCTGCTTTTGACACGTTTCGTTATTATTTTAGTCAATTTGGTCTAGGGGTAAAAACAGGGATTGATTTACCTGGGGAACAAACTGGCTTTGCTGGAACAGATACACTCCCAGGTTTATTATTGGATCTATCTATTGGGCAATATGACACGTATACACCACTCCAGCTAGCACAATATGTATCTACTATTGCTAATGGTGGTTACAGGGTGAAACCACAAATTGTCAAGGATATTCATCAACCATCTGATGGTCAAAATGGACTTGGTCCAATTTTAAAGGAATTTAAACCTGAAATCTTAAATAGAGTTGATATGAAAAAAGAGTATATTGAACAAGTGCAGGAGGGGTTTCGTCAAGTAATGCAAGAATCAGGAGGTACTGCTGTAGGTTCTTTTGGAGACAAACCCTATAAACCAGCTGGGAAAACAGGAACCGCTCAAGTAGATGTGGATAAGTCGGAAAATGTAGCTTATGCTCATAATTTAACTCTTATTGGTTATGCACCTTATGACAATCCAGAGGTTGCATTTTCGGTTGTCGCTCCTACTGCAGACTACGGGAATAGTAAAACCTCCATCAATTTAAACATAGGCGAGAGAATTTTAGATGAATACTTCAATTTAAAGCAAAACAGAGCCAATGGTACGGAACAAGAAGTTATCGATGAGGCTGAGTCTGAATTAACCGATCCCACAAGTGAAGAAGAAAATGAGTAGTGATTGAGAGAGAGGGGCTAAATTTAGGAAATATCTATAAATTAGCTCCTCATATTAATTTGAAAGATTGTCATTCTTAGATAGTTT
This sequence comes from Cytobacillus sp. IB215316, assembly GCF_033963865.1. NCBI lineage: Bacteria > Bacillati > Bacillota > Bacilli > Caryophanales > Bacillaceae > Cytobacillus > Cytobacillus sp. IB215316. The sequence goes on along the minus strand of NZ_JAXBMC010000021.1, from coordinate 12,514 downwards.
GCACTAGTCTACTATAATTTTCTTTTTCTGTATTATGTATAACTACATTGAGAAAACAAACAACCTTTTATATGGGAGGATTCCGATATTGACCCCGATAAAAAAAGCTTATGGGTATGTTACTAGAATGAAAGAAGGAAAAACACAAGTTTTAGTCTTTCAACACCCAATATCTGCAGCAGGAATACAAATACCAAAAGGCACAGTTAAACCTAATGAAAGTACTTATCATGCTGTAATAAGAGAAATTGAAGAAGAGACTGGGCTGAAAGATATTCATATTGAATATTTAATTGCGCAAGACTTATGGGAAAATGATGACGGTGCTATACATCATCGGTTTTTTTATAAAATTTCTGTAACAACTGCATCAAATGAATGGGACTACGAGCCAACAGGCGGAGAGGAGGAAGAAGGACTAACGTTCCATTTTTTCTGGATTTCTTCAGAAAATGAGGTTGAACTTATTAGAGGACATGGTGATTATTTAAAGCTTGTCTTTGATTGAACATTGCATCTATGCATCCCTAACTTAAGTGATATGTGGAACATTTGTTATTGAACATTGTATTAGCGATCGGAAATCGACACACCAGCGTTATATAACTTTAATGAATGTACTGCTGAGGTATTAATTTTACACTAAGTAATTCAAAAGGCATGATTTATTATGGTATGTCACTTTATTAAAATTTGCAGATATATCTATACTACTGATTATATAATCCTTAAGTGTAACAAATAAAGTTTTTTACGAACCAAGAAGGCTTGTAATGGCTAGGACAATATCATGATTCAAACTTTATTTTTTGGGGAGAAAGTACGAGAGAATTACCCTCAACAAGCATTAACATATTTATATGCAGAATCGTTTATTGCCTGTCAGCTTGGGAGTCTATTAGAATTGTGTATAATCGTGCTATATGCCATTAAAGACTTATAACTAACGGAAACGTTATGAATGATAATGACTTATTTTTTAAAAATACAGATATGATTATTGGGAAAACACGACGAAGGCTGATACATATGAGTCGTAGTTTAATGTGGTGAAAAATCCAAAAATTAAGAAATAATACATTGATACTGCTAATGAAGTATGATATAGTAACTGGAAATTAGAGGTGATAAACATGACCTATTGTATAAGTTTTATTTCATTCGAACAATTTCATCATCATAACAATTAGCTGTGCTATACGATCCAAAAAATCGTACATAGGATGGCTATTTCTTATTAAATCGCATTTGACTAAGTTAACAACTTATCTCAGATGCGATTTTTTTATTTAGGTTCTTTTCGGAGACTTTGTTGCTTTTGTTCTATAAATTTGAGCAACTGATGTGAATGATATGATTTTTATAGTCTGTTGAGAAGAAAAGATGTCACGAACTCTAGTTGTGTATGTTTTTCTTAATAAGAAAACTGCTTACTTTAATTATGGAGGAAGAAAAAATGAAAAAAATGGCTTATCAAAATGTCAAAGGAACGAAAGATTACTTACCAAGTGCAGAGATAATAAGAAGAGATATTAAAAGAACGTTAGAAGATGTATTTATCAAATACGGATGCAAACCACTAGAGACACCTATTTTAAATTATACGGAATTACTTGCTTCAAAATATGGGGGTGGAGCTGAAATATTAGAAGAAATGTATGCATTATCTGACAGAGGAGCAAGAGATTTGGCTTTAAGATATGACCTCACCATACCCTTTGCCAAAGTAGTTGCGTTGAATCCGACCTTGAGGATGCCTTTGAAAAGATATGAAATTGGTAAAGTATTCAGAGATGGACCTATAAAAACAGGTAGACTTAGAGAATTTACGCAGTGTGATGTTGATATTGTTGGAGTAGAATCACAATTAGCTGAAGCTGAATTATTAATCATGGCATTGGATGCCTTCCGCCAGCTCGATTTAGATATCATTATCCAATATAACAATAGAAAATTATTAACTGGCATATTGGAAGTATTTCAAACAGAGGATAAAAAGATTAATAAAGTTGTGATGATATTAGATAAGCTTGAAAAGATTGGCTTAGACAATGTAATAAATGAGCTTGATGAAATAGGACTGTCGAAGTTAACGATTAAATCGATCAAACAATTTATCACTGCTACCAATCATACAAGCTACAGTTACTATCAATCATTCGCCGAACAAAATGAACGAGTAAAACAAGGACTCGATGAATTACAAGAGCTAGATAATTATTTGGAATTACTTGATGTCAGTGGACGATGTGAATTTAACCCATTTTTAGCAAGAGGGTTAGAAATATACACAGGTACGATCTATGAAGTTTTTTTGTCAGATTTATCACTGAAATCAAGCATCGGGAGTGGTGGGAGATATGACAATGCAATTGGTGGACTTATTGGAACGAATGAAAAATATTCGACAGTCGGAATTTCCTTTGGTTTAGATGTCATATATACAGCTATGAGTCAGTCTAAGAAACTAACTGACAAGACGGATATAGATTATTATTTAGTACCAATAAACACTGAGAGAGAATGCTTGTTAGTAGCCAACTATTTAAGGAATCAAGGTTATAAGGTTGAATTGGAAATGAGTAACAAAAGATTAGGAAAGGCGCTGGATAAGGCAAACAAAGAGAAAATACCTTATGTAATTATTGTCGGAGAAGATGAAGTGAAGAAAAATCAACTAAAAATAAAAAATATGTCTTCAGGAGAAGAGAAGTTCGAAGCTTTTCAATATAAAAGTTAAACTGCTTATATTATCAATGGTTCAACCATATAAACAGTGAATGAGCGGTATACGATGGGTATATTTTGTTACAACCATGACAAGATTACAGCGTAATTATATGTGACAGTTACTACTTTTGAAAATAAGTCGAAGTTTGACAAGGTAAATATGTAAGAATATGATTAAAATGGGTAATGAACGGTATAATTATATGTATTTTCCATTGGTAAGGTCTACACGAACAGATTCTAATCTGGTGGATGTTGTGTAAGGAGATCTCCTCAAGAAAAAATAGCTTTATACCATTCAATGATACTACTATTTCTTAAGGGGGAAATACGAGCGGTGAAAAGAGTAGACGTTGCATACGTACTCATCTTTGATGAGAATGACGAACAAGTTTTGCTGGTTAAAAATAAGGGCGAAAAGACCTCTTACTATACTTTACCAGGAGGGGCAGTAGAACAGGAAGAAACCCTACAAGATGCTGCTATCCGTGAAGTTAGAGAAGAAACAGGGTTTGTCGTAGAATTAGACGGTATATTTTCTATAAGTGAAGCATTCTTTGAAGAAAGTGGTAACCACGCTGTTTTTTTTACTTTTAGAGGAAAAATAATTGGCGGAGTAATGGGCATATCATTACCTGAAGAGATTGAAGAAATCACCTGGATGGAATCGTCGAAAGCAGAGCAATATGTACATATTACAAACGAAAAGGGGTTGATTAAAAGTAAATCATCAGCCCCTTATTTTCTTAGAGGTAGAGTCAGTCATAAGGACTAAATATATGTTAAATGATTGGAAAAAGGTGAAGAGGAAATGGAAATAGAAGTTGTATACTTTTTATTATCCTCTCTATCTAACACCTAAATATAATCGAAAAGCATGATTTTTGAGCATTATCTCTAGCTTCCTTCGTTCAATTTCTTTATATATATCTATTGTAGATCCATGTTTTCCATGGCGTTTAAACCATTTTTTTAACAAGGTCATCACCCTTTGTTTTTTGATAATTTAAGTATAAACTGATGCGCCATTTTTAAATACGACCGAAAGATTGTTTAGATGTCATTCTTAAGACGGAATGTTTTCTCTTGCCAAAGGTCGATCAAAAACATGATTAAGAAGTACATAATTGGGACTTTTAAACACATTTCCTGTTAAATAAGAATGTGAATACATGTAAACTGAAAACAACGGGCATGAGGATTAATATAATGTGAACGCAGCCTTTGATTTAGTAAATTTAATATTGGAATTTGGAAACCGATAAAGATGTATACCCTTCCTATATTTAAAGAATCATAATCTAATCCAAACATTGTAATTATAAATGGAGAGGTTAATAATTTGTGGAAATGTTGAACTTAAACAGTTGTTATTAGATTTTCGAAAGAAAAAGTTGTTCTAAAAACTCATGGACTAGTTGTAACGGGGAAATGATAATCGTCATTATGATTTGGATGTCATATTTAATACATATAAAAATAGAGATATAGAATGGCATTCCAGGGGTAAGATTCAGTTTGACGAGAAAAGACTAAGGAGTCATAAGGTGATAAATGATGTCTGCTGACCTACTAAGCTACGAGTAGATCATTATCCAAGTAGAAGAGGTATGGAAATAACGCTGTTTTAATCAAAAAAACGCTCCAATTGAGCGTTTTTTTGATCGTTGGACACTTTATTAACTTTCTAATGTCTTTTTGTTCATCTTCTGAACCATTTTAACGTTTTCAATATGAAAAGGTGAGTCAATACTTTCACTAACAATACTAAATGTATTATTATCTAAATCAAAGAACTCAAAACCTTTCATTCCCCCATAATCTTCAATATCTGTAGTTATAACACCATTACTATGAAGGTGGTCAAATACTGAATTAATATCTTCAACTACAAAATTAAAATAGACATTTTTCTTCTTTCCTTTAATGATAAATTCAGTTGGTTGTGGAGCTTCAACTTGAACAAGGGCCAATTGAGTTGAACTGTTTGGAAAATAAAAACCAGCCCCATCTTCCCATCCATCAATTTTCTTAACGCCTAAATTCTTTTCATACCACTTTGTCGCTTCCTTTATGCTAGTTACAGGGATAAATATACTTCCAACTTGCATCATCAAATCACTCCTTTTATATAAATTCCTAAGTATAACGTTTATAATGGTAAAAAGGTTACAGTAATTTTATTTTTTTTGAGGGGGTTTTAGATGGTATTTGACAATTTAGCATTAACAATCACAAAACTATATAAATACTGTTTGAAATTAACAGGCTCAACATGGGTGGCAGAAGACCTTGTTCAAGAGACTTTATTAAAGGTTTATAGGCTGAGAGACTCAGAACCTAACCGAGAAATTACATACCCTTTTCTTTATACTGTGGCTAAAAACCTTTTTATAGATGAAAAAAGAAAAAAAAGAGACTTATTTTATTTCAATGAAGAGATTCATAATCAGACGAATGATTTTTTAGAATACGATAACTTGATTGAATCATTACTCGTATCTTTACCATTAAAACAAGCTATGCTCTTAACTCTTAAAGATGTGTTTGGTTATACGATAAAAGAACTAAGCTCAATGCTTCGGACAAGTAATGAATCTATAAAAACAGCATTACATCGGTCAAGAAAGAGACTTAAATCATCTCCAAAATCTAATGCAGATGTTAATGTTCAAAACCATCAAATCATTGTTGGGCTTTCTAGTGCAATAAAAGAGGCCAATGCTAACAAAATATTTTTTTATTACAGATTACTTGAAGCCCGTAACTTTAAAGTAAGGAGAAATAGTAGTCAGTCTGTATGTCATGTGGTAGATCCTGATGGAAATATACTCGAGTTTCTATCTTCATCATGATTCAAGTAGGAGAATGTGGGTTATGTGAATGTAAAAAGTCATGGATGTTATTTAGTATAGTCATTGTAATTAATTTTGGTTAGATCTTACCATATATATTTAGCTATAGAAATTAGCGAGGACAGGGTAAATCGTTATTTCATCAAATCTTACTTTGGACAAAACGAAAAGCCCTATAAGTAGGGCTGGTCTAGATGCTTTTTTTCATTCCACAATTCGTACATTCACGTATAAAAACATAGTCCTTTGCAGAGCTTTTAAAAATGGATGAGTTACAATTATCGCAACGACCACTTACTTTGTCAGGGTATTTCTTGTAATCGTATACTTTATTTAAATCTATCTCTGTATGATCTGTCATTTCATTACCTCAATCAATTATATTTTATGAATACATTTTATCAAAACTACACTCAAATTTAAATATGACTATGTATAGGATAAGTAGTAAAAAGCTTATAACAAATTTAGGTACTCTTACAATGAAAATAACCATTTGAAGTAATGTTAGAAGACTACTAAATATATCGTTTACTTCACTTCTAACACGAAATTATAAAGAGCATCACCATCAGATACATTTGTATTTTCCTTATCCATCCACCATACACCGTAGCTATAATAATAAATTCCCTTGTCCATTGGTGCAAAAAAGGTGTTGTTTTCTACGATAACATCAGAAGTTTTAACACCTTCAATTTGCGTTACATGGATTTTGGTACGCTTTGGTTCATAATGCATGACAAACTTTACTACTTCACCTGACCTCACTTCAATAGGTGTTTCTCCTTCCAATATTTCCACTGGCCCAGCTGTATCAACGCAAATGTTTGAGCTTTTTGAAGTTTTCCAACAGTAACTCCCTAGTATTGTTTCATACTGTTTATTATTTATCTCAATTAGTGCAATTGGTGGCTCACTTTCAATCACTTCATTATTAGAACATGCAGCTGTAATTAGTACGAAAAAAATGATAGGAGTATATATTAGTTTTTTCATTTTTTATATCCCTTCTATTTAACTTATATAATATTTTTCGTTATAACGTATTGGTATATTATATGCTAATAAAGTATTTTGTTTTTGATGATTAAATCATCAGTTCTTGTCGGTCTTTGTTATTTATATAGTGTTGTAATGTTTGGGATGCTAGGATATCAACCTTAAAAGTTATTTTTGTTCATCACTTAGTCAGTTCATTGCAAAAGAAATATAACAAAATTGTTTGATCTTTGTATCTAGGAATGTCGAGTCGTTTTGTTGAAAAAGTGAATGAACGCCCATTAAGTAAGTTTGAAGATGAGGAACGATTATGTAAAGTTATTTTTATAATATTTAACTTGGTTGCCTTAAATTTGAATTAAAGTCAAAGCAATTCGTTTCAAAGACAGGTAATGTTACAAGCTACAAGACAATATAATAAAAGAGATCATGAAAGGTTTGACACAATAAACTTGATCGCCAACATTTACAGAATGTTTTAGATTAAGTAATAACTCTGATATTACAGAGGACAAATATCATCTTTGAATGGGTTTTATAATGGTGGATATTAGAAAACAATCATATAAGTTACTCATTCTTATTCCTAAGCCCTGTTTCATCAGCTTCCCTAAGTCAAAGTGATGAGAGTTATGCGAAGACTTTACCTTTAATAAAAATAAAAGCTAAAATAATAAAACCCCAAACATGCTTCTAAAATTACTAGTTTGGGGTTTCTTTTATTTATATTTTTTCTTTATGTGATCGAAAGGCAGCGTTCTACATTCAAATTAAAACAAGGAAGTGACTTGAATGACACAGTTAATTAGATTAACGTTGTTTTCCATTTTCCTCATCAGCTCAGTTGCTTGCAGTAACGAAGCTGTAAATGATGAAGAAGTTCATGAACTTGTTATGGCATACAAAAAAGAGCAGTACACAATAGAAGACCCGTCTGCACCCCCTTCAGAGTTTGAAATTTCCGAAAATGTTAGTCACTATTTATCTGAAGATGCTTTATATGAACAAAATATAAATAGAATCTTTGATATAGCCCATAAAGTTGCAAAAAAGCTAAACAAAAAAATTGAATTAGTAGATGTAGTACTTGTAAAAGGTGAAGAAGATGAAAATAGCAATATAGATTATGATTATACGATAAAATTAAAAATCGGTACTGATGAGATTATTGAAGTAAATGGACATGTAACAATATCTAATGACAATGGTTTGAAGATCATGAGCGACTTTGACCACTTTCGTCATATAGGAGCTAGGTTTATGAATAAATAAGTGTATTAAGCGAGACTAAAGAGTTTAAATCGTAATTGTCTATTGAATGGCACGAAATGAGGAGCAAATTTATCTTGTTATTTATGAGTTTTATCACAGTAGTATGATCAAATGCTCGTTTTAGCATAGATGTCGAAGAAAATAGTTTTTCTCCACAATTTCTTAATTTTCTGGATTGGTTGTTTATATATTTTGATTCACCAAAGCAAAGACACTAAGCGGCATCACTTTAGAATAGGAATAAAGCCTCTGGATCTTGTTGGTAAGATTGTAATAAAAAATTTACTAGCGAAGATGGTGGCTGAAATATGATTATAAGATATCCCCTAGCTAAAGGTGGTTCGACAATATTTTCATGTTGAAGAACCTTATTTAAGAGAGGGTTTAGGGTGAGATAGACGTGATAACGATTATCCCATCCTATTTGTGCGCTGTAATTTTTGGGTGAAGTTCGTGATGCAAAAAGAAAAACTGAATGCTTTTGGTTATGTTTCAGGTGTGGGCTTACAACATGGTTATATGGAAGTATACTCGTACATCCTGAATAATGTCAGGGTATTGGTCAAGCTTTAGTAAGAGTATGATTGAGAGAGTCAGAACGGTTTGGCTTGGGTATCATCACTTTAACACATAGCAAAAAGCATTTGAAATTTCATTGAAAATGTGAATTTACTCCTTGTTAGGGCGGGATATGGGTAAGCAAAAAGATTGATAATATTTACAACTGATTTGTAAAGAAAGCGGGGTTCAAATGTAATGAAAGGCAACGGATTGTCTGTCATCATATAACTTAAGTATTTATAACGAAAGTAAGTAGATTGACAGCTAACACAAAATCTCATGTCTATCAGCAACTTAGTTTAAAGTTTAAGAAAATCCTATTTTCGATCAAATAATATTGATGTGAGCATATGTCCTTTCACCGGGAATTTGCTGTTTTTGTAATTGCAAATATTAGGTTCCGAAGGAATATGTCGATATGTTTTTGTTTTTAATAGGGTGATCTATTCGATGATGGCATGCATATAAATATTTTGAAGTTCTGCTCATGACAAGATCGAATCATTCTATAGTTTATTCCTTAATATCATTTAGAATGAGGAAATCAAGTTTTGGTTCCAATGTCTTCATCAAATACATTTAATAGTTTTTTAGTGCCATATTCCATATTAACAACGACTGGTTTAAGGTCATTTTTCGACAAAAAAAGTCATAAAATTTGCAAAAAGAAGAAAAATATTAATTTACAATATTTTCAGTAAATAATATAATAGTTTCAGTGGGCTATAACCACTACATACAAAAAATTACATTTAGGGGGAGATTCAATTTGAAGAAGACAAAGCTGTATTTGCTTCTCACATTGCTGTTAGCATTCACTATGGTCTTTGCTGCATGCGGAAATAGTGAAACAACCTCTGAGACAGAAGAGGTAGCAGAAAGTAACGAAACGACTGAAGAATCAGAAGAACAAACAGAAGAAGAAACAGAAGCGAATGAAACAGGACTTGCAGAAAATCAAGTTTTACGTGTGAATAATAATTCAGAGCCGAGTACTTTAAATCCTGGCTTAGCAGAAGATACTACTTCTTCGGCAGTTTTATTACAATCATTTGAAGGTTTAACGCGTGTCGGTAAAGAAGGTAAGCCTGAGATGGCAATGGCCGAGGATTATGAAATGTCTGATGATGGTCTTACTTATACGTTTAAACTTCGTGATGGCCTAAAATGGTCTAATGGTGACGCTTTAACAGCACATGATTTTGAATATGCTTGGAAATGGGTGCTACAAAACCCTGAAGCAAACTATGCTTATATTCTTGATTATGTAAAGAATGCTGAAGCAGCTAGAAATGGTGAAGTTGACCTTTCTGAAGTTGGTGTTAAAGCACTTGATGATCTGACTCTTGAAGTTCAGCTAGAAAATCCAACTGCTTACTTCTTAGAGCTTACTGCATTTTATACTTATTTCCCAGTGAATAGTAAAGTTTCAGAAGCAAATGCTGACTGGGCATTAGATGCTGGACCTGATTACACTTCAAATGGTCCTTTCAAACTAGCATCATGGGAGCATAACGATATAATTGTACTGGAAAAGAATGAAAATTATTGGGATGCAGATTCAGTAACATTAGAAACAATTGAGATCATTATGATTAATGATCAAAACACTGAATTAACGATGTTTGACAATGATGAGTTAGATTGGGCGGGTGACCCAACTGGTAGTTTACCTTCTGAGGCATTACCAAGCCTTAAAGAAGCAGGTATTTTAAATGTTAAGCCTATTGCTGGTGTATATTGGTATAAATTTAATACTGAAGAAGCACCATTTAACAATAAGAAGATTCGTAAAGCGTTTGCGTATTCAATTGATCGTAAAGCAATTGTTGAAAATATAACACAAGGTGGAGAAGTTCCAGCCTTTGGTATCATTCCACCATCTATCTTCCCAGAAGCAGCTGAAGGGGGATATTTTAAAGATGCGGATTATGAAACTGCTAAACAATTGTTGGAAGAAGGTTTAGCGGAAGAAGGTTATGCAAGTGTAGAAGACCTTCCTGCTATCGAGCTTTCGTACAATACGAATGAAACACATGCTAAAGTTGCACAAGCAATCCAAGATATGTGGAAGAAAAATCTAGGTGTAGAAGTGGAATTATTTAATCAGGAGTTTGCCGTTCATCTTGATGCAATGGATGCGGGTAATTACCAAATTGCTCGTTTAGGATGGCTAGGAGACTTTAACGACGCAATGAACTTCTTAGAAATATATAAAGAGGTCGGCGGAAACAATGATACTCGATGGGAAAATGATGAGTATAAAAAGTTATTGGATGATTCTAACAAAGAGACAGATCCTGCAAAACGAAAAGAGCTTTTAAGCAAAGCTGATGAACTTATCATGGAAGAAATGCCAATTGCTCCAATCTATTATTATACAAATGCGTATGTGAAGAAAGACAACTTAAAAGGCGTTGTAGTTTCTGGATTAGGAGACGTACAATATAAATGGGCATATTTCGAAGCGAAATAACCAATCGATAAATGATAGTGACCGATATATACTAGAATAAAAGTTAACTAACGAGGGTGACTCATAAAGATCCGACCATGAACCCATTTATTGTATATAGGGAATGTTGCCCGGATACTATACAATAATTGGAGTTAGTAGGTCTGACCTTTAGCTTTGAGTCACCTGTTTTTATAGTTCAAGTTAATGTTGCGGAGGTGTACAACCTTGTTTAAGTATATTTTAAAACGTCTTGGATTTATCATAATTACTCTTTTAGTAATTATTACTGTAACCTTTTTCCTTATGAAAGCAGCACCTGGAGGACCATTTACCTCAGAAAAGCCACCACCACCTGAAATTTTAGAAAAACTTAATGAATATTATGGTCTTAATCAGCCTTGGTATGCTCAATATTTTGATTATTTAGTTTCAGTAGCTAGCTGGGATTTCGGTCCATCCTTTAAGTACAACGGACAATCTGTAAATGATTTTATTAATGATGGATTCCCAGTATCATTAATACTTGGACTGGAGGCTATTTTTCTAGCATTGGCTTTTGGAGTATTATTTGGAGTTATTTCAGCTCTCAGACATAATAAGTGGCAAGATTATTCCGTGATGGTCTTTGCAGTATTAGGAATATCAGTTCCTAGCTTTATCATTGCGTCAGTCCTACAATATGTATTTGCGATGAAATTAGGGCTATTTCCAGTGGCTAGATTTGAATCATTTTCTTACCATGTTTTACCTGCAATTGCTTTAGCGTCGACACCGCTAGCATTTATTGCGCGACTTACTAGGTCAAGTATGCTTGAAGTCTTAGCTTCAGATTATATAAGAACAGCGAAGGCAAAGGGCATTAAAAATACCGTTGTCGTCGTTAAGCATGCCATTCGTAATGCCTTAATGCCTGTTGTTTCCTATATGGGTCCACTAACAGCTGGGATTTTAACAGGTAGCTTTATTATCGAGAGTATATTTGGTATTCCTGGGTTAGGTAGCCACTTCGTTCGGTCGATTACAGATCGTGATTATACAACGATTATGGGTGTAACTGTGTTTTATAGTATATTGTTACTCGTTTCAATCCTCTTAGTAGATATATTATATGGATTAATTGATCCTCGAATTAAATTGTCTCAAGGGAAAGGGGATTAATATGGATAGACAAATAGAAGAATCACAAACAATACAACAAAACTTACCTAAAGAATTATTCGAACGAACTAAATCTGAAGCACATGAAGCAGAAAAATTAGGGAAAAGCATCACATTTTGGAAAGATGTTTGGCTGCGCTTTAAAAGCAATAAATTAGCTGTATTCGGCATTTTTTTATTGTTCATACTCGGAATTATGGCCTGGATTGGTCCAAGCTTGACCCCATATGATTATGCGTCAAATGATTTAACCCAAGCGAATAAAGCACCTTCAAGTGAACATTGGTTTGGCACTGATAGCTTGGGGCGTGACGTGTTTACTAGAATTTGGCATGGAGCACGAATTTCATTGTTTATCGGTTTAGCAGCTGCAACAATTGATTTAATTATCGGTATCATTTGGGGTGGTTTAGCAGGTTATCTTGGCAAGCGTACGGATGAAATATTAATGCGTATCGCCGATATTTTAACAGCTGTT
>NZ_JAXBMC010000020.1:0-58411 GCF_033963865.1 Cytobacillus sp. IB215316 | reverse complement strand
GCACGCCGCCAGCGTTCGTCCTGAGCCAGGATCAAACTCTCCAATAAAGTTTGATTGCTCATTTATTCAAAAAATTAACGTTGACGCTTTTGCTTTGTTTAGTTTTCAAAGAACATTGTAGCTGCGTTTTTCTTGGAGCAGCTTTATTAGAATAACATCGAATCTTGTCTAAGTCAACATCTTTTTTCGTCGACTTTCATCAATAATTGTCGTTGTTTCTTAGCGACGAATAATAATATATCATCTATTTTGATAACAATCAATAGTTTTTTTAATAAAATTTTAAAGAAACTTAATTAATGTTAAATCTTCATCTAAAACATTTTTAAGATCCCGTATATAAACGCTGTTACTATTTTTACTAAACTAGAATATAAAGCTGTTGTTTTGCACAACAGTCATCTTTTAATATATAGGCTCGTTACGTAAACTTCGTTACTATTTTCACTAAAAACATACAGAATGATGAGCTTTAAAAAGAGCTTAATAGTTGTAAAAGTTGACAAGATATTACGAACGCTAGATTTATAAGTCCATATATCTTAGAAGAAAATCAACAATCAATGCGAAAACAGTCATTATAGAAGAAAAGATGGATGCTAAAAAATCTAGTTATATACATATCTTGATCTTTATAGGAAAAACAACATTATAAAAAACCCCCTAAACGACAAGTTTAGGGGGAATTAACTATTTATAATTAACTATTTATTTCTCATTTGCGGGAATAAAAGTACATCTCTAATGGATGGAGCATTCGTTAACAACATGACTAATCTGTCAATCCCAATACCTAATCCCCCTGTTGGTGGCATTCCATACTCCAACGCCTCCACAAAGTCCTCATCCATCATATGCGCTTCATCATTACCTTGCTCACGTTCTTTTATTTGTGCTTCAAAACGTTGCCTTTGATCAATAGGATCATTCAGTTCGGTAAATGCGTTGGCATGTTCACGACCAACGATAAACAGCTCAAAACGATCAGTGAAACGCGGATCTTGTGCGTTTTTCTTAGCTAGAGGAGAAATTTCTACTGGATGACCATAAATAAATGTCGGTTGTATAAGTTTATCCTCTATTTTTTGTTCGAAGAATTCATTTACAATATGTCCATATAACATATTATCATTTATTTCAACACCATGCTCTTTCGCATGAGCACGTGCTTCTTCAACACTCATTTCTTTCCAAAAGTCTACGCCAACATATTCTTTTATTGCGTCAACCATGTGTAGTCTTTTCCATTTTGGCTTTAATTCTACTTCATCATCACCATACATAACAGTTGTAGATCCGAGTACTTCCTCTGCAATATGAGCAATCATATTTTCAGTTAATGACATAATGTCTTCAAAATCTGCATACGCCTCATAAAGTTCAAGCATTGTGAATTCTGGATTATGACGAGTAGAAACACCCTCATTACGAAATACACGACCGATTTCATAAACTTTTTCTAAGCCACCAACAATTAATCTCTTTAAATGTAATTCAATTGCAATTCTCATATATAAAGGAATATCTAGTGCATTATGGTGAGTAATAAAAGGTTTTGCCGAGGCTCCGCCTGCGATTGAGTGCATCATCGGAGTTTCTACCTCTAAATATCCATTGTTATCTAAATAACGTCTCATCGATTGAATAATTTGGCTTCTAGATATGAACGTTTGCTTACTCTTAGGGTTAGTAATTAAATCTAAATATCGCTGACGATATCTTTGCTCTATATCTTTTAAACCATGGTATTTATCAGGTAATGGTCTAAGTGATTTTGTTAATAATTCAAATGAAGTTGCTTTAATAGAAAGCTCCCCAACTTTTGTTTTAAAAACAGTGCCAGAAATTCCAATGATATCTCCAATATCTGCGATTGTAAAAGTCTCATACGGTGCATCACCTATCGCATCTTTTCTAACGTATATTTGGATCTGATCTGTCAAATCTTGAATATGCGCAAAACCAGCTTTACCCTTCCCTCGTTTTGTCATTATTCTACCAGCTATTTTAACTTGTACTTCATTTTGCTCTAACTCTTCCTTAGAGTAATGATCCAATGTGGAAATCAACTCTTTAGCGGAGTGAGTACGTTCAAAACGTTTTCCAAACGGATCAATCCCGTTTTCTTCTAGCTTATGTAATTTTTCACGTCTGACTACTAACTGATCATTCAATTCTTCTGTACTCATACCAATCAACTCCAATATTATTTTTCTAACAAAAAAAGAGATTTTATATACTTCTAGTTCAAAAGAAGCGTTACTTATTCAAGGGCTCTTCTTGTTAACTCAGTTGTTATCTTTACCAAAATAGAGTAGCAAGTAATGGGTTTAGGGATTTTTATAAATATTAAAGGCGGATAAGATATCCCGATAGTTGCATACGTGTTGCTATTTAAGAAAGAAAACAACAATCTATACGAAAACAGCCATTGTTAAAAAGAAAAACCCGACAGTGCCGAGTTAATCTGAAATTGAGTTAAGTCTAAAGAATTTAGTTTCTAAAAAGTGTTGGAACCCTCCCCCTGAAGTTGCTCGTGCCTTCTAGGTGAAAGGGTGATGCTTTCCTTCCTTTAGAAAAACTGCCAGCGATAGACTGGCAGTATATAAACGTCTTTTAGGGGTTATTATATTCCAGGCTATACTTGATGTCAAACTACTTTCGCTACACTTTGCTGTTTATTTTCCACATCATCAACGAACTTTGTTAGTAGATTTACTAAGTCTGCTCTATTATGACAATCATTTATAGCATTCCTTACTCTAGCATTGCCTTTGATCCCTTTTAAATACCATGCTGCATGCTTTCTCATTTCTTTCACCGCTATGTTCTCATTTTTTAGAGCAATTAGTCGGTCAAGGTGTAAAATACAAACATCTATCTTTTCTCGAATTCCAGGTTCTTCAATTAATTCACCCGTTTCAAGATATTTGACTGTACGGTATATCATCCAAGGGTTACCTAATGCAGCTCGTCCTATCATTACCCCATCACAACCTGTTTGCTCAAGCATCGCTTTTGCATCCTGCGGAGATTCAACATCACCATTTCCGATGATCGGTATATTAACCGCTTGTTTTACCTGTTTAATGATATCCCAGTTTGCCTTACCCTCATACATTTGCTCACGTGTTCTTCCATGTAACGATACAGCTTTTCCTCCAGCACGTTCAACTGCCATTGCATTCTCAATTGCAAATATATGTTCATCGTCCCAACCCATACGCATTTTTACAGTGACAGGTTTTTGTACAGCATCAACGACAGCAGCAACCATCTCATATATTTTAGCTGGATCAAGCAACCATTTTGCACCTGCATCACACTTTGTAATTTTGGGAACTGGACACCCCATATTAATATCAATAATATCTGCTGTTGTGTTTTGTTCTACAAATTTCGCGGCTTCTACAAGAGTCTCTTTTTCTCCACCAAATATTTGCAAGCTGAGCGGCTTCTCTCGTTCATCAATATAGAGCATACCTAACGTCTTTGCATTTTTATATAGAATGGCTTTATCGCTCACCATTTCTGCACAAACAAGCCCTGCACCAAATTCTTTTACAGTTAGCCTGAAGGCTGAGTTACACACACCAGCCATAGGCGCTAACACAACAGGGTTTTTCATTTGTAAATCACCAATCTTCAGCATATCTGTCCCTCCTTGTTATATACTTCTAATCTATATAATTGACTTATAGGTCACTAAAAGGCGATAACTCACCTATACTTACCTCAAGTTTATCCGAAATATCTTTCACTAACTCTTCGCTAGGTAATCGATTCCCTCTCTCTACCTCTCCTAACAAAGTTATTGAAACCCCAAGATCTTTTGCAAAACTTTGTTGGGTATAGCCCTTTAGCTTTCGAAAAGCTCGAATACGTCTTCCCCAATTCTCCGTTTCCATACATGTACCCCTTCTCTATCAATTAATTTGTTGATATTAACCGACGATGAATCAACACCTTTTCCAAGGACAACATGTTGATCGATCTCTAACAATGGTACCATGACGAATGCTCTTTCAAGCATTCGTGGATGTGGAACAATAAGTTGCTCTGTTTCAATATTTTCTTGATTATATAACAAAATGTCAAGGTCAATTGTTCGAGGACCCCACCTAATTTCCCTTTTTCTTCCTAATTGTTCTTCTGTATGTTGACAAATCGTTAATAAATCAAGTGCTGAAAGGTCTGTATTAACTTTAATTACCATATTCAAAAATTGATCTTGATCCGTGTAACCAACAGGGTTTGTCTCATAAATTGATGAAGTTTTCGTTATAGTAATTTGAGGATGCAATTGTAAACTTTTAATAGCCTTAAACATATATAATTGTCTATCACCTTGATTAGAACCTAGTGCAATATAAGCTTCTCGTGTCATTTAGCGACTCCTTGTTATGAATACTGCTACATCTTTATAATAACCCGGAATTGGCGGGCCAGGCTTTGTTATTTTCACAGTACATTCTTCTATTTGGACGAATGTTGCTAATAAATCTGCAGTAATTCTTTCGCCCACTGCTTCTATTAATTTATATGGTTTTCCCTCCACAATCCGTTGGCAAATTTCATATACTTCACCATAGTTAACTGTATTTTGTAACTGATCTGTTTGACCGGCAGTTGATAAGTCGAGTTGAAGCTCAACATCTACCAAAAACCGCTGTCCTAATTTTGTTTCTTCAGTAAATACCCCATGATATCCATAAAACATCATTTCATTGACAACTATTTTATCTATTGTTCTTCACACCTTTCCCTATCAAAGCATCCATCATCATGGCCATTCTAGAAATTTGCATAACATCATGAACTCTTACGATGTGGCATCCTTTTTCTATACCAAGACAAACAGTTGCACCTGTACCTTCTACACGTTCAGCTGGTGGCAAATCCAAAATTTGTCCAATGAAAGACTTTCGAGATGTCCCTAATAACACAGGGTATCCAAGCTTGTTTAACTCATCTAAATGTCGTATGATTTCAAGATTCTGTTCAAAAGATTTTGCAAAACCAACACCAGGATCTAAAATAATGTTATCATCTTTCACTCCGGCAGACTTAACGATAGACACACTCTCTTTCAAATCATTAAGCACATCAACAATAAAGTTTTGGTAATTACGGTTAGTCCGATTATGCATTAATACAATTGGAACTTGATAATGTGCAGCTACCTCGGCCATTTTTGGATCAGCCTTAGCACCCCAAACATCATTAATTATATGAGCACCAGCCTCAATTGCCTGCTTAGCTACTTCAGCCTTATACGTATCTATAGATACCGCCACATTCACATTTGCAGCAACTTCTTTTACAACTGGAATAACTCTTGATAATTCTTCATCTAACAACACTTTATTTGCCCCAGGGCGTGTAGATTCTCCACCTATATCAATAATATCAGCACCTTCAGAAGTCATTCTCTCAGCATGCTTTACAGCTAATTCGATCGAATTATATTTTCCCCCATCTGAAAATGAATCGGGTGTAGCATTGACTATACCCATAATATAGGTCTTCTTTGTAAAATCTAGATGATAAGGTCCACATGATAACTGTAAAGGTTGACCTTTCACTCGTTTCACTCCTTCCAAAAACTGTGTAGGTCAACCCTACTCCATAACGATTTTTTCGTTTCATTGTACTGCTTCTTCAAAGTATTAAAAACCATGCCCTTATTTCCCTGAAAATATCTATGATCTATTTTATATATCGGTATCAATTCTTGAATCGAATTTGTTACAAACACCTCATCAGCCATTAGCATTTCATCCGGTTTAAATAACCCTTCATCAATATGCAAACCATTATGTTTTGCAAGAGTCATTACAAATTGTCTTGTAACTCCGTTCAAAATCCCTGTTTCCAGAGAAGGTGTGTAGATTTTATCGTTCTTTACCCAAAAAACGTTCGACACAATCCCCTCTGCAATAAATCCCTTTTGAGATAGAAATATCCCTTCCTTTGTCGCATCTACTCCTACCTCTCTCTTCCCAAAAACATTGTTTAAAAAATGATGTGACTTTAAACGACTTTTTCCTTCAGGTGTATTTCTCTTTGTTTTTAGAAATACACCAGCTTTTTCAGCAACTGGTACTTGCAGTGGTTTTATATATATAATGACAGTAGGCTTTGTATAATGTTCAACCGACAAACCGATATCTCCTACTCCAGCTGAAACATTCAATCTAACGTAAGCATTTGAAAGGTTATTTTTGTTAAGTAAACGAGTAATGATTGAGAAAATCTCATCTCGATGCAGTTCTATATCTATCGCTAAACTGTTTAACCCTTCATTTAACCTTGAAAGATGGTCATCCAACAAAAAAGGGTGTCCATCATATACTGCAAGTGTCTCAAACAAACCTATTCCATACATATACCCGTGGTCAAATGGAGAGATCTTCGCATCTTCTTTTTTCATAATTTTGCCGTCTAAGTATATATACATAAACTGATTATTTTACTTCCCTATATTGCTCAATAAAATTTTTAAGTAGTCGTTTACCGAAAGCAGTCATAATAGACTCAGGATGAAATTGAACACCTTCAATAGGGAGGGTTTTATGTCTAATCGCCATAATCTCATCTTCTTCAGTCCAAGCTGTAATTTCAAAGCAATCAGGTAAAGTCTCTCTTTTCACAATTAAAGAATGATATCTAGTTGCAGTTAAAGGATTTTCAATATCTGTAAAAATTGTTTTTTGATTATGAAAAATTTGAGAGGTTTTTCCATGCATTAATTTATCAGCTCTTACAACATCGCCACCAAATGCCTGAGCAATCGATTGATGTCCTAAACACACTCCGAAAAGCGGAATTTTCCCAGCAAAATATTGAATAGTTTCCAGGCTTATACCTGCTTCATTAGGGCTACATGGACCAGGGGAAATCATAATAAAGTTTGGGTTTAGCTCCTCAATTTCTTTTGTCGTTATTTCATCGTTACGCTTTACTACCAACTCTTCTCCTAATTCACCTAAGTATTGTACTAGGTTATACGTAAAAGAATCATAATTATCGATCATTAAAATCATTATCGTCACCTCATCAATTTTTTTAGAGCTTTTGCATCCCTTCAAGTGAGAAGTTAGCAAGCTTCAATGTTCAAATTTACTCGAATGAGTTTACTTTCGCTTCACATAATTCAATAGCCTTCCACAGTGCTTTAGCTTTTTTTAATGACTCTTTATACTCATATTTTGGATTTGAATCAATTACAATACCTGCGCCTGCTTGAATATGAGCAATGCCATCCTTTACAACCATTGTTCTAATAACTATGTTTAATTCAATATTATCTGAGAAGCCTATCCAACCAATTGACCCTGTATACATTCCTCTACGTACAGGTTCTAACTCTTCTATAATTTCCATCGTCCTCACTTTAGGTGCCCCAGTTATCGTTCCACCAGGGAAAACAGCTCTAATTAAATCATACGCATTCTTATTTTTATCTAATTTCCCTTTCACATTTGAGACGATGTGCATTACATGTGAATATTTCTCAATAACCATAAATTCATCAACTTCTACCGTTCCATATCGACAAACTCTCCCTAAGTCATTCCGCTCCAAGTCAACGAGCATAACATGTTCAGCCCGTTCCTTCTCATTTTGAATAAGCTCATTGGCAAGCTTAACATCTTCTTCATGAGTTGTTCCACGAGAACGGGTCCCTGCAATTGGACGCGTACTCACTACTTCTCCATCTTTTTTAATAAGAAGTTCTGGAGAACCGCTAACAATTTGAACATCACCCATTTCCAAATATGCCATATATGGGGATGGGTTTAACTCACGTAATTGTTCATAAATGTCAATAGGGTGCTTTGTAATTGATTTTGATTGCCGTACGGATAAATTTATCTGAAAGACATCACCTTGCGCAATATAATTCTTTACCTTCTCTACTGCTTCTTTAAATTCCTCTTCAGACATTGATACATTTTGATGTTGACTTTCTTGTGTAGGGTAAGCGAAATTTAGTTCATGACTTATCTCTACACTCCACAACCTCTCATAATGATCTAAACGTTTCTGTGTTTTTTCATCATCTCCGTTATCAATCGTCATTAGCCATAGTATATTCTCATTATGATCATAAACAAAAATGTCATCAAAAATAAAAAAATAAATATCAGGGGTAAGTAAATCATCAGCAGCCAATGTAGGTAGTTTTTCAATTTGCCGAACATAATCATAGCTTATATAGCCAATAGCACCACCCTGAAAATCTGGTAAGCTAGGTACATGTTCAGTTTTATATTTCCTCATCCATTCCTTAAGAACCACAAGTGGATCTCCTTCTATTGTAGAGCGTTGACCATGTTCTATAATTTCAACCTGATTATTTTTTCCTTTAATTGTTGCAAACGGCCTAAGACCAATTATGCTATATTGCCCCCCACGGCCACTTTCAAGTAGCATGTGATACGGTTCATCTTTTGATAAGTATTTATATCTTTTAAACCACTCATCTTCTTTGATAGGTAATTTCCTAGCTACAGGTTTTCTTTGTTGCATCGTGTCACACTCCTTACTCCAAACTAAAACTGATAAGCCTATTGTACAAGAATGTCACTAAGAGTTCACCTTCCAGCGTCTAAAATTTCGAATGAATGTAAAAAAAGAGTTATGAAGACCATAATAGTTAATATATCTTCCCTGTTAATCTCTATAGCTAGAACCTTCCCTCTTAATAAAGGCTCTTCTCGTTAATTTCGTCATTCAATTAAGGACAACTGTCGCAGATGGTACGAACGTTAAAATTATACGTTCTTATGTCTTAAAATAAAACACTCCTTAATCCGAAAACAACATAAAAAAACAGCTCCGTTAGGGGCTGTTTTTTTATAAATTATTTCTTATGAAGTTCTATTCTTCAAATTGATAAAGTGGTGTACTTAAATATCTCTCACCATTACTTGGGATAATTGCTAACACTTTTTTTCCTTTGCCTAGCTGCTTCGCTACTTTTAATGCCGCACATATTGCTGCACCCGACGATATCCCACCTAGAATACCTTCCTCTTTAGCAGCACGACGTGCATATTCAAATGCTTCTTCAGTAGTAATCTTCAAAATATCGTCATACACATCCGTATTTAAAATATCTGGTACGAACCCTGCACCGATACCTTGAATTTTATGCGGTCCTGGTTTACCTCCAGATAAAACAGGTGAATCTGATGGTTCAACAGCCACAATTTTTACATTTGGATATTTATCTTTTAATACTGAACCCGCTC
Organism: Cytobacillus sp. IB215316; assembly: GCF_033963865.1. Taxonomy (NCBI): domain Bacteria; kingdom Bacillati; phylum Bacillota; class Bacilli; order Caryophanales; family Bacillaceae; genus Cytobacillus; species Cytobacillus sp. IB215316. Next base: position 49,151 of record NZ_JAXBMC010000020.1, on the reverse strand, counting down.
CAGTAATTGTTCCGCCAGTTCCTATCCCTGAAACAAATGCATCTAATTGATCACCCATTTGTTCAACTATTTCTACTCCTGTAGTTAGCTTATGAACTTCAGGGTTCGCCTCATTTTTAAATTGCTGTGGCATAAAGTATCCGTGATCTTCACGTAATTCATCAGCCTTACGTATCGCTCCGCCCATCCCCTCACTACCAGGAGTTAACACGATTTCTGCACCGTAAGCTTTTAGTAAATTTCTTCTTTCTAAACTCATTGTTTCTGGCATTACTAAGATTGCTTTATAGCCTTTGGCTGCTGCAACCATCGCTAAACCAATTCCTGTATTACCACTTGTTGGTTCAACGATTGTATCACCTTGTTTTAGTAACCCTTCCTTTTCCGCTGCTTCAATCATTGCTAAAGCAATTCTATCCTTTACACTACTCCCAGGATTCATAAATTCTAACTTTAAATATACTTCAGCAGAATTGTCTTCGACAAGGCGGTTTAACTTTACAATTGGTGTTTGGCCTATTAACTCATTAACAGAATTAACAATTTTCATTTTATCACCTCTTAATTCCGAGTATTTTGATTTGTTTTGTATACAATAAATGTACTCGAAATTATAGAAATTGTCAATTATTTTCAAGTCTCATTTAAAAAGATTTATTTATTTGCATCTTTACCATAAAACCAGGATACTTCTGCCTCACCCCAAAATGGTTGTGCAGATATTGGGCCATCCATTTGTTCAAGTGCTATTTGCCTTCTTATTTGGTCCTTCATACTTTCAAAGGTGTAGTTAATTCCGTCTATTTTCTCATGTAAAAGAACGACTGCAAAACCACCTTCTACTTTTATCGGCTGACTCCATTCATGTTGTTTTAATTGTTCAGCAGTTTCAAAATACTCTTTAGGTACTAATTTACTATTAGATGAAAGGACACCTAGTTCCCCTCCAGAATTAGCGGTAAATGCATCAACAGATTTCTCCATGGCTAGCACATCAAAGCTCGACCCCTCTGTTAATTCATTATTGACTTGTTCTGCCTCTGCCCTTGTTTTTACAACGATATGTGATAGATGATACTTTGTTTCTATATCATATAATTCTTTGTTTTTTTCATAAAAGTCTCTTATTTCGTCTTCTTGAACGTTTGCATCTTTTGTTAGTAGTTGTTCGAGCAACATGCTGAAACGGATTTGTTCTCTCCATTTCTCGTCATCCCAATCATCATTAGCAAGTGAGGAATATCTTTTTATCATCTTTAACTCTCTCTCAACGGACTCCTCATCTGTTTGTATATTATATTTTTCAGCTAATAGTTCAATTACTTTTCTATCGATCATATTTTGTAAAGTTGCTTTTCCATATTCAGCTTCTAACTCATTGAGCCACTGTTGTCTATAGATATCTTCATTTCCTACAGATGCAATAACTTCTTCTGTTCCTGTTTGTATAATCTTTTCATTGAAATTAACAGGCTTTGTAACATCAACCACATCTTGCTTGTCACCAATCAAAATGAAGATAGTAAAACAGTTTACAATTACAAGGCCAAAAACAAGTATCCATAACGCTTTTTTACTCAATGTTAACCCACTCCATTTTGCTAAAGGTTATTTTCGTATTCATTATGGTTTTTTACAACAAGACAAGACATCCATATAGCTAACTTTCGAGACATCTACCTTTTGTTTATCGTTCTATGAATTAAACACGTATACAACAAATGTTCGTAACATCTTATCATCTGTAAATGATGTTAGTCCCACAATAAAATATTTTACTATGCTATAACAAAGTTACCGTGATGCTATTATTAAAAAGAATACGACAATTGTTTATGCAGCTTTTGCAATGATTGTTGTTATTCATACTAATAAACACGGATTCATACAAACCTTCAATGTACTGTCTTATTTCGTATTATTAACAACAACATTTCACGAAAAGAGCCATATTTAAAACCTACCAACCTTTATTTAGAAAGAGTCTTACTCAATTACATCGCTTCTTTTTTAAGAGCCTCAAGTTCTTCTTTTGAAAACAAATACTTTTGATTACAAAAATGGCATTGCGCTTCAGCTTGGCCTTCCTCCACAATGATTTCTTCTATTTCGTTAGGACCTAAACTAATAATTGCATTTGCAAACCTTTCTTTTGTACAGTTACATTTAAAAGTTACTGGTTGTTTGTCTAATATCTTCACATGTTCTTTATCTATTAGTTCATATATAATTTGCTCAGGGGATAACCCTTTTTCAATTAATTTAGATATAGGCTCTATTGTTTTTAACCTATCTTCTATTGCAGCGATCGTATCCTCATCTGTGCCAGGCATGAGTTGTATAATAAACCCACCTGCAGCAAGAATAGAATTATCAGGGTTAACTAGAACACCTACTCCAACAGATGATGGGGTTTGCTCAGATGTTACAAAATAATATGTAAAGTCTTCACCTAACTCTCCAGAAACAATCGGAACTGAACCAGTAAAATTCTCACGCAACCCTATATCTTTCACCACTGTTAAAAAACCATTTGTCCCTACGGCTCTTGCCACATCTAGCTTGCCATGTTCATTTAGATCGAAGTGTGTTTGTGGATTGGATACATACCCTCTCACTTCTCCATATGCATTGCTATCCACGATAATTGCTCCAATTGGCCCACCAGCATCTACTTTAATGGTAATTTTTTCGTCACCTTTTAACATCGCACTCATCATTACGCCCGCAGTCATTGTTCTTCCTAATGCGGCTGAGGCTGTCGGCCATGTATATTGACGACGCTGGGCTTCTCCGACAGTTTCTGTTGTCTTTACTGAATATATTCTGACTTGCCCATCATAAGCTAAGGCTTTTACTAGATAATCTGACATGGTTGTTAATACCCCTTTCACATGATGCAACTATATAATAATTGATTCATTAAGTATGATAAAACATCATTAGTTTTTATAAGAATCTTGATTCTTTTGATAAATCAGTTGTAAACCTTTTAACGTTAAGAACGGATCGACAATATCTATAACAGTTGACTCATCAGCAATTAATGATGCAAGTCCACCTGTAGCGATAACCGTTGGTAAAACATTTGCTTGAGCTTTTATTTTCTTTACAATTCCTTCTACTTGACCAACATACCCGTACAATATTCCAGATTGCATTGCAGATACCGTGTTCTTCCCAATAACATGATCTGTATGCGCAATTTCTATTCTAGGTAACTTAGCTGCTTTGGAATATAGCGCCTCCGTTGAAATTGCAATTCCAGGAGCTATAGCCCCACCCATATATTGTTTCTGCTCATTAATGTAACAATAAGTTGTTGCAGTACCAAAATCGACAATGATAAGTGGACTACCATATAAATGCATTCCCGCTACTGCATTTACGATTCGATCTGCCCCTACTTCTCTTGGGTTATCTATTTTTATATTTAAACCTGTTTTTATTCCTGGGCCAACGATTAGCGGATTTATATTAAAATACTTGTGACACATTCTTTCCAATGCAAACATAATTGGTGGAACGACAGAAGAAATAATGATGCCGTCAATATTTGAAAAATCTAAATCTACGTGCTTAAATAACGCTTTGATAATCATGCCATATTCATCTTCAGTTTTATTTCTACTCGTTTCAATCCGCCAATGATATTTAAGCTCATTTTGTTCATAAACACCTAAAACGGTATTAGTATTCCCGACATCTAAGACAAAAATCATTTCATCACCACTTTTATCAAAATAACTGTTATTCCAAACTATCACTACATAAAAATAACAACATATTCCTCATCATACCACAAATGGTTACAAAAGCGCATGGTGTCAGCTTATGCTAGCATACGAATCGGATTTGTCCAGCAACAGAAGAGCCAAAGCATATTCAAAAAGGCCGTTTTCCAATGATTGTTACTTTTCATTATAAGATATAACACGGATACAACAATAGTTTCGTGGCATCTTTTCTTCTATAATATGAAGATGATTATACAAGACTTTAGTGTCATAATTTTGATAAATGCAACAAATTTTACGAAAAGAGCCTTCAAAAAAGATGCCTCGAAAAACCGAGACATCTTCTTAATCCTTCATCCATACTAATTATCGATCAAAAAGCTAAATTAATCTTGTTGATCTTGATCATCAGATGGAGTTTCTTCTTTTTTAGAGCTAATGTTTACTTTCACATCATCCGAACTGCTCTCTTCAATACGATCAGGTAATCTTCCATTGTCTATTAAATACTTGATTTGTTCAGCATCAAGTGTTTCAACCTCAAGTAAGGTTTTTGCTACTAGTTCGAGCTTGTCACGGTTTTCTGTCAAAATGCCTTTAGCTTTCTCATAACTTTCTTTAATAAACCTTTGTATCTCTATATCAATGTCATGTGCAATGGCATCACTATAGTTTTGCTCGTTATGAAGGTCGCGACCTAAGAACACTTGACCACCTTGAGCCTGACCAAATTGTAATGGCCCCAGCTTATCACTCATACCATATTCTGTTACCATTTTTCTTGCAATACCAGTTGCTCGTTGGAAGTCGTTATGAGCACCCGTACTCACTTCACCGAAAATGATCTCCTCAGCAACACGTCCACCTAATAAGCCAGTAATTTTATCCAGCAGCTCAGGCTTAGTCATAAAGTAGCGATCTTCTTTTGGTAGCATTACTGCATAACCACCGGCTTGACCTCTAGGAACAATCGTCACTTTATGTACGACATCTGCTTCATCCAGTACAACACCGATAATTGTATGTCCAGCTTCATGGTAAGCAACAATTTTCCGTTCCTTTTCAGAGATGACACGGCTCTTTTTAGCCGGTCCAGCAATTACACGGTCTGTAGCCTCATCCATATCGAGCATATCAATTTTCTTTTTATCGCGTCTTGCCGCTACTAAAGCAGCTTCATTTAATAAGTTCTCTAAATCAGCACCTGAAAAACCAGGAGTACGCATAGCGATTGCTTTTAAATCAATAGAATCCGCTAGCGGTTTATTGCGTGCGTGTACTTTTAACACTGCTTCTCTTCCATTAACATCTGGTCGATCGACAGTAATCTGACGGTCAAAGCGACCTGGGCGAAGTAATGCAGGATCCAAAATATCTGGGCGGTTTGTTGCCGCTATAATAATAATTCCTTCATTCGCACCAAAGCCATCCATCTCAACTAGCAATTGGTTTAATGTTTGTTCACGCTCGTCATGACCTCCACCAAGGCCTGCACCACGTTGACGTCCTACGGCATCGATCTCATCAATAAAAATGATACAAGGAGCATTTTTCTTCGCATTTTCAAATAAGTCACGAACACGAGACGCACCGACACCAACAAACATTTCAACAAAATCAGAACCACTTATGGAGAAGAAAGGTACGCCAGCTTCTCCGGCAACAGCCCTAGCTAATAATGTTTTACCTGTACCCGGAGGGCCGACTAGTAAAACACCTTTTGGGATGCGAGCGCCTAGTTCTGCAAATTTTCTAGGGTCCTTCAAAAACTCAACAACTTCAACTAACTCTTGTTTCTCTTCATCAGCACCAGCAACATCTTTGAATTTTGCTTTTTTCTTTTCTTCATTATAAAGTTTAGCTTTACTCTTACCAAAGTTCATTACACGGCTTCCACCGCCTTGAGCTTGGTTCAGTAAGAAGAAAAATAAAATAATGATGATCACAAATGGAATGATTGAAGTGAAAAACGTAACCCATCCACTTGTTTCTTTTGCTGGAACAAAATCGACTACACTATTTTCTGCTGCAATTGTATCAATCCGTTGTAACATTGCCTCTGAAAAAGGTGTTGGTGTGTATGTAATAAAATACTGCTCTTCACTCTCATAAGATCTTAATTGACCTTTAATCTCATATACCCCTCGTGCAGGTTGTATTGCAAGAGATTTAACATTATTGTCCTCTAAATTAGCTATGAATACATCATATGACATTTCCTCAGTTGTTTGATTAGTATTATTGAAAACACCAACTATACCAATAACAACTAGAAAAATTAATAAATAAAATATAGTATTACGAAAAATCCGATTCATTCCTTACCTCCTCCCACGGTAAAAAAACTATACTCAATAGTATCATAGAAAAACATACCAATACAATTAATTTACTGTTATTATTTTGCTTTTTAAAAATATTATTTATGATTCCGTATATACTTCAGGTTTAAGGACCCCTATGTATGGCAAATTGCGATATTTCTCAAGGTAATCTAAGCCATAACCTACAACAAATTCATCAGGTACAATAAAGCCTACATAATCTGCTTCTACATCAGACTTGCGTCCAGAAGGTTTATCTAATAGCGTAACAATTTTAATTGATTTGGCCTTGCGATAACGAAATAATTCCACTAGATAGCTTAAAGTTAAGCCACTATCGATAATGTCTTCGATAATTAAGATATCTCGTCCTTCTACAGATGTGTCTAAATCCTTTAATATTTTTACCTCTCCAGATGATACTCTTGATGTACCATAGCTAGAAACGTCCATAAAGTCCATTTCAAGGTATGTGTCAACTCTTTTTAATAAGTCAGCCATAAAAGGCATTGCACCTTTTAACACGCCGATAGCTAATGGGAATTTCTCTTGATAATCTTTTGTTAGAACTTCACCTAATTCCTTTACTTTTTCTTGAATTTCTTTTTCTGTAACTAATACTTTTTGAATATCATGATTCATGACTACTTTCCTCCTAGAAGATCAATGCTTCTTAAACTGTAATAAAATATATTGTTTATTTCCATTAAATTCAGTCTCAAAAGAAGACTTTTTTAAGCCGGGTAACCAAATGATTCTTCCATTTCTGTCCTCAACAACAGGCCACTCATCCCTTTCATATAAAGGAATTTTTTGATCAATAAAAATATCTTTAATCTTTTTTGTCCCGCCAGTTCCTTTTAATGTCATCTTATCGCCAGGTTTCCTCGTTCGAATAACTAGCGGTAACTCGACACTGTTTATGTCAATGACAATTGAATGGTTCCCATTTAATCCATTCGGTAATTGCTCAATGATTTCACTAAGTATTAGGTCACCATTAGGCAATTCAATTTGACTAGGAACCTCATGAACGTAATTATATGCTTTTATTGCTCTTTCATCATATGTAAAGATAAAATCATCATAGGATTTAACAACTTTTAAACCCATTGGATAATGTAATGTTCCTGATGGATGATCATTATTCAGGGCTGTTAGAAAGTCGTTAATATGTATTGAGGAAAGAGAAGGTGGAACCTCCTGATAAAGATATTTTAATATTAGTTGAATCCCTCTCCTTTGTAAAGGAATAGGTAACTTAAGATAAGACTCTCTACTAATAATAATAGTATTGTCTTTCTTCTTCACTACTTTATTCAATTCATTTTCTGTTAATTCCTTTAAATAATTTTGATCCTCTATCATCATCTCACTAAATTGTTGAACTCTTTCATGTACTCGTTCATTTTCTCGTTTTAAATAAGGTAGTACATGATGTCGAATCCGATTACGGGTGTAATCATCCTTATCGTTACTTGGATCTCGACGGGGCTCTAACCCAATGCTTTGACAATAATGTTCAATTTCTTCCCTACTTAAGCTTAATAGGGGGCGAATAATATGACCAATACTAAACGGCCTCTTTATTGGAATACCTGCATAGCCTATCCCTGTACTTCCCCTTACCAGCTTCATTAAAACAGTCTCAACTTGATCATCTCCATGATGACCAAGAGCTAAATATTGAGCTTCATATTTTTTCATCATTGATGAAAAAAAACGATACCTGCATTCTCTCGCAGCTACTTGGGTACTTATTTTCTTTTTTTGTTTATAGTCACTCACATTTATTTGTTTTGCTTCACAAATAATTCCTAGTGAGCTACAATGTTGTTCAACAAAACGCATCTCATTCTCGGACTGCTTACCACGAAACATATGATCAACATGAGCTACAACTAACCTTAAACCGAGGTTCCTTTTCATTCCAATAAGCAAGTGAAGAAGCGCCAAGGAATCAGGTCCTCCTGATACACCTACAATGATCGTTGAATTTTCTGTAATTAACTCATGACGTTTAATAAAATCATTTAGCTTATTTATCATCCGCAATTCAACCCTCTACTACTCTTCGTTCTACAGAATCTTGTCCCCTTATCGTACATGATTATATAAGTTTCTGCAAAAAAGATGTCTAGCAACTCATATTCATAATAACTGACTATATATGTATAGCCAATAGACAACAATTATTACTAGAAATAATAATGTAAATTCTAAAAAGCTCTTTTTCTTACTCCTTTTTCCGCCTTTCCTTCTATTATTTATTGAGCTACTCTTAGTTGATTGATTGGTCGTGGTTTGCTTATTGGAAACATATTGCTGATTCATTACAAGTAATAGGTCCTTCCTCATATTAGACGCACTACTATATTTCCCTTCTATTGCATTTTCTAAAACAGTTGAATACTTCCTTAATAATACATTTGATGTTATAGCATTCTTAAGTTGATCCCCTCCATTCCTACTTCTAGAAAATCTGTTTGGATAGGCTATATTTATAATGATCATCGCTACTGCAAACAAATCATACGATGGTTCAGCTTTTCTAGAACCCTTTCCCCAATAACCACGGTCAAAAAACTCAGTAAATTCTTTTATGGATCTCCCTATTAGTGTCGTCCCCCCCACATCTAGTAACCTTATTTTCGGAGGAGGAGCTGTCACTAACAGGTTATCTGGCTTTAGATCGCCAAAGACCCATCCTTCACGATGAAGTATGTCAAGTTCAGCTAACAATTGTAAACATAATATGCCAATCCATTCATTACCACGCCTCTTAATAAATTGTAATAATGCCTCTCCTTTTATATATTCCATTACATAAAAAGCTGTAGGAGAGTCAAAGCCACGACGCTCCCAATCGTCAACATCTAGCAAAGAAGGTCCCAAGTATGACCTCTGGACCTTCAAAAAATGTTTAAGTACATTAACTTCTGATGATATTGACATGCTACTATCACTAATCTTAACAGCGACTAAACCGGTAGGACTTTCTGATAAATAAACTGATCCCGTAGCACCTTTACCAAGTAAACTTTTAATCTTATATTTATTTTTATGCCACTTACCGACAATGACCGTTCCAACTGGTACACTACATGCCTGTTTCTTCGAAAGGTTGTTCATCTCGAGAAATAAAGCTCCTTAACGATCGTTTCTTTTTAAAATAAGTCAATGCCTCTCTAATGGCAGGCCCTGTAGGTGTCATTCCTCCTGATGTTAACTTAGGAAATATTTTAGTTAATGAATCTAAATGTGGATTCCAATCCAGGACTTTCTCGACATCTTTCTTTTTGCCTGGAAATGATAACACTGAAAAGCGATTCGAGCCAATACGTGCATTTAAACTAATCGATAAATCCAACAATGCTTCTTTCACGGTTGGTAATTTATGCTTCATACTAGCGCTCGTATCTACAAGAATAAGAACTTCTAACTCAGCAGTTTCTCCTAGTTCATCCACCACCTCCATCACTTCTCCACGTTTTTCAGGTGATAAGTCTTCCATTGAAGTTCCGGAACCAAGTATGTGCTGTAATTCTTTGTTTACCACTCCTTGTAATGTTTGTGTCATTGCTTTTCTAGTTACCATTTGTACAGTATGTGACAATTGCCTAGTATAGACGACCTCGCTAACCCCACCTCCTGCCATTGAAATGCCTTCTATCTCCGCAAGTCCACGATTATCTATTTTATCCTCTTCCATTACGCCAATAACGTTAACTGTCACCCCCTGCTCTTTAGCAAGTGTTGCCATAGCCACAGGATCTTCTCCATGATTTGAGCACCCATCAGTAATAAGTAATATTTGTTTTAAAGTACCTTTATCCACCTTTTATTCCCTCCTCAAATGGTTATTACCATCTTCGACTGAATAAAAAGTTTTTATACTTCGTACCTTTACTGCGCTTTCTTTTCATACATATGAGCAGGTATTGCAGCCCATTTAGGAGTGTTATGATCAACCTTTGCAACTACGATCGTCATATCATCGTCAATGTTTCCTGAACGAGTACGGATCACTTCCTCCATAATTAAATCTGCGACATGTTGAGGATCTTTCGTTTGTAAATCTTTTATTTTTCGCTTCATCCAAATATCGTAATTTTCTACATGCTTTGGACCTTCAAAAATTCCGTCACTCATCATTATTAATAAATCTCCTGCTTTCAATTGCTCGCTAACAACATCTACCTCAAAGTCTTGAATAATTCCCATAGGTAAGTTACTAGCACAAATACTAATAACTTTCTCTCCTCTTTTAATAAAGCTAGGTGATGACCCAATTTTTAAAAACTTTGCACTCGCATCTTGTAAATCAATCATGGCTAGGTCTAGGGTTGAGAATATCTCATCCGTTGTTCTTAAAGAAAGAACAGAGTTTACAGATTTAATCGCTACTTTTTCTTCTATCCCCGACTTTAGAATTTTTTGTAATAACTCCAGAGTCTCATTACTTTCATAATGGGCTCTCTGGCCATTTCCCATTCCATCACTAATTGCAATTGCAAATTTCCCTGCTCCTAATTCAATCGTCGAGTAACTATCACCGGATATTAACCCTCCGCCTTTCGCTGCATGAGCAACACCTGTATCAACTTTGTATGTCTTTGCTGATCCAAATGTTGCCTGGCAATAGCCATTAGGGTAAGCTGCACATTCCTCCTTTGTAACAATGATCGTCTCCTTTAAAATATCAGAAAGCATAGGTGCAATTAACTTTTCGCTCTCCCCTCGCCCATTGCAAAATGGAATGCTCATTTCTATGTCGATATTCCCTTGTTCTAAACTATAAATTTCGACATGACCTATCTCTACCCCGAAACCTTGCACAGCATCTAGTATTTGCTCCTCCTGCACATGATGGTTATCTCTTTCACGTTTAATCTCGTTAGCAAAGTCCCCCATCACTTGGGATACGCCTAACAACTGTTCAGCAACCAGCTTCCTACTTTCTCTAATTTGTTCTTTTAACTTCTGATTGGCGTAATATAATGTCAACTCATCCTTAATTACATTTATAACCTTATCTGGTTTTATACAATGCTTATTCCACTCACGTTGTAAATGATAATTCTCTTCCAATGTGGATTGCTCATATTCATGCATAATATTCTTCAAATAATCATATGTTTTATTAAGATTGTTCGTCCAACATTGATCTTTTTTATAGCACAATTGGCATGTCCTCAAAGTGACATTACTTAAAACATAATCAACTTCAACTTCCTCATCCATATGATTAGCTGATTGATTGTAATTTTCGAAACTACTAGATAAAGCTTGAAAAACTGATGAAAATTGGGATACACGACTTGCAGTGACATCTCTTACTTTTTGTAAATACTGTTGTTGCTCAGACATATTTTCGATTGTTCCTGGTATATATTTTGCGATTTGCGAAATGAGTGATTGAGGAGTTAATAGAAATATAAAAATGGCTAATAAAGATTCAATAACACTTATTTGAAGCTGATTAGCATCATTATACATTCCTAATAAAAGAGTACCAATGAGAAGTCCAACTGATACGCCTATTTTCCGGCCATCTTTTAGTAAACCTCCAAGTAATCCAGAAAATGCAAGCAAGCTCATCTGAAATAGACTTCCGATGTTTGCAAGGCTTAATATTAACCCGGTAACCACACCAACTGTCGTTCCAATCGTGGCACCTGCAGCACATGCAAGTAGAAGAACAAAATACCTTGAAGCAATATATTCAATTGATAAGTCATATATAGACCAACCAATCAAACCTGTCATGATAGAAGCCAATAATATAATTAAGGATATAATTTCTTCCGTTTTTAAAGTTTGTTTTCGTTTTCGAAAAGCAACTAACGTAACACTTTGTAGAAATATTAACGTTAGTATAAAACCTAGACCTGACTCAACACCAACCAACATCAAATTATACAGATCAATTTCGTTGTTTATAAAATACAAGATTGAGAGCTTGGACATACATAAGGATAAGAACACGAGGAATGGAACTACTTTTAGTGTATCTTTACTAAACCTTCTCGTTATGTTATTTAAAAATAGAAATAATACTATTGATGAAAGAATGAATATGGAAGTTTGAAAAGATAAACTAATTCCACCTACAAGTAATGCTAGCAGGGCTAACCAGATTCTATTTTTTTGAATGACATATACGGCAGCAAAAAATGGTAATGCGAATGGTGTAACTTCAGCTAATATTAATGCTCGTCCAAGTAAAAAGCCTATAAAAACAATAAGAACCCCTCTGTTTATTATTATTTTTAATAGTTTTTGCTTGTTCTTTTGAATCCAGCTGTCAAACGATAGCTTTGTACTTTTGAAATTCACGTTCGTAATAGGTTCAATGACATTCCGTTCAGTCTTTTCCATACTTATTCACTCCCCAACTTTTTTATAGTTGGTTGTTATTATACTTCTAAGCCAGAATATTTTTTGTCAAAACAACATGGAGATATAAAAAAGTGTTCGACTCAATTCTTAATAACATACAATAAGCATACATAATCTGAAGAATTTAATCCTATTTTTTAAAAACCAGCAACAATAATATCGAATATTCAGATAATTTATCCCATCATTATCTTTTCAACGTTAAATTGGATTTGTTTTTTTATTGAACACAATTCAACTAGAGCTGTTCACATCTTGGCTCTTTAAAACAATGCCAATCACATAAACTTCATGCGACAAAGTTGACGCAAATAAGCTAATAAAAAAAGCCAGTTCATCAAAGAACTGACTTTTACGATGACCCGTACGGGATTCGAACCCGTGTTACCGCCGTGAAAGGGCGGTGTCTTAACCACTTGACCAACGGGCCAAAAAAAATGATAAAATGACATTTTATAAATAGCGGCGGAGGGGATCGAACCCCCGACCTCACGGGTATGAACCGTACGCTCTAGCCAGCTGAGCTACACCGCCATAATACGACAAAGAATATGATACTAAGGAATAACAATTTAGTCAATACCTTAATTACATTAAAAACTCATTTCATATCATTTATTAAGAAATTACGAATGACGTCAACTAGAAGTTAAAGAGCCAAATATAATAACAATAGCAACAAAGTTTACTAAGAAATCTTAGGCTGTTTTCGCATATGTTGTTGCTTTTCGTTTTGTATAAATTTATTTGTTGTTGTCCTAAATTGGTCTCAATAGCAACAAAGTTTACGAAGAGAGCGTAACAAAAAAGCACCCGTGGGTGCTTGATGTACATGTTACCTGCCAGGCTATCTGTAAGAGGCTGCTCAAAAAGTAAGAAGAAATGACTGTCTAAACTTGAATAAGATACCACTTGCGATTGTTAGGGGGTTTCCCACTATTTTGCGGGACACATACGTATCGTATGTTTCTACGTTAACAATTCGAAACATAGTATCTTTATTAGTTATCAGTAAAATAGCTCTTCTAAAAATGCAAGGTATACTGCCTCATTCTTCTATATCCTTTTTGAATACGCACTATAAAATGATCAGCAGCAAGTTATCCTCTTCGTGCTCCTCGTCCACCTCGTTTTGACTCTGTGTTCCGTTTTAAAGATGATAATCGGTCTTCACTTTCTTTTAGGAAACGGGCCATCTTCTGCTCAAAATTCTCTTTTGGACGGAAATCCCTTGGAGGGCGATTACTGCCTTTACGAGGAGGTCGCGGTGACTCCTTTGCTTTTTTAATTGATAAGCCAATTTTACCATCTTTCTCAACATTTATTACCTTCACTTCAACTTCGTCGCCAACCTTTAGATGTTCATTAATATCTTTCACATAATTGTCAGCAACTTCGCTTATGTGTACTAAACCTGTTGAGCCTTCTGGCAGCTCCACGAACGCACCAAAATTTGTAATACCTGTTACTTTTCCTTGTAACTTGCTGCCTACTTCAATCGACATAAAAAAAGTGTTCCTCCTTAAAAAATAAAAAAATCATTTTTTTTTATTATACATAATTTAAAAATTGAGTGTCAACAAGACTAACCAACTTCACTCAGATGTATTAAATAAAACTTCGCCTTCTTGTGATAGAAAAAAATCTCTCCGAGCAATTTTTCCTATATACTCATCATCGTTAAGCTTAACAATTTCACCTTCTAAATACAATTGCTCTTTTTTCAAATCAGCTAACTCATATTCCAGTTTTTGTTTTTCAACGTTCTTTTCTTCAATTATTTTCGATTGAGAGATGAGTGTAGAACTAATAAAAAAGGCGGCAACTACAGCTAGACATGACAAAGCCGCTAACCGTCTCATTAAACCGCGACGCTTATTAGTTAATACCTGTTGATTATTCTCATGCTGACTAGAGTATGACGTTTGCAGCTCTATAACTTTCTTCTGCTTTCGTAACGCACTCATCTCTAAAACTTCCTCCTTAAAAAACTTAGGATTGATTTCCACCATTTTATTATGATATGTTGTACATTCTTTATTTTTTTAAAATATCCTGCAAGTTTTTTTAAAAAAACTACACAAAACTTTCTCCAAGAGCTAGGGAGTAGTTGAAACACAAACTTTACTAGCTTTTTCACTGGGATAAACAATACTTGTACAAAATAAATAAGTACTTTTACCAAAAAACGAATAGTCGTATAGCATACGTTTAAAAGCCCTATAACTAGTATAGCAATAAAATGATACAATATTTGAATTGGCTTTATGATAATATAGTGAACGAGCTTTTTTACAATTTGATATGTCGAAATTACTAATTTAATTACAAATTCCAGCAATCTCAAAAATAACGATTGAAAAAGACTACGATAGGCAGCATAACCACATAAAATAGCAATAAAGATATAAAACCTTAGTTCACCTTCATTAACGAGTAACAAAACATAAAATATAATAAAGCCTTGCATACACCAAAACATAATATCATTTATAAAAACTAACCATGTTGCTCGGTACGACCGCTGTAAGAAGCGTCCATAAGTATCGAGAGCTGCTCCTAAAAAGCTCCCAATACCAATCATAGACATCATTGTATAAAATTGAGTCGTTAAACTCATTTGAACAACTTGCTAAAAAAACCTTTAGCCTTCTCCCCATATTGTTCATCTAAATATACAATATCGAATATTTTCCCTTTAATCGAGACAATCCCTTTATCAACATCTAGGTTTTTCATTTGGAGATTTTGGCCACGAACAGCTAAAAATCCCATCACAGTTTCTAATAAAAATTCTTCATTATCGAAGCTTTCAACCTGTTTGACACCTGTTATGTCAAGAATTCTTCGTCCTCTCATTACTAAGTCGTGCTCTTTAATCGTTCCTTTTTGATTTGAGCTACCTTCATAATATTGATCCATGATCATCCCTCGCTTTTATGCTGAAGACATGCTTCATAGCAAACATTTATATCAATGTATGTTAGGGACAATCATTTTAGAACAAGCCTATAAAACTTACGCAACCAGTTGCTCAATGTATGTTCATTAAGTTGGTCAACGGTAAATTTTTTCAGCTTTGCTCCTCTTTTCTCTCTTCCTTTACAATCGAGTATAAGTCATTAGCTTCTTCTTTACGACTTGTCTCAACAAGTTTTTCTACCTTTACCGTTACAACTTTTTGACCAAATTGAATGGTTAGTTCATCCCCCACTTTAAGAGTTGAACTTGCTTTTGCTTGGATACCATTTATCGAAATTCTTCCTTTGTCAGCAACCTCTTTTGCTAGTGTTCTCCTTTTAATTAAGCGAGAAACTTTAAGAAATTTATCTAGTCTCATATTTTTCACTTCTTTCATATATCATAGATTTCGTATATGTTTTTTTAAGTCGATAGCTTATAACATAAATACTCGTTATCAAAACCACATGAAGGGTAAGCGTATTTACCTAGCCCTAGTGTTCTCATTATAATCCTTTTTTCTTTGCAGATGTCCAAATTTCATCTAATTGTTCTAAAGATAAGGATTCAATCTCTTTCCCCTCATCTCTCACAGTGTTTTCAATAAAACGGAACCGCTTATAAAATTTATTATTTGCACTTGTTATCGCTTCTTCCGGATCAATTTTATAATAACGAGATATATTTACAAGAGCAAAAAGAATATCACCAAACTCAGTAAGCATATTCTTTTGGTTGTGATTGGTTGCCTCAACTTGAAACTCCTCTATTTCTTCCCTCACTTTATCCCACATCGGACTAACATCATCCCAATCGAACCCTACCTGAGCTGCTTTTTTTTGGTATTTATAAGCTCTTAATAAGCCCGGTAAGCTCTTTGGGACCTCCTCAAGTAATGATGCAGAGTGTTTCATTCCCTTTTTTTCATCTTGCTTAATTTGTTCCCAATTATAGACTACTTCATCACTATCAACTACTCTTTCCCCTGCAAAAACATGTGGATGACGTCGAATCATTTTTTCTGTTATACTTCTAACCACATCATCAATGTTAAATAATCCGTCATCATCTCCAATTTGAGCATGTAACATAACTTGTAGAAGTACATCTCCGAGCTCTTCAATTGTATTCCAAACATCATCATTGTCAATCGCATCTACAAGCTCATATGCTTCTTCAAGAATATATTTCTTTAATGATTGATGCGTTTGCTTTTTATCCCATGGACAACCATCTGGCCCACGAAGAATTGCTATAACAGAACGTAATGAAGAAAATGTATGATAAAGCAATTTCTCATCATTTACAGGAGGTACATATAAACTTGTTAAATTACTTATGGTAGACTGACGATCCAATTCATATAATGGTACTTTTCTTACTTCTTCAGCCTCGCTACCAATAGCTGTAAGGATCATTACTTCATAATCATCAGGCAAATCCTCCATAAGTGTTAGCTTCACCTCAGATGCAATAAATTGATCATACATTTGGCATATAATAATATGTTGATTATATTGAATTTGTTGCCTTTGTAGTGACGTTGCATCTAGAAACTGAAACCCTTCAATCGGATCAATTTGCAATGATGTGAATGTTGAATCAAGAAAACTTTGCCCTCCAGCAATATTAATTTCAATACCATACTTACTACACTTGTCCACTAATAGTTGAACTGTTCTCTCAGCCACAAATGGATGACCAGGTACAGCATATAATATCTCTTTATGCAGCGCTTCGGAAATTAAGACATTTACTATCTCTTCGTATACTTCTTCAAATTGATCGTATTTTTCATATACATTATCAAAAGAATTAAAATGTAGTCCTTCTTTCATAAGATCCTGTACGACTGGGTGCTCATTTGTTCGTATATAAATATGATCAGCCCTTTGTAACAATCGATAAACTCCTAGAGGTAATTGCTCTAAATCGCCAGCTCCTAAACCTATTACAGTTATTTTCTTCATTATTAATCACCTAACTTCTTATTTGCTCTATTAAAATAGGCTAGCTTATTTCCATAAGGAATGATTGACAACTCACTTTGGGTAAAAACTTGTCTTTTAATAATGACGAAGAGAAATAATATGATACCGATCATTACAGCAGTAATTGCTTGCAAAGCCGAAAAAAGCCGATTATTAATAAATACCAACAATAGATTTGTAAAATGAATATATACATATAAACCTATGCCCATTACTATGGCTGCTTCTAGTATCTTGACAACATCCTTGATTCTGCATATAGACCCTCGGAATTTCCTATACAATAAATAATACTGAAATAACACAGTTATCAATAGTGAAATGATAGTTGCAAATGCAGCCCCTTTTGTTCCTAAAATAGGAACAAGTAGAACATTTAACAGCCCTTTTAAAATTAACGCTACGACAACACTAATTGCAGGAATTATGTAATTGTTCATACCTTGAAAAATAGATGAAGTTGTTAAGATAAGTGAACTAAAGAGTATAGTAAAACCTTGTATCCTTAACACATCTGTCCCTTGATTATTTTGAAAAAGCATAATATTTGTCGGTTCAATAATAAAAGCTAACCCAACTGATGCGCCTACACCAGCAACAATGCTAATTCTGATTGATAAATTAACCTTCTCTTTAATAGATTGTAAATTATGACGAATATATGCACTAGAAATGATTGGAATTAAAGATAGCGAGATTGATGTTGATACAACAGTTCCTAATTGAATAAGTGGCCATCCACGATCATAGACTCCTTTTGCACCTTTAGCGATAACGTCACTCATATCACTTGAGATTAATAATGAGTATAACGTAAATGAGTCCACTAATTGAAAGAGGATAAGGATCATCCCACTAATACAAATAAGTCCCCCTTGCGTAAATAACACCCTAATTATTTCTTTATTTTCCTTTTTATTAAATATTAACGGGCGTTCTGTATGTATTAGATTATTTTGCTTATAATATATTAACAAAATTACAATTGCTGTTAATCCACCTGTGATCGATCCGAAAAGTGCTCCAGCACCGGTAGCATACATGCCATACCCATGTGATACGAGGAGAATAGAAAATATTAGAATAGTTATGACTCTAATAAATTGTTCAACCATTTGTGAAACAGCGGTTGGAACCATATTCTTCTGTCCTTGAAAATAACCTCTTAATACTGAGATAAATGGCATTAATAAAAATGAAAAAGCAATTACTTTAATCAATATAGTTAATTCCGGGTCACCCATAATAATCGCTATCTTATTAGCAAAAAAATATAACACACTACAAAAAACGATTCCTGCAACAAGTAAGGATAAAAAGGAGACCACAACAACTTTTTTAACTCTTTTATAATCTTGCTGTTCAAATGAAATTATTAGTAGCTTAGAAATTATAACTGGATACCCATAGGTTGATAACGTTAAAAACACTCCATAAAATGGGTATATTTGCTGATATATATAAAACCCGATATCTCCAACAATATTTTGGAAAGGTATCCGATATCCCGCACTAAGTAGCTTAGTAACGATACCTGCAATAGATAATATAACTGTTCCTTGCAAAAAAAATTTTTTTTGCAAATCGGAATGGATGTTCACCAACTCACCCCTTCAAGAAAAAAATTGAAGAAAGTCATGCTTTACTTTCACTGCTTCAATGATATTGAGAGCAATGAGAGCATATCACATGAAGGTACTTTAATTAAAACGAGAAGCAATCTCGAGAGGATAGGGGCTTGAAGCGTAAAAATTCATCATCTAAATAGCCTCTTTTCTTACTTTTTGTTGTTAAAAAGAAGAAGAAAAGATTTATAAACGCGGTTATTTGTTAGTGCTTAACACAACAGCCAATAAATAAGAAAAGGCCGCATGTTTGCCGCCTTTTGTTTGTTTTATTGTTCCATTTGTCTTGCTAAAAAACCTGCTGCTGTATCAACAGCTTTTTGCTCAACTTCCCCAATCACTGTATCTTTTGAAAAAATTATAACTGCTCCAATTGGATCTCCATTTGCAATGATTGGACCTATAGCATAAGATGACAATGGTTCTTCTTGGTCACTTATAAAGGATATTTCTTTTTCTTCGGTATTAAGTACAGTATTACGATCCTCCATAGATTTCTCAATCATCCTGCTAATACTTTTATTAATATAGTCCTTTTTGGAGCCTCCCGCTACTGCTATAAACACATCTCGATCACATATTAATACATTATGTCCTAAACTGTCAAATAAAGCCTCTGCATACTCTTTAGCGAAGTTACCTAATTCGCTTATAGGAGAATATTTTTTTAAAATCACTTCTCCATCGCGGTCAACAAAAATTTCTAGCGGGTCACCTTCTCTAATTCGTAATGTCCTCCGTATTTCTTTAGGGATTACCACTCGGCCTAAATCATCAATTCGACGAACAATTCCAGTTGCTTTCATCTAAAGATGCCTCACTTTCATCTGATGATTAAATGATGGTGATTAAAGTGTTGTCCATGTATAAATCACCATTGTTGACATTAGTATCCTCTTCAAACAAAGAACTATACATAAAGAAAGCATAATTTTTCAAAATAAAAACAAACATACAGTATCGCCAATTAATATTACAAATAAACCTATTTATACAGTTTTTAATTGCTCTTCCTTAACGTCAGCCAGTTTTTTTAGGAAATCGTACATTGATGCTAACCATTGCTGAGCAGGAATACCTTTTGTGTGGAAAACAACTTTTAATTGTTTGCCTTCCATACCTAACCCAATCAATCGCCCATATTGTTGTGTAAGCTGAACTAACCTTTGAACCTCAACATTACCACTCTGCTCTTCACTAAATAATATTGTTACTTCATGTTTCACCTGTTTAATTGATAGTATCTTTTGTTGTATTGCGTAAACTTTAATTTCAGCAATTTGAAATAAATAAGATACTTCATCTGGGTATTCCCCAAAACGGTCTGTCATGTCCTCTTGAAGATCTTCTAAATCATCTAGTGTAGTAATAGCTCTAAAGCGTTTATACATGTCTATTTTTTGTCGACCATCAGAAACGTATTGGTCAGGGATATATGCATCAACCTCTACGTCTATTTCTATATCTGGATCTGTTGC
Organism: Cytobacillus sp. IB215316; assembly: GCF_033963865.1. Lineage (NCBI taxonomy): Bacteria > Bacillati > Bacillota > Bacilli > Caryophanales > Bacillaceae > Cytobacillus > Cytobacillus sp. IB215316. The sequence continues at coordinate 28,633 of NZ_JAXBMC010000020.1, read as the reverse complement.
AGTTGGTTCATTTCCTCTTCTTGCGTCAATTGCCTCTTTCAGCATTTGGGAATATAAATCAAATCCAACAGTGTCAATAAATCCATGTTGTTGCGACCCTAACAAGTTCCCTGCTCCTCTTATTGACAAGTCACGCATGGCAATTTTAAAACCAGAGCCTAGCTCTGTAAACTCTTTTATTGCTTGCAATCTTTTTTCAGCAACTTCTGATAAGACTTTGTCTTTACGATGTGTAAAATATGAATAAGCTACACGGTTCGAACGACCGACCCTTCCTCTAAGCTGATACAATTGTGATAAGCCCATTTTATCTGCGTCAAATACAATTAACGTATTAACATTTGGTATATCAACACCTGTTTCAATGATGGTTGTACTAACAAGGACATCGATTTCACCTTCTAAGAAATTAAGTATGACAGATTCCAGCTCGTTTTCAGTCATTTTTCCATGTGCATACGCAACTCGTGCATCTGGAACGAGCATAGAGATTTCCTCGGCTTTGCGTTCAATATCTTCAACACGGTTATAAAGAAAGTATATTTGGCCACCTCTAGATAGTTCTCTTTCAATGGCCTCTCTAATGAGTGCACCATTATATTCAACTACATAAGTTTGCACTGGAAATCTATTCTCAGGTGGTGTTTCAATTACAGACAAATCCCTGACGCCTAACATGGACATATGTAACGTTCTAGGAATAGGTGTTGCTGTTAAAGTTAATACATCAATATTAGCTTTCATTTGCTTAATCTTCTCTTTATGTGTTACACCGAACCGTTGCTCTTCATCAATGATTAACATCCCTAAATCACGAAATGAAATATCTTTAGACAACACTCGATGAGTACCTACAACTAAATCAATCGTTCCATCTTTTAAGCCTTTAATTGTTTCGAGTTGTTGCTTACGAGATCTAAATCGGCTAAGTAAACCTATATTAATTGGATAATCTTGAAATCTTTCTTGAATAGTTTCGTAATGCTGCTGGGCTAAAATCGTTGTCGGCACAAGGATAGCAACCTGCTTTTCATCAACAATTGCTTTAAATGCTGCTCTGATTGCTACTTCTGTCTTCCCGTACCCTACATCACCACATAATAACCGATCCATAGGGCGCTCTTTTTCCATGTCTTTTTTAATTTCCCCAATTGAACGTAGTTGATCTACTGTTTCTTCATATGGGAAAGCCGACTCAAACTCTCGCTGCATATCACCATCAGGGCTATAGCTATACCCTTTACTCGCTTCTCGCTCTGCATATAGCTTAATTAAGTCATCAGCAATATCTTGTACTGAGGACTCAACCTTTTTCTTAACCCGTTTCCACTCTGTTCCGCCAAGCTTATACACTTTTGGATCTTTTCCTTCTGAGCCAACGTATTTTTGCACTTGATTTATTTGTTCGACAGGAACGTATAGCTTGTCACTACCTTGATACTCAATATGAAGATAATCTTTGTGTATACCATTGATTTCTAGCGTCTCAATTCCAATATACTTACCGATACCGTGATTAATGTGAACAACATAATCGCCAACCTTTAATTCTGAGTAGCTCTTAATTCTTTCTGCATTGGATAGCTTCTGTCTCGGTTTCGTTTTTTTCGTCCTATTTTTAAACAATTCTTCCTCAGTAATAACTACTAGCTTTTGTAAAGGCAAATCAAAACCTGTGTTTAAATCCCCAATAACAATTTGATTTGTACCTGTTATTATTTTGTCATTGCTATCAGTTGTAGCAAAATTCAAATCATAATCTTCAAGAACATGTTGTATCTTCTTCTGTCTTTCTTCATTCGGAGCCAAAACTACAACAGTATAATTTCCTTTTTTCCATCTTTCTAATTCGGTTTTCAATACATGCATTTGCCCAAAGAAGCTTTGCATTTGCTTACAAGTAATATTGACAATATTTTGTGGACTTGTTTGCTGAACATGCCTTAAAAACAAAGAAAAATAAATAAGCGGCTTGTCTATCTTTTGTATAAGAGTAGAAAAATGATGAGACAGCTGTAAATCATGAATAATTTTACCTTCGGAAAGTAAGCTCGTGTACCATTCAGCTTCTTCTTTATCTAAGGTTGTCGTAATATCTTGGATACGGCTCATTTCATCAAATAAAATAAGACCGTTATTAGGTACATAGTCTAGTAAACTTGCAGGCTTTTCATAGAAAAGAGATAAATATTTAAATACTTGACTCGGAAGTTGGTCATTTTTTAATTGTTCTATTTCAGCAGTAATGTTTTCCACTAATAATTTTTTTACATCACTGTCCTTTGTTTTTTTCAAACTTTCTCCAAGTTTATCTTCTATTGAGTTAATTACGTGATCGATTTTATCGTTACTTATTAGAATTTCAGTTGACGGACCAATCGTTACTTTTTCTATCTTTTGCAATGACCGTTGATCATCAATTGCAAATGTACGTATTGACTCTATCTCAGTATCAAAAAGTTCTATTCTAATTGGAAACTCTTCAGTTAATGGGTATATATCAATAATGCCACCCCTAACACTGAACTCTCCGGGTGCTGTAACCATTGATGCTCTTGAGTAACCCATTAATACAATTTTATTTAAGCATTGATCTATGTCTATGTCATTTCCTACTGAGAAATTTAATTGATAGCTATCCCAAACTTCTTTTGGGGGAAGTAACCTTTTTATAGCTGCAACAGGTGCTATGACAATACCTTTTTTTGATGAACACCAATAATCCAATACCTCTAGACGCTGTCCTTTTAATTCTGGACTAGCAGTTCCTATCTCTGACGCAATTGTTTCATTCACTGGGTATAGAAATACATGATCACTACTTAACAACCCTAGTAAATCATCATAAATCTTCTGCGCTTGAAAGAGGTTATGTGTCACTATTAGTAACGGGCGATTTGTATCTTTATAGATTGAAGCAAAAAATAAAGATCTAGCTGATCCTGATAATCCAGCTACAAGCTGCTCTTTAAGCCCTTCATCAATGCCGTTTACAATTGAAGCCAAATCATCATTATATAAAAAATACTCTTGTATACCTAACATTCAACCCCCTCCTCTCGAATGACTTAGCAGGGTTTAATAATATTCTAGTTATATAAAATGCGTTACACTTTTTACAAATTTTTTTAAAACTTTGTTGCTATTGCTAAAGTTAGTGCGACTTTCATCTGTAAATGAGAAGAAAAAACGCATCGAACTTTATATCTTAGTACGAAAAACTACAATCAATGCGCAAACAGCCAAAATAAATAAAAAAACTTCTTTATTGCATACGTTACTATTTTATGCTAGATCAAACTGTATGCGTTATTATCGTAAAAAAGATAATATATTCAGAACTCTATTTGTATGATATGTTTATTTGCTTACGCAAAACAACTTAATGTTACAAAATAATCAACATTAAACAGGAAAATACTTTGGTATTAGACCAAAGCTTCTCACTGAATAAATGTTTCATATAGATGGAAATCTGGATTTCGGTTTAATGCTTCTTGACAATCCTCACAAATTGTTAATACTTTGATATCACCGTTATCTTCGTAGGATAACATCTCTTGACGTTCCTGATCAGAAAGTAATTGAAATCCTAAACTTTCAGTATATAGTGATACTCTTTCAATACTACCAACTTTTATACCACAATGCCTGCAATAATAATGGAGTGACATTTGTTATCCTCCCAATTGGTTTTAGTGATAGTATTTACGCAATCCTAGGAAGTTATTCAATTTCATTGATTAATTATACTTATTCATTACTTGTAAAAAAGGTGATGAAATCCAATCTTCACATACATCTGTTGAAACCTTTATAGCATCATTTATCTTTTCAATTTCATCATCAACAAATTTTGTAAGAACATAATTTGGAATTGCCATGCCATTCGTTGGCCTCCCAATTCCTATACGTACTCTTTTAAACTCTTGAGTGCCAAGATGATTAACTGTGGATTTAATTCCATTATGTCCACCAGCACTTCCTTTTGTTCTTAAACGAATTTTTCCTGTTGGCAAATCCAGGTCATCATAGATAATCAATAGATCTTCAATAGGTATATCGAAATAGTCCATTAACGGCCCAATACATTCTCCTGATAAATTCATATATGTAAGCGGTTTACATAATATTACTTTTTCACCATTATACATACCTGTTCCATATAATCCTGAAAACTTAGATTTATCTATATCGATATTAAATCGTGTCGATAATTGATCAATAACCATGAAACCTACATTATGTTTTGTTAGAGCATATTCTCTACCAGGGTTTCCTAAACCTACAATTAATTTCATCAAGATTCCCCCATATGTATAATAAAAAACGCAAGCACCAGACTCATCTAGACTAACACTCATGTAATTCACAAGAAGGAGCTTTTTGCCTTCCTTCGGATGAATTTTTAAAGCTGTCTCGGGTGGATAGGCGCTGTAGTAGCTAGACATTATAGACCACACTAGCTTCTCATACACATCCAACAAGCACTAGAACCCCATGCCTACAAAAAGCACAACGATGCTTTTGAAGGATGGGGTTAAGCAACTTCGACAAACCCTAGATAAAGTTTTCTTAATCTCGAGCAAGTTCAACTCAATTTTGGCTAATCACTTTATGCGTAAGCATACCTACTCGTCAACTGTCTCTCTACCTTCAACATTATCAGGTTGCCCAGTTTCTTGTTCTTCACCACTATTTATTTCATCTTCTTGTTTTGGAGGTAAAATGGATGCAACTACTTCACTCATATCATGATTAATGTCAAATTTATCTACTGTTTGAATGTCACCAATAGATATCGTTTGACCAACTTCCAGGTTAGACACATCTATATCAATGGAAGTTGGGATATTAGCAGGTAACGCCCTTACAGAGACTTGGTGTAACGGTTGCTGGAGTACTCCGCCATCCTTGACACCAATTGCATCACCAATGAGTTGAATATTTACATCAACCTCAACTTCTGACTTCATATTAACAACTTGAAAATCCGCATGCACTATGTCACTTTTTAATGGGTCTTTTTGAATATCATGCAACATCACTGAATGTTGATCATTATTAAGTGAGAGCGTAATAATACCATTGCGACCAGCTTCTTTTATCGTTTTCAGAAAATCTGCCCCGTGAATAAAGATCGCCTTACTCTCATAATTCTCACCATAAATAACTGCAGGGATTTTACCTTCCTCACGCAATTTCCTAATTGATGAATGTTTAAAATCTTGCCTCTCATTTGCTTGCAATAATGCCATTCTATTCACCTACCCGTTTGGTTTGTGTACTCGTCCTATGAGTAACTTTCCCCAAAACCGGGTAGAGATAAACCTAATAATAATAATTAATCAAATAAAGCACTTATTGATTCTTGTTCATGGACACGGACAATCGCTTCTGCAATTAGAGGAGCAACAGAAAGCTCTACAATTTTTTCGATTCTCATATCATCATGTAATGCAATAGAATTGGTAACGACTAACTCTTTTATATTTGAATTCTGTATTCTTTCAATAGCTGGCCCCGATAAAACCGGATGTGTACAGCATGCATACACCGATGAAGCACCATTTTCAACGAGTGCATTTGCAGCCAATGTAATCGTTCCTGCTGTGTCAATAATGTCATCAATTAAAATGGCAGTTTTACCTTGAACATTACCAACAATATTCATTACTTCGGCTACATTCGGTTTAGGTCGACGTTTATCGATTATTGCGATAGGTGCTTTCAAACGATCGGCCATTTTCCTTGCACGGGTCACACCACCGTGATCAGGAGAAACAATCACTATATCCTCAAGACCTTTACTGTTGAAATAATCTGCTAAAATCGGTACACCCATTAAATGATCAATTGGAATATCGAAAAAGCCTTGTATTTGTGGAGCGTGTAAATCGAGTGTTATAACACGTGTTGCTCCAGCGGTTTCTATGAGGTTAGCAACTAGTTTAGCAGTAATCGGCTCACGAGAACGAGCTTTTCTATCTTGACGTGCATATCCATAATACGGCATAACAATGTTAATGGTTTTTGCAGACGCTCGTTTTAAAGCATCAATCATAATTAATAATTCCATTAAATTCTGATTCACTGGTGAGCTTGTTGACTGAATAATATATACGTCACAGCCTCTGATGCTTTCTTCGATATTAATCTGTATTTCACCATCACTAAAGCGAGCAACAGCAATTTTTCCTAATTCGACTCCTATAACTTTAGCAATTTCTTCAGCTACACCTTGATTTGAGCTAAGTGTAAATACTTTTAATTTTGGATCGATTGATTGCATTCTCCTACTAACCTCCGATAATCATTATCTTAGTTATTGTAACAAATCCAGACGTTGTTAAAACATATCAGAATAAATTATTTCTTTTTTCGCAAACGGTTAACATATTGTTCTTTATTTACTTGTTGCGCACGGGCAATAGATAGTGCACTTCCAGGAACATCTTTTGTAATTGTAGAGCCTGCAGCCACATATGCTCTTTCTCCAACTGTAACTGGCGCCACTAAATTAGAATTACATCCGATAAAAGCGCCATCCTCTATTTTAGTTAAATATTTATTTTGACCATCATAGTTCACTGTTATTGAGCCGCAACCAATATTGACACCTTTACCTACCTCAGCATCTCCAATATAACTTAAATGCGAAGCTTTACTGCCATCTCCAATGATAGACTTTTTCACTTCTACAAAGTTACCAATTTTCACTTCATCTTTTATTAAAGAATCAGGTCGAATATGTGCAAAAGGACCAATATTAACTTCATTACCAATCTCACTTTGGTGTACCACTGAATGACGAATAACTGACTGGCTTCCTATTTGACAATTTTTCAGCTCTGTATGAGGACCTATTGTACAATCAGTTCCAATAACTGTTTCACCCTCTATGATAGTTCCCGGGTGTATAGTTGTATCCTGACCAATTTGAGCATTTGATGATATATATGTTGAATGCGGATCAATGATTGTCACTCCATTTAACATATGGTAATTATTTATTCGCTCTTTCATTATTTGTTCAGCTTCTGCAAGTTGAATTCGGTTATTTACTCCTAACGTTTCTGAAAAAGATGGTGTTTGGTAAACAGAGACTGTTTCACCTTCATTTTTCAAGATTCCTACTACATCGGGTAAATAATACTCACCTTGTGAATTATCATTTGATACTTGCTTTAATGCATGAAATAAAGCTTTGTTATCAAAACAATAAATTCCTGTATTAATCTCTTGAATACTAAGCTCTTGATCGTTGGCATCCTTATGCTCAACAATCTTTTCGACTTTGCCTAGATCGTCTCTAACAATTCTTCCATAGCCTGCCGGATCATTTGCAATAGCTGTTAAAATAGTCACTTTTGCTTTTGTATGGTCATGGTGCTCCAACAAAGATTTCATGGTAGCTTCAGTAATAAGTGGGGTATCTCCATATAAAACAATAGTAATACCGTCTTGCTGTTCTAATTGCGGAGCTGCTTGTAATACAGCATGCCCTGTACCTAGTTGCTCCTTTTGTAACACAAAATCACTAGTGTTACCAAGCTGCTCTTTCACTTGTTCAGCACCGTGTCCTACTACAGTTATCAACTGCGATACACCTATTTTTGTAACTTCTTCGACAACATGTTGAACCATCGGTTTGCCACAAACAGGGTGTAAAACTTTATATAATTTTGACTTCATTCTTGTACCTTGCCCAGCGGCCAATATTACCGCAAATCGGTTTTTCATCTACAGGCCTCCAATGTAACCTTTTTATCCACTATGAATATTATCTCAAATAGCCTCCAATTTCAAGGAAACATCCGTAAGTACATTATATTGTCAGAATAAACATTAAAGAATGAGCATAGGGTCATTTATTAATTATTAGAAGATTTATATGAGGGGAAAGTTCAACCTAAGTCTCTTTCGTAAATTTGTTGCTCATGTTACTAATATGAGCATAGGGAGATAAATTTTTAGGAGCTGTCATCATTTCTTCGAAGAAATGATACCACGCAATGTAGTTGTATATGTGTTTGATCCTAATATGAAAAAGCTATGATTAATATGTAAATAGCTTAGACAACCAAAATGCCTTGTAGAAAGTGCGGTAACATCCATTTATATAAGTCTAACTGTACCATACACTTACGTGAAAAAGAGCCTTTCATCTGTGAAGGCTCTCTTGGTGTAAAAAATATTAGTATTTCTTATGAAGCACCCGCTTCTTCATATTCTTCTATCTCACCAAGTCGGTGATATTCTGCTAAAACTGCGTCTTGAATCTTCCCACGAGTTGTTGAGTTAATCGGGTGGGCTATGTCACGAAAATCCCCATCTGGAGTACGTTTACTTGGCATCGCAACAAACAAGCCGTTATTCCCATCAATTACACGAATATCATGTACAACGAACTCATGATCTAAAGTAATTGATGCAATCGCTCTCATACGACCATCGGTATTCACGCGGCGTAATCTTACATCTGTTACTTCCATTCTGTTCACCACCTTTTCCCAATTTAAAAGACTTAGTATGTTATTCAACACAATTTTTGAGTTTTCCTGCAAATTATGTAAATTTTTTTGAAAATATTAGGTCGGTATAGTAAACATAGGAATTTTAAACTAATTATTTAATCAATGCGATTACTTCAATCTCTACTAGAACATCTTTCGGTAGTCTTGCAACTTCAACACATGATCTTGCTGGTTGATGGTTGGGAAAATATTCACTATAAACTTCATTTATCTCAGCAAAGTCATCCATATTTTTTATAAAAACTGTAGTTTTTATAACTGTATCGAAAGAAGCACCTGCCTCTTTTAATACAGCTTTCAAATTAGCAAAAACTTGGTGTGTCTGTTCATCCACATTCCCTTGTACAAGTTCACCGTTAGGTTTTAACGGGATCTGTCCAGAACTAAAAAACAAATTATTTACAACCATCCCTTGAGAGTACGGACCAATGGCTTGAGGAGCCAGATTTGTTTGGATTTTTTTCATAGCAATTCCTCCATCCTCTAATTACTTTAAGAAATTAAAATAATTACCTATATTAACTTCTATTTTCTTAGCCTTAACGTCTACCTCAGTCAGCTTTACTAACGAAATATATTCATCAACAAGCCTCTCTTCAAGGCCCTCTGATTCCACAAGCACACCTATCCCTGCTACATTTGCTTTGAATTCTTCGAGCATGCTAATCATGCCGTTTATCGTTCCTCCAGCTTTCATAAAATCATCGATAATCAGAACGTTAGCTCCCTCATCTAAGCTTCTTTTTGAAAGAACCATCGTTTGTATTCTTTTTGAAGATCCAGAAACATAGTTAATACTTACTGTTGATCCTTCAGTCACTTTGCTATCACGTCGAACAATTACTACAGGAACGTTTAAATATGATGCAACTGCGTAAGCTAAAGGGATTCCTTTAGTAGCAACTGTCATAACCACATCTATCGGACGATCGCCATATACAGCTGCAAATAATCGACCTACTTGGTTTACAAGTTGGGGATGACCTAATATATCTGTCATATATAAATATCCTCCCGGTAACAACCGGTCCGGCTTCGCAATTAAATGACATAAGTCATTAATTGTTAACGTAGCTTCTTCAGAAGATACGCCAGGAATATATTTAACACCACCAGCTGCACCTGGCACTGTTAGTAAAGTCCCTATACCTTGCTGTTCAAAAGTTTGTTTAACTATCGCCAAATCTTCACTTATAGATGATTTCGCTGAATCATACCTTTCTGAAAAAATCGTTAAAGGTAAAAGTTGATTGGGGTGCTGCAATAAATAATTTGTCATATCGACTAATCGACCGCTTCTTCGTATTTTCATTCTCGATTCCTCCAAAATACGAATATTTTATGTAAATATATCATTAACATACGTATTTAATCAAGAGTGATTCTTTCACCTAGCATTCTTACCGCGAATACTTGATCACAAAATCCTCTTAGCCCATTGTATACTCTCTGCATTCTAGAATCGTGTTGAACTAAACCAAACACCGTTGGTCCACTTCCGCTCATCAATACAGCATCTGCACCAAAACGTTTCATCTGCTCTTTTATTTGTGCAACCTCAGGCTGCATCTGAAATGTAACATCTTCCAAAACATTACCTAAGAGTGAGCATATCAAAGGATAATCATGCGCCCGAATAGCATCTACCATTTCATCTACTCTTGGGTGTTCTACATTATTAAGATCTAGTCTTCTATATACTTCTGCAGTAGAAACACCTATTGATGGTTTTGCTAACACAACCCAACAATGCGGTGGTGGATCAATGTGAATGATCTTTTCTCCACGTCCCATCGCAAGTGCGGTTCCTCCATAAACACAAAATGATACATCCGAACCTATTTCAGCACCTAATGACGCCAGTTCATCAATTGTTAATCCAAGGTTCCACAATTTATTCAAGCCCCGTAATGTGGCTGCTGCATCACTACTACCTCCTGCTAGACCAGCCGCAACCGGGATCGTCTTTGTAATACCTATCGATACTCCCTTTTGCACTCCAAACTTCTTTTTTAATAACTGTGCGGCTTGATATGCTAAATTTCTACTATCATCTGGAACGAAGCGACTATGCGATACGATAGAAATGGTATCTTCTGCTAAATCAATTAACTCAATTCGATCGGCTAAATCTATCGTAGTCATAATCATTTTCACTTCATGGTATCCATCTGGACGCTTATGTAATACATCTAAGGATAAATTAATTTTAGCTGGCGCCTTAACCAAAAGTCTCAAAATCTTCACCTACTTTTCGTTCTTCCATTGTTATAACGTCATTTTACCATATATTATACACATAATATTCATTGCAGAAATTGAATAATGACTTCAATCAATTGTAATGCAAGAAAACCGAAGCTACTAGGCTTCGGTTATCGCAGTTATTTAATCGTTTATTTATTACTTTTGTTTATCATTATTTACAAGGTTTGCTTCAGCAAGTTCAATTGCGCGCTTCACCATGTTACCAGCGTCTCTTGCACGAATCGCTCCCCAGCCTTCATTACGAACAGTGTCATAAAAACCAAGTTCTTTCGCTAGTTCTTCCTTAAATCGATCCGACATTATTCCGCGGCGTCTACCCAACAAAAGCAACTCCTTTCAAAATAACTACGACACTCTTAGTATAAGGACAAAATTACTAATAATATGAAACCCTAAATATTCCTTTTAACATAGTTTCGGGCTAAAAACTGGAGCTTAAGAGATGCAATTAATATATTTCCTTAATACATCAACACTCTCCATATGTAAAATGTTATACATTCTATCTATATAAAACATCGGCCCTTGTAGAAAAACTAGAAGAAGTTTTATACCCTCGCAACTTGTCATCATTACAAATGAAGACATATAACTAATTCGTATTCATTTTTTTATATAAAAACAACTTTTAACGTAAAAAAACAGCCAAATTAAAGGCTCTTTCCGTAACTTTGTTGCTATTGCTCTTCAACTAGAAGATTAAGATATTGTCGAATTACGTAACAGACATCCTTTTATAGAGGAAAAGATTCCACCATGAAATCTAAATTCGTGTTTATTTTTTTAAAGTACGAATACAATAATCTATGCGAAAACAGTCAAAATTAAAAGCAGCAAACTAAGGTTTACTGCCCGTTAACAGCTATATTCCCTGATGCGTCTTCAGAAAATGTTAATTGAACTGTTTCAGTTAGGACATCTGCATAACTGTATGAAACACGTTCAAATGCATTTTCAGCTTGATCTAACTCAACTACAAAAACGGATGGATATGTTTCTGCCAGAACACCCGAACGTTCAATCGTTTTTCTACGACCACCGTTTGCTTTCAAGGTAAGTCGTTTGCCTAGATTCCCATCTAATGCCTTTTTTATATCTGACAATGTTTTTCCCATAATCGCTCCACCTCACGATATCAATTATAGCAAATTAACAAAAAATAGTCAAATAAAAATTTCATTATATCAACGATCTATTTTGTTTGTCAATGAAAATAATACAACAAAATTCCACTTTCCTCTACAAATATTTTTACCAATTATTAATTAGATATGTAAATTGTTTTTTTATGTTAGATATTTGCTTAAAAAGTTATATATACAATTATTTTTATATCGGCTATTTTCTTATAGATGGTTGTTTTCGCACAAAGAATATAAACCTATTTCCATCTATCATTCTTGACATATTTTTTACATTTTATTTATGAGGATTGGATAAAACCCCCACCTTACTGATCGTATAAATAAAAGATCGTTTTCGCATTAATTGTTGTTTTTTGTATTAAAGAAAAAAGGCGTACACAACTAAAAACTGAGTCGCCACAAATGACAACCCAGTCAGTATTTACTCTTCTTCTTGTTGTAGTTTATATGGCATCCCAGTTCGTAACACGCCCCTTGTTTCAATCCCTCCTAATCCCTTTTCTCCTGTAAGTGTATTACGAAGTACTTCCCAAACATTTATTCTATCAACAAATGGAGTAAAACTTATTTTTGATACAATATACACAGGATCTAAAGCATGAATATTAATTCTTGAAGGTGAGCTAGCAAAATTAGCTCCTGCTCTTATTAGTGATTCAAAATGAGATTGACACGCACCAGCAAAGATGACTAACTGATCCAAGTGGGGTATTTTATTTCGTGCTTGGCGAACGGTTTGGACAAAATACTTTGAGTGTCGATATGCTTTCAAATCAGATTTATCACCTTTGGCCTTTGTATATGCATCATGACCTGTTACAACAAGAATATCCGGCCTGAATTTCTCAATATAACCAGTTACTTTTTGAGGCATCTCTTTCTCATTACAATGTATTCCAAAAACAGGAACACCAATCTTCTCATATAAAGCCAAGCATTTCTTTAAATATAACGGGTCACCATCTAAATGCAACACTTTACCAGGCAATTGGAAAAAATCAAATGTGTTAGCATAACCTTCTGTTGCATAATATTCACTCTTTTGCCTAATGAGTTGATACTCTTGACGGAATAGCTTATAAGATTGCTCAATCTTCTCTTCATCGACCTTTTTTCTTTTCTTTTGTTCCCTTTCATTGATAACAACAATATCTTCATAAGGAGCATCTGCGACAAGTCTGACATCTTCTCCATACAAAATCACAATTTTATTTCCATGCTTATCATTGTTAATGTTGATCACACGAAATAACAAATCACATTTATACGACTTGCGAGCAACAATATCGCCAATACATGCATCCATACTCTTCACTCCAGCAACAATTTGAGGCGACTCTTTAAATCCAAATGTTTTCCTTTACTTAGGCTATGCAACATCTATGTCTGTTGTGATAAGAAATGCCGAAGTACCTATCCCCCAAAAAATAAAGACCCTTAATTCATGAAGACATCATGTATTAAGGGAGGCTTGAAAAGCTAATTGTAATTTTATATTTCATATGTATTAAACGAAGGCTGTTTTCACATGAATTGTTGCTTTTCGTAATAAGAGCTAAACGTGTATAAAACTAGAGTTCGTGGCATCTTTTCTTCTTTACAACAATGACTAGTTTACTAAAAGAGCTCTAACAGAATATTACTGAGCAGGGCAAACTCTTCAATAGCTAATGTTTCCCCTCGACGTTTTGGGTCAATATTCGCACTTTTTAGCGCTTCTTCTATTACTTCTTTCTTCTGCTTTCCATTTGGTAATTGATTAACTAAATTGTTTAATATCGTTTTTCTCCGTTGTGCAAATGACGCGCGAACAATTGTAAATAAGTGATCTTCATTCTCTACATTGACTACTGGATCATCTCGTCTTGTTAAACGGATAACAGCAGAGTCAACATTTGGCTGAGGGACAAAAACTGTTTTAGGTACTGTCATTACCTTCTCAGCCTTTGTATAATATTGAACAGCAATCGACAAGGATCCATAATCTTTCGTTCCCGCAGCAGCTGTCATCCGATCAGCAACCTCTTTCTGCAGCATAACAACAATACCCCTGATTGGGATTTGTTCAGTTAGTAATTTCATAATAATCGGCGTTGTAACATAATATGGTAAATTCGCAACTACCATCAAATCTTTCATTTCACCAAACTCTTCTTGTATAACAAGTTCTATATTTGCTTTAAGAAAATCTGAGTGAATTATTTTAACATTATCGTAAATACTTAACGTTTCTTGTAATACTGGTAATAATCGTTGATCTATCTCAAAAGAAACTACCTTGTTAGCACTTTTAGCCAAATGTTCAGTAAGCGCTCCAATACCAGGCCCTATTTCTATTACTCCACTCTCTTCGGTTAACTCAGCATGGTCTACAATACGACGTAACACGTTCGTATCAATTAAAAAATTCTGTCCTAAACTTTTTTTGAAAGAAAAACCATACTTCTCAAGAATTGCTCTCGTACGATTAGGTGTTGCTATATCTTTATTCATGAATTTGCTCCTCCTGTAGCACTTTACGTAATGCAGCTACAAATGAATCTCTAGATATTTGAAACATGATTAGACGTTTGTGTAGTTGTTTACCATTTGTATAACCAATTTTGAGATATTTGCCTAATCGTTCACGTCTTAATTTTGCCTGCTGACCACCAATTAAACCGGCATCTACAAGATCTTGAAAAGGTATAGCTTCCTGTATGTCCTCAATTTCTTGCTTTACATCCTTGAGGGCTTGTTTTATCGCAGTTGGCGAAGCATGCTCAACCCCTATACCTTTTCCATTTTTCCCAATAGCTTCAGACTTTTGCAGAAATGCATGCTTACAACCTGATACTTGCTCAGATATTATTTTTCTTATGCGCTCACCTGGGAAGTCTGGATCAGTAAATATAATAACACCTCTCTTACGTTGCGCTAAGCGAATTTGTTCAATTACAATACTATTTATCGCTGATCCATTTGTCTCTATCGTATCGGCTTGCACAGCACGTTTAATAGCTACTGTATCATCCCGACCTTCAACAACAATTATTTCTTTTATAATCATTTTTATTTTTTCCTCCAAAAGTTGAAACTTTTTTGCCCGTTCAATCGTCTAACATGTAGAAAGTAATTTTCTTTGCCTTATTATGACTGCTTTTTTACACAATCTATACTAAAACAACTTAGCTTAAACAATTATAACGTAAAAATGCAGAGGATAGAAAAATCCTCCGCATGAACAAAGTGTTAATTAATTATTCTTATTTTTACTTTTTTGTTGCCCCATCGATAAGCTTCATCTTTCGTCGGGAAAAACACATCAATTTTATAGCCTTTAATAGCAGAACCAACATCTCCTGCTACAGCGTAACCATAACCTTCTACATATACTTTAGTTCCTAAAGGTATAACACTAGGGTCTACGGCAATTACTTTTGCTTGAGGGTTTGCTTTTAAATTTATGCCAGTAGAGGTTATTCCACTACAGCCATTACAACTTGCAGTATATGCGGTAGAAGATACATAAAATTCTTCCCCACCTTCAGTACCACGGGATACTTGAATGTCTTCTTTAGTACCCACAGCTACAACACGGTCAAGACTTTCTTTTAATGTCGATGTATTTACTAATGTTCTTGAAATTTCTTTGCCATTTTCTAAGATAACTTCATATTGTTTTTCAACTAAACCTTCTTTACCTTCAGAAAGAACTTTTGAAGCACCTTTAGATAATTTACTATCATTTTTAGTAACAACTGCATAGTCGACTGGCTCTTCCACTACATCGGTGACTTTTTCAACTCTCGTCACAGTAATAACCGAATCCTTTTTCACTCGTTCTGTTAAGTTGGGTTCAACGCGATCAAGTAAATTGAGAGTGATCTCTTGCTGCTTTAAAAAGTCAGCGACAGTAGTCGAAGTAGACCATACTTGTTTATCTTCTCCGCCGACATTTAGTGTAATTTGAAATGCCTTTTCCAATGTTACTACAATTTCATTACTTATATCTGTACTTAATTCTGGTCGAATTCGGTCATGACTTGTTAATTCAATTTCATTTTCTGCCAGAAATTCTTTTACTGTTTTTGCAGTTGTCCAATACGCTTGCTCTTCCCTCTCTTTTACAAAGAGAACAAGCTGTGCTGGCTCCCACACCACTTCAATATTATTACTTATTGGTGTATCCACCGATGGATTTACTTTGTCTGCAGGTTTTACATTGACATCATATTCGTCTAACAGCTCATTAACTGTATCCGCATGTGTATTAACTACCTGCGTATAACCATCAAGAGTTAGAGTAACTCTTTCCTTCGTAGCTTGGAAAATGATAAAGACTAATCCAGCTGAGATAGCTATGAAACTACTAATAATTATAGCTAATCTCTCTTTCTTGAAGGGCTTAAAAAACAGATTTTTCAATCTTGATAACTCGATGAAAAACGCCTCCTTCTCCTCGGAGAGATTATATATAGTTAGTTACTATCTGTCAACCCTGACCTCCTTTTCACTTTCGATATACAACATTATGCAAAAAATAACTAAAAAAGAAAAGGGAGACTTATCGACACTCCCATCACCTACAATAGTAAAGGATGTAGAATTTACTCAAGGTCAGATATCGTTAGACAAGTCTCTTCAGCAAAAGACAAAGAAATTTATCATTTTATGCCGAATAATTTTTTTGCATTTAACCCTGTTTTTTCAGAAACTTCCTCAACTGTAATTCCTTTTAAATGAGCAATGGATTCAGCAACATACTTTACATAGCTCGGCTCATTACGTTTCCCACGATAAGGGTGTGGAGCTAAATACGGACAGTCTGTTTCTATGAGAAGATTTTCTAACGGTATATCCTTAGCAACTTCTTTAGGCTTTTTTGCATTTTTAAATGTGACAGGGCCCCCGAGTGAAATATAAAAGTTCATATCCATACACTTTTTAGCTACCTCTACACTTCCGGTGAAGCAATGCATAATCCCACCAACTTGTTCAGCATTCTCTTCCTCAAGAATTTGTAAAACATCAGCTGTTGCTTCGCGATTATGTATAATAATTGGCAAGTTTACCTTTTTTGCTAGTTTAATTTGTTTGCGGAACACTTCTTTTTGAACATCTTTTGGTGATTTATCCCAATAATAATCTAGCCCCATTTCCCCAATCGCAACTACTTTTGGATGACTTGCCAATTCTTCAATCCATGATAGGTCCTCATCAACCATATCAATTGCATCAACTGGGTGCCAACCAACTGCAGCATAAATAAAGTCATACATGTCAGTAAGTTCCATAGCGCGAGTAATTGTTTGACGATCAAAACCAACAACAACTATATGGGATACACCTTCCATTTTAGCACGATTAATGACATCTACTACATCCTCGTCAAATTGCGTTGCATTTAGGTGTGCATGTGTATCAAATAACATCTTAAAACCTCTTTTCAATTATTAAATTCTCTAGCAATACAATTATGTTAAATTTAGATTAAATTAAGGTGTTCCACTTCTATAATGAGCAGAACACCTCTAATTGAAAACCTAAAAGCCTTGTTATTCACCTATAAATGAGACAACAAAGACAACCTATGCTGTGTACTATAGCTATTTTACTTTTGTTCCATTAGGTAGATTTTGATTAACAGATGCTAAAGACAGCATGCCCTCATTTTTACCTGCTAGAATCATTCCTTGTGATAATTCACCACGAAGTTTAACTGGTTTTAAGTTCGTTACACAAATGACTTTTTGTCCAACTAACTCCTCAGGCTTATAATGCTCTGCTATTCCTGATACAACTTGCCGTTGTTCATACCCTAAATCTAATTGAAGTTTTAACAATTTATTTGCTTTCTTCACTGGCTCAGCATGTATAACCTCTGCAACCCGTAAATCGATTTTCATAAAGTCATCAATCGTAATTTCATCTAGTTCAGGCTCATTCTTCTCAGTTTTCTCAGTTTTTTCAACAACATCACCTTGCATTTGTTGTTTAATATACTCAACCTCTTCCTCCATATCCAACCTTGGAAAAATAGGTTCCCCCTTGTTAACTGTTACATTTGGTGGAATAAGCCCAAATTGTGCTAAACTATCCCATTGCTTTAATTTGTCGTCAGTAATTCCCATTTGCTCAAACATGAGTGACGGTGTCTGTGTTAAAAATGGCTGTAATAAGATTGCCACCCTACGTAGTGATTCCACTAAATGTGTCATAACTGAAGCAAGCTGTTCTCTACTATTTTCATCTTTCGCTAACAACCATGGCTGAGTTTCATCAATATATTTATTTGATCGACTAATTAATTGCCACACGGAAGAAAGCGCAACTGAAAACTCCATTTTCTCCATAGCATCACTATATTTCTCTACAACTTTTTCATTCATTGTTACAAGTTCATTGTCAAAGTCTGTTTTAGAACCGTTATATCTAGGTATCTCCCCATCAAAGTACTTTTGAATCATAGCAATGGTTCTATTGAGTAAGTTACCTAAATCATTAGCCAAATCAAAATTTATCCTTTCAACAAACCCTTCTGGGGTAAACACGCCATCTGCCCCAAATGGAACTTCTCTAAGTAGATAGTAACGTAATGCATCTAAGCCATATCGGTCAATTAAAGATACAGGATCAACAACATTACCTTTCGATTTCGACATTTTGCCGTCCTTCATGAGGAGCCAACCGTGAGCAAATACTTTCTTCGGTAGCGGTAAATCCAATGCCATAAGCATTATAGGCCAATATATCGTATGAAAACGTACTATTTCTTTACCAACCAGATGTACATCGGCTGGCCAATAAGCTTGAAATTTTTCATCATTTTCTGAGCTATATCCCAATGCTGTAATATAATTTGTTAATGCATCTATCCACACGTAAATGACATGCTTAGGATCACCAGGAACCTTTATTCCCCAATCAAACGTTGTTCTTGATACTGCTAAGTCCTCTAGGCCAGGTTTAATGAAATTATTTATCATTTCATTTTTTCGCGATTCTGGCTGAATAAATTGAGGATTGTCTTCGTAGAATTTTAGCAGTCGATCAACATATTTACCCATTTTAAAGAAATATGATTCCTCTTTCACTTTTTCTACAGCACGTCCACAATCTGGGCATTTTCCGTCGACTAATTGACGTTCAGTGTAGAAAGATTCACAAGGTGTACAGTACCACCCTTCATATACATCTAAATAAATATCTTCCTGTTTAACAAGTTGATCAAAAATCTTCTCAACAATATCTTTATGCCTTGGTTGCGTTGTTCGTATAAAATCATCATACGAAATATCTAATTTTTTCCATAATTCCTGTATTCCTGATACAATGTCATCTACATACTTTTGAGGTGAAACCCCTTTTTCTTCAGCCTTTTGCTGAATTTTTTGACCATGTTCATCCGTACCCGTTAAATACATCACATTATAACCTTTAAGTCTTTTATAACGGGCCATCGCATCACCTGCGACCGTTGTATAAGCATGTCCTATATGCAACTTGCCGCTTGGATAATATATTGGGGTAGTAATATAAAAGTTATTAGCTCCTTGTTTCATCTTTTCCTCCTTATGTAATAACAAATCAATAATTATAAACCTTAGTTTACTATAAAGATAAGCTTCTTTAACTAGTGTATAGGATTTATTGTTTATTTTATTTTAAAACGTATAGTCGAATCAAATTTCAAATTTTATTAGTATTTATTTTCCAGTAGTTTTTTGTCGATTTATAGTTGAAATTTGTCGAATTTTATTTATAATAATTCTTAACTATATTGGTAAATTGTTTGAAAAAGTTAAGAATAAATGGATTATTTTCTAAATATTTACCATTTAGTGATTTTATAGCATTTTAACTTAAATCCTATTAAAACAATAGTTATCTCTCTATATAATACCATTTTTTTTAAAACACTACATATATTTCAATTAAATTTATTGACTAGCATGGGAAACACTGGTATTATAAAGAAAATAATTATTTGTCGAATAATGACGAATTTAAGAGATAATAAAAATTTTTGTACTACTGAGAGGAGTATTTATTATGAAATCTACAGGTATAGTTCGTAAGGTTGATGAGTTAGGTCGTGTAGTAATCCCGATTGAACTTAGACGTACACTAGGAATTGCAGAAAAGGATGCACTAGAAATCTACGTTGATGATGATAGAATTATTTTGAAAAAGTACAAGCCTAATATGACTTGTCAAGTAACAGGGGAAGTATCTGATGATAACTTTACTCTTGCCGAGGGTAAAATTATTCTAAGTCCTGAAGGTGCAGAAAAGCTAATAGATGAAATTAAATCAAACCAAGTAAAATAATGGAGTTATTATAAAAACAAGCGCCTTACATTTCCGTTATATGGAATGTCTATAAGGCGCTTTTTTCTTTTTATTTGGCTATTTTTCGAAAACTATGTTGTTGTTTTTACTTTAATTTGAGAAACTCATGTCGTGTATTATATATTGACTTTTGTAGTTTTTAGATAAGAAAAGATATCCCGAACATTAGTAATATTCGTGTTTAGCTCTTATTGCAAAAAAAGCAACAATAACTACGAAAACACCCATTTATTTCCTAGGAAAAAGGATCATAATTTGAATTCTACTTTATATGGTATTGTTGATAAACTTCTCTTTTTACCATATCCCTATCTTTTGCTACTTTTTTTATAGCATCCTTTGAAGTGTACGATTGTTTATTTATATAATAATCGATATGCTCTACAACAGTTAATTCTTCCCACCATTGATTTTCCATATGACTTTCTATACTACTTCCTTCTACTATAATACAAAACTCACCACGCACATTCGATTGCTGAGACCATTGCAATAGATCTTGTATCGTTCCCCTTATGAATTCTTCATACTTTTTTGTCAGCTCTCTTGAAAGGACTGCAGGGCGATCACCTAATTGGTCTAACATTATTTTTAACGTCTCTTGCAACCTATGCGGTGATTCATAAAATATCATCGTTTCTTGTACTTGGTTACAAAGCTCCAATTGTTTCCGTTTTTCTTTTTTGTGACGAGGTAAAAATCCGTAAAAATAAAAAGGTTGTGTTTTTATTCCAGAAGCAATTAACGATGTTAATGCTGCATTTGCACCTGGCAATGGAATCACCTTGTACTGCTCTTTTAATGCTGCAACAACAATTTCAAAACCTGGGTCAGAAATTGTCGGCATCCCTGCATCACTAACTAATGCTACCTTTTTTCCTGATTTAAGCAGGTTTATTATTTTTTCGCCACTCGTCTCTTTATTATGCTCATGATAACTCATGACTGCATTTGATATTTGAAAGTAATTCAATAGCTTTTTCGTTTGTCTTGTATCTTCTGCTGCTATAATGTCTGACTCTTTAAGTATACGTATGGCTCTATATGTCATATCTTCTAAATTACCAATAGGTGTTGGAACAAGATATAAGCACCCCTCGGTATTATCGTTTTGAAAGCTGTTTTGTTGCCACATACTTTAGTTTGTTCTCCTTTGCTATAAATTGCTCTTTCTTCTGTCGTGTTTTAAGTTGCTTGAAGTCCCATTCTGCCCGAAGTGCTTCATTTTTTGTAGCATACGATTTGGAGAACAGTAATGTTACGGGAATACGTCCTCTCGTATACTTTGCCCCTTTGCCCTCATTATGTGTTCTTATGCGTTTTTTAAGGTCATTTGTATAACCAGCATAATAGCTTCCATCACTGCATTCTAATACATATAAGAAATGCTGTTTACTTTCCATATAGAATGTTCCTCACATCGTCAGTGTATTCATTGTGTTCATTATATACTACTAGCGGGGGTAATAACTTCAAATCTGGGCTTCCATCCTTGGTCGCTTCAATTAATAGGGTATTTGCTTCTCTTCCATGTCGTGGGTAAACAAATTGTAATCTTTTTGGCTCTAAACGATATTTCCTCATTAATGTAATCATGTCAATAAGACGACCTGGTCGATGTACAAATGCTGCTTTCCCGCCCTGTTTAAGTAGCATACTACTTACTCTAATTGTATCCTCTAGCGTACAATAAATTTCATGTCTAGCAATTGCTAAATGTTCATTTTTATTAATTTCTTCATTACTAGGTGTTGGAAAATAAGGTGGATTACAAGTAACAATGTCATACTTTCCTTGTCCTAATAATGTGGGCATATCTTTTATATCGCCATGGATAAATTTTATGCGGCTATCTAGCTTATTAAATGCAATTGTTCTCTCAGCCATCTGATAAATTTTTTCTTGGATTTCGACTCCTGTAATATGCCCTTTTGTCCTTTTACTAAGTAATAATGGTATAACTCCATTTCCTGAGCATAAATCAATTAAATTACCCTTTTGAATTGGTACATAAACAAATTTGGCTAATAAAACTGTATCTAGTGAAAAGGCGAACATCGATGGGCTCTGAATAATTCTCATATTTTCACCAAGTAAATGATCTAATCGCTCATCCCCTATAAGTTCAACCATCATAGACACTCCTTTCTGTTTATAACGATGTTGTCGCATTAAGAACTAAACACATTCGGCACCTTTTCTTATGACAATACATTTCCGTCACTCAACTTTAAGTGAAAAGTGCCTAATTAAAAGTTTGTCACTTCTATAGTTATTAAAATTCCTAGTAAAAATAGTCTTCCAAAGTGGAAGACTATACATTATTTTTTATTTAAAAATGATAAACAAAACAAGCAATCTCCTTCTGCACGAACACTACCATAGTGAACATTACATATATGAAATCCTTCTTGATATAAGCGGGCTAAATTATCATAACCCTCCCCAATATCGACTTGCTTATTTTGTTTCCTTTTGTTATTAGATTTGTTCTTCTTTAATTTTTTTGGCTCTTCTGAGGTTTGCTCTAATCTACGTCTAAGATGCTCATTCTCAATTATTAAATGATGATTTTCTTCCAATAATTGTGCAAGATGATCTTTTAGCTCTCCCAGTTGACGATATAAATGCCCTATTTGCTCCTCCATACTGCTTACTGAATGAAAAATCTCTTTTTTATCCACAAAATCCACCTCATTAATCTGTGGCTTGAATTGATACAGCTCCCTCGTTCATTAATTCATCCAATGTGTATTCAATTACTCGTTCTCTATCGTTTAACTCGACTTGTAATACACGTTCTAATATATTCAATCCAACTACACGGCCTGCTCCATTAGGTGTTACGATCTTCTCCCCTATATCAGGTAGCAGTTGTTTAGCAGATTCGTATTCATCATTTTCATACTTTAAGCAACACATCAATCGGCCACATAGACCAGATATTTTAGTAGGATTTAAAGAGAGGTTTTGGTCTTTTGCCATTTTTATAGAGACTGGTTCAAAGTCCCCTAAAAATGTCGAACAGCAGAGCATTCTTCCACACGGACCTATACCACCTAACATTTTGGCTTCATCACGAACACCAATTTGACGCAATTCAATTCTTGTTCGAAAAATAGCTGCAAGATCTTTTACTAGTTCTCTAAAATCAACGCGGCCATCTGCTGTGAAGTAGAAAATTACCTTATTTCGGTCAAAGGTATACTCTACATCTACTAGTTTCATCTCCAAGCCATGTTGATTAACCTTTTCGATGCATACTTCATATGCTTCTTGTGCAGCTTGTTTATTCTCTTCAACAATAAGTTTATCTTTTGATTCAGCAATTCTAATAACTTTTCTTAATGGAAGAACTATGTCACTCTCATCGACTTGTTTTTTATTTATAACTACCTTGCCGAATTCAATTCCACGAACTGTTTCTACTATAACAAATTCTCCATCATCTATTTTAAATTCCCCTGGATCAAAATAATAAATTTTCCCAGCTTTTTTAAAACGTACACCAACTACATCATACAAATTAAAATCCCTCCTGCAAATTCAATACAAGTTGTTCCATTAATAAATGTGGATTCATGTTGGTGTGTAAACGACTTTTGGCCTCTAAAACTGCTGACATTTGTTCAGCAATATGATTTTGAGAAATATGAAGGGCATATTGATTTAATTTTTCTAATTGGTCAGTATACACAACGTATTCATTTTCACCTAACTGAATATATAGTAAATCTTTTAATAAAAGTAATAATAAGTCTAAACTACTATCAAGCTTGTCTTTATCATTGAAATGGGAGAGCCACTTCTCCTGAATATATAATAAAGCTTTAGCATAATTCATATTTAGCATTTCATATAATTGTATCACTATCATCCTAGATTGCGCAAACCAATCATCTTGACATAATTCCGTTGCTTCTTCAAAGTTATTGGTCAATTGAGCGACTATTGCAGCTAAATGGTTTGGAGCCCCTTTGTCTAATAGGAAATCTTTCATAACAATTGAAGAAATTGGTTGAAAAGATAACACTTGACAACGAGAAATAATAGTATTTAACATTTTCTGTATATTTTCTGTAAGGAGAATAGCGATTGTATCAGAATCAGGCTCCTCTAAAAATTTCAATAGACTGTTAGCAGCATTTGTCGTCATCCGATCAGCATGTTCAATAATATATAACTTTTTAGATGACTCTACTCCAGTTTTAGAAAATTCACTTTGTAAATCTTGAATTTGTGATTTTTTAATTGATTGGCCATCTGGTTCAATGATATGCACATCAGGGTGGTTTTTCGAATCAACCCTACGACAATTGATACAATTTTGGCAAGGCATGCTTCCATTCAAATGTTTACATAACATGCTTTTAGCTAGCATAAGGCTAACATGCTTCTTTCCTGTACCTCGACCACCTTCAAATATATATGCGTGGGCTACTCTATCCTTAAGTATACTATTAGTGAGCATTTTTATTATTGTCGGTTGATAGGTTTCTAGCTTGTCCCACGTATCATTTACCACAAACATCACTCTCTTACGTATACAAATTTATTAATAATCCTTTTATAATCCCTATTTTATTTAATAGAGAAATTGAATTACTTTCTTTATCTATCAGTGTATCAGCTAAATCAATCAACTCTTGATCGATGTTTTCGATAATTTTTAGCTTTCTACCCTGTCCCCTAGAATTCCAACTATGAGATTGCTTTAAGTCCATGCCGAAATCAACAGCTTGCTCCACGAAGCGTTTCACTAACGCTTTATACTTAGTTAAATCCTTAAATGTTCTTGAGCGAGCGAGCAAATTACCAGCTACTTCAATATCTTTCATAAGCTTGTTTAACTGTTCAACATGCATTTTTGAATCTTGTTTCTGTACAAGCTCATTAAACTTCATTTGATTACTAGATGATTGCTTAATTTCTGGTTGAGCCTTTTCAATGGTTGTCTTTACATCTTGGTTAATTTTCATTATAAATACCTCATATCCGTCTAAAATTGGTGAAATTGATCGATTGGAAGAACAAATACCGTAGCTCCTCCTACCTCTACTTCAACCGGATATGATGCGTAAGTATCTACATTTCCACCCATTGGAGAAATAGGGGCAACTAATTGATCACGATGTTGGCAACTTTCTTTTATGACCTGTAAGGCTTTTTCAACACGAATATCTTCTGTTCCAATTATAAATGTTGTATTTCCAGATTTTAAAAAACCACCTGTACTTGCAAGCTTTGTCGCTCGAAAATTATGGTCAACTAGTGCATTTGACAATCGATTACTATCCTGATCTTGGACGACTGCTAAAATTAATTTCATAACATCAGCCTCCTATCATTTTATCACGAAATTCCTATATCATCATGTTTAGGATGTTGGAAAATATCGTTTATGTTTCGTTTATTATAACATCATTTTCCATCACTTTACCTAGGCACTTATCATGAATTTTAAATTATTATCGTTTATGTCCTTCTATAAAATGCTCTATATGCATTTTTGCTTCATTGAATACCTCTTCAAGCGGCCTGTCTGCCTCGACTAGTCTAATACGATCTGAAAAGCGGTCAACTAATAATAAATATCCTTCACGCACCCTCTCATGAAAGGAGATGTTCTCCATATCTAACCTATTAACCTCTCTTTTATTATTTTGTTGAATTCTTTGTAGTCCCACAATTGGCTCTATATCAAAATATAAAGTAAAATGAGGCATTAAGTTGTTAATGGCAAACTTATTTATGCCAAAAACTTCATCAATACCAATTCCTCTAGCATAACCTTGATAAGCGAGTGAGCTATCTATAAAACGGTCACACAATACTACTTTCCCTTCTTCTAAGGCTGGGATTACCTTTTCGACGAGATGTTGCCGTCTTGCAGCTGCGTATAACAAAGCTTCTGTACGACCATCCATTGTATCGTTCTGTTGATCTAATATTACATTCCTAATTTGCTCTGAAATAGCAATGCCTCCAGGTTCACGAGTTGAAATGACATCATACCCTTTTTTATATAAATAATTTGCTAATTTATCAATGATTGTTGTTTTTCCAGCACCTTCAGGGCCTTCAAAAGAAAAAAAATATCCAGACACTCAATATTCTCCTTTGCTATCTATCAAAAATTTCTATCTCGTTTTGCTTCAATAATTGTCCACCATGAAATTTAGCACCCAATTCCTTAAAATTAAGGATTCTTTCAATATGTGATTCTGTAATTACTTCTCCTACTATTAAAAGTGGTACTCCTGGCGGATAAGGTATTAACATTTGAGCACATAATTGACCTACCGCATCTTTTAACGGAATTACTTTCTTATTGTAGCTTTTTAACTGGCTATATGAAATAGTTAAAGTAGAAATGTTATCGTTCGAATACATTTTTACGTTAGAACTCTTCGTTTTAGTTATTTCGACAGAATGTAAAATATTCTCTATAGAAAGTAACGGCTTAAATAAGTTTTCATCATTTGATAATGGAAATATGAACAACACATTATCAGGATCGGCTAATTCTGTATAAACTCCATAATCCTCAAATAATTTTTGGAGATCATAGCCAGATAATACACAATTAGATTGAATGGTAACCTTCAATGGGTCAGTTAATATAGATGGATTATTTGTTCTCGCTACTTTAATTTGTGGTATAGAATGTAAAATCTCAGTATATTGATTTATTTTCTCAACAAGTTGATTGATTATGCTAGTATGTTTTATATCGTTAAGATAGTATCTTGCTAAATCTAAAGAAGCCATTATGGGATAAGAGGGACTACTTGTTTGAAATAGCTGTAAGTAATACACCAAATTATTTATATCAACAAGATTACTTTTGACATGAATAAATGACCCCATAGTCATTGCGGGTAAGGTTTTGTGTGCGGAATGAACAACAATATCAGCTCCACACTCAATTGCAGAAATAGGGAATGGCTGACCTAGATTAAAATGAGCACCATGTGCTTCATCAACTAATACTGGAATATCATAATCATGAGCATATGAAATAACCTCTGTTAAGTCAACTGACTGCCCATAATAATTGGGATTTGTTAAAATGATAGCCTTCGCCTTAGGATGTTCTTTAATTGCTTGTTTAATCGTATCAATTGGGACATGAGCTGCAGTTTTTACTATATCATCATAATAAGGGGCTAAAAAAACTGGCTTAACCCCTGCCAATTGAATACTATTAAAAATAGACTTATGACTATTCCTTTGTACAAGAACAGTGTCATCTTTCTCACATACAGCAAGTACCATTGCTAAATTACCAGCTGTGCTGCCATTAACTAAAAAAAAACTCTGGTCTACACCATATAACTCAGCAGTTAATTGTTGGGCTTGTGCAATAGCAGATTCAGGTGCATGTAAATCATCTAGCCCTGTTAATTCAGTCGCATCTATTCTTAATATATCTTCAAAGAAGTTAATACCTTTTTTAGGGAAGAGGGCACCATATTTATGACCAGGAACATGGTATGAATACGGGTTATTATTAATATGTTGAACTAACGCATCAAACAAAGGTGTTAATTTTTGATCCATTATTACTCCTTCCAGAACGGAATTATATACTTTACATACCTCATTATTATAACTTATTTCAAGCTTTAAAATCTTATTAAATAAGGCATATTATAACAGTAATTATTTGCTATAAGACTAAGATCTAAACATTATTATTATGTAACTATCCCCTATAATACATAGTATAGCTACAAAAAGAGCCTTAATAAAAACACTTATGTATCTATGTACACAAGTGTTCAGAAATTAATTATGATATTTCAGTAAATAATTATTTGTAGTGTGATATGGTATTGATCTATGAAGATGTTGCCTTCTTTAACTGTTGTAGATAAAACTGATACTTTGGATCGCTCGTATCCGTTGTTATCATATTCTTTTCACATTCTATACAAATAAATGTCTTATATAAATGAATTCCTTGATACTTTCTCTGTTCACATATTAAACACGTTTCCCCAATAAGTTGTTTTACTACAAGTGAACTCAACACCTCCACCTCCATACACTTATTATCATCAGTATTTTTAAAATTTATACATAATTTAGAATTTTGGTTACAGAATAATTGTTTTTACTATTTCTATTAGTGTATTTCTTTTTTAAAATAAATGTGTATGTCTATACGCAATAAGTACAACATATCTTTCAAATTTTTTAAGTCAACACATTCAAGGAAACTTGTACATTGCAAAAAAAGCAGACAAAAAAACACAGAGAAGCTCTCTGTGTTTTTTAATTGCCTGGCAACGTCCTACTCTCACAGGGGGAAACCCCCAACTACCATCGGCGCTGAAGAGCTTA
>NZ_JAXBMC010000019.1:0-61044 GCF_033963865.1 Cytobacillus sp. IB215316 | reverse complement strand
TAAGCTCTTCAGCGCCGATGGTAGTTGGGGGTTTCCCCCTGTGAGAGTAGGACGTTGCCAGGCAATGCAAAAGTCAGAGGAAGATATAATCCTCTGGCTTTTTTCTATACAATTTTTTAGCTAATTTGCTTTTGCCTTAATTAATTGCATCCAGCTAGCGTTTATGACATCTTTGTTGCAATTTGTAATAAAAACTAAACACGAATATAACTAACGTTCGGAGCATCTTCTTGTATAAAGACTATAAAAAGCATTTCATATCCATCTGTTTTTATGAAAAGCCGTTAGGCTTTTCTTGTTTTGATTTATTAAATAAATGGCAAGGATATATTTGTAGTCTATGGTCGGGCTGTTAAATAGCTAATTCGAGTCTCTTGCGCTTTTTTCCAATTCACTATATAGTAAATGTAAAGTCAAATATAGTCAAAGTCAATGAAAGGAGGGGTTGAATGAGAAATATATCTGATGTTATTGAACAATATTTGAAAAGCGTTCTAGAAATGAATGATCAAGATATTGTTGAAATAAAAAGAAATGAAGTAGCAGATAAATTTCAATGCGTACCATCTCAAATTAATTATGTGATAAATACACGTTTTACAATGGAACGTGGTTATATTGTAGAAAGTAAACGCGGTGGCGGTGGCTATATACGAATAATGAAAGTGCAGTCTCATGATGATACCCACTTAATTGAACAACTATTAACGTTAATTGGTCCAAGAATCTCTCAAACAATAGCTGAAAATATTATAGGTCGATTAATTGAAGAAGAGGTTATTACTGAAAGAGAAGCAAAAATCATGTTGAGTACTGTTGATCGATCAATCTTATATATTAGCCTTCCAGATAGAGATGAATTACGATCTAGAATACTCATTGCGATGTTGACATCACTAAAATACAATTAATGGTATGAGGATTTCAGATGATATTAATAATCTAGACAGGAGAGGTGAAGTCATTGATATGTCAAGAATGTAACAAGAGACCTGCAACGTTACACTTTACAAAAATTATCAACGGAGAAAAAGCTGAAACCCACGTTTGTGAGCATTGTGCACAGGAAAAAGGAGAAATGTTTATGCTTGCAAATAATCAAGGCTTTTCGATTAATAACTTAATAGCAGGGCTACTCAATATGGAACCTTCTCTACAAGAAAAACAACGTAATTCATTTCATCAAAATGAGGTTATTCAATGTGACAAATGTAAAATGACTTATACTCAATTTTTAAACATTGGTAAATTTGGATGCTCTGAATGTTATAAAACGTTTAAAAATCATTTAACTCCTATACTCAAGAGGTTTCATAGTGGAAACACAATTCATTCTGGAAAAATCCCGACAAGGATAGGTGGAAATATACATTTACGTAAGCAAATAGAACAATATAAACAAACACTTCAGGAGTATATAGTCAGTGAGGAGTTTGAAAAAGCAGCAGAAGTTCGTGATAAGGTTAGGGCTTTAGAACGAAGTTTAAGTCAGATAGACATGGGGGAGGGATAACTATGTCACTTCAGCGGTTTCTACAAAAAGCAATAAGCTCCTGGATGAGTGAGGATGGCCCTGAATCAGATATCGTACTTTCTAGTAGAATTAGACTTGCACGAAATATAGAAAATATATGGTTTCCTACTGTCATAACAAACGAAGAAGCGCATAAGATCATTCAATTATTTAAATTGGTATGTGAAGAAAAAGCCCCGGAATCTTTTGGGAAGCTAGAATTATTAGCGATGAATGAAATGCAGCCTATTGAAAAAAGAGTACTAGTTGAAAAGCATCTCATTAGCCCTCAATTAGCCGAAGATGCGCCTTTTGGAGCTTGTATTTTATCAGAAAATGAAGAAGTAAGTATCATGATAAATGAAGAGGATCATATACGAATTCAATGTTTGTTTCCTGGGTTTCAGCTTAGTGCAGCTCTAGAAAAAGCTAATGAGTTGGATGATTGGATTGAAACACATGTAGACTATGCGTTTGATGAACAGAAAGGGTATTTGACTAGCTGTCCAACAAATGTTGGTACTGGATTAAGGGCATCGGTCATGATGCATTTGCCTGCACTTATATTAACCCAACAAATGAGTAGAATTATTCCAGCAATCAATCAACTTGGTCTAGTTGTTAGAGGAATATATGGTGAAGGTAGCGAAGCATTAGGTAATATATTTCAAATATCAAACCAAGTAACACTTGGAAAATCTGAAACTGATATTGTGAATGACCTAGAAAGTGTGGTGCAGCAACTGATTGCTCAAGAACGCTCTGCACGAGAAGCATTAGTAAAAACATCTGGTATTCAACTAGAAGACAGGGTATACCGCTCATATGGTACATTAGCACATAGTCGCGTTTTGGAGACAAAAGAAGCTGCTAAATGTTTGTCTGACATTCGTTTAGGCATTGATATCGGATATATAAAAGATATATCGAGTAATATTTTAAATGAATTAATGATTGTAACACAGCCTGGATTTCTTCAGCAATATGCAGGCGGTCCATTAAGATCACATGAACGTGATATTCGTAGGGCAACATTGATTAGAGAAAGAATAAGTTTGGAAAAAAGCAATCAAAATGAGTTTGGAGGTCGAGAATTATGATGTTTGGTAGATTTACTGAGCGAGCACAAAAAGTTTTGGCATTGGCACAGGAAGAGGCAGTTCGTTTAGGTCATAATAACATAGGAACGGAGCATATTTTATTAGGTCTTATTCGCGAAGGTGAAGGGATTGCAGCTAAGGCGTTAGTTGCTCTTGGCTTGGAATCTAATAAGATACAAGAAGAAGTTGAAAAGTTAATCGGTAGAGGTCAAGAAACAACTCAAACGATTCATTACACACCTCGTGCCAAAAAAGTAATAGAATTATCTATGGATGAGGCGAGAAAGCTAGGACATTCTTATGTAGGAACAGAGCACATTTTACTGGGTCTCATCAGAGAGGGTGAAGGTGTTGCTGCTCGAGTTTTAAATAACTTAGGAGTAAGCTTAAATAAAGCACGTCAACAAGTGCTTCAGCTGTTAGGGAGTAATGAAACTTCATCAGGTCATCAAGGGGGAGCGGCTACGAATGCTAATACACCTACATTAGATAGTCTCGCACGAGATTTAACAGCCATTGCCCGAGAAGGAAGCTTAGATCCTGTCATTGGTAGAAGTAAAGAAATTCAGCGTGTAATTGAAGT
The DNA here is from genome assembly GCF_033963865.1 of Cytobacillus sp. IB215316. NCBI lineage: Bacteria > Bacillati > Bacillota > Bacilli > Caryophanales > Bacillaceae > Cytobacillus > Cytobacillus sp. IB215316. Next base: position 57,848 of record NZ_JAXBMC010000019.1, on the reverse strand, counting down.
TTTAAGTAGACGCACAAAGAACAACCCAGTCCTAATAGGAGAACCTGGAGTTGGTAAGACTGCAATTGCTGAAGGGTTAGCTCAACAAATTGTAAATAATGAAATACCAGAAATTCTACGTGATAAGCGTGTAATGACTTTAGACATGGGCACAGTGGTGGCAGGAACTAAATATCGCGGTGAATTTGAAGATAGACTGAAAAAGGTAATGGATGAAATTCGCCAAGCAGGTAATATCATATTATTTATCGATGAACTTCATACATTAATTGGTGCTGGTGGAGCTGAAGGCGCTATTGATGCTTCAAATATTCTAAAACCATCATTAGCTAGAGGGGAGCTTCAATGTATTGGAGCTACAACTATAGATGAATATAGAAAATATATAGAAAAAGATGCTGCGTTAGAAAGGCGTTTTCAGCCGATACAAGTAGATGAACCAACGAATGAGGAATCAATTCAAATCTTGAAAGGTTTACGTGATCGGTATGAAGCACATCACCGTGTATCAATCAGTGATGAGTCAATCATACAGGCGGTAAAATTATCCGACCGCTACATTTCGGATCGCTTTTTACCTGACAAAGCGATTGATTTAATAGATGAAGCAGGATCAAAAGTTCGTTTGCGGTCTTATACGACACCACCAAATTTAAAAGAGCTTGAACAAAAATTAGATGAAATAAGAAAAGAGAAGGATGCAGCAGTACAAAGTCAAGAGTTTGAGAAAGCAGCCTCTCTACGGGACACTGAGCAACGCTTAAGAGAACAATTAGAGGAAACAAAGAAAAGCTGGAAGCAGAAACAAGGTCAAGAAAACTGTGAAGTAACAGTAGAAGACATTGCTAAAGTTGTTGCAAGCTGGACAGGAATTCCTGTATCTAAACTTGCTCAAACTGAAACAGATAAATTGTTAAATTTAGAGGAAATCCTGCATTCAAGAGTAATTGGGCAAGAAGAAGCTGTGAAAGCAGTTGCCAAGGCTGTACGTCGAGCGCGTGCTGGATTGAAAGATCCGAAAAGACCTATCGGCTCATTTGTATTTTTAGGCCCTACCGGTGTTGGTAAAACTGAGCTAGCAAGAGCATTAGCTGAATCAATGTTTGGTGAAGAAGATGCCATGATACGAATTGATATGTCTGAGTATATGGAGAAGCACTCGACGTCAAGACTAGTTGGTTCACCGCCAGGTTATGTCGGTCATGATGAGGGTGGACAACTAACAGAAAAAGTTCGTCGTAAACCATACTCAGTTATTCTTCTAGATGAAGTTGAAAAAGCACATCCTGAAGTTTTTAATATTTTGCTTCAAGTTCTAGAAGACGGTAGGTTAACTGATTCAAAAGGCCGTACAGTAGATTTTCGGAACACAGTGTTAATTATGACATCAAATGTTGGTGCAGATGCGCTAAGACGAAATAAGTTTGTTGGATTTAATGTACAGGATGAAAACCAAAATTATAAAGATATGAAGGGGAAAGTGATGGATGAGCTGAAAAAAGCATTTCGTCCGGAGTTTTTAAATCGTATCGATGAAATTATTGTTTTCCATTCTTTAGAGAAAAAGCATCTTAAAGAAATCGTGACATTAATGACAGAACAATTAACAAAAAGATTAGTGGAGCAAGAAATTGCCCTGGAAATTACAGACGCAGCAAAGGAAAAGCTAGCAGAAGAAGGAAATGACCTAGAGTATGGAGCACGTCCTTTGCGCAGAGCCATTCAAAAGCATGTTGAAGATTTGCTTTCTGAAGAATTGCTCAAAGGAACGATTGCAAAAGGTCAGAAAGTTATGCTAGATGTTGTTGAGAATGAGTTTACTATTCGCTTAGCAGAAGAAATTAGTGAATTAAACCACTTATAAAATACGATAAGTAAGAAAAGAGGTATACGTCAGCATGCAAAGTCGTATACCTTTTCTTCTTTAGATCTATTTATATTGTCATAAAATATAATACACATAGGTATTTTAAATAGAGGAGCTTAACATAATGGCTAAAAGAAAAACAAAGTTTAGTTGTCAAACTTGTGGATATGAATCAGCAAAATGGATGGGAAAGTGTCCTGGGTGTAATGCGTGGAATACAATGGTAGAAGAAATTGAACAGACAAAATCTGCTCGGAAGGGATCGTTTTATGTAGCACCTACTTCTACCAGTACAAAACCTACAGCTATAACAAAAATAGAAACGACGAACGAACCTAGAATGTATACGGATTTTGTGGAATTTAATCGGGTGTTAGGTGGAGGTATTGTTAAAGGATCGCTTGTATTAATAGGTGGAGATCCTGGTATCGGAAAGTCAACATTGTTATTGCAAGTATCATCAAAATTAGCTCATTCTGAACATAAAGTATTATATATATCTGGAGAAGAATCAATAAAACAAACGAAGCTTCGTGCAGATCGACTAGAGGTTAATGGAGAAAATGTGTTCGTGTTAGCTGAAACCGATTTAGAGTATATATCAAAAGCCATTGAAGAGATGGAGCCATCATTTGTTGTTATTGATTCAATACAAACTATTTTTCACCCTGAGGTTACATCAGCTCCAGGTAGTGTATCGCAAGTAAGAGAATGTACCGCTGAGCTTATGAAAATTGCAAAAACGAAAGGAATCGCCACTTTTATTGTTGGTCATGTTACGAAAGAAGGCTCAATTGCTGGGCCACGGTTACTTGAACATATGGTGGATACAGTTCTTTATTTTGAAGGTGAACGTCATCATACGTATAGGATATTAAGAGCTGTTAAAAACCGCTTTGGATCAACAAATGAAATAGGAATCTTTGAAATGAAGGAACTAGGTCTAACTGAAGTTCAAAACCCATCTGAAATTTTTCTAGAGGAGCGTTCAAAAGGAGCAGCTGGATCTACAGTAGTAGCCTCTATGGAAGGAACAAGGCCCGTTCTCGTCGAAATACAAGCACTCATTTCACCAACAAGTTTTGGTAATCCACGAAGAATGGCAACGGGAATCGATCATAATAGAGTATCACTGCTTATGGCTGTATTAGAAAAGAGAGTGGGGCTATTGCTGCAAAATCAAGATGCATACTTAAAGGTTGCAGGAGGAGTCAAGTTAGATGAACCTGCAATTGATTTAGCTGTAGCCGTCAGTATCGCTTCAAGCTTTCGAGACCAACTATCAAACCCTACAGATGTAGTTATCGGAGAAGTTGGCTTAACTGGGGAAGTACGACGCGTTTCTAGAATTGAACAGCGAGTTCAGGAAGCTGCGAAGCTTGGCTTTAAGAGGGTTATTTTGCCTGAGAAAAACTTAGGAGGATGGTCTGTTCCAGCTGGAATTGAGGTGATTGGAGTATCATCTGTTAATGAGACCTTACAACATGCATTGGGAGGGTAGATAGTTAATGGAGAGAGTGCATAGCGAGCAAATTGTAGCAGACATATTAAAGCTTATTGCCCCTGGAACCCCTATTCGGGAAGGGTTAGATAACGTCTTACGTGCAAAAACCGGTGGCTTAATCGTTGTTGGCTACAACGATAAAATGAAAAAATTGGTTGATGGCGGCTTTCAAATAAATTGTCAGTTCTCACCATCATATTTATATGAATTAGCTAAAATGGATGGTGCAATTATCTTAAATGAATTAGGGTCGAAAATTTTAATATCCAATGCACAATTAGTTCCAGATTCTTGTATTGTTGTATCTGAAACGGGCATGAGGCACCGTACTGCAGAGAGATTTGCGAAACAAACTGGGAGCTTAGTCATCGCTATCTCACAACGCCGTAATGTTATTACTTTATATAAAGCTGACTTTCGCTATGTATTAAAAGATATTGGTGTCATTTTGACGAAAGCAAACCAAGCTATGCAAACACTTGAGAAATATCACTCTGTTTTGAATCAAAGCATGACCAATTTAGGTGCTTTGGAATTTGAAGAGCAAGTAACTTTTTCGGAAGTATTACAAGTTCTACATCGCATTGAAATGGTGTTGAGAATTCAAAATGAGATCATCAGCTATGTCACTGAGTTAGGTTCTGAAGGAAGGTTAATACGTCTACAAATGAACGAATTAGTTGCCCATATTGAAGAGGAAGCAATTTTACTTATTAAAGATTATGCATGTGAAGCTAAGGAAGATATTGATGCAATTTTACTTAAAATACAAAAGCTTTCGAGCTCGGAGCTTCTTGATGATTATCTACTCTTAAAATTACTTGGGTATCCTCAAAATACAAATATAGATAAAGGTGTAATACCTCGTGGGTATCGAGCCTTATATAAAATACCACGTTTGCCATCAGTCGTTATAGAAAATTTAATAGAAACCTTCAAAAATATGAATCAAATCGTGAAAGCAAGTGTAGAACAATTAGATGAAGTAGAGGGGATTGGAGAAGTTCGAGCACGAAAAATTAAAGAAGGACTTAAAAGAATACAGCAGCAATTGTTAATTGATCGTCAAATATAGTAGTCATTTGCAATCATCACATAAAGGATGATATGCTAAGTGAAAGATGTCTTTATTTTACAAATATATTTCATCGCGGTTACAAATAGAAAAAATAATAGTAATAGTACGTTTCAATTATTGCAAACTGTTTATAATGTATAGAAGGAGGTGAAAGAATGTTAAAAAGAATTGTTCAATTATTTTTTCTCATTATCGGTGGGATATTAGGTATATTTTATATTCCATATTTATTACCTTTAATGAATATTGATAACATTGCATTGTTAAGAGAACATTACATGCTAGCCATATTAGGTGCACTTATTTTCTTTCTTGTTACATTTTGGTTAGTAGATTATATAGTAAATTTAATACGTTGGTTAGAGGAGACTGTTGTCAAGGCTCCAGCAACTGATGTAGTCTTTGGGAGTTTAGGGTTAATCTTTGGCCTTATTGTTGCTTTTTTTATTAATATCCCAATACAAAAATTCCAATTTTTATTATTCAATACCATTATACCTATATTTTTGACTCTGTTATTAGGTTATTTAGGCTTTCAAATAGGTTTTAAAAAGCGAGACGACCTTATTAACTTATTTTCAATATCTAACCGTAAAGGAACAAAAAAAGGCAATGAAGAAGATTTTGAGCTGTATGATAAAAAATTAAAAATATTGGATACAAGTGTTATTATCGATGGTCGTGTAGCGGATATATGTCAAACAGGCTTTTTAGAAGGAACGATCGTCATACCCCAATTTGTCCTAGAAGAACTTCAGCATATCGCGGATTCAGCGGATGTGTTAAAACGTAATAGGGGTAGAAGAGGGCTTGATATTTTAAATCGCATACAAAAGGAATTATCAAATAACGTTGAGATATATGAAGGTGATTTTGAAGATATTCAGGAGGTTGATAGCAAGCTCGTAAAGCTCGCTAAAATTACTTCTGGAGTGGTAGTTACAAATGATTTTAACTTAAATAAAGTTTGTGAATTACAAAATGTAGCTGTGTTAAATATTAATGATTTGGCAAATGCCGTGAAACCGGTTGTTCTTCCAGGGGAAGAGATGAATGTCCAAGTAATTAAAGATGGGAAAGAACAAAATCAAGGCATTGCGTATCTTGATGATGGAACGATGATTGTTGTTGAAGATGGAAGAGATTATATAGGTAAAAATCTTGATGTGTTAGTTACGAGTGTACTACAGACTTCTGCTGGGAGAATGATCTTTGCTAAGCCGAAGTTGTTAGAAAGAGCATTATAAGATATAATACAAAGTTTATATAAATGATAAGGTTATAGGTGAAGTGAACACGTTCCTTAACCTTTATCATGCCTATACAAATGTTAGGAGAGCAACATGATGTTATATAAGGTAGTCATTCCTGCAGCAGGACAGGGGAAAAGAATGAATGTAGGTATGAATAAACTGTTTATGTCATTACAGTCAACGCCAATCATAGCCCATACTTTAAAAGTTTTTGAAACTGACCCCCATTGCGTAGGAATTGTCCTAGTTATTAATTCACTAGATGAGCAATATATGAGGGAAATTGTAGAAGAGAACAACTTTTCGAAAATAGAAAAAATCGTGTATGGTGGAGATGAGCGGCAGCATAGTGTACATATGGGCTTAAAAGCAGTTCATAATGTTGATATTGTGCTCATTCACGATGGTGCAAGACCTTTTATTAAAACCGAGCATATTCATTCTTTGGTTAATAGGGCATACAAAGACGGGGCGGCTGTTCTTGCAGTACCTGTTAAAGATACTGTGAAGCGTGTTCTGGATTTGAAAGTGGAGGAAACATTTGAACGATCTAGCTTGTGGGCAGTGCAAACGCCACAAGCTTTTCGTATATCATTATTGGAAGAAGCGCATGAGCAAGCTATTAAAGATAAATATATTGGTACCGACGATGCCAGTTTAGTAGAACGACTAAATAAACAAGTAATGATCGTCGAAGGTGATTATCAAAATATCAAAATTACTACACCAGAGGATATCAAATTTGCACATGCAATTTTAGGTGAGTAGTTTTAACGATAAGCGAGTAACATAGAGAGATAAAGTAACGGGAGTGAAGGTAATGATTCGTATTGGGCAAGGTTTTGATGTTCATCAATTTGCTGATGATAGACCTCTAATATTAGGGGGAATTGAAATTCCCCACGTAAAAGGTTTGTTAGGACATTCAGATGCGGATGTACTATTACATACAATTGCAGATGCCAGTTTAGGGGCCATTGCAGCAGGGGATATTGGCAAACATTTTCCGGATACAGACCCACAATATAAAAATGCTGATTCATCACTACTACTTCAACACGTTTGGAAGCTAGTAAAGAATGAAGGTTATGAATTGGGCAATATTGATTGTACGATTATTGCTCAACAACCAAAAATGTCCCCATATATTGACCAAATGAGGGGAAGAATTGCTGAACTTCTAGAGGCTTCTATTGACCAAGTAAATGTAAAAGCTACAACTACTGAAAAGCTTGGGTTTACAGGAAGAGAAGAAGGAATAGCTGCTCAAGTAGTTATTTTACTAAAAAAAAGGTAGCAACATAGACATGCTTTGTATACAATCATGTTTGGTGATAAAATAACGATAAAACTTTGCTATGTACAATTATGGGGGTAACAATTATGGTGAAAGATATAAGGGTTCGTTATGCGCCAAGTCCAACAGGACATTTACATATAGGGAATGCGCGTACGGCATTATTTAATTATTTATTTGCACGAAATAATGATGGCAAATTTATTATCCGAATTGAAGATACGGATAAAAAGCGTAACATTGTAGGTGGAGAAGAAAGTCAATTAAAATATTTATCTTGGCTAGGAATTGATTGGGATGAAAGTGTTGATGTAGGTGGGAATTATGGACCTTATCGTCAATCGGAAAGAAATGATATTTATCAGCAGTATTATAATGAACTATTAGAGAAAGATTTAGCATATAAATGTTATTGTACTGAGGAAGAACTAGAAAAAGAGCGAGAAGAGCAATCGTTAAATGGAGGCATGCCACAATATTCAGGGAAATGTCGTCATTTAACGGATGAGCAACGCAAGTCTTTAGAAGCCGAAGGTCGAAAACCTAGCATTCGTTTTAGCGTACCATCTGAAAAGACATACCGTTTTCAAGACATGGTAAAGGGTGAAGTGACTTTTGAATCACAAGATATTGGTGATTATGTCATTGTTAAGAAGGATGGTACCCCAACGTACAACTTTGCAGTAGCAGTTGATGATTATCTTATGAAAATTTCACATGTTTTACGTGGTGATGATCATATTTCTAATACACCAAAGCAAATGATGATTTATGAAGCTCTTGGATGGGAGTATCCTACATTTGGTCATATGACTTTAATTGTAAATGAGAGCAGGAAAAAGCTTAGTAAGCGGGACGAAGCGATTATTCAATTTATTGAGCAGTATGAAGAATTAGGTTATTTGCCAGAGGCTTTATTTAACTTTATTGCACTTCTAGGTTGGTCACCAGGTGGTGAAGATGAAGTATTTACAAAGGAACAATTGATTGATATTTTTGATGCTAAGCGTTTATCAAAATCACCTGCTTTATTTGATAAACAAAAATTGACATGGATGAACAATCAGTATATAAAACATCTAAGTGCCGATGACATCGTAAACTTATCCTTGCCTCATTTAACTAAAGCTGGGCTCATAGAGGAAAACATGGATGAAGAAAATAGAGAGTGGGTTCGAAAATTAATTTTATTACACCAAGAAAAAATGAGTTACGGGGCAGAAATTATTGGTTTAACCGAAATGTTTTTTAAAGCAGATATCAAGTATGATGAGGAAGCAAAGGTAGTTTTATCAGAAGAGCAAGTAAATGAGGTACTTACTGGGTTTCTATCAGAGATTGAACAGCTTGAATTATTTAAAGCAGAGCACATTAAAGCAGCAATGAAATCTGTTCAAAAATCTACAGGCCACAAAGGTAAAAAGCTCTTTATGCCGATTCGTGTTGCGACAACAGGTCAAACACATGGCCCGGACTTACCAATGGCAATTGAGTTACTCGGTAAGGAAAAAATTAAAGAGCGGATAAAAAGCTTAATTAGTTAACTTTTTTTTAACTTTGTAATATAGTAAAGATATATGAATCGATGTTTAAATGTGTAAGTAAGGCTATTATGCATAGATGTTGCTAAGTATTAAGGATTAAATATGTAAATTACAATATATATTTTGGGAAACAAGATTTTTACAAAATGAATGATACGTAATTACGTTGACGAGGAAAAGTAAATGAGCGGATAAAGATATTTAAGAGAGGACCATCATCGGCTGAAAGTGGTTCATATCCCCGCTTTTTGAAATGCACCTCTGAGTATTCTAGGTGAACTAATCTTTGATTAACTAGCTTAGGACGGATTCCCTTCCGTTAGAAGGGTTGAGTTGGGGTAGGCTTGCAAATTTGAGCTACCTAAACAGGGTGGAACCGCGTGAAAACGTCTCTGTGCATAGGCATAGAGGCGTTTTTTCGTATATGGATATGTACACGTATACAACTTATGTCCATCGTGTCTTTTCTTTTATATAGGAATTTTCGTAAAAAACTTAACAAGAATATTACTAAAGTTTGGTGCATCTTTTCTTCTATAAAACGATGACACTTACGCAAATTAATATCTTTATTTTCTAGTATAGGTACATTAGCAACGAAGTTTACGAAAAGAGCATCGTTAGAAATTCAACACCTTTATTGATGAGTTATGGAAAATATGGCCCTTACAGTCATTTCAACATAAAAACATTTGATAGTATTGGCATTCTATACAATCGAATTGTCTTGTTTCAACACATGGTGGGGATGATTGAGGCTCTTGCACTTTTCTTGTCTTTTGAACAAATAATAAGAATGGAGGGGAACACCGTGTTTAAAATGTTTAAAGAAGATATTGAGGTGATTTTTGAGCAAGATCCAGCTGCAAGAAGCTATATTGAGGTGATCCTTACTTATTCTGGGTTACATGCTATTTGGTCACATAGGATAGCTCACGGATTATTTAAGCGAAAACTGTTTTTTCTTGCTAGACTCATATCACAAATAAGCAGGTTTTTTACTGGAATTGAAATTCATCCTGGTGCTCAAATAGGAAGGCGCTTATTTATTGATCATGGCATGGGTGTTGTCATAGGTGAGACGTGTGAAATTGGAGATAATGTTACGATATATCAAGGTGTTACGTTAGGAGGAACAGGTAAGGAAAAGGGTAAGAGACACCCGACTATTAAGGACAATGCACTTATCGCAGCAGGAGCAAAAGTATTAGGATCTATAACTATTGGAGAGAATTCAAAGATTGGGGGAGGCTCTGTTGTCTTACATGACGTTCCTGACAATTCTACAGCAGTTGGTATACCTGGAAGGATAGTTATAAAAAATGGTGTGCGTGTTAAAAAAGACTTTAATCATCGAGATTTACCAGACCCGATTGCCGATCGTATAAGAGAAATTGAATTAGAAATGAATGAATTACGAAATGAACTAGCAGAAATGAAAGAGAGGAAAATAGAACATGCCAATTCAAATTTATAATACACTTACTAGAGCAAAGGAATTATTCATACCTATTGAAGAAAATAAGGTTACAATGTATAAGTGTGGACCAACAGTATATAACTATATCCATATTGGAAATGCACGACCTGATATTATATATGATACAGTTAGGAGATATTTTGAATATCGCGGGTATGATGTGAAATATATTTCCAACTTTACTGATGTTGATGATAAGATTATAAAAGCTGCTAACGAGTTAGGTGAGGACGTACCTACTGTCTCTGAGAGGTTTATTCAAGCATATTTTGAAGACGTTTCCGCGTTAGGATGCAAAAAAGCAGATGCTCATCCACGAGTCACAGAAACGATGGATATTATTATTGACTTTATTCAAGCTTTGATTGACAAAGGTTATGCTTATGAATCAGGTGGAGATGTTTATTACAAAACGCGTGAATTCGACGGATACGGAAAATTATCTCATCAATCAATTGACGAACTGCGAGTGGGTGCTCGAATTGAAGTCGATGAGAAGAAAAACGATTCAATAGATTTTGTTCTTTGGAAAGCAGCCAAGGAAGGAGAGATTTCCTGGGAAAGCCCATGGGGCTTAGGTAGACCTGGTTGGCATATCGAATGCTCTGCAATGGTGCGAGAATATTTAGGAGATACAATAGATATTCATGCAGGAGGGCAAGACTTAATTTTTCCACATCATGAGAATGAGATAGCTCAATCAGAAGCTTTAACAGGAAAACAGCTTGCTAATTATTGGATGCATAATGGATATATCAATATAGATAACGAAAAGATGTCGAAATCATTAGGGAACTTTGTTTTGGTTCATGACATTATTAAAGAGCATGACCCACAAGTGTTGCGCTTTTTTATGCTATCTGTTCATTACCGCAATCCAATAAATTATAATATTGAATTACTTCAGAGTGCCAAAAGTAGCCTCGAGAGATTACGTACAGCATATACGAATTTAAAACATCGGATGAATAGCAGTGCTAATCTAACTACGAATGATGATGAATGGATTCAAAATATTAGTCAATACAAAGAGAAATTTATTGAAGAGATGGATGATGATTTTAATTCTGCCAATGCAATTACAGTATTATTCGACCTTTCTAAGACTGCAAATCTATATTTAATGGAAAAAAACACTTCCAATCAAGTTATTCAACAATTTGTATTGCTCTTTGAAGAAACCTTTACCGTGCTTGGACTCACATTAGAAAATAACGAGCTACTTGATGATGAAATAGAAGAACTGATTCAACAAAGAATAGATGCTAGAAAGAATAGGGATTTTGCATTATCTGATCAAATTAGAGATGAGTTAAAAGAACGAAATATTATACTTGAAGACACAGCTCAAGGTACAAGATGGAGAAGAGGGTAAGGAAGATGTTACATTCACCTAATATTATTGATGTGAAACAGTTAAACAGTCTAGCTTTAGCATATATGGGTGATGCTGTATACGAAAGTCATGTGCGGCATCACTTATTACTAAAGGGTAATATTAGACCTAATCAGTTACACAATATTGCTAAAGCATATGTGTCAGCAAAAGCGCAAGCGAATGTTATACACTTCTTTCTCCAAAATGATATCCTTAGTATTGAAGAGCAAACAATCGTAAAAAGAGGGCGTAATGCAAAATCAGGTACCATTCCAAAAAATACAGATGTACAAACATATCGATATAGCACAGCGTTTGAAGCTTTATTAGGGTACCATTATTTAATGGGAAATGAAGATAGGTTTGAGGAGCTTGTAAGAGAATCTTTTCAATTTATTGAGAAACAAAAGAAAGGAGGTAAATGATGAATCAGGAATATATTATTGGCAAAAACCCTGTGTTAGAAGCGCTAAAATCAAAGCGTGAAATTAATAAGATTTGGATTGCTGAAGGATCACAAAGAGGGCAAATGCAACAGGTTGCTCAGCTTGCAAAGGATAAGCAAGTACCAGTTTCGTTTGTCCCAAAGAAAAAGATAGACCAAATGATTGATGGCAATCATCAAGGTGTTATTGCTCAAGTGGCTGCATACGAATACGCAAGCCTAGATGATCTATACCGTAAAGCAGAGGAAAAAGGAGAAATGCCCTTTTTTATCTTACTCGATGAAATTGAGGATCCACATAACCTCGGTTCTATCATGCGAACTGCAGATGCAGTTGGTGCTCATGGCATTATTATTCCGAAGAGAAGAGCGGTAGGATTAACTGCAACTGTTGCTAAAGCTTCAACCGGAGCGATAGAGTATATTCCAGTAGCTAAGGTGACTAATTTGTCTCGCACAATAGAAGAGCTTAAAGAAAATGGCATATGGATCATTGGTACAGATGCAAATGGTCAAGATGACTACAGGAGCATTGACGGAAATATGCCTTTAGGACTTGTCATTGGTAGTGAAGGAAAAGGGATCGGAAGACTTATTAAAGAAAAATGTGATTTTCTCATTAATCTTCCTATGCGTGGGAAGGTAACATCTTTAAATGCATCGGTTGCTGCTGGCTTACTAATGTATGAGGTTTACCGTAAACGAATCCCGTTAGGGGACTAACCTTTATGGATATCCTGATTGTTGATGGATACAACATTATAGGGGCATGGCCAAACTTAAGACCTTTAAGGGATAAAGATTTTAACTCAGCTCGCGATAACTTAATCAATCAGATGGCTGAATATAAAGCTTATACTGGTTATAGAGTAATCATTGTTTTTGATGCTCACCTCGTTAAAGGCATTGAAAAGAAATTAAAAAACCACAAAGTAGAGATCATATTCACACGTGAGAATGAAACTGCAGATGAGCGCATAGAGAAGCTAGTGAAAGAACTTAATAATATTCAAACGCAAATTCATGTTGCAACATCGGATTATATGGAACAATGGACGATTTTTGGACAGGGTGCATTGAGAAAATCCGCACGAGAACTATACAATGAAATGACCGCTATTAAACAGCGAATTGAGAAGAAGGTCAAAGTTACACAACAAAAAAAGCCAAAGTCTAAAATACATCTTAGTGAAGAAGTTGCAGAAATTTTCGAAAAATGGAGACGTGGACAACGATGAGTGGTTGACGTTGAAAAAAATCGTGCTGTATAATATTTCTATATAACGGTCGGAGGGATCTGTGTGGTTTCGAACTTCAAAGGGAAGACAAGGGGAATATATGAGCAGTATGAGGATGAACATATTGTAGAATTAGTTCACAGTGGCAATAGTGAAGCGCTTGATTATTTGATCAATAAGTATAAAAATTTTGTCCGTGCAAAAGCGAGATCGTATTTCTTAATTGGAGCAGATCGAGAAGATATTGTCCAAGAAGGCATGATAGGCTTATATAAAGCAATACGTGATTTTAGAGAGGACAAGCTTACATCATTCAAGGCTTTTGCGGAATTATGTATAACGAGACAAATTATTACTGCTATTAAAACTGCTACTAGACAAAAACACATTCCGTTAAATTCCTATGTATCACTGGACAAGCCTATTTATGACGAGGAATCGGATCGAACACTAATGGACGTAATTTCTGGTACGAAGGTAATGAATCCAGAAGAACTCATTATAAATCAAGAAGAATATGATGATATTGAAGTGAAAATGTCAGAGCTATTAAGTGATTTAGAAAGAAAGGTATTAGTTCTTTATTTAGATGGAAGGTCTTATCAGGAAATTTCCGAAGATCTAAATCGTCATGTGAAATCTATTGATAATGCACTACAAAGAGTAAAAAGAAAGCTTGAGCGTTATTTAGAGTTGAGAGAGATAAGCTTGTAGCTTTCCTCCATTTGTTAACAGTTGTTGACATAGAAAAGAATGGTATGATAATCTTTTAAGGACATGTATGTCTATGGTAGGTGTTATCATGAGTAAAAAAATAGTCCTTGCATGCAGTGAGTGTGGAAGTCGAAACTATATAACTATGAAAACTGATGCAAAAACAGAGAAAAGACTTGAAATAAATAAGTTTTGTAAAACTTGTAATACACATACAACCCATCAAGAAGCAAAATAATTTTTAACAACCTAGATTATATAAAAACCGGCGCTGGAGGTTACGTATATGAAACGTTTAACAACATTTTTGCGTGATGTTGTACGTGAAATGAAAAAAGTAAGTTGGCCTAAACAAAAGGAATTGACTCGCTATACTATTACGGTACTTTCAACTGTAGTATTTTTTGTGTTGTTTTTTGCTTTAACAGACCAAATTATTTCTTTTTTAATTGAATTAGTAGTTGAATAACAATTGCATTGTCATGGTATAATGATTGATAAAGTTAGTAGATGAAAAGCCCGGTAACGGGTTTTTTGATTTGGGAAGAAAAAATGTATTTATGGCAGACGCTTTAACAAGAAGACGCAGATAACCAGGTATATAACCTGCTGATGAATGTTTTACGTCTGAGAGTGCCTTTATGAAAATTGACGAAACGTTAACTCTTTAGGTGTAGGAATCTTAACCATCTACATGAGGTCACTATACCTTTTTACTAGAAGGCAAAAAAAGCGCCTTCAAGTGAGGTGACTCCAGTGCTTTTGGTGGGATGAATGAGACGTTTGGTCTTTGCTGAGTGACTAGCTTCAACAGCCGTCAGCTCGAGGTTATAAGCCAATTCGTCAATAAGGATAAAAAGCAACCTTTTTGATGGTTCGCCATATGCTTGTCACCAGTGAGTGCGCTGTTTGCGCTTTCAGGTCTATTTTATTGTTGGGGAGGGAAGGACATAATAAGTCCTATCGAATGGAAAAGAATTGGTATGTTGTTCATACGTATTCAGGTTATGAAAACAAAGTAAAAGCAAATTTAGAAAAACGTGTTGAGTCAATGGGAATGCAAGATAAAATATTTAGAGTTGTAGTTCCTGAAGAAGAAGAAACAGATGTGAAGAACGGAAAAAAGAAAGTCGTTAAGAAAAAAGTATTCCCAGGATATGTGCTGGTAGAAATCATAATGACAGATGACTCTTGGTATGTTGTACGAAACACACCTGGAGTAACAGGTTTTGTCGGATCATCAGGCTCTGGATCAAAACCAACTCCGTTGTTACCAGATGAAATTACTCATGTATTAAAAAGAATGGGTATGGAAGAAAAAGTCGTTGAGGTTGATTTTGAACTTAGTGAAACGGTAAAAGTGAAGGATGGTCCTTTTGCTAACTTTACAGGTAAAATTGAAGAGCTTGATGTTGATAAGAGTAAAGTTAAAGTCCTTGTAAATATGTTTGGACGTGAAACGCCAGTTGAACTAGACTTTGACCAAATAGAAAAAATATAACCAATTAAACTTGAAATGACACAAAAAAAGTGGTAATATTTCAAAGTCAGTATGTCTCAAAAAATATGGGGCTAGATGATAATATATCTTTATTATAGTGAGTGTTCAAAGAAGGATGAAGAAGTACTAGTGGGCTATGCTACTAAATTTCATGTACATATGCATCGTACATGAGAAGTGGTAAGGTATGCTGACTTAAGTCTCTTGACGGTTCCTTCTCTCAGACGATTTGGACATCCTCGAATAGATAATAAAGGTTTACGATGAGTGGGAGGGAATACCCTATTACCACATCACGGACTTTAAGGAGGTGTGTCTCGTGGCTAAAAAAGCAATAAAAGTTGTTAAGTTACAAATTCCTGCTGGTAAAGCAAATCCGGCACCACCGGTTGGACCAGCCTTAGGGCAAGCAGGTGTAAATATCATGGGATTCTGTAAGGAATTTAATGCTCGTACAGCTGATCAAGCTGGTTTAATTATACCGGTTGAAATTACAGTTTTCGAAGACCGTTCATTTACTTTTATTACTAAAACTCCACCTGCAGCAGTATTACTTAAAAAAGCTGCTGGAATTGAGTCTGGTTCAGGTGAACCAAACCGTAATAAAGTAGCGACTGTAAAACGTGACAAAGTACGCGAAATTGCTGAAACAAAAATGCCTGATTTAAATGCAGCAAATGTTGAATCAGCAATGCGAATGGTTGAAGGTACAGCCCGCAGTATGGGGATTGTTATTGAAGATTAATCGCGTGCGCATATAGGTGTTGGGAGGTTGCGGCTATGAGTGCATTCTCATTCGCAACCTTTATTCGTGGGAGGTTGTTCCGTTAAAACCACAAATAAGGAGGAAATACAATGGCTAAAAGAGGTAAAAAGTACGTAGAGGCTGCTAAATTAGTAGACCGTACAAAAGCTTACCCAGTGGGAGAAGCGATTGAACTAGTTAAGAAGACAAACACAACAAAATTTGACGCAACGGTTGAAGTTGCTTTCCGTTTAGGTGTTGACCCTAAGAAAGCAGATCAACAAATCCGTGGTGCTGTCGTACTACCACATGGTACTGGTAAAGTACAACGTGTGTTAGTTTTTGCAAAAGGTGAAAAAGCAAAAGAAGCAGAAGCAGCGGGTGCTGATTTTGTTGGTGATAGCGACTACATTAATAAAATCAATCAAGGTTGGTTTGATTTTGATGTGATCGTTGCAACTCCAGATATGATGGGTGAAGTAGGTAAATTAGGTCGAGTATTAGGACCTAAAGGTTTAATGCCTAACCCTAAAACAGGTACTGTAACATTTGATGTTGCGAAAGCTATTAATGAAATTAAAGCTGGTAAAGTAGAGTACCGTGTAGATAAGCAAGGTAACATTCATGTGCCAATTGGTAAAGTTTCCTTTGAAGAAGGGAAGTTAGAAGAAAACTTCACTACAATTTTTGACACAATGGTAAAAGTGAAACCTGCAGCAGCGAAAGGTACGTACATGAAAAATGTATCAGTAACTTCAACGATGGGACCTGGAATTAAAATTGACCCTTCAACAGTAACTGGTGCAAACTAATTAATAAATAATTTGACAAACAGGTTATGATTCTATATAATCATTCTTGTTGTTTAAATAGAATATGATTTATACCGGAGACAGTAGGTGCTCGTAATGAGCTTAATTTCCCACCGAGGTGTTTTGTAAATATACAGTGTAATAACAGAATGTTAATTATTGTATATCAAACCTCCGTGTCTTAAAGATGTGGAGGTTTTTTGCTGGAGAAGAAAATTTAATTTCGGCATACACCAAGCGGTATAAGTAACCAGAGAAAAATTATAGGAGGTGTAGGGATGAGTAACGCAGTTGAACAAAAACAGCAGATCGTTACGGAAATTGCTGATAAACTTCGTGGTAGTAAATCAACGGTAGTAGTAGACTATCGTGGTTTAACTGTTGCAGAAGTAACAGAACTTCGTAAGCAACTTCGTGAAGCAGGTGTTGAATTTAAAGTATATAAAAATACTTTAACACGTCGTGCAACAGAAGAAGCTGGTTTAGAGGGGTTGAACGAACATTTAACTGGACCAAATGCAATTGCTTTTGGTGTTGAAGATGTAGTAGCTCCTGCGAAAATTCTTAACAACTTTGCGAAAGACCATGAAGCACTTGAGATTAAAGCAGGTGTGATTGAAGGTAATATCGCATCAGTAGAAGACGTTAAAGCTCTTGCAGAACTTCCATCACGCGAAGGATTATTATCTATGTTGCTTAGCGTTCTTCAAGCACCTATTCGCAATCTTGCTCTTGCAACAAAAGCTGTTGCAGATCAAAAAGAAGAACAAGGCGCATAATTTAAGTAAACAAATAGTATTCGTATAAAAAATTACAACTTTTCAAGGAGGAAATTAAAATGACTAAAGAACAAATCATTGAAGCGGTTAAGGAAATGACTGTTTTAGAATTAAACGACTTAGTAAAAGCTATTGAAGAAGAATTTGGTGTAACTGCTGCTGCTCCTGTAGCTGTAGTAGGTGGAGCTGCTGGTGGAGACGCTGCTGCTGAAAAAACTGAATTTGATGTAGAACTTACAAGTGCTGGTTCACAAAAAATTAAAGTTATCAAAGCTGTTCGTGAAATCACTGGTCTTGGCTTAAAAGAAGCTAAAGAATTAGTTGATAACACTCCAAAAACACTTAAAGAAGGCGTTTCTAAAGACGAAGCTGAAGAACTTAAAGCGAAGCTTGAAGAAGTTGGAGCTGGCGTAGAAGTTAAGTAATTTTGTTGAATAATAAAAAAGCTCGCTAATAATATTAGCGAGCTTTTTTTAAGAATCATATTATTAAAAATATGTTGTTGTTGTTTTTAACATGCATTTGAGTATCTGATGTCTTTAGAGGAGAAAAGGTGCCAAGAGCGTTAGTTATATTGGCTTTTAGCTCTATTGACGAAAAGCAACAATTATTAAGAATGAAACATTAAGATAAGATGCTGTGAATAGTTAACTTCTAAGTGCGTGAAACAACAATTCATGCTAAAGAAGTTAATACGAAATTTTAAGAAGGACAGGGGGTCGTTTTTTGGGGGATCATTATTTTACAGATAAGCCTAAAGTGAATAGCAACCCACAAACTTGGAGTTATGAATTAAAGGGCTTTATGTTTTCTTTTATTACAGATAATGGTGTATTCTCGAAAAGTGAAGTTGACTTCGGTTCTAAATTATTAATACAACATTTTGAGCCTTCTGAAGCAGGTGGTTCTATACTTGATATTGGCTGTGGTTACGGGCCGATTGGTCTTTCGATTGCAAAAGCATTTCACAAACAACGGGTGGAAATGGTTGATGTTAATGAACGGGCACTTGAGTTAGCTGAAAAAAATAAGCAATTGAATGGTGTTTCAAATGTAACCATTTATAAAAGTGATTTGTTTGAGGGTGTAAATCAACGGTCTTTTTCTGCGATATTATCAAATCCACCTATTCGAGCAGGGAAAAAAGTAGTTCATACGATATTAGAAAAAAGTATCGATTATTTAGATGATGGTGGAGAGCTATGGGTTGTTATTCAGAAAAAGCAAGGGGCTCCCTCGGCAGTTGAAAAGCTTAAAGCAATCTTCAGGGAAGTAGAGATCGTTACTAAGAAAAAAGGCTATTATATCATAAAAGCAAAAAAAAGTTGACGGTTATTTTTTGTTGTGTTAATATTATAAAATGCCAAATATGTATTTTTTCTAATATAATTGAAAAAAATATCATATTAGTTGTATATTGTTTAGTTTGAATGGAAAAACTAAAAAAATCAATAGTTCGTGAGTAAAATGTGGTTTTCTAAAAAGAAACCCTTTTATTTTTTGCCTTATGACTGATGATTTTTCAGTTCGTAAGACAAATATATATGCAGTAATAATAAAACGCTTGATTTGAGGGGTGAATCAGTTGACAGGTCAAGTAGTTCAGTTTGGACGACACCGCCAACGAAGAAGTTACGCTCGTATTAGTGAAGTATTAGAATTGCCAAATCTTATTGAAATTCAAACCTCTTCATATCAGTGGTTTCTTGATGAGGGTCTTAGAGAAATGTTTAGAGATATTTCTCCAATTGAAGATTTTACAGGTAACCTTTCACTTGAGTTTATTGATTATAGCTTGGGTGAGCCTAAGTACCCTGTAGCAGAATCGAAGGAACGCGATGTTACATATTCTGCTCCACTGCGCGTAAAAGTACGCTTAGTGAATAAAGAAACAGGTGAAGTGAAGGACCAGGATGTATTTATGGGAGATTTCCCGTTAATGACAGAAACAGGTACGTTTGTTATTAACGGTGCTGAGCGAGTAATTGTTTCTCAGCTTGTACGCTCACCTAGTGTTTATTACAGTGGCAAAGTTGATAAAAACGGTAAAAAGGGTTTTACAGCAACTGTAATTCCAAACCGAGGAGCATGGTTAGAATATGAAACTGATGCGAAGGACGTAGTATACGTGCGTATCGATCGTACTCGGAAGTTACCGGTTACGGTTCTTTTGCGTTCGTTAGGGTTTGGGTCTGATCAAGAAATCATCGATTTAATTGGTGATAACGAATATATCCGCAACACCCTTGAAAAAGACAACACCGAAAGTACTGAAAAAGCATTACTAGAAATATATGAACGTCTACGACCAGGTGAACCACCTACAGTAGAAAATGCAAAAAGCCTACTAGAGTCTCGTTTCTTCGATCCGAAGCGTTATGATCTAGCTAGTGTAGGACGCTATAAAATTAACAAGAAGTTGCATTTGAAAAATAGATTATTTAATCAGCGCTTAGCTGAAACACTTGTTGATTCTGAAACTGGTGAAATCATTGCTGAAAAAGGAACTTTGTTAGATCGTAGGACACTAGATCGCATACTTCCTCAGCTAATCGATGGAGCTGGGTTTAAAAGCTTCCATACAGTAGGTGGAGTAATAGAAGAAGAGATTTTACTGCAGTCTATTAAAATTTATGCGCCTAGTGATGCAGATGGTGAGCAAGTAATTAATGTGATCGGCAATGCTTATATTGAGGAGTCTGTTAAGAATATTACTCAAGCTGACATTATTGCTTCTATTAGTTACTTCTTTAATCTATTACATCAAGTAGGAGATACGGATGATATTGACCATTTAGGTAATCGTCGTCTTCGCTCGGTTGGAGAATTACTCCAAAATCAATTCCGTATTGGGCTATCAAGAATGGAACGTGTTGTGCGTGAAAGAATGTCTATACAAGATACGAATACAATCACGCCACAACAACTTATTAATATAAGACCTGTTATCGCATCTATAAAAGAATTCTTTGGAAGCTCACAGCTTTCTCAGTTTATGGATCAAACAAATCCGTTAGCTGAATTAACTCATAAGCGTAGATTATCAGCGCTTGGACCAGGTGGTCTGACCCGTGAACGTGCCGGGTTCGAGGTCCGAGATGTTCACTACTCACATTACGGTCGGATGTGTCCTATTGAAACACCAGAGGGTCCGAACATCGGGCTAATCAACTCATTATCATCTTTTGCAAAGGTAAATCGATTTGGTTTTATAGAAACACCATATCGAAAAGTTGATCCTGAAACTGGTAAAGTGTCTAGCAAAATAGATTACCTTACTGCAGATGAAGAAGATAACTATGTAGTTGCACAGGCTAATTCTAGGTTAACAGAAGACGGGACTTTCGTAGATGATGATGTGTTTGCCCGTTTCCGTGGTGAAAATATCGTTGTTAAAAGTGAACGTGCAGACTATATGGATGTATCTCCTAAACAAGTCGTTTCTGCTGCAACAGCTTGTATACCGTTCTTAGAAAACGATGACTCTAACCGTGCATTGATGGGAGCGAACATGCAACGTCAAGCTGTACCGTTGATGCAGCCTGAGGCACCAAGGGTTGGTACAGGTATGGAATACGTATCTGGTAAGGATTCAGGGGCAGCTGTAATTTGTAAACATCCTGGAATAGTAGAGCGTGTTGAAGCGAAAGAGGTTTGGGTAAGAAGGTATGAAGAAGTAGACGGTCAAAAGATCAAAGGTAACCTTGATAAATATCGTTTATTAAAATTTATTCGTTCAAACCAAGGTACATGCTACAACCAACGTCCAATTGTAGCTGTTGGTAATGAAGTGAAAAAGGGAGAAATCCTTGCTGATGGACCTTCGATGGAGTTGGGAGAATTAGCGCTAGGTCGTAATGTGCTTGTAGGATTTATGACTTGGGACGGCTATAACTATGAAGATGCGATCATCATGAGTGAACGACTAGTGAAAGATGATGTCTATACTTCAATTCATATCGAAGAATACGAATCAGAGTCACGTGATACAAAGCTTGGACCTGAAGAAATCACTCGTGATATTCCTAATGTAGGTGAAGATGCACTTCGAAACTTAGATGAACGCGGTATTATCCGTATTGGTGCTGAAGTGAAGGATGGAGATCTGTTAGTAGGTAAAGTAACGCCTAAAGGTGTAACGGAGCTTACTGCTGAAGAACGTTTACTCCATGCGATTTTCGGGGAAAAAGCTCGTGAAGTTCGTGATACTTCACTCCGTGTTCCTCATGGAGGAGAAGGAATAATCCTTGATGTAAAGGTGTTTAATCGCGAAGATGGCGATGAATTACCACCTGGAGTTAATCAGCTTGTTCGAGTATATATCGTTCAAAAACGTAAGATTTCTGAAGGTGACAAAATGGCAGGGCGCCACGGAAATAAAGGTGTAATTTCAAGAATTTTACCTGAAGAAGATATGCCATATTTACCAGATGGTACGCCGATTGATATTATGTTAAACCCATTAGGGGTTCCTTCTCGGATGAACATCGGTCAGGTATTAGAATTACACCTTGGAATGGCTGCTAGGAAACTCGGTATACATGTTGCGTCTGCGGTATTTGATGGTGCTCGTGAGGAAGACGTATGGGCTACATTACAAGAGGCAGGTATGGCTCGCGATGCTAAAACGGTCTTGTATGATGGACGTACAGGAGAGCCATTTGACAATCGTGTATCAGTCGGTGTTATGTATATGATTAAACTAGCACATATGGTTGATGATAAGCTACACGCTCGTTCAACGGGTCCTTATTCACTAGTAACCCAACAACCTTTGGGTGGTAAAGCTCAATTCGGTGGTCAGAGGTTTGGTGAAATGGAGGTTTGGGCACTTGAAGCATACGGTGCTGCTTATACACTACAAGAGATTCTAACTGTTAAGTCAGATGACGTCGTAGGTCGTGTGAAAACGTACGAATCTATTGTCAAAGGTGAAAATGTACCTGAACCTGGTGTTCCTGAGTCATTTAAAGTATTAATTAAAGAGCTACAAAGTTTAGGTATGGACGTTAAAATGCTCTCTAGTGATGAACAAGAAATAGAAATGCGTGATACTGAAGATGATGATGATCAACAAAATGCTAGTGTATCTATGGATGAAGAAGCTCCTGTAGAACAAGAGGTAGATGCAGTGGTGAAAGAGTAAGAGATAGTAAAAAGCAATACTTTTTTCAAAGGGGATATCCCCTTTGAAATTCTATATTAATATGTGTTCAAAAAAGGATGGCGAAAACATTTTGTTAGTTAGTTTAACAGTTGTTATTCACTAGCTTTTTGAGCATCTAGGTATAATTGAGTTTGGGTGTAAAGGGAAAACCTGAGACTAAAAGGGAGGTAGGCCCCTTGATAGACGTAAATAACTTTGAATATATGAAAATTGGACTCGCTTCACCAGATAAGATTCGCTCTTGGTCATTCGGTGAAGTGAAAAAACCTGAAACGATAAACTATCGTACTCTTAAACCAGAGAAGGACGGTTTATTTTGTGAACGCATATTTGGTCCTACAAAAGATTGGGAATGTCATTGTGGAAAATATAAACGTGTTCGTTATAAAGGTGTAGTTTGTGACCGATGTGGAGTAGAAGTCACGCGTGCTAAAGTTCGTCGTGAACGCATGGGACATATTGAACTCGCTGCACCGGTAACGCACATTTGGTATTTTAAGGGTATTCCAAGTCGCATGGGACTTGTATTAGATATGTCTCCTCGTGCACTAGAAGAGGTAATATATTTTGCGTCTTACGTAGTAACTGAATCAGGTGATACGCCGTTAGACAAGAAACAGTTGCTCTCTGAAAAAGAATTTCGTGTGTATCGAGAAAAATATGGGCAAACATTCCAGGCTTCGATGGGAGCAGAAGCGATTAAAAAGCTTCTTCAGGATATTAATTTAGAAAAAGAAGTAGAAAGTCTAAAAGAGGAATTAAAAACAGCACAAGGCCAGCGTCGTACTCGTGCGATTAAACGACTTGAAGTGCTTGAGGCATTTCGAAACTCTGGCAATCATCCGTCGTGGATGATCTTGGATGTTTTACCTGTTATTCCACCTGAACTTCGTCCTATGGTACAGCTTGATGGTGGAAGGTTTGCTACATCAGATTTAAACGATTTATATCGTCGTGTCATTAACAGAAATAATCGCTTGAAGCGATTGTTAGATCTTGGTGCACCTAGCATTATTGTACAAAATGAGAAACGAATGCTGCAAGAAGCTGTTGATGCACTTATAGATAATGGAAGACGTGGAAGACCGGTAACAGGTCCAGGAAATAGACCTCTGAAATCATTATCACATATGTTGAAGGGGAAACAAGGACGTTTCCGTCAAAACCTACTTGGAAAACGTGTTGATTATTCAGGTCGTTCCGTAATTGTCGTTGGACCAAATTTAAAAATGTATCAATGTGGTCTGCCTAAAGAAATGGCAATAGAGCTTTTTAAACCATTTGTTATGAAAGAGCTAGTGGAAAAAGGTCTTGCTCATAATATTAAAAGTGCCAAACGTAAAATTGAGCGTTTACAGCCAGAAATTTGGGATGTATTAGAATCAGTTATTAAAGAGCATCCAGTATTGTTAAATCGTGCACCAACATTGCATAGATTAGGTATTCAAGCATTTGAACCTACTTTGGTAGAAGGTCGAGCAATTCGCCTCCATCCGTTAGTTTGTACAGCATATAATGCTGACTTTGACGGTGACCAAATGGCAGTTCACGTACCTTTATCATCAGAAGCACAAGCTGAGGCACGTCTTCTTATGCTAGCAGCTCAAAATATCTTAAATCCTAAGGACGGAAAACCAGTTGTTACACCATCACAGGATATGGTTTTAGGTAATTATTATTTAACGATGGAACGCGAAGGAGCCGTTGGAGAAGGAATGATATTTAATGATACTGATGAAGCACTTCTAGCGTATCAAAATGGCTATGTCCATCTTCATACGAGAGTAGCTGTAAATGCAGGAACGTTAAATAATCCAAACTTCACGGAAGAACAAAATAATCAATTACTTATAACAACAGTAGGTAAGTTAGTCTTCAATGAAATTTTACCTAAGTCGTTTCCGTACATTAATGAGCCAACCAAGTCTAACTTAGAAGAAAAAACACCAGAGAAGTATTTTATTGAGAAGACGGTTGATGTTAAGGAAGAGATTAAAAAACGTCCAATCATTGATCCGTTCAAGAAGAAAATTCTTGGTAATGTCATTGCTGAAGTGTTTAAACGATTCAAGATCACCGAAACATCCAAAATGCTTGACCGCATGAAAGATTTAGGCTTTAAGTATTCTACAAAGGCTGGTATTACAGTAGGAGTATCAGACATTGTCGTGTTACCTGAAAAACAAGAAATATTAAATCAAGCTCAGAACAAAGTAGATACTGTCATAAAGCAATTCAGGCGCGGACTTATTACAGATGATGAGCGTTTTGATCGAGTGATATCTATTTGGAGCTCAGCTAAGGATGTTATTCAAGGGAAATTAATGGCGTCATTAAATAAGCGTAACCCAATCTTTATGATGAGTGATTCAGGTGCTCGTGGTAACGCATCTAACTTTACTCAGCTTGCAGGGATGCGCGGACTCATGGCCAACCCAGCTGGTAGAATTATTGAATTACCGATTAAATCAAGTTTCCGTGAAGGGCTGAACGTACAAGAGTACTTTATTTCTACACACGGTGCTCGTAAAGGTTTAGCAGATACAGCGTTAAAAACAGCTGACTCTGGTTACTTAACTCGTCGTCTAGTTGATGTTGCCCAGGATGTTATTGTACGTGAAGACGACTGCGGCACGGACAGAGGATTGTTTATTCGTTCATTAATGGAAGGTACGGAAGTAATTGAGAAGCTTGAAGAGCGTTTGATTGGTAGATATGCTCGTAAAGCAATTAAACACCCAGAAACTGGGGAAGTGTTTGTTGCAGAAAATGAACAAATTGATGAAGATCTTTCGCGTGTAATAGTTGAGGCGGGTGTAGAAGAAGTTTGGATCCGTTCAGCATTCACATGTAATACTCGTCATGGTGTATGTAAGAAGTGTTATGGACGCAATTTAGCTACTGGCTCGGAAGTTGAAGTTGGGGAAGCTGTTGGTATTATTGCTGCTCAATCAATTGGAGAACCAGGAACACAGTTAACAATGCGTACATTCCATACAGGTGGGGTTGCAGGAGACGATATTACTCAAGGTCTCCCTCGTGTTCAAGAATTATTTGAAGCACGAAATCCAAAAGGTCAAGCGATTATTTCTGAAATCGATGGAACTGTCGTCGAAATCAAAGAAGCGCGTGATAGACAGCATGAAATTGTTATACGAAATGATGTAGAAACAAGAAATTATCTTGCACCATATAACGCAAGATTGAAAGTAGCGGAAGGTTCGGTCATAGAGCGTGGCCAAGAGCTAACTGAAGGTTCAATCGATCCTAAAGAGTTGTTGAAAGTA
Source organism: Cytobacillus sp. IB215316 (assembly GCF_033963865.1). NCBI lineage: Bacteria > Bacillati > Bacillota > Bacilli > Caryophanales > Bacillaceae > Cytobacillus > Cytobacillus sp. IB215316. Next base: position 31,759 of record NZ_JAXBMC010000019.1, on the reverse strand, counting down.
AAAGATATGACTGCTGTTCAGGAGTACTTACTCAAAGAAGTTCAACGCGTATACCGTATGCAAGGTGTTGAGATTGGTGATAAACATATCGAAGTAATGGTAAGACAAATGCTTCGTAAAGTACGTGTCCATAATGCTGGTGATACAAATGTGTTACCTGGATCGTTACTAGATATTCACCAATTTACAGATGCAAATGAAAAAGTGCTATTAGAAGGTAAAACACCTGCAACTGGTCGTCCAGTACTATTAGGTATTACGAAAGCGTCATTAGAGACAGATTCTTTCTTATCAGCCGCTTCATTCCAAGAAACAACGCGTGTGTTAACGGATGCAGCTATTAAAGGTAAACGTGATGATTTACTTGGGTTGAAAGAAAATGTAATTATTGGTAAATTGGTTCCTGCTGGTACTGGAATGACACAGTATCGCAAAGCCACACCAGAATTACCATCGATTATTGAAGAAGAAGCTGCAGTAATTGTTGACTGAAGTTTATAGAGGAGTGTTTGTAACCTCCTCTATAAGCAACTTTTTTTCTTGTTGACATTTGTTGAACAGAATGTTATTATTGCAAAGGTGTTTCAAATAACCTGTTACTTTGGAGGATATTAAAGTTGTCTTATGAAAAAGTATCACAGGCAACAAAGATTATTATAGGTACAAAGCAGACGGTTAAAGCTCTCAAATCGGAAGCTGTGAAAGAAGTGATCGTTGCTGCTGATGCTGATGAACGCATAATTAGTAAAATTATGAATGTAGCTAAAGCGAACGATGTGCCTATTAATAAAGTAGATTCAATGAAGCAGCTAGGTAGAGCTTGTGGAATTGAAGTGGGAGCAGCAACAGTTGCAATTATTTATTAAAACTGTTTTTGTGGAAATATCATTTTCTACAAAAACTTTGTTTTTGTAAAAAAATGAACCACCTGGATGTGTGGTCTTAGCAACATACGGAAGGAGGAAACAAGATGCCTACTATTAATCAATTAGTACGCAAAGGTCGCGAGACGAAAGTTAAAAAATCAATGTCCCCTGCTTTGAATAAAGGGTACAATAGCTTCAAAAAGTCACAAACTAACGTTTCATCTCCACAAAAACGTGGTGTATGTACACGTGTAGGTACAATGACACCTAAGAAGCCGAACTCAGCACTTCGTAAATATGCTCGTGTTCGTTTAACGAACGGAATTGAAGTTACAGCATATATTCCTGGGATTGGACACAATCTACAAGAACATAGTGTTGTATTAATCCGTGGCGGACGTGTAAAAGACTTACCAGGGGTACGTTATCACATCGTTCGTGGTGCGTTAGATACTGCTGGTGTTGATAACCGCATGCAAAGTCGTTCTAAATATGGAACGAAAAGACCTAAAGCAGCAAAAAAATAACAACATAGTAAGAACAATGACTGAAAGGAGGAATATCAATGCCTCGTAAAGGACCCGTTGCAAAAAGAGACGTGTTACCAGATCCGATTTACAATTCAAAGCTAGTAACACGCTTAATTAATAAAATGATGGTTGATGGAAAAAGAGGAAAGTCTCAAGATATTCTTTACAAATCGTTTGAATTAGTAAAAGAACGTTCTGGTAAAGAAGCTATGGAAGTTTTTGAGCAAGCTCTTAAAAACATCATGCCAGTATTGGAAGTTAAAGCTCGCCGTGTTGGTGGATCTAACTATCAAGTACCAGTTGAGGTGCGCCCTGATCGTCGTACTACATTAGGACTTCGTTGGTTAGTAAACTATGCACGTCTTCGTGGAGAAAGAACGATGGAAGAGCGTTTAGCTAACGAAATTTTAGATGCAGCTAACAATACAGGTGCTGCAGTTAAAAAGCGTGAAGATACGCATAAAATGGCTGAAGCGAATAAAGCATTTGCTCATTATCGTTGGTAATCCAATAAACTTGATCGACCTAATAAAGAGCAATGTGAATCATTATAAGATCTCCATTGACTCTTTGATGGTCAACTAATAATTATAATACGATACTTTATAATGGAAGGAGAAAGACCCAATGGCAAGAGAGTTCTCCTTAGAAAAGACTCGAAATATCGGTATCATGGCACATATTGATGCTGGTAAAACAACAACAACTGAGCGTGTACTTTATTACACTGGTCGTATTCATAAAATCGGTGAAACTCATGAAGGTGCATCTCAAATGGACTGGATGGAGCAAGAACAAGAACGTGGTATTACTATTACTTCTGCTGCGACAACTGCACAGTGGGAAGGTCACCGCGTTAATATCATCGATACACCAGGACACGTAGACTTCACTGTTGAAGTTGAGCGTTCACTTCGTGTGCTTGACGGAGCAGTAGCAGTTCTTGATGCTCAATCAGGCGTTGAGCCTCAAACTGAAACAGTTTGGCGTCAGGCGACTACTTACGGAGTTCCCCGAGTGGTGTTCGTTAATAAAATGGACAAAATCGGTGCAGACTTCTTATATTCTCTAAGCACTATTCACGATCGTTTACAAGCGAATGCAGCTGCAATCCAACTACCAATTGGAGCGGAAGATGAATTCCACGGTATTATTGATCTAGTTGAAATGAACGCTGTATTTTACGGGAATGATTTAGGAACTGATATAGAAGTTCGTGAGATTCCTGAAGAGTATAAGGATCAAGCAGAAGAATACCGTGAAAAGTTAGTTGAAGCGGTTGCTGAGCTTGATGAAGAGTTAATGGAAAAATACTTAGGCGGCGAAGAAATTACTAAGGAAGAGCTTAAAGCTGCAATCCGTCAAGGAACAGTTAATGTTGAGTTCTATCCAGTAATTTGTGGATCAGCTTTCAAAAACAAAGGTGTTCAATTAATGCTTGATGCAGTTGTTGACTATCTTCCATCACCATTAGATGTTCCGGCTATCAAAGGTACTCTTCCTGATACTAACGAAGAAGTTACTCGTCCTTCTAGTGACGATGAGCCGTTCTCAGCACTTGCATTCAAAGTTATGACAGACCCATTTGTTGGTAAATTAACATTCTTCCGTGTATACTCAGGAACATTAGACGCGGGTTCTTATGTACAAAACTCAACAAAAGGTAAACGTGAACGTGTTGGTCGTATTTTACAAATGCACGCAAACTCACGTGAAGAGATATCAAAAGTTTACGCTGGTGATATCGCAGCTGCAGTTGGACTAAAAGTTACAACTACAGGTGATACGTTGAGCGAAGAGAAAAATCAAGTTATTCTTGAGTCTATGGAATTCCCAGAGCCGGTAATTTCACTTTCGATCGAACCAAAATCAAAAGCTGACCAAGATAAAATGACAACAGCTCTTCAAAAACTTCAAGAAGAAGATCCAACGTTTAGAGCGCATACTGACCAAGAAACAGGCCAAGTAATTATCGAAGGTATGGGTGAATTACACCTAGACATTCTCGTTGATCGCATGCGTCGTGAGTTCAAGGTAGAAGCAAATGTAGGTGCTCCACAGGTTGCATATCGTGAAACTTTCCGTGCTGCTGCTAAAGTTGAAGGGAAATTCGCGCGTCAATCAGGTGGACGTGGACAATTCGGTCACGTTTGGATCGAATTCGAACCAAACGAAGAAGGTAAGGGTTTTGAGTTTGAAAATAAAATCGTCGGTGGTGTAGTTCCACGTGAGTACATTCCAGCCGTTGGAGCTGGATTAGAAGATGCAATGGGCAATGGTGTACTTGCTGGGTATCCACTAGTTGATGTGAAAGCTGCTCTTGTAGATGGTTCTTACCATGATGTTGACTCATCTGAGATGGCTTTTAAAATCGCAGCATCTATGGCATTGAAAAATGCGATCTCTAAATGTAACCCAGTCATCCTTGAACCTATTATGAAGGTTGAAGTTGTAATGCCTGATGAGTACTTAGGAGACATCATGGGTGACGTTACATCACGTCGTGGTCGCGTTGAAGGTATGGAAGCTCGCGGTAACGCACAGGTCGTTCGTGCGATGGTTCCATTATCTGAAATGTTTGGATATGCTACTTCATTGCGTTCTAATACGCAAGGACGTGGTACATTCTCAATGCACTTTGATCACTACGAAGAAGTACCAAAAGCAATTTCAGAAGAAATTATTAAGAAAAATAAAGGTGAATAATTGATTTATTCCATTTATTAAAGTATAACTACTTATGTAAGAAAGAAAGTAGTTCAAGATAGCAACTACTATCTTATATAAATTATGATATGTATATTAAGGAGGATAAATTATAATGGGTAAAGAAAAATTCGATCGTTCCAAAACACATGCGAATATCGGTACAATTGGTCACGTTGACCACGGTAAAACAACTTTAACTGCTGCAATAACAACTGTTCTTGCTAAAAAAGGTGGAGCAGAGGCACAAGCATATGATCAAATTGATGCAGCGCCAGAAGAGCGTGAGCGTGGAATTACAATTTCTACTGCACACGTTGAGTACGAAACTGACACTCGTCACTATGCACACGTAGACTGCCCTGGACATGCTGACTATGTTAAAAATATGATTACTGGTGCGGCGCAAATGGATGGAGCTATCCTAGTTGTTTCAGCTTCTGATGGTCCAATGCCACAAACTCGTGAGCACATCCTTCTTTCTCGTCAGGTTGGTGTACCTTACATCGTTGTTTTCTTAAACAAATGTGATATGGTAGATGACGAAGAGTTACTAGAATTAGTAGAAATGGAAGTGCGTGACTTATTATCTGAGTATGACTTCCCTGGTGATGACATTCCTGTTATCCAAGGTTCAGCTCTTAAAGCTCTTGAAGGAGACGCTGCATACGAAGAAAAAATTATTGAGTTAATGGCTGCAGTTGATGACTACATCCCAACTCCAGAGCGTGACACAGAAAAAGATTTCATGATGCCAGTTGAGGATGTATTCTCGATCACTGGTCGTGGTACAGTTGCTACTGGTCGTGTTGACCGCGGTAAATTAAATGTTGGAGATGAAATCGAAATCATCGGTTTAGCTGAAGAGTCAAGCAAAACTACAGTTACTGGTGTAGAAATGTTCCGTAAGCTTCTTGATTATGCTGAAGCTGGAGACAACATTGGTGCATTACTTCGTGGTGTATCACGTGAAGACATTGAGCGTGGGCAAGTTTTAGCTAAGCCTGGTTCAATTACTCCACACCAAAAATTTAAAGCTGAAGTTTACGTATTATCAAAAGAAGAAGGTGGACGTCATACTCCATTCTTCACAAACTACCGTCCTCAGTTCTACTTCCGTACAACTGATGTAACTGGTATCGTTAATCTTCCAGAAGGCGTAGAAATGGTTATGCCTGGGGATAACATTGAAATGACAGTTGAGCTTATCGCTCCTATCGCACTTGAAGAAGGTACTAAATTCTCTATTCGTGAGGGTGGACGTACTGTAGGTGCTGGAGTAGTAGCTACTATCACTGAGTAATAATAGAAAAGAAACAGGTTTGCGTTTATACGTAGACCTGTTTTTTTTATGGAATGGCTTTTTGTCAAGGAACCTGAAGAACAAAAGGCCCCTAAAAGAGCATTAACAAAAACTGCTAATAGTATGTTGTGCTAGAGTAATTGAAAAGAGACTGTAAGGCGTGTATACTAAGTCGTGGGTTAAAAAAGTTGATAGATTAAAATTTGCTATTGCATTAGGTGTGATTTTTTTATATAATAGTGAATGTTGGTCTTTGACTGCGATGATGTGGAAGGTTGCTGACACACCCGGCCGCTTTGCCATGGCGAGTGTGGGGAAATTTCCACGGAGAATGTCTATTAAATAAAATAGGCGAAAAAGGAGGGAAAATAATGGCAAAAGAAAAAATTCGTATTCGTTTAAAAGCTTACGATCACCGAATTCTTGATCAATCTGCAGAAAAAATCGTAGCAACAGCTAAGCGATCAGGTGCAAATGTCTCTGGTCCGATTCCGTTACCAACTGAAAAGTCTGTTTATACGATTCTTCGTGCTGTTCATAAGTATAAAGATTCTCGTGAGCAATTTGAAATGCGTACACATAAACGCTTAATTGATATCGTAAATCCTACTCCAAAAACAGTAGATTCACTAATGCGTTTAGACTTGCCGTCAGGTGTAGATATTGAAATTAAACTATAATAAATAATAAGTTAGATAACAGGAGGTGTGACGAATGACCAAAGGAATCTTAGGTAGAAAGATTGGTATGACACAAGTGTTCGTTGGAGATGTACTTGTACCAGTTACTGTAGTTGAGGCTTCACCTAACGTAGTTCTTCAGAAGAAAACTGAAGCAACAGATGGTTATGAAGCTATACAACTTGGTTTTGATAACAAGCGTGAAAAGCTTGCTAACAAACCAGCTAAAGGACATGTTGCAAAAGCGGATACTACGCCTAAGCGCTTCATCCGTGAATTCCGCGGGCTGAACGTTGAGGAATATGAAGTTGGTCAGGAAGTCAAAGTTGACGTCTTCTCTGAAGGCGATGTAGTAGATGTTACAGGTATTTCAAAGGGTAAAGGATTCCAAGGTGCAATTAAGCGCCACGGACAATCACGCGGCCCTATGTCACACGGTTCGCGCTATCACCGTCGTCCTGGTTCAATGGGACCTGTTGATCCAAACCGTGTATTCAAAGGAAAGCTTTTACCTGGACGTATGGGTGGAGAACGTATAACTGTTCAAAACTTAGAAGTTGTAAAAATCGATGCTGAACGTAACATTTTACTTATTAAAGGTAATGTCCCAGGACCAAAAAAAGGTCTTGTAACTATTAATAGTGCGGTTAAGGCACAGTAATTTTTGTAAGAAAGGAGGAATATACCAATGCCTAAAGTAACATTATATAGTCAAAATGGTTCTACAGTAGGTGAAGTAGAGCTTAAAGAATCTGTATTTGGTATTGAGCCTAACAAGAGTGTATTATTCGATGCAGTTATTATGCAAAGAGCTTCCTTAAGACAAGGAACTCACAAAGTAAAAGGTCGTTCTGAAGTACGTGGCGGTGGACGTAAACCTTGGCGTCAAAAAGGTACTGGACGTGCTCGTCAAGGATCAATTCGTTCTCCACAATGGCGTGGTGGTGGAATAGTATTCGGACCTACACCTAGAAGCTACAGCTATAAGCTACCTAAGAAGGTACGTCGCTTAGCACTTAAATCAGCACTATCAACAAAAGTGCTTGAAAATGATATCGTTGTATTAGAGAGCCTAGCATTTGATGCTCCTAAAACAAAAGAAATGGTAAACATTTTAAACAGTCTTTCTGCAGATCGCAAAGCGTTAATCGTAACTGCTGATCAAAATGAATTCGTGACTCTTTCAGCGCGTAATATTCCTGGAGTAACAGTTGTATCTGCTACAGGTGTGAACGTACTGGACTTATTAAACCACGATAAACTTGTGATCACTAAAGATGCGGTGGAAAAAGTAGAGGAGGTGCTTGCGTAATGAAAGAACCTCGTGATATTATTAAGCGCCCCGTTATTACAGAACGTTCTACAGATTTAATGGAAGAGAAAAAATATACGTTTGACGTTGATGTGAAAGCTAATAAAACTGAAGTCAAGGATGCTGTTGAGGCAATTTTTGATGTGAAAGTAGAAAAAGTAAACATCATGAACTACAAAGGTAAGTTCAAGCGTATGGGTCGTCATAGTGGTTATACTAATCGTCGCAGAAAAGCAATCGTGAAGTTAACTGCTGATAGCAAAGAAATCGAACTTTTTGAAGTATAAGTTTACTAGTGAAGGAGGGAAATAGAGATGGCGATTAAAAAGTATAAACCTACCTCAAATGGTCGTCGTGGTATGTCGGTATCTGATTTTGCAGAAATCACTACTGATACTCCCGAGAAGTCGTTATTGGCTCCTTTGAATAAAAAGGGTGGACGTAACAACCAAGGTAGATTAACAGTACGTCATCAAGGTGGCGGTCATAAGCGTCAATACCGCATCATTGATTTTAAACGCGACAAAGATGGTATACCAGGACGCGTTGCTACAATCGAATATGATCCAAATAGATCAGCTAATATTGCGTTAATAAACTATGTTGATGGTGAAAAGCGTTATATTCTAGCTCCGAAAAATTTAGAAGTGGGCATGGAAATCATGTCTGGTCCAGAAGCGGATATTAAAGTGGGTAATGCATTACCGTTAGTTAATATTCCTGTTGGTACAGTTATTCATAACATTGAACTTAAACCAGGTAGAGGTGGACAATTAGTACGTTCAGCTGGAACATCTGCTCAAGTTCTTGGTAAAGAAGGAAAATACGTTTTAGTACGTTTAACTTCAGGTGAAGTTCGTATGGTATTAGCTGCTTGCCGTGCTTCTATTGGTCAAGTTGGTAATGAACAACACGAACTTATTAATATCGGTAAAGCAGGTCGTTCTCGTTGGTTAGGTAAACGCCCAACTGTACGTGGATCTGTAATGAACCCGGTTGATCACCCACATGGTGGTGGTGAAGGTAGAGCTCCTATCGGACGTAAGTCACCAATGACACCTTGGGGTAAACCAACACTCGGTTATAAAACGCGCAAGAAAAATAAGAAGTCAGATAAATTCATCGTGCGTCGTCGTAAAAAATAACGGGGTTGTGCTACGGTTCACAGGAACCGTATGCCAATCGCGAAGGGAGGTTCACATATGGGACGCAGCTTAAAAAAAGGACCTTTTGTAGATGATCATTTAATGAAAAAAATTGAGGGCTTAAATGAAACCGATGGTAAGCGTGTGGTTAAAACATGGTCTCGTCGTTCAACGATTTTCCCTCAATTCATTGGTCATACAATTGCAGTTTATGATGGTCGAAAACATGTGCCTGTATATATAAGTGAAGACATGGTTGGTCACAAGCTTGGAGAGTTTGCACCAACTCGTACGTATAAAGGTCACGCTAGTGATGACAAGAAAACAAGACGTTAAGAGAGGAGGCATCCTAAATGCAAGCAAAAGCTGTTGCAAGAACAGTTCGAATTGCGCCTCGTAAAGCTCGCTTAGTAGCGGACTTAATTCGAGGAAAGCAAATTGGTGAAGCATTAGCAGTTTTACGCTTAACAAACAAAGCGGCTTCCCCAATAGTAGAAAAAGTATTAAAATCAGCTGTTGCAAACGCAGAACACAACTATGAGATGGATGTTAATAATTTAGTTGTTGAAGAAGCGTATGTTAACGAAGGCCCGACTATGAAACGTTTTCGCCCTCGTGCAATGGGACGTGCTAGTCAAATTAATAAACGTACGAGCCACATTACTGTAGTGGTATCAGAAAAGAAGGAGGGATAATCAGTGGGACAAAAAGTAAATCCAGTCGGTTTGCGTATAGGAGTCATCCGTGATTGGGAATCAAAGTGGTATGCTGATAAGGACTATGCAGACTTGTTGCATGAAGACCTTAAGGTTCGTGAATACATTACTAAAAGATTAAGTGACTCTGCTGTATCAAAAGTGGAAATTGAACGCGCGGCTAACCGTGTAAATATTTCAGTTCACACTGCAAAACCAGGAATGGTTATTGGTAAAGGTGGATCAGAAGTAGAAGCACTTCGTAAAGCGTTAAATGCGTTAACAGGTAAACGTGTCCACCTTAATATCGTAGAAATCAAGAGAGCTGATTTAGACGCTAAATTAGTAGCAGACAATATTGCTCGTCAATTAGAAAACCGTGTATCTTTCCGTCGTGTGCAAAAGCAAGCAATTCAACGTGCTTTACGCGCTGGAGCAAAAGGGATCAAAACAATGGTATCTGGGCGTTTAGGTGGTGCAGATATCGCTCGTGCAGAATATTACAGTGAGGGAACAGTTCCACTTCATACGCTCCGTGCTGACATAGACTACGGTACAGCTGAAGCTGATACTACTTATGGTAAATTAGGTGTAAAAGTATGGATTTATCGTGGAGAAGTCCTTCCTACAAAGAAGAATAAAGAGGAAGGAGGAAAATAATCATGTTAATGCCAAAACGCGTTAAGTATCGTCGCGAACACCGCGGTAAAATGCGCGGTCGTGCAAAAGGCGGCACTGAAGTTAATTTCGGTGAGTTCGGCTTACAAGCGCTAGAAGCGTCTTGGATTACTAACCGCCAAATCGAGGCTGCTCGTATTGCGATGACACGTTATATGAAACGTGGCGGTAAAGTATGGATTAAAATATTCCCATCCAAGCCATATACAGCTAAACCTCTAGAAGTTCGAATGGGTTCCGGTAAGGGTGCTCCAGAGGGCTGGGTTGCTGTTGTAAAACCAGGTAAGATTATGTTTGAAATCTCAGGTGTACCTGAAGAGGTGGCACGTGAAGCACTTCGCCTTGCATCACATAAACTTCCAGTAAAATGTAAGTTTGTAAAACGAGAAGAAATTGGTGGTGAATCTAATGAAAGCTAATGAAATTCGTGACCTTACCACTGCCGAAATTGAACAAAAAGTTAAGTCTTTAAAAGAAGAGTTATTCAATTTACGTTTCCAGCTAGCGACTGGACAACTTGAAAATACAGCTCGTATTCGCGAAGTACGTAAATCGATCGCTCGTATGAAAACTGTGATACGTGAAAGAGAGATCGGTGTGAATAATCGATAAATGAGGGGAGGTTTGCTTAAATGAGTGAACGCAACCAACGTAAAGTGTATACAGGTCGTGTTGTATCTGACAAAATGGACAAAACGATTACTGTATTAGTTGAAACATACAAAACTCATTCGCTTTATGGGAAACGTGTTAAGTATTCGAAGAAATTCAAAGCACATGATGAGCAAAATGTTGCAAAAGTTGGCGATGTAGTTAAAGTAATGGAAACACGTCCACTATCTGCAACAAAACGTTTCCGTTTAGTAGAAGTAGTTGAAAAAGCGGTAATTATATAATACAAGGTCGGATGAATTTTATATCCGAAGGGAGGTTTCGTGAATGATTCAACAAGAATCTCGGTTGAAAGTTGCTGATAATTCTGGAGCTCGTGAAGTGTTAACAATTAAAGTTCTAGGTGGCTCTGGACGTAAATATGCAAATATTGGTGATGTAATTGTTTGTACAGTGAAACAAGCAACACCAGGAGGCGTTGTCAAAAAAGGTGAAGTAGTTAGGGCTGTTGTTGTACGTTCGAAAAAAGGAGCACGACGCCCAGACGGTTCTTACATCCGTTTTGACGAAAATGCATGTGTGATTATCCGTGACGACAAGAGTCCACGTGGTACTCGTATTTTTGGCCCGGTAGCTCGTGAATTACGTGATAGCAACTTCATGAAAATTGTATCATTAGCTCCTGAAGTTCTTTAATTTGAAAATTGAAATGCCTTATCAAGGAGGTGCAGATAAGATGCATGTAAAAAAAGGTGATAAAGTACTTGTGATTTCAGGTAAGGATAAAGGTAAACAAGGAGTTATCCTTGCTGCATTCCCAAAGAAAAGTAGAGTTCTTGTGGAAGGTGTGAACATTGTGAAGAAGCATTCTAAACCTTCACAAGCAAATCCCCAAGGTGGGATTAACAGCCAAGAGGCACCTATCCATGTATCAAATGTTATGCCATTAGATCCAAAGTCGGGTGAACCTACGCGAGTTGGACATAAGCAAGTAGATGGCAAAAACGTACGCTATGCAAAAAAATCTGGTGAATTATTAGATAAATAACTAGTTGTAGAAAGGAGGTACTACTATGAACCGCCTAAAGGAAAAATATCAAAAAGAAATTACTCCTAGTGTTATGAGTAAATTTAGTTATAAATCAGTTATGCAAACACCTCAACTTGAAAAAATAGTTGTAAATATGGGTGTTGGAGATGCAGTTGCAAATTCAAAGGCATTAGATAATGCTGTTGAAGAATTAACAACAATAACTGGTCAAAAGCCTGTAGTTACAAAAGCAAAGAAATCTATCGCTGGTTTCCGTCTTCGTGAAGGAATGCCAATTGGTGCAAAAGTAACTTTACGCGGTGAGCGTATGTATGAATTTTTAGATAAACTAGTGTCTGTAGCACTTCCACGTGTACGTGACTTCCGTGGTGTATCTAAAAAATCATTCGATGGTCGTGGTAACTATACATTAGGGATTAAAGAACAATTGATTTTCCCTGAAATTGAATATGATAAAGTTTCGAAAGTTCGTGGTATGGATATCGTTATCGTAACCACTGCAAATACTGATGAAGAAGCTCGTGAATTATTAACTCAAATGGGTATGCCGTTCCAAAAGTAATCAGTGCCATCTAAATATAAGGAGGCGAAAATGTGGCTAAAAAATCAATGGTCGTAAAACAAAAACGTGATCAAAAGTTTAAAGTGCGTGAGTACACACGTTGTGAACGATGTGGACGTCCTCATTCAGTGCTAAGAAAATTTAAACTTTGCCGTATTTGTTTCCGTGAATTAGCATATAAGGGACATATCCCAGGTGTAAAAAAAGCAAGTTGGTAAAACCCAGATATGGGAAGGAGGTAAAAATATTATGGTGATGACAGATCCTATTGCAGATTTGCTTACTCGTATTCGCAATGCGAACATGGTACGTCACGACAAATTAGAGGTTCCTGCTTCAAACATGAAGAAAGATATCGCTGATATTTTAAAACGTGAAGGTTTCGTTCGTGATGTGGAATTTATTGAAGATAACAAACAAGGTATTCTCCGTATTTTCTTAAAGTATGGTGCAAATAATGAACGTGTAATTACTGGATTAAAACGTATTAGTAAACCTGGTTTACGAGTATACGCTAAAGCTGATGAGGTACCTCGTGTACTTAATGGCTTAGGAATTGCGATCGTTTCTACTTCTCAAGGCGTGTTAACTGACAAGGAAGCTCGTCAAAAGCAAACAGGCGGAGAAGTACTAGCTTACGTTTGGTAAAAAGTTTTTTTAGAATGGAGGTGTAATTTATGTCACGCGTTGGTAAAAAACCAATTGTTATCCCTGCAGGTGTAACGGTAACTGAGGAAAATAAAAACGTTATTGTTAAAGGACCGAAGGGTGAATTAACTCGTACAATCCATGCAGATATGGAATTAACAATAGAAGAGAGCGCTGTAACAGTTGTTCGACCATCTGATTCAAAAGAGCACCGCTCATTACATGGAACGACTCGTAGCGTACTTGCTAATATGGTTGAAGGTGTTTCTAAGGGGTATGAAAGAGGACTAGAATTGATCGGGGTAGGTTACCGTGCACAAAAGCAAGGTAAAAAGCTAATCCTAAATGTGGGTTACTCACATCCTGTTGAAATCGAACCTGAAGCAGGGATCGAAATAGATGTGCCTGCGAATACAAAAATTGTTATTAAAGGTACTGATAAAGAACGTGTTGGAGCTTTAGCTGCTAACATTCGTGATGTACGTCCACCAGAGCCTTATAAAGGTAAAGGAATTCGTTATGAAGGCGAATATGTACGTCGTAAGGAAGGTAAGACTGGTAAGTAATACCGCCTAGTGTATAAGAAAGGAGTGGCATAGTATGATTACAAAACCTGATAAGAATGCAGTTCGTAAAAAAAGACACGGACGTGTTCGTGCGAAAATTTCAGGAACAGCTGTACGCCCGCGTTTGAATGTGTTTCGTTCTAGCAAACACATATATGCGCAAGTAATCGATGATGTGAATGGTGTTACACTTGCAAGTGCATCTACTTTAGATAAAGAATTAAGCATAGAGTCAACAGGTAATGTTGACGCAGCGCAAAAAGTTGGCGAGTTAGTTGCTAAACGTGCGTCAGAAAAAGGTATTAAAGAAGTGGTTTTTGATCGTGGAGGATACCTATTCCATGGACGTATTAAAGCGTTAGCTGATTCAGCTCGTGAAAATGGCTTAGAATTTTAATTGTCAAAGGAGGGATACAGATGGTCCGTGTTGATCCAAGTAAACTAGAACTTGAAGAACGTGTTGTTACCGTAAACCGCGTAGCAAAGGTAGTGAAAGGTGGACGTCGTTTCCGTTTTGCTGCACTTGTTGTTGTTGGTGATAAAAACGGTCACGTTGGTTTTGGAACTGGTAAAGCTCAAGAGGTTCCAGAAGCTATTCGTAAAGCTATAGAAGATGCTAAGAAAAATCTTGTTACTGTACCTATGGTTGGTACAACAATTCCACATGAAGTTATCGGACGATTTGGCGCTGGAGAAATCTTGTTAAAGCCTGCTTCTGAAGGTACTGGAGTTATCGCAGGAGGTCCTGTACGTGCAGTATTAGAGTTAGCTGGTGTACATGACATCCTATCAAAATCTTTAGGTTCAAATACACCTATTAACATGATTCGTGCTACAATTAGTGGTATTCAGGATATGAAACGCGCTGAAGACGTTGCAAAGTTGCGTGGAAAATCAGTTGAAGAATTGTTAGGATAAGGGGGGAAATGAAATGTCAAAGAAATTAGCTATCACCCTCACAAGAAGTGTTATTGGCCGTTCTAAAGATCAAAAAGTTACTGTTCAAACTTTAGGTTTGAAAAAAATGCATCAAACGGTCGTACATGAAGATAATGCTGCAATTCGCGGCATGGTAAACAAAGTTGCACATTTAGTTACGGTAAAAGAACAATAATTTTAACATGAGTAAATAAGGAGGTGCCCTGATGAAACTTCATGAACTTAAACCAGCTGAAGGGTCTCGTAAAACTCGTAATCGTGTAGGACGTGGTATTGCTACTGGTAATGGTAAAACATCTGGTAGAGGCCAAAAAGGTCAAAAGTCTCGTTCTGGCGGTGGCGTACGTCCAGGATTCGAGGGTGGTCAAACACCTTTGTTTCAACGACTACCTAAACGTGGTTTTACGAACATTAACCGAAAAGAGTATGCGGTCGTTAATCTTGAAACATTAAACCGTTTTGAAGATGGTACGGAAGTAACACCTGAATTATTAATTGAAACAGGTGTAGTAAGTAAGCTTAAATCGGGTTTGAAAGTCCTTGCAAAAGGAAAAGTTGAGAAAAAGCTTACTGTTAAAGCTCACAAATTCTCTTCTGCTGCAAAAGAAGCAATTGAAGCTGCAGGCGGTAAAACTGAGGTGATTTAATGTTCCGAACAATCTCCAATTTTATGCGCGTTGGTGATATAAGAAAGAAAATAATATTCACCTTGTTAATGCTAGTTGTGTTTAGAATAGGGACGTTTATTCCTGTTCCGAACATCAATGCTGAAGTACTACAGGTTACAGGAGAAAACAATCTATTTGGAGTATTGAATACATTTGGTGGAGGAGCATTACAGAACTTTTCCATCTTTGCAATGGGAATTATGCCTTATATCACTGCTTCCATTATCATTCAATTACTTCAAATGGATGTTGTTCCAAAGTTTACTGAATGGTCAAAACAAGGTGAGGTTGGTCGTCGTAAATTAGCTCAGTTTACCCGCTACGGCACAATAGTTCTTGGATTTATTCAAGCTATTGGTATGTCCATTGGCTTTAACACTATGTCGAACGGGGCTTTAATTGAGAATCCTGGCATTCCAACTTATTTGTTAATAGCATTAGTATTGACGGCTGGAACTGCCTTTTTAATGTGGTTAGGTGAACAAATAACAGCTCACGGTGTTGGTAATGGAATTTCCATCCTCATCTTTGCTGGGATTGTGGCAGGCATTCCGAATATCGCTAACCAAGTGTATGCAACACAATTTGAAGGTGCTGGAGAACAGCTATTCTTACGTATCGTTACGGTAGTATTATTACTACTCGCGATCGTTGCAATCGTCGTTGGTGTTATTTTCATCCAACAAGCATTTCGAAAAATTCCAATTCAATATGCAAAACGCTTAGTGGGTCGTAGTCCAGTTGGAGGACAATCTACTCATTTACCTTTAAAAGTAAATGCTGCGGGTGTAATACCTGTTATCTTTGCAGTATCGTTTATTATTACACCACCAACAATTGCATCATTCTTTGGACAAAACGATGTTACTATGTGGATTGAAAATACATTCAGGTATACCGAACCTGTTGGTATGACAATATATGTTGCATTAATTATTGCATTTACCTATTTCTATACGTTTGTTCAAGTTAACCCTGAGCAAATGGCAGAAAACCTTAAAAAACAAGGTGGGTATATTCCTGGAATTCGTCCAGGGATAAATACGCAAGAATATGTAACTCGGATACTATATCGTCTTACATTTGTAGGTTCTATTTTCTTAGCTGCAATTTCTGTTCTTCCTATCATTTTTATTAAATTTACCAGCCTTCCGGAATCAGTACAAATTGGTGGAACAAGCTTGCTCATCGTTGTTGGTGTTGCACTTGAGACAATGAAACAGCTTGAAAGCCAACTTGTAAAACGTCATTACAAAGGATTTATTAAGTCATGAGGTTTTGGGGTTCTCCCATTTCCTCATTGTTAGATGAGGGTGAACACATATGAATCTCGTATTAATGGGGCTCCCTGGTGCTGGTAAAGGTACGCAGGCAGAGCAAATTGTTAGCAAGTATAATATTCCTCACATATCAACAGGAGATATGTTCCGTGCTGCTATAAGTGAAGGAACTGAATTAGGCTTAAAAGCAAAGGCTTTTATGGATGAGGGCAAACTTGTTCCTGATGAAGTTACAATAGGTATTGTTCGTGAAAGATTGGGTAAAAATGATTGTAAAAATGGCTTTCTGTTAGATGGTTTCCCTCGAACAGTCGCTCAAGCAGAGGCGTTAGAACAATTGCTACATGCCATGAACAGTACGATAGATTTTGTTATCAATATAAATGTTGATAAATCTATACTATTAGATCGTTTAACAGGTAGAAGAATTTGCAAGAACTGTGGTTCCACATATCATCTAGTATTTAATCCACCACAACAAGAGGGCGTTTGCGACAAGTGTGGAGGAGAATTATATCAACGTGCTGATGATAATGAGGCTACTGTAGAAACTCGCCTAGAGGTAAACATTAAACAGTCAGAGCCTTTATTAAATTTCTACAAGCAAAAAGGTTATTTACAAAACATTGATGGACAACAAGCAATTGATAAAGTATTTGTAGATATAGATAAATTGCTTGGAGGCATATCTAAATGATTATTTGTAAGACCCCACGTGAGATAGAAATAATGCGTGAAGCAGGCCGTATCGTTGCTTTGACTCACAAGGAATTACAGAAACATATTAAACCTGGTATTACTACTAAGCAATTGGATACAATTGCTGAAGAGTTTATTCGGAAACATGATGCAATTCCATCATTTAAGGGGTATAATGGTTTTCGCGGGAGTATATGTGCTTCAGTAAACGAGGAGTTAGTTCACGGTATTCCTGGTGATCGTGTCTTAAAAGATGGAGACATCATCAGCATAGACATTGGGGCTAAATACAATGGATATCACGGTGATTCTGCTTGGACATATCCAGTTGGGAATATTACTGAAGAAACACAGAGGCTCTTAGATGTGACTGAGAATTCATTATATGAGGGTTTAAAAGAAGCTAAGTCTCATGTAAGATTATCAAACATCTCTCATGCGATCCAAACGTATGCTGAAGAAAATAATTTCTCAGTCGTTCGTGAGTATGTAGGCCACGGTGTTGGTCAAGATTTGCATGAAGATCCTCAAATACCACATTATGGTCCACCAAATAAAGGGCCGCGATTGAAACCAGGGATGGTATTGGCGATTGAGCCGATGATAAATGCAGGTAGTCGATATGTAAAAACGCTAGCAGATGACTGGACAGTTGTAACGGTTGATGGTAAAATGTGTGCACATTTTGAGCATACGATTGTTATTACAGAGACTGGTTATGAAATTTTAACAAAAGCCTAAGTGAAGGTGATAATAGTTGAACGATTCTGATTCGAGTCCGCGCATAGGTCAGTTTGTTTTAATCACTCAAGGCAGAGACGCTGGACAGTATGCAATAATTATAAAAAGTGTTGATGAGCGATTTGTTTTACTTGCGGATGGAGAAAAGCGAAAATATGATCGGCCAAAAAAGAAGAATATTCAACACCTTGAGTTTTTTGATTACGTATCTCCGGAAGTTCAGAACAGTATAAGTGAAACTGGTCGTGTGACAAACGGGAAATTGCGCTATGCATTAACAAAGTTTGTCAATGAGCAAGTTACTGATTTGAAGAAGGGAGAGCTTTTAGATGGCGAAAGACGATGTAATTGAAGTTGAAGGTACTGTCGTAGAAACATTACCAAATGCAATGTTTAAGGTAGAACTTGAAAACGGACATACAGTATTAGCACATGTTTCAGGTAAAATTCGTATGCATTTCATTCGAATCTTACCAGGAGATAAAGTTACTGTAGAATTATCACCATATGATTTAACTCGCGGACGGATTACGTACCGCTTTAAATAATTAAACTCCGTTATTACCAAGGAGGTTAGAACAGTGAAGGTAAGACCATCAGTTAAACCTATTTGTGAAAAATGTAAAGTTATTCGCAGAAATGGAAAAGTAATGGTTATTTGTGAAAACCCAAAACATAAACAAAAACAAGGATAAGCATAAGGAGGTGCACGTATAATGGCGCGTATTGCTGGTGTAGATATTCCTCGTGATAAACGTGTTGTAGTATCATTAACATATATTTTTGGTATTGGACGCACAAAAGCAGAGAAAATTCTAGCTGATGCAGGAGTTTCAGAAGATACTCGTGTGCGTGATTTAACTGAAGAAGAATTAGGGAAAATCCGTGATATCATCGACGGCTATAAAGTAGAGGGTGACCTTCGTCGTGAAGTATCATTAAATATTAAACGTCTAATCGAAATCGGTTCATATAGAGGAATTCGTCATCGTCGTGGATTACCAGTTCGAGGACAAAATTCTAAAAATAATGCTCGTACACGTAAAGGTCCACGTCGTACTGTAGCGAATAAGAAGAAATAGTAAAGGAGGTTCTTAAGAAATGGCACGTAAAACAAATACACGTAAACGTCGTGTGAAAAAGAATATTGAGTCTGGTATTGCACATATTCGTTCAACGTTTAATAATACAATCGTTACGATCACTGACGTTCATGGTAACGCGATTTCTTGGTCTAGCGCCGGTGCATTAGGTTTCAAAGGTTCTAAAAAATCTACTCCTTTTGCTGCTCAAATGGCTGCAGAAACGGCTGCCAAGACTTCTATAGAAAATGGCTTAAAAACACTTGAAGTAACTGTAAAAGGACCTGGAGCTGGACGTGAAGCTGCTATCCGTGCACTTCAAGCAGCAGGACTTGAAGTTACTGCAATTAAGGATGTTACACCTGTTCCACATAACGGATGTCGTCCACCAAAACGTCGCCGTGTATAATTTCTCTGTATAGATTTTGAATTCATGTCAATAATGGGTTATGATAAATCATTTTTATTGCGAAACAGATTAATTATTTTAGTTGTTGTGCACATTCGGGAACTTATTATTGGGGAATTTCGGTTAGACATCCATAGACAAACTAACATTAAATTGTCTAGCCGGGGTTTCGACGTTTTGAAGGAGGGTTTGTAATGATAGAAATTGAAAAACCAAAAATCGAAACGGTTGAGATCAGCGATGATGCCAAATACGGTAAATTCGTCATCGAGCCACTTGAGCGTGGATATGGTACAACTTTGGGTAACTCCTTACGTCGTATTCTATTATCCTCACTACCTGGTGCAGCTGTCACATCTATTCAAATAGATGGTGTACTGCATGAGTTCTCAACAATTGAAGGCGTCGTGGAAGATGTAACGTCTATTATTTTACACGTAAAGAAACTCGGATTGAAAATTTATTCAGACGAGGACAAGACGCTTGAAATTGATATACAAGGTGAAGGAGCTGTAACAGCTGCTGATATTACACATGATAGTGATGTGGAAATTCTTAACCCTGACCTTCATATCGCTACTTTAGCAAAAGATGGTCATTTGCGTATGAGATTAACCGCAAGACGTGGACGTGGATATACTTCAGCTGATGCAAATAAAAGTGAGGATCAACCAATAGGAGTGATTCCAATTGATTCGATTTTCACACCGGTATCTCGTGTTTCATATCAAGTTGAAAACACTCGTGTAGGTCAGTTGTCAAATTTTGATAAACTAACATTTGACGTATGGGCAGATGGAAGCACAGGTCCTAAAGAGGCTATTGCTCTTGGATCGAAAATTTTGACTGAGCACTTAAATATTTTTGTTGGTTTAACTGACGAAGCGCAAAATGCTGAAATCATGGTTGAAAAAGAAGAAGACCAAAAAGAAAAAGTGCTTGAGATGACAATTGAAGAATTAGATCTTTCAGTTCGTTCTTATAATTGTTTAAAACGTGCAGGTATTAACACTGTACAAGAACTAGCTCATAAAACCGAAGAAGACATGATGAAAGTACGAAACCTAGGTCGTAAGTCTTTAGAAGAGGTTAAAGCAAAGCTTGATGAGTTAGGGTTGGGATTGCGAAAAGATGACTAGTTATGAGACTCTTAACTAGCCATTTTCATGTTTTCCTTACTGCTATGATAACACTCTAAAAAGGAGGGACATCTCATGTCATATCGTAAATTAGGACGTACAAGCGCTCAACGTAAAGCGTTACTACGTGATTTAACTACTGATTTAATTATCAATGAACGCATTCAAACAACAGAGACACGTGCAAAAGAATTACGTTCTCTTGTAGATAAAATGATAACTTTAGGTAAGCGTGGAGATTTACATGCTCGCCGTCAAGCTGCAGCATTTATTCGTAATGAAGTTGCGAATGAAGAAACAGGTGACGACGCTCTTCAAAAGTTATTTGGCGATATTGCACCACGTTATGAAGAACGCCAAGGTGGTTACACTCGTATTATGAAAATGGGTCCACGTCGTGGAGACGGAGCACCAATGGTTATTATTGAATTAGTTTAATACTACTGAATGTTCAAAAGGAGATTTTTGAACATCTTTGTATGAGTAAATGAGGGCAGGACAGTTTTAATGACTGAATCTATGCCCTTTTTTGCTATTGTTTTTATACTATTAATAAATGTCTAAACTATGATGCTTCATATTTTTCTCTTTATAATGATAGCAGGGGCCAACAAGGGGCATTACAATTACTCTTGAAAATTATTAGGCGGATTGAGGTAAATCGAGAGTCTACGCTTAACGAACTGTCCACCCTCAGTGCATATCTCCTTTAAGTCTCCTCATCTTACCATCAGAACTAATGATGCAATAAAGTTTTTTTTATTTCTTAGGAAATATGTCGAATAATAGAGGAGGAAAGGATATGGGGAATGAACTATTATCAGTCAAAGGTGTTTCCTTTCGCTATAATGACCAATCACATTATGCGTTAAAAGATATATCATTTTCACTTAAAAATGGTGAATGGTTAGCAATTGTAGGCCATAATGGTTCTGGAAAATCAACACTGGCGAGAATATTGAATGGGTTGTTAATACCAGAGTCTGGAGAGGTATCAGTGGCTGGTATCACACTTACAAATGAGTCGATTTGGGATGTTCGTAAGAAAATTGGTATGGTGTTCCAAAATCCAGACAACCAATTTGTTGGTACAACTGTCATTGATGATGTAGCTTTTGGGTTAGAAAATAATGGGGTAGAACGTTCGGAAATGGTAGATCGCGTGGACGAAGCAATTAATAGAGTGAAAATGGAAGCGTTTGTTGATCAAGAGCCACATAATCTCTCCGGAGGACAGAAACAAAGAGTTGCAATTGCTGGTGTGTTAGCTGTGAGGCCTGATATTATTATTTTAGATGAAGCGACATCTATGCTTGATCCTAAAGGGAAAGAAGAAGTCTTAAGAACAATTAGAAAACTTAAAGATGAGCAAGTTATATCGGTCATTTCAATCACGCATGATTTGGATGAAGCAAGTAAAGCTGATCGTATATTGGTTATGAATAAGGGTAATATTTTCACGGAGGGACGACCCGAAGATATTTTTGCTTTAGAGAAGGAGCTCGTTAATATAGGTCTTGATCTTCCTTTCTCCGTTAGACTTAGTAAAAAAATGAGGCGAGCAGGTATTCCTTTGACAGTTGATCATTTAACAGATGAAGGATTGGTGGATGAGTTATGGACATTACAATACAAAATGTAGAACATAAATATCATCAACATACGCCTCTTGAACGATTAGCACTTTACGATATTAATTTAGCTATTAATTCAGGAACTTTTCTAGCAATCATTGGACACACTGGTTCAGGAAAATCGACTTTGTTACAACATTTGAATGGTCTATTAAAACCGACAGTAGGAAGTTTAACCGTTGGTGATATGACAATCGACTCTGAGAAAAAGAATAAAAAGATAAAGAAGCTTAGACAAAAAGTTGGCATTGTATTTCAATTTCCTGAACATCAATTATTTGAGGAAACAGTAGAAAAAGATATATGTTTTGGTCCAACTAACTTTGGTGTATCAGAGAAAGAAGCGAAGAAGAAGGCACAGGAAGCGTTGGAGTTAGTTGGATTACCAAGTGAATTTTTGCAAAGGTCACCCTTTGACTTAAGTGGTGGTCAAATGAGAAGAGTAGCAATTGCTGGAGTTTTAGCAATGGAACCAGAAGTTCTTGTGTTAGATGAGCCAACAGCTGGGTTAGATCCTAGAGGGCGTACAGAGATAATGGATATGTTCTATAAACTACATCAACAGAAGAAGATAACGACGGTATTGGTAACTCATAGCATGGAGGATGCAGCAAAGTATGCTGATGAGATTGTTGTCATGGATAATGGTACGATTAGAATGAAGGGGAAACCAGAAGAAGTATTTTCTCAGCCACAGGAGCTAGTCAAGCTAGGGTTAGATGTTCCTGAAGCATTAAAGTTCAAGATGAAGCTAGAAAGCAAATTTGGTATTCAGCTATCGTCCACATGCCTTACGATCGACGATGCACTAGAACAAGCACAATTGATTATGGGTAAGGTGAAGCAGCATGATGGATAAAATTATAATAGGTAGGTATGTACCAGGTTCTTCAATTGTCCATCAGTTGGACCCTCGTTCGAAATTATCATTAATATTTCTTTATGTCATAGTTGTTTTTTTAGCAAATAATGAGCTTACATATGGGATTTTATGTTTATATACAATAGGTATGATGTTGCTAACTCGAATACCTATTCGCTTTATTTTGAAAGGGCTAAAACTCATATTTTGGATTATTATTTTTACTTTCATATTACATATTTTTGTAACTAAGGAAGGTGCACTATTATTTAGTTTAGGATGGATTGAAATCTATGAAGAAGGCATCAGGCAAGGTGTATTTATCTCCCTACGTTTTTTAAATTTGATTTTAATGACGTCTATGCTTACGTTAACGACAACACCAATAGAAATTACAGATGGGATGGAAAGTCTATTAAACCCATTCAAACGGTTTGGTTTGCCTGTTCATGAGATTGCTTTAATGATGTCTATATCACTTCGGTTTATACCGACATTAATGCAAGAAACAGAAAAAATAATTAAGGCTCAAACAGCTAGGGGAGCAGACTTCACAAGTGGACCAATAAAAGATCGAATAAAGTCAATTGTTCCTTTGTTAATTCCTCTGTTTATTAGCGCGTTTAAGAGAGCTGAAGATTTAGCAACAGCCATGGAGGCAAGAGGTTATCGTGGTGGTGAGGGTAGAACGAAATTTCATCAATTGCAGTGGCATAGTAGAGATACCATTGTAATTATTAGTCCTTTATTAGTATCTGTTTTGTTATTTTTATTAAGAAGTTAATGGAGAAGGTAGAAAAATCATGCAACGTTTAAAATGTACAATAGCCTATGATGGGTCACAATTTAATGGATTTCAAACTCAGACTCTACCAAATCAGCGGACCGTGCAAGGTTACCTTGAGAAAGCCTTAATGAAAATTCATAAGGGACATCATGTTGCAATCTATGCTTCAGGAAGAACAGATTCGGGTGTTCATGCTTATGGACAGGTCATCCATTTCGACTCACCATTAGATATTCCTGCGAACAGGTGGCCCGCTGCATTAAATTCGATTGTCCCTGGTGACATTGTTATTAAGGAAGTCGTGCAGGTAGACCCAACATTTCATGCGCGCTACGATGTAACTTCAAAGGAATATAGGTATAAAATACTAAGGTCAAAACAATATGATGTATTCACTAGAAAGTATGTATATCATTATCCATATCCCCTTGATCTTTCAGCTATGAAAATGGCGAAAGAATATTTAATTGGTACTCATGATTTTACAAGCTTTTGCTCAGCTAAAACGGCAAAAGAAGATAAAGTTCGAACAATTTATTATATAGATTTGTATGAAGAAAACGATGAGCTGATTTTGCACTTTAATGGGTCAGGGTTTTTATATAATATGGTGAGAATTCTTGTCGGTACATTATTAAAAGTAGGTCAAGGAAAAATAAAGCCTCAGGATATAAAAACTATTTTAGAGCAAAAAAATCGGATGCTAGCGGGGCAAACGGCGCCATCTCATGGATTGTATTTATGGCAAGTGAATTATGACAACTAAACCTGGTGTAACATTTTCTTGACAATAGTCTCATAAAGATTTATTATATCATATGGTATGTATTTTAAAACCACGATTAGCCCCGGAAAAATCGTGTTGAATAATATATGTAACCAATCATGGATTTTTTTATTTAGGAGGGAAAATCATGCGTACAACTTTTATGGCAAAGCCAGCAGAAGTACAACGTAAATGGTACGTGGTTGATGCTGAAGGAAAGACTTTAGGTCGTCTTGCAAGCGAAATTGCATCGATTTTACGTGGTAAACATAAACCAACTTATACACCACATGTTGATACTGGTGATCATGTAATCATCATCAATGCAGAGAAAATTGAACTTACAGGTAAGAAATTAACTGACAAACTATATTACCGTCATAGTCAACATCCAGGCGGATTAAAAGTAAGAACTGCGCTTGAAATGCGTACGAACTATCCAGAAAGAATGCTAGAAGGCGCAATTCGTGGTATGTTACCAAAAGGCTCATTAGGTCGTCAAATGTTTAAAAAGTTACATGTATATGCTGGTAACGAACATCCACATCAAGCACAACAACCTGAAGTTTACGAACTTCGCGGATAATATTTTAGGAGGGTATTAATTTGGCACAGGTACAATATTATGGCACAGGCCGTCGTAAAAGCTCTGTTGCTCGTGTACGTTTAGTTCCTGGTGACGGACGTATCGTGATCAACGATCGTGATATTGAAAACTATATTCCATTTGCAGCATTAAGAGAAGTTGTAAAACAACCACTTGAAGCAACTGAAACTACAGGTGCTTATGACGTTTTAGTTAACGTTCATGGCGGTGGATATACTGGGCAAGCTGGTGCAATTCGTCACGGTATCGCACGTGCGTTACTACAAGCTGATCCAGAATTTCGCCCAACATTAAAGCGTGCTGGTTTATTAACTCGTGATGCTCGTATGAAAGAACGTAAAAAATACGGTCTTAAAGGCGC
Organism: Cytobacillus sp. IB215316; assembly: GCF_033963865.1. NCBI lineage: Bacteria > Bacillati > Bacillota > Bacilli > Caryophanales > Bacillaceae > Cytobacillus > Cytobacillus sp. IB215316. The sequence goes on along the minus strand of NZ_JAXBMC010000019.1, from coordinate 6,431 downwards.
TCGTCGTGCACCACAGTTCTCAAAACGTTAATTTTATTTACGTTTCAAAGACTCTCAACCAAATTGGTTGGGGGTCTTTTTTATTGACTGTTTCTACTGATTATTGTTTTTTGAATTAAGTAATACATACACTACTAGAGTGTATGACACCAATTACTTCTGTTGAAAAATCGACAATAGCAACAAAGGTTACGATAAAAAAGCCTTTTGTTCAACTATTTTTAAATTAACATACTTACTAAATGTTATGACTAACTAGTGTTCAGATGAATAAACCCTTAAAACGATGGGAATATCAAAAAAGTTCGATCACATGCAGTTTCGCCGCATGTCCCCAGGAAGTCACTCCACTCACCTCTTTTCATTAAGACAAAAAACACTATCTAACGTTTGTCGTGGTCAAACAGCAGGGCATTCTTTTCTAATGGCTGTTTTGTGTTAATTGGTGTTTTTCGTTCATAGGTAGAAGCACGTATACACTAGCCTTCGTGGCACCTTTTCTTTAAACACATCAGTTACTTATATGTAAATGAAAAAAGCAACAAAGTTTACGAATAAAGCCTTTCGTACTACTTGTTATACAGATATATGGAGCGCCTATTCTTAGCTAAAGAAGATCAGCAGTGCCTACTGAATGGGAGCATGTTATAAGAGATAGAGATGTCCTCAACTTTTCTTAATTGGTAAAGACAGTAACGTATGAAGCTTTTAGGGAAGTGTAAACTACTTTCAAAAGGGGTTGAATAAGAAATGAACGTTATAACAACTTTTGCTGCAAAGCAGAAGGAAAAGCAAGTCATTTACGAACGGAAAATGCTAAGAGAGCTATCTCTTGAAATTTTAAAAAAACAAGTTGAACAAACTTTTAGTGATTTTTACAAACTAGGTGTTGTGGCGATTAGTGCTATTGAGGATGGATGTGTTGACGTCGCTGTAGAATCATATTTGCTGGGAGCAAGCTATAGTCGATTTGGTTATTTTGGTGAACCTTTAGAAAAGGTAAAGTTAAGGTGTATAACAGAAGAAAAGTATTTAATTAATACTTTGTATGATTACGTTATATATTGGGGGAACGTGGATGATTTTAGTTTAATGAATGAATCAATGTATTACACATGCGAACATTTTGTTAGTTATTGGTTTAATGAAGGTTTTTATAAAGGGGAAAAACGGTATCGAATGAAATTGCACTAGCAAACGGTGATAGGTGTCTATAACATAAAAAAATAAGTTGATCATGTTCTTCGCAGCTCATCTTGCATTTTTAACGATAGGCATAAAGCTAGATGGTCTATTTTTGCCTCTTGTCCCATATAGTGTTTACAAGGAAAAAGTGGGAGGCAGAGACAAAGTGAAGAAAAAACTGAAATTTGCTGGATACTTAATAGGCTTTATTATCCTACTAATAATCGTTCAATACCAGTTTACAGAAAATGCTTCATGGAAATCGTGGAATTTACCTCTATCTGGTAAGATAATTATTTTAGACCCTGGCCACGGTGGCCCTGACGGAGGGGCAGTTGGTGGTGATGTGCTTGAGAAAGATGTAGCTTTAAAGGTTAGTATTTTATTGAAAGATCTTCTGCAGGAACAGGGTGCGCTCGTTATTTTGACCCGTGAAGATGATCACGACCTCGCATCTAGCGGTACAAAGGGCTATAGCAAAAGGAAGACTGAGGATTTGAAAAAAAGAGCAGAAATGATTAATGAGTCGCAAGGGGACTTATTTATCAGTGTTCACTTAAATGCGATACCTTCATCAAAATATAGGGGGGCACAAACGTTTTATAACCCCAATTATATTGAAAATAAAGAAATCGCAAGGTTTATACAAGATGAGTTTCGAACAACTCTAGAGAATACTACGAGAAAAGCTAAGGCAATTAGTGGTGTGTACTTATTGAAAAATGCAAATATACCTGGTTCCTTGGTCGAAGTAGGATTTTTGTCTAATAGTGCTGAAAGGGATTTACTATCTGATGACACATATCAAGAAAAACTAGCGTTTTCCATATATAAAGGGATTATTAGATATTTCTCTAACGAGGAGAAGGCTCCTGAGTAATAGTTAATTATTGTGAATTCTTTTAGCCGTCATATGTAATTATGGTATACTAACAGGTGAACGTATGAAAACGAATACACAAAAAGGACGGTGTAATAATTGATAACGAAAGATCAAGTAGTTGAGCTATTACGTCAATTAAAAGATCCATTTTTACATAAAACTTTTGAAGAAACCGGTGCGATCCAGGACATAAATATTAAAGAAGAGAAAGGGCATGTAAGTGTAAAAATTGCATTATCAAAGATTGGTACATCCGAGCAGTTGCAAATACAAGGACATATCGTACAAGTATTAAAGGATGCCGGTGCTAAATCTGTTGGGCTGCGTTTTTCAGAATTACCGAAGGACAAAACTGCCAAGTCGGAAAGTCCATCACCCTCTGAGGAAGGTAGTAATTCACCATTATCAACAGGTAGCAACACTAAGTTTATTGCGATTGCAAGTGGTAAAGGTGGGGTTGGAAAATCAACTGTTTCTGTTAATTTAGCTGTATCTTTAGCACGGCTAGGGAAAAAAGTAGGCCTAGTAGATGCTGATATATATGGATTTAGTGTACCAGACATGATGGGTATTACGAAGAGACCAGTTGTTAGAGGCGAGAAAATCATTCCTGTTGAAAGATTAGGAGTAAAAGTGGTTTCAATGGGATTCTTTGTCGAAGATAATGCACCTATTATTTGGAGAGGCCCAATGTTAGGAAAGATGCTTAATAGCTTTTTTCAAGAGGTAGAATGGGGCGAGTTGGATTATCTATTGTTAGATTTACCTCCTGGAACAGGGGATGTTGCGTTAGATGTCCATGCAATGCTACCTTCTTGTAAGGAAATTATTGTGACAACACCACATCCTACTGCCGCTTTTGTAGCTGCTCGTGCAGGTGCTATGGCTCTGCGCACTGAGCATGAAGTTATTGGTGTCATTGAAAATATGTCTTATTTTGAAAGCAAGCTGACAGGGGAAAAGGAATATGTCTTTGGAAATGGCGGTGGCACGAAATTAGCGAAGGAGCTACAAACAGAACTGCTAGGACAACTCCCGTTACAGCAACCAGATTGGGATGATGATGATTTTGCACCTTCTATTTATGCTGAAGATCATCAACTTGGTAAAATTTATATGAACATGGCTGAAAGGGTTACATCGATTGTATAAATGGTCGTAGATTCTTATTAGACAGAGGGTCAACCCTACAATTTTTTGTAATTGTAAGGTAGACCCTTTTTATTTGCTTCTTTCAAATACTTGTAAGAGGTTACCCTCCCCCTCCATTACCTCCTGAATCATCTCCACCTTCTTCATTATCAGCGCTTTGTTCTTCATCGTCGCCCTTTTCACCGCTTTGTAATTCCTCCGCACCTTTTAATAGAATTTCTTGAATCTTAACTTTAAATAAGGGGCTTTCTATTGTTTCTGTTATAACCTTTTGTAGGTGAGTCCGATATTCTTTACCTTTAAGCACAGTTAAAGTTTGCTGTTCCATCTCTGGATTTTGAAAAAGTTCTAGCATCATTCCTTGGTATTCAGGATCTTTCATTAATTCCTTTATTAATTTTTCCTGTTCTTCTTGCAGGCCCTTTGCAAAGCTTTCTGCAAATTCAGGATCTGATAGACTTTCTTTCCAAAAATCAGTAGCTTCTTTAGAAGTAAGTGATTTTTCAATTGCAGCTGTAACAATTGTTTGGTCCATAATTAATTGTTGCTTCATGCCGTCCTCAGACATAATGTCTTGAATCGCCTTTTTTCCTTCATCAGTCTTTAAAATATCAACAATCATTTTCTTTGATTGTTCATAATCCAATTCTTGTGCTTGTTCCTGCTGTCCGCACCCACTAGCCGTTAAAATTGTGACTATGATAAATAGGAGCAACACGTTTGTTTTCATTGCTCACTAACTCCTTTCAGGGTTGTCCTATACTTTAGGATAGTTTATCTACAAAAAATTATACGTTGTTAATACTGAAAATGTGGTATTTTCACCAGTCGATTGGTACAATCATTAGGAGAATGTGTAATGGAGGAGTCTTGCTGTGAATAGTCGAAATTGGGTTCGTTTATTTATGTCGACCTTAGCTGTTGGAGGAATTAGCGCAGGTATTATTGGATTTATTGTAAAGTGGAGTGAATACAAAGAACTATTCTCTTCGTTTGAATTTATGGATATTGTATTGGCATTTATTTGGTTTGTTGGTGTAGGCCTTATATTTAGTGTTATTAGTCAAATGGGATTTTTTGCTTATTTAACGATCCATCGTTTTGGCTTAGGGATCTTTCGGTCGGTGAAGTTATGGAATGCAGTACAAATTGTATTAGTTGTATTTGTGTTATTTGATCTTATATATTTTAGATATAAATTGTTTGCAGATGAGGGAGATTCAATATTCTCGTACATCGTAGTAGCTTTAATCATTGCTCTTGTAGGCATTGTTGTTGCATTGTTAAAAAAGCAACAAACAAATAAACAGGCATTTGTCCCAGCTATGTTTTTTATGATAGTCGTAACAATTATAGAGTTAATACCAGCGGTTCAAGCAAATGATGATAGTTGGTTATATTTGATGCTTTTTCCCCTATTGCTATGTAACATGTACCAGCTACTAATATTACCGAAATTTACTAATAGCTAATAATTTGTTTCAAAAAAATGAGTGGAGGTTTAACCCACTCATTTTTTTTCAAATAGAGAGGAATTTCTTATTCCCGTCATCTCAATTAATTTCTCCGCTTTTTGTATCTGTGTTTGTAATAAGTTCAGTCACTGTAACATTTTTGTATCCTTTCTTTTTTATAAATTGAATAATTGATGGAAGTGCCTCAGCCGTTTGACTGGCAGAGTCAGAGGCGTGAAGTAAAATAATGTCTCCACCATTAAGGTTTTTTGTAACATTTTTAGTTATTTCTTTCGTACCAGGCCGTAGCCAGTCTTGTGAATCTATGCTCCAATGTACAACAGTGTATCCAACTTCGGATGCGGTAGTAATCACTTCTTCATTTATATTCCCAGTAGGTGGTCGTAGTAGCGGGGCAGCTTTTACTTGTAATACCTTAAATACGTCCTTAGATTTTAAAATATCGGTTTTAATCTCACTAGCTTCTAGCTCTGAATAATCCTTATAACTATATCCTTTGCTGCCTATTTCATGTCCGTCTTCTGCAATTTGAGTTACGACTTCAGGATGTCGTTCAGCCCAATCTGCTAAAATGAAAAAAGTTGAATTCACTTTTTCTTTTTTTAATACCTCTAGGATGTTTAATATATGTTCGTCACCCCAATTGACATCAAATGTTAAAGCTATTTTCTCCCCTCGTTCATCTCCTTTATAAATAGCTCTAGGACCATCCTCAGTCGAAAAAACTGTATTATTTAGCGCGTTTTCAAGATAAAGAAAAATAGCTGTAAATAAAGCAGCAACAATAATTATTAGTGCTTGTTTTCCCTTTTTACCATTTACAACGACAAAGAAATTCATATAACCCCCTCCTCTTTTCTTACAGCTGGTTCGTATTCATTGTTGTTTTTTGTACTAAGAAATAAATATGTAACCTATTAAGATGCGTATCATCCTTTTTGCTAGAACCTAATAACAACAAAGTTTACGAAAAAGCCTAGCTTACACGATTACTTGTCTACATACTATGCTCCCTAATAGAAGATATGATAAAAGACTGACTACTAAAGAAAAAATTTCATAAAACTGTTTCACAGTGGAAATAACTAGAATAACTAATAGTGAGGTGACATTATGCTTGGACTTTTAGTAACAAAAAAGGAAATAAAAGAAATTGAATACTTAATAAAAAGAGAGTTAGAAGAATTGCTACTTGATTTTCAAGATTCTCGAATTGACTATGTAGTTAAGCGTGCAATGGAGGAAAGATATCAAATATTGTTTCAACTATTTAGAAAGGTTGCAACACCGTCAGAGTGTAATCGGTATGTTCGCTCAAAAAAAGCATATTTTTCAGAATGATAAGTGATGATATAAAAGCATTGAAGACCTTTTGAATTATAAATATATAGCGTTCATACCCAATGCTTATTATTTAAATCTTGTTACGACATTTTGTTCTTTTAAAAAAGCAAAAAAACATATTGACATCATAGTATGAGGGTGATATATTAATAAACGTCGCTGATAAACAACGCGATAACATAGATGACAGCATGAAAAAACATTTAAAAAAATGTTGACATCAATAAAGAAAAATGTTAAATTAATAAAGTCGCTTCTGAGCGATAGCAACAAAAAATGTTCTTTGAAAACTAAACAAAGCAAAAGCGTCAACGTTAATTTTTTGAACAAATGAGCAATCAAACTTTATTGGAGAGTTTGATCCTGGCTCAGGACGAACGCTGGCGGCGTGC
>NZ_JAXBMC010000018.1:0-64311 GCF_033963865.1 Cytobacillus sp. IB215316 | reverse complement strand
ATACTTAATGTAGCAGAAGCTACACCGTATCTGATCTCACTACCATCCCACACCTTAAGGAGTGGGCTTTCCCGTTCGTGAAAGTCTGTATAGCTGTTTTGACCATCCATTGTGTGAAAAAACTAAATTATTTATCTAAATTGCTGAAAAGTGACTACCATATTTAATGGCTATTGATGGTATAGTATAGATAATACGTCTATTACATCATTTGGCGTTAAGAATACAAAATGGTTAAAAATTAGTCGACTTAACTTATAAACTCATTAATCATAGTATTTCGTATACTTACATTATAAAAAAACTTCTTCGGTATAGGTCTAGTGACAAAGTTACTATTCTAATCCGCAAATGTTTATTATTTAGCTTAAGTTATTCAAAAAGAGGACGATTCGGATCTTTCTCTCTTTTGAATAATGGTTGGTTGAATCCTAGCATTTTCAATAACCACATTATTAAATTTCGCTGTACATTTATAACCCAACTTATGATTTGTGAAACTTATCTTCTTTTTAATTATAGACCTCAAGAATTTGACCACCATTATTGAGTAAGTATGCATCTAAGTATTTCGACATATCCAATAAGATTTGGAAATGATACTCTCTGATTGGTTTCATAAAGGTAGTGCTAATCACTCCATATTCCTTATTGTATTGAACAACGATCTCATAATAGCCTTTTTTTTGATTATATTCCGCATAAGCTTTTCGTTTATTATGTCCTTCTAGTAATTTTTCTCGAAAATGTTCTGGCACTTTATCTAAATTAGCTATAGTTTGCTTTCCTTTCTCGGTTTCCTCCGACCAAATAAAATAGTCTGAGTGCTTATTAATAAAATTCACCCATAACTGCCAATCCACTTTATTAGTCAAATGATTAATATTGTTATATTTCTCCTTAGCTATTGTCGGATCAATTATTTCCAATATTCCCATCCCCCCTTTTTTTCATTAATAAACCAAAAAATCTGCTTATTATATATGTTACTTAGCAAAAGGACTATCATCACTAGATAATATAGTAATTTAAAATTTACAAAACAAAATAACGCTTGTATTTTCTTAATAGGTAACTATCCTTAAGGTAGTTCAGATAGCCTTTACTACCTTCTTGCGCCATATCGCTGAAGACTCAAATAGAACTCCCATTAATATTTAACTTTGAATAAAATTCAGAAAAAGACGACGTGGAACAAAATAGGCGGAGCATTTCCCCGCTATCGTATAGCGAAAAAGTGGTGTTAATTATTTATTACTCATATACGAATCTATCATTTTAATTTCTTCTTCGAGTTTTATTCTCCTCTGTAAAATTTCTTCTTCTTCTTTCTTAAGCACATCAATATGATTATTAAGTTGCTTCATTACATCAGTAATCAATTTTTCATTTCCACATCCATAAGCCCTTTTCAAATCAAACATTAATTGAATATCTTTAAGACTAAATCCCATTGACTTTAAATCCATAATCATTTGAAAATCATCTATTTCTTTTTTTGTGTACACTTTACGATTTTGATCCCATGATGGTTGTAAGAGATTCATATCTTCGTAATGACGGACTGTTTCCTTAGTTGTATTTACGGATGATATAAATTCCCCTAACTTCATATTACTCTCTCCTCATTTTTGTATTGACGTGTGGTTAACCACACATGGTTAAATAACTATGAATACTTGAAAATGGAGGTGACTGACGTATGATTTCTTTAGCTTTGGCAATTTGTTTAGCAAGTTTTTATGGTGGAACGTGTATCATAAGTGGACTTATACAATTTCCAAAAAAATTAATTCCAACCTGGGTAGCTCTAAGTATGGTAATCACTGGTTTAGTATTAATTATTACAGCTATTTTAGTTGCAACGAACTCGATTTTCTTTTATGTTTTAGCGATTTGTTTGATAACGCTACATTTATTAGCAATATACAATGGATTATACATGCACCATAAACTTAATTTATTTCATCATACAATAAGAGTCATTTTTTCTGTAGTAATTATTGTTTTATTTGTAATTTGATTCCTGTCACACACTATCGCTGTATGCTATTTTTTGGAACCACTTGTTAAAAATTCTATAGTCAATGGTACCAAGTCTTCAGTTAGCTCTTTTTGTGTAAAAGATTGTATAATATTCAAGCCGCTTTTCACCTATTGGTATTTGATGTTCAAGCTCATAGTAATACGATATACTAGTAATCTCTTTTCTTTCTGTGCTCAATTGGTCAATATACGGGTTAGTAGCCTTTTTAAAACAAGATTGATAAAAATGGCTTCTTCCCCTATAGAATTTATATGGTTTTTATTAATAATGAATCAATTTCTATGTATTTTCTTCCATAATCAAGGCGCCATTTTCTTGAATATCTTTATTTAATATGAAGTATTATAAGCAAAATAGTAATTTCACCTGACTAAATATCACTTGGTAACGTAACCGAATTATTGATAGTCCGTGAAATTATTGATATATTATCGTGTAGATTATTATCCTTAATTTCTAATAAATTTTTAACATCGTGTTGATTTGGTGTCTCTTTAATAATCAAAAAAAACTATTCGTTGAATAAGAGTTAATTAATTATTTCAGTCTGAAAGTATCGTTCCTGAAACTCAATTAATACTTTTATCTGTTCATGTGAATAATGTTTATTTGAAACGATGAGTTTATCTTCAACATCATTATTTCTTTTAGCAATTGCTATAACTTTACCTTCATACGTTTCCAATGGTTCAAACTCTCCAAGGATATATGCATCAATTTCTTCTCCATCCTCTGCCATTGTATCCGGAATATATCCATAATTTAGAGGATATACATAATTATATTTGGGATGTTTAGACCCTAATGGTCTATCCACTTTTACTGTTACCCTCTTACAGAGATAACTCGTTAGCATACAAAAAATTCCCCCTTAAGAAGAGCTATTGTTCTAACTAAAATATACTACACTTACTTAATAATAGTTATTCAAAAGATTAATTATCCCAATAAAAAAAACGGGTTACTACATGAATGCGCCAGATTGTTGAAGATTTAAATTCGAGATGACTTTTTTATTTGCTTCAAGCTCCTTTAGTTTCTATTCATTGACTCTGCATAAAATTAATCTTTTTATGCCCAAGAAATTGACTCCAGTCCAAACTCTATTCTATGTTTGTACTAAAATTAGTTTATCAACATACATGTTAAACAAATCAACCAGAAATTACTGCTCTTTTTGGTTTTCCTTTCTTGTTAATATAAATAGTTATATCATGCCCCCCAAAAAGACTATCATCGTTATACCATAATTCGAAATCTCCTTTTTCGTTAAATATAATTGTATAAATTAACATACTTGATATAAAATCATCTTTCGTTATGAAACCCTCACCGTCTTCTAACCAATCATTATTTTTCACTTCTAGTAGTTTTTTTGATGCAAACTCCCTTGCATTTAAATTAATTACGTCTAGTTTATTAAGTATCTTATGTATAATGGGTAACATTCTTTTAGCACTTTTTCGATTAAAAGTATTAATAACCAACTCTAGTTTATATTTTGGTGTCTGATAATTTTTTACAAACCATTGATGACGTTTATCAAAAATGAAAGTACCTATAGTATTATGTTCTATATTTGCATTCTCAGAAGATTTTTTCTGTAGCTTAGGAGTGTTTATAACAGTTGTTGAAATGTTTAAAAAGCATTGTTCAATTTCTTCTTCAGTTACTCCATTTATTGTAAACATTACATCTAACATAGAAACATTGATCTGAGAAATTGTCCCTTCCGTTGTTTTGTTATCCTTTGATATAAAACTAAATACCCCATCAGCGATCTCTAGTTTTTTAACAGTAAAACAAGAAGGAATTGGAGTACTTACCCAAGAAGACCCCTCATTATCACATTGATATATATCAGCTACCTGCAGTACTTCACTCCCTTTCGTCGGTGCCTCGTTACGAATCTGAATCAATCCCTCATTACAGATATCTACTCTTTTTTTCTGTACTAATATCATCTCCGAAAAATCATTAGATATAGCGTATGGAACATTAATTGTTCTAAGAGTTTCTCTAGCCTTAGCGTTACCTTCATATGCTTGTTTGATGAGTTCCACAATTTCGGTAGTCTCATAGTAACTCATATAAATCCCTCACTTTCTACCAAATTCATCCTTAAGTTAATCCTAAAAAACTGTATCAAAACAATCCAATACATGCACTTTACCATTATCAAACTTCTACGAATTTGCTAAATAATGTTGAAAGAAATAAGGAGGTTTTACTCAGGCTTCAGATGATTGAAGATCATAGATTATGTTAGCAGACCTTAAAAAAAGCCTGTCTATATTGGAAAAAGCAATATTTTTACTTCTTCAGTTTAAAATATTATTATCCAAATAAAATCTTCTTTAGTAATTACCTAGATATCACACTGTTCTCCAAACTTGCTCTGAATTCTTGAGACATAAAACTAAATTCTGTCTTAATCATCTAGCTTATCTTAACGAAGCCTCACGTATTTTCTTTTTAATGAATTTTTTGCTACATAAATTAACGGAGTGTCATTTGACTGAAGACAATCTTGTAAAAAAGATGTTACTCTATTAGATTCCCAACCAGCGCAAGCTGCTGCTAAACCATAGCGAGGGTCTGTAAATGTTTTTTTACGATTCCTTCCAAATGAAAAACATTTTTCAATTATTTCATCTTGATAAATAATATCGGGACACATTCTATCATAACCTAGGGCCTCCAAAGTTCCTTCTGTTACTGAATATTTTTCTAGATTCAACAAATCTATAACTACTGATATATCATCTTTATTTCTTCTTTTAATTCTTACATAAGTGGTAGCTGCAACATGAGCCATCATAGAATGCTCATCACAATTTATAATATAATTTTCATATATGTATTCAGGATCTTTAGTGCACTTAAGAACACCAATAGTTTTTAAAAGTTCTACATTAGTTTGCCAATGTTTTTATCTCTTTCAATCTTTAATGCTTCATATAATTCTTCACACATTTCATCATTATTTAGCAATTCTTTTCGAATTCTAGATGCCATCTTCCTTCTTCTTACTGTTGATTTACCTAATAAATCGGTCATAGTTTACCACCTCACATTATTTTATATTTACGCATCATGAATTCTAGTTATCTAAAACTTATTTTCTTTGTGCTCTCATAATTCTCCTACCCTTTTAGGAGCATGGCTGATAACCTTACGTCATCAGTGAGAGTGGAATTGTTAGCTGACGGTTATCTTTATTAACTGATAAGAATTGTGGTTTATCTGCTTTAACTTTTGTTGCAAAACCATAGGATTTTTGTAAAAGAAAATATTAAATTTAATAACCTTTTCCATTTTGTTATACCAATTATTTCAAAATTATTGAGATCTTACAACAACTTTCCTAATCAAAAAACGCGATGATCTTGGATCATCGCGCCAGGTTGTTGAATAATATTGTCATGTAGTATTAGAACTATTCGACTCATTAATCATTTTGTTTACTTAACCAGCTTGTACACACTTTTCCAAAGTGCTGATCTAAAGGTGTTAAACGAGTATTATTAGAATAATACAAATGAATGCTAGAAATTAGGAATCTCTTTTATTCATCAATCAACTTGATAAACGTAGCAATATCTGCAGCATGACTTTCTGCATAATAGAAAGATGTGAAATCTTTAAAAATAGCGTTTATAGTTAAGGTTTCTCCCATTGATAAATTTTCACTTAAAACCTCATTAAACTCATCTTCATTTTGAATTTTGAAAGAGATTAGCCCTTTCTTTAGATTTTCCAAAGTATGTGGAATATTATTTAAGTATTTGGGATCTACTATAAATAACCACCATATCCCTCATCAATACTAACAGACCCTTTTAAATGAAATTCACCATTAAAATCTATTTGATATTTTGAAATCTTATTATCATCTTTTTCTATTTTAATATTCTTAACAGTTAAAGTTCCTACCTCCGAACCTTCCTTAACCTTCTCCGGATCATAGATACTAAGGGCCCTGGATAAATCTACATGCCCTATTTCATTCTCAATCAATATAAGTTGATGTTCAATATACTGTTGTAGATTAGTAATAGTATTTGATATTACTTGATTTGATGTTTCATATGTTCCTCTCCAATATTTAACATCTTCTGAAAGTTGACTTATTTTGTCTTCGGCATTTTCTAGCTCTTTCTCATATTTTTGTACTAACACTTGCTGTTCATTTACTTTTTCAAGGTTATTAATTGTTCCATCTGATGAAGTGTTATTTAATGTTTCATCTGAAGAAGTATTATTACTCATACAACCACCTAAAAACAACACTAAAATTGAAAAAAACATGATAAAAAAATGTTTCAAATTATCCCTCCTATCCTTTAATAATTCTTCTCACTTTATTAGTACATCATATTTATCATTTTACTTTCAACAAGTGGTGAGACCCACAAGATAAGTACCCCATAGGCAAAGCCTTACCCATTTATGCCTAATTGGTTATAAACAAAGGAGTTTTGCAGTAATCCTCCTAAACAAATGCAAAATGGCTTAGCCTTTTAAGAAAGCCAATCGTGACAGTTATTTGCTAACTGCTGTATTCCCTCTATAAAAATAGAAGCGTGATATCCATCGCATACAGCATGATGCATTTGTAACGAAACAGGCAACAATATTTTATTTTCTTGAGTAAAGTATTTTCCACATGTAATGATAGGTAATAAAAAGTCGCTAACATCATTTATATTTAGGCTGAAGCCAGTAAAACTAACCCACGGGACACTTGATATAGAGAAAGAGTTGTTAGGTTCATTGGGTTTTGTAAAAAGCCCTTTAACATCATAATACCTCTTGATATCATCATTGTAGTTTTTATAAAAAACACTAAATTCATTTGAAAACTCAGTCCAAATGCAGGAGAACGATTTGTTATCACTGTGAAAAATTGTGTATTTTGGTAATATTTCATCCCAATAACCTAAAACTCCCTCAACGTTAAAGCATGTTCTAAATTCTTCATGTGAATTAATTACTCGACTGATCATGTAGATAAAGGCAGGATATAGCTTAATTTCTTTGTTACGAAGCTGTTCTAATAACTTTGTAATGTCTATATTTACTGTTATGTTAAAGGTACACTTTTGACTTAAATAATGTTCGAAATATGGAGTTCTATCCCAATTTTGTCTTTCAATTAAATTAAACTTCATTTGATTAGCCTCCTAAAATTGATTTTATTTTAGGAAGCTAATTTATCTGTTTTCACCAAATTCCTCACCTCTAATTAATCATCGTTCAGAAGTTAGGTTGAAATACAACCGTTCTTTTACAATTTCTCTATTAGTTTAGCATCAAGCAAACTAATTGACCATTGATCTTTTCCCTGAGACGCATATCTCAATTTCTCACATGTACCATATTCTGTAATATCAATTGAAATTTTTTTAGTTAAGTCCTCGTTAGTTGAAGTTCATACCCATTATTATTTAGGAAGTATAACCATAAAAAGGTGTTGAGATTATGAAAAAAGTCTTAGTCGCACTTTGAATTATACTGTTATTTACGTTTGTGTTACCCTTTTTTCAGTTGCAAATGGTGAGAAAACTAACACTAACTATGAACTAACACAAAGTGCATTAAAGGCAGCACTTTATCCATTTTCACTTGAAATAATTAAGGAATATCAGGAAAAAAATAAACCTTATGTACCATTTAGTATGAATTTCAACTAATTTCAAGCCAAATTTCTTAATGTAGAGAAAAACTTATATGGTACATATGTAAAAGCCAAACTTTTCTGTTTGGCTTTTCTACCTCTAAACTGCCTATAGTTCAAGAAAGAATTTAGATTGAATCTACAACTGAGCCCCATGCAGATGAATTTGGATCAATGATCTTAAAATGCTCTATCTCTGGTATAACAACTAACTTAACTTTTTCTCCTTTTCCCATAGCACTTTGGTAATAATTCTTGCTTAACTCAACTGGAACATGACGATCTAACTCACCATGTATTAATACTTGTTCCACTTTCATTGGCAATAATTCTATGGGAGAAAACAGTTCATAGCGTTCGGGTACCTCTTGTGGACCTCCACCTAATAGTGCAGCTACATGACTTTTCATTCCCTTTAGTTCGTGGATTTCCCACATCTTAACCAAATCCGTAACACCTGCTAAACTGATAACTTTCTTTATACAAACCATTAGCTCATTAAATGTTCCATCGTTATTAGCTTTAATTCTTGAACCCAACCAAAGGGCTAAATGTCCACCTGCTGAGTGACCTATAACAGTTACATTTGAGATATCTAGGGGGTATAGCTCCTTTATCTTGGATAGATGATTAATAGCACTAATAACATCATTAAATGTTCCAGTCCATCCTTTTCGGTCTTCTCCTATTCTCCTGTACTCGATGTTCCAAGTAGCAAATCCTCTATTCGTTAAATCATCAGCAATCGGATTATTTTCTTCTAAGTTATATCTTGCTTGCCAAAACCCTCCGTGAATTAAAACTATTACTGGGTAAGGTTCTGAATTCTCAGGGATTCGTAATACACCAAATTGAGATTTATGTTCTCCGTAATAAATCTTAAACTCTTTCTTCATTAGTACTCTCCCTATAAATTATAGATAAATATTAATTCAATAAAATAAACCACATTTCCTCTATAAAAATGTGACTAACAATATTTGCTTCACAACTAACATACTCGTTAGTCGAAAGACATCCTTTTCTCTTTCATCCTATTATATTTCTTTTATTAGTTCCTTCTTTTATGATTGTCCCACTAACAATAGTTCATTGAAAAAGCACCCTTCTTAAAGAAAGGTGCCAGATCGTTGAAAGCTAATTTATGTAGGATACGATACACATTATCACTTGTATTTCCTTAATAGGTAACTATCCTTAAGGTATTCCATATAGCCTTTACTAACTTCTTGCACCATATTGTGGAACAACAGATTCAGAAAAATCGTTAGCCTAATTCTAGACTCATTAATCATTATGTTTTCTTGAGTCTACCTAGAATCTCAGAAACTCCAATCGCAATACTTCCATTTAACATTCCTAATACCGACATTATGAGCGTAGCGCCATCATATTCTCCCATAAAAATCATTACAAAAAAGATAGCACTAAATGCTAGTACAATAATGCCAAATAAAAATAAAAACCTCTCCATGATTTACATT
This sequence comes from Cytobacillus sp. IB215316, assembly GCF_033963865.1. Lineage (NCBI taxonomy): Bacteria > Bacillati > Bacillota > Bacilli > Caryophanales > Bacillaceae > Cytobacillus > Cytobacillus sp. IB215316. Next base: position 55,100 of record NZ_JAXBMC010000018.1, on the reverse strand, counting down.
CCTTTCATTATCTGACTCTTTTTCTATTCTGTTTAAAATATCCTTGTTAAGGATTTTGTTTTTACCTATTAACTGACTAATAAATCTCTTGATATGCCATTTCATGCCAATTGTATGTTACTTCCCAATCTTCTCCGAATCCCCAATATCTTAATATCTCCTTATAAGTACCTAACACATTATCTTGTGCAGCAACTCTTTCTGTTAATCTGCTCTTTCGAATTCCTCAAGAAATCGCTTTATCTCTTCTTTTTTAGATGAAATAATAAGCGGTTTTGTAAATATTTCTGGGTAACCCTTAGATTCGCTTAGGTCAAAAACTCCTATTAGTGGGTATTCGGGATAAGTAGGCAGCGGCATGCCGTATTCTTTGGCCGTCTTTGAAGACATAGCCCCTGATTGACCTATACAATCATACATCCAAAGCTCATTTTCTAAATCTATATATTTATCCGCCTGTTCGTCACTATCTGTATTCCCTTTATAGATAATAATAAATTCAAGAATTTCATTGTAGCTGTGACGTTCTGTTTCTTGTTGTTTAGGGCTACCTTTTCCAAATAACTTGCTGAAAAAACCCATTAACTCGCTCCTTTCAAATAAAACATTACTTTTAAACTTATTTTAGATTCTAAATAAATCTATAAGGAAAATTTTCCCCTTACGGATTTCAATTAGACAAATATAAAGATAGGTAGGTAAATGAATTGGTTTGCTATTTTTGTAGTAAACCTATTGATATCAAATGGTATTACTTGGGCGTATATGGAGGTTATGTAAGCTAAGTATAAAAGCCATTATGATGCCACCTATAAAGCCACCAACATGACCAGCCTTGCTAATTTCTTTGATTTGAAAAGTCATAATAAAACTAAGAAAAATAAATAACATTATCATGCTATCATTGAGCTTTGTAAAATATTTTGCCTATAATAATTAAAACAAAATAAATTCCTAGTAATCCATACCCTAAACCTGAAGAACCTGCCAAAGTATAAAAAGAAAATTTAAGAAAAAATGTATTAGGCTCATATGTCCAATAGAATATGTTATTAATCTCCATATTTGTCCTTCAGTAACTAGCTGCTTTTCATAGGCCCCTAGTTTAATTAGCACGTCGCTGTTATAGCCCCCGTTAACGATGGTAAGGATCATTACAACAGTGTAAGAGATTAATAACAACAAGGTGACAGGGGATAATGTTAATAGATTTTTTATTTCCCTTGTAGATAAGCCATGTGATATACACTCCAATAAACGATATATCAGATTTGTTCTTTTCAACTTATTTTTTTATTCCATTAAAAAATCCATTCTTAAAAGTCTATTATCCATTAATTTCTAAATCTCCACAACATCATTATTCCAAAATATGGCCCTAAAATGAATAATAGTACATATCTATATTTCAGATATGCACCAGTTTTTTGAAGACCGAATTCAAGATAACCTTTGCCCACTTTAGTACACAATTGCAAAACAACGCAAGATCGTATTATGAGATCAGCTAGTTTTTTTCTGGTTGACCTATTTTAAATGGTATTATCCTTAATTTAGTCCAGATAGCTTTTACAATTTTCTTACGCCATTTTGTTTAATAAGTACAGAGGTCATTGAACATTAAAGAAACACTCAAGAGCGGGTTCATTATTCTAACGATATTCCATAGTCCGTGTGTACATATTACCAAAAACTTTTTTATTTACGACGTACCCTGTCGTAATTCAGTGCAATGATAGTATCAGAGGAACGGAAAAATTTGCAGAAACTTGTAAATAACTTTAAAACAAGCGGTGGTAAACACTGTATAACAAATGCACTACAACAAGTTTTAAAGTACAATAATTATCCAATTACTGAAGAAATGATTTTTGGAATGTTCGGGACTATCTTTTATGAAATGAAACCTTTAGGTATTGAGTATCATGGGATACATTAGCAAATTTATTTTGGAAATTATCTGAAACAATTGATAGAGAATTATTTCCCCATATGTCTGGCTACTAAAATCATTTTTCAAGGATGAATTATAGCATTAACAGACTTATATCAATTAACTAACAAAATATGATTCAAAAGGAGCATAAAATGGATAAAATAGATTATAAAAAAGTATATAGTATGTTATACAAAGCATCAGCTAAAAAAGCAGCAGTTGTAGATATACCCACTTTACAATTTATAGCAATTAGAGGGGAAGGCGAACCAGGAAGCGACTTGTTTACACAATCAATTCAAGCTTTATATGGTATTGCCTATACAATATCAATGAGTCACGCAAATGATGACTTACAAATACCAAATTTTCAACGTTTTGTTTGTCCGCCACTAGAAGGTCATTGGAGTACAATAAATGGAGCTGAATACGATGGGGTGGATCAAAGTGTTTTTGAATGGGAACTTAGAATAATGATGCCAGAATTCGTTTCTGAAAAGTATTTTGAAAAAGCAAGAAGTATTGTATCAGCTAAAAAGAATAATCCTAAATTTGATGAAGTTGCTTTAATCACTAGAGAATCAAAAAAGCATTGTGTAATGATGCATATTGGATCGTTTGATACGGAAATCAAAACATTTAAAACAATGGAAACATATGTTAAGGAAAATGGGTATCGACGTAAATCAAGAGATCACGAAGAAATTTATTTAAGTGATTTCAGAAGGGTAAGCAGTGATAAACTAAAAACTGTTCTAGCTTTTGAAGTTGGAGAGTAGTTTTCTCGATGATTTAACAATAGGTAAATAGATTTATCACTTACAACCAAGAAATAAACAGTGGGAGTGAAATCTATGAACCACTAAATTGTACATTAAAGTTATTTAGTTATGTGATATACATTAAGTACACTTAGGCAATTGTTGTCGGAAATATGAAAAAAAACAAAATTTTACCCTCAATTATTTTGGGGTTGGTTTACTAATTTTATAGGAATATAATTTTTTCCATAAATTGTTGGTTTTAAAGAAAGTTTGATCAAAAACCTCATCCAAACTCACATTCTATGGATTCCAAAAAAAACCATTTAAAAAAATTAATCAAAATGGGGATCTACGGGAGAGGAGTCCGGCTTTCACACCTTAATGGAGATAAAGGGAGCTAATCTACTATATACCCCAAAGTAGATTCCTATTTATGCAAAATAAAAAAGTTCCAATTTGTCTTGCTTAAGAATTTGAACTAATTGATTCACTAATCATCCAGTTCACTATTCTTCAACTACATAAGCGCTTTTTCCGTCTGGCGTGAAGGCGACTGACCCCAGATGGTCTAGTTCCAACCTGTACAGTAACAATCACGGTATGTGTTTTCACATCAATGACCGATACAGTGGTATCACCAAAATTCGTCACATAAGCGAGTTTACTATCTGGTGTGAAAGCGACTAGAAAGGGTATGATTCCAACCTGAACAGTAGCAATCACAGTATGCGTTTTCACATCGATGATAGATACAGTGGTACCACCATTATTCGTAACATAGGAGAATTTTCCGTCTGAAGTGAAGGCTATATTCAATGGACTTGATCCAACCTCTACAGTGGCGATCACAATATGCGTTTTCACATCGATGACAGACACAGTAGGATTACCAGAGTTCGCAACATAGGCGAATTTACCGTCCGGAGTGAAAGTGAGATTAGATGGAAAGCTCCCAACCTGCACAGTCGCAATTACGGTATGAGTTTTCACACCGATGACAGATACAGTGGTATCACCCCTGTTCGTGATATAAGCAAATTTACCGTCTAGTGTAAAGGTGACTCCAGTTGGATTGTTCCCAACCTGCACAGTCGCGATCACGATATGTGTTTTTACATCGATGACAGATACAGTGCTACCGCCCCTGTTCGTGATATAAGCGAATTTACCGTCTGGTGTAAAGACTGAGGATAGAAAAAAAGCATTACCAATGGGTAACGTGGTAATCATTCTATGCGTTTTCACATCAATCACGGTCGTAGTCAAACAAAACCACCTCTATTCAATACTCGTTATAATAAAGGTATGCAAAACTCTTACTGTTTTTTCGTGAAAGGAGATAACAGAGAGAGACGATGATAATTATGGTGTACTTTATGTTATGTAAGTTATTATAGTTAAGTTTGTATTAATGTAATAAGTAAATAAATAATTTTAATGGTAGGCCTTTAGGTAGTCCAGATAGCCTTTACTACCTTCTTGCGCCATATTGTTGAATAACATTAGGTGAATGTAACATGTTGTACATTTAGTTTGATTAACCTCTCATTTTTTTCTACTGAACATCCCCCTTTCAAACACAATCTATCTTGTGTTTACTAAAATCAGCTTTTTTTTAAATAATAAACCTATACACATCTCTAACTTTCTGCATCTTATAAAGTATATAGTTTTATATGAAGTGGAGGTGAAATATTGTCGTATATATATTCCAAATCTAAATGTGGTTGTAATTCCAAGAAAAAATGCGTGTCATTTACAAAAACTTTTGCTAATTTAAACCCAATCACTATTAATCAAGGTGCAATCGCAACACCTTATCCATCAAACATCAGCGTTTCTGGCTTAAAAGGGACAATTACTAAAGTCACTGCAACAATTATTGATTTAAGCCATTCACATCCAAATGATATACAAATCCTTCTATTAGCCCCTAGTGGTTCTACAATATTTCTTATGAACGATATAGGATTTGCTATTCCAATTAATAACGTTACACTTACGCATACTGATGATGCAGAGGATATTATCCCTTCTCCAATTGTTTCTGGTACTTTTAAACCAACAATAGACCCAGATAATCCCCCACCGCCAGCTCCTCATAGTCCACAATTAAGTATTTTTAATTCTGAGGATCCGAATGGTATATGGTCTTTATTTATTTTCGATAATGATGGAAGTGGTCAAGGTGATATTGCAGGTGGATGGCAAATCACAATAACAACGGAAATGTGTGTTTAAAGGATTGCCCTTGTTAAGACCTTATAAAGGGCAGTCTTTTTTTAGTAAACACAACTATCATTGAGTCTACTAGGTGGTTTATACATTTATTCACATATCTTCTCATACACTATATTATCTTTACAAAAGGTGGTTAAAAAATGGGTCTCGCATATGTTTCAAATATTAATTCAAGGGATCTATCCGTCATTGATACCAAGACTCGCTCTGTCATAGCCACTGTAAGGGTGGATGGCTTCCCACAATCCATACGAAGACTCATTCACTTATTGCTAATGTTTTAGTCGGAGATAATCCGTTAGCCACCCCACTTAACATTTCCATTTCTCCCGATGAGAAGTTTGCCTACATTACTAATTTTGGATTTTCAAGTCAACCAGGTAAAACAGTGTCTGTTATCGATACGAAGACACATGTCGTTATTGCGACGGTTTCAGTTGAAGATAACCCATCTACCATAGCATTTACCCCTGATAGTAAAATAGCTTATATTCTAAATACCGGTAACTCTAATTTTCCTGGTAATACAGTTTTTGTCAAATAAGCTAGTAAAATAGATTAATTAAAAATACATCTATTTTTTAATAAATGGTAAAATGTTCTTATAAATGATGAATGGAGGTATCAATTATGTCTGCCCTTATAGCTCTTGGGGTGGGAGCCTTATTAATTGTTTTGTTCCCAATAATCAACAAAGAAAGTAAAGTTTTTGCAAAAATTAGTTTTATCACTGGTATCCTTATTATATTAATCCTTATTTTTATTCTAATTTCACCTCGCATTGTTATTACTTACAATGAATCCAATCCTAATAAAATGAAAATCGAAAGAAGAATATTAGATGAAATAAATGAAAAATAGTAATTATTATCAGCACCTTTCTTTAAATGATAGAGGTGTTTTTTTGATTGTTAGAATTAGGATCCACAATGCTTATTGTGTTTAATAACCACCACACGAATACTTTCGCCTTTTTTGTGCATATAGGTGAAAATGATTACATCACCTTCCCCTTTGAATACAGTATTCAAAAGAGGTGATATACTTGGCTCATAATAAAAAAGATACAAGCTATAAAGGTTGCAAGGTTGTTCCTCCACCATCGCCTAGTCCCCCAGGACTTCCTGGAATAACTCAAATTGCTTTTGATCAATTAGATGTTAACACTGGACCTCCAATAGCAGTTGGTTCATTCGATCCAATTACTACTGCCCAACAAGTAACATCAACAGGAACAACAAAAGTGTTAATTAACGTAACTTATGGTTTGAGTTTTTCTGTTGGAAACAGTATCAAGCTATAATATAAGTTACAGCATATATATTCTTCGAAGTGGCGAAGCAAATCCAATTGTTTCCTCAACATATTCTGACAGAGATGATTTCCAAAATACAACAAAGGATATTAACATCTCACGACCTATAAATATAACCTATGTAGATGAGCCACCCCCAGGTAACTTCACCTATACAGCTGAAATAGAAGTTATAGAACCCTTTAGTATCCTTCCAGGAAAACTCTGTCTGTAATATTCACTTCATATCGAGCAATAAACGCCCTTGTCATTGCATGATTATCAAGTTAAATACTATTTCCCTCCTATATAGACTGAATTGAATAAAACTCTCCATAGGAGAGATTTATTTATTACACACTTTTACACTTGAGTTTCCTTACCTAAAAATGTTAGACTTGGTCATTTATCAGTTGCATCTTCAAACAATTTGCATTTATTATTAACAACTATTTCTGTAAAGGGACTGATTGTTTAATGGTGAACTGTAAATGTAAAGGCGATAAATGTCCAGAATACTTCGAAAACCAATTAAATGACACAATTCCAATTGGAGTACCTCAAGAATTAATAAAGTTGCCTGTTTTAATCAAGAATAATGATTTGAAAGTTAAGCTAGACTCCTCTATTGAGGTATTTACTGAGGCTTTTGGGTTATCCGCATCTGTCTTTTTTTCCTTTAACTATTTACTTCAACGTTCTACGAATAACGGAAACTTCAAGACCCTTGCATTCATCCAACCTGCACAAAATTTAGAGTTTCCTGATCCTCTCCCCAATGAACCTTTTTTTACTGGTTCCTTGATTCCTAACCTTACATGGACAGATAAGAATGCAGGTATAGGATCACATGTGTACCGTATTTTTATGGATCAACCCTTTAGTGTAAATTCTGTGAATGCAAATACTACCATTCGAACTCGTTCAATTAATGCTACTCTTTTTTGTCACTGATTTCTTTTAGTAACCACCATACAAAATAATTCTTATAAATAAAATTCATTCACGGTTTCTTCCACAAAGGTCTTAGCTAATACTTAAATACTCTGTTGGCTGCTTATCCTACGTTTAGAACTATAAAAAATCCCTCTCCTTTAACGGAAGCGGGATTTGATAATTTTTTTATATAGTCTGTGCTAGCTAGCTATATCTGCTTTTTTTAAGAAATTATTACTTATATTTAGCACTTAGAAAATCTCTTTATTACAGACATGGCCCACAAAATAGAAAAGACGCTTATCTTATTAAGATTTGCGCTAGTTTGTTAAATAAGTGAACAAAATTATTGTACACTTTTAGTTATTTGACATTTAGAATACCTTTTAAATATACTAAATTCTCCTGAAGAAAAGCTTGATGTTTTTCGATACCTCTTCTTTTACACCAACCAATTGAAATAAAAGCGTCGGTAAAGTGATAAAACGGGAACACTTCTTGTAAATCAACAAGTGCTCGAATAGATCCATAGCCTTGCTGATACGCTTGCAATGTCCCAGGATATTTGAGAAAAATATCCCTGTTAATTTTTGTGAAATCCATATCAGTTGATCCAATTCGAACACTTTCAAAATCTATAATGCCGACCACTTTATTTTCATGAACTAAAATATTACCTGGTCTAAAATCCAAATGTATAAAACAAGGTCCGTCAGGAGGTGGGAGTAATTTGATTTGCTTATTAAAATACTGTAAAGACAGTTCGTATAAACTTGGTTCAACCACTTCTTTTACATCTATTGCAAAGGAATTAAATTGTCTCTTAATAAACTCAGACCAATGATCATACTCATTTGAAACAGAACTATTGAAATCATGCTCATTTGGAGCAATTGCATGCAGCTTAGCATGATGTACTCCAATATCAAACGCTAATGCTGAATCAACCTTCTCTATAATTGGCACACCGTTAATTGCTGACAATAATAATGCACCAGTGATATCCTCATTACCTTCCCAATAATCTAATACTTGTGGAACAGGTAAATCATTTGCTATTCGCTTAAGTACACTATACTCTCGTTCAAGTTTTTGTTTGGAATAAGGAATTTTAATAAACACTGTTCGATTATCCATTAGTAGAATTTTATATACAGTCGAACTAAACGACTGAGGAACATTCTCGACTGCTAACACATTCAATTTAAATTTATCTATTGTTTCTTGTAGCTTATCCATTCTTTCCTCTCCGCTTCTGTACTGTTTATCTTCTAAAATAAGAACAATAAAAACATAAGCATCCACTATCTTCAGAAGCTTTATTCCTTTTATATGTCCAATTTCATGAATAAAAACGGTTCTTTTATTAATATGTACCTTGCAATAAAAGACTAAAATTCGAGATAACTGTTGCTATTCTTCTCTACATCTATTACATTTCAAACAATACTTCCTAATTTTAGCATATAAATCTTATTTATTACTCAATATCTAACCGTTTTCATAAAAGAGACGCTTCTCTTATTACCGAAAAGCGCCATTTTGTTGAATAATATTTTCTTGTATTAATTCTATTAGTAGCTGTCTTATCGTTTAAAACTAAGCACAGCACCAGATATGTCCTGTACCTTTCTAATGCTTATGATTATTAGGTCCAATATAAAAAATACTGAATTTTTCTAAAAAAACTTATTCACTTTAAGAATATTTTTTTGAGTTTGTTGTTGATTGACTTCTTCAGTCTCATAAAATTCTTTTGTATACTTAGCTTGAACAGCTTCAGCATGTAATACTTCTTCAATAATAGGGATTAAGTCCGTGCATTTCTCACCTTTAATTCCCTTTGTTTCAGCTTCAATGTGTCCATCAGAAAATATACGGACTTGAATTTTCATTTCCATAACTAGTCACTCCTTAAAAATCAATTGTTCTCCCACCACGATTAAAGCGAACATCTTCATCTTTTTTAGTTCCTGTTTGAGTATCGTCGGTTATTGAAATCTTCTCATTTCTATAGGCTTCACGATCTTCTCGAGGAGTCGCTGTAACCGCACGAACATCTGCCCAATTACGAATAGTTTTATTAGGGTGGTAGTTACCGGATCTCCAAAAAGTATAGTCCTATTCCTTTTATACAAAGTGCTTCACTTGGATCTACAGCCAAGAGATATTTAAATAACGAAAACTTTGAAAAAATTTCAAAAATGGCTTTTTATTTATGAGTACAATAAAAAATATGCTATTTTTTCACATGCCTTCTGACACCAGCATGATTAAAAGTATGAGACAAGCACTTTCATAAATTTGTAAAAACATGTGTATAAATAAAAATCTTTATATGCAATAATATTTTTAGATTCGCTTACATTTTGAAAGGTTAATATACACTATAGAGGATATGAATTTCTAAAACAGTTTAATATTACATTTTTATCAAAGGGAGTGTTGTAAATGGCAATTGGAATAGCAATCGGTATTATATTATTTGGATTGGTATTAGCTTTTCAATTAAGTCATGGTAAGAACAAAAAAAGAAGGTGTATTATTTGGGGAGTTACTATTATATTAGCAATAGCACCATTCTTTTCTTGGCTAGTTGGTATTTCCTATGGCATTTACGTTGGAGATGGATTTGCCGGAGGAGCACTAATGGTTATATTATTTTTAATTATTTTCTTAAGTGGGCTTCTCTCATTATTAGTCGGAGTTTTAGGTAGTAATGAAAAAGAGATAATTGAAAAATAATTTATTACTCAACTTTCTCAGGTCAAATCAATAAGGTAAGCACAGATCTAGCAAGGAAACTCTATTATGATAGTTGATTTTTAAGTAATGGTTGTGTTTATGAAAGATAAAGATCCAGCCTTCTCTCTCCCTTTGTGTATAAAATTCAAATTTCTAAGTGAAAATGTTCTGAAGGATTAATAAGATGAAAGAAGAATGAGCTTTTCTTGATACAGGAACATTAACACTGCTACTGAAAAGGGTTGAGTAAGCTTGGTCACCCGTAAACGTTCAAAAGAAGATGAAAGAAGTGTATTAATTTCATTAACAGATAAAGGAGTTCGGTTAAAAGAAGAGACTAGTGCCATTCCAACGATGATATTTGATAAAACAGGTTTAAGTAACATTCGAGACCTACTTAAACACTAAGAAAAACACCATATGTACATGTATAGAGTTTAATTATTAAAAGGATTTTTTTAATGAAAGGGCGTTTTCCACTATTAGTACAAATACGTTCGAGAAGTTGTGATGGTTAATTTGAAAGGCAAAAATATTAAAGCGAATGAATTTTGATTCTTACTACAATTTATTACCTAAAAAATGATTAATCAAAAGAACCTTTTGTTCCACATTTTTCCACAAATCATAAATAAAGGCGCATCACTTAGAGAAATGCGCCCTATCGTTGAATAATATTTTCAGAATCGACGGTGTTAAAAAAATTTAATGAAGCTATCTGGATCTGCAAAAGGTTGAAAAGTTAAAAAAGGCACTGTTGCAATGGGATCTCTAAGAAAATAATTTTACAACTAATACACAATTGAGAATACCTCTTCATCATTCAAGTTACCAATTATTTTTTTTGGTGCCTCTACATAACCAACGTTCACGTACATAAATGTCTGTTGATTATCATTTAATTCTATTTCGGTGTAATCACTATTAGGGTAAAAGATAACCACTGAATCTACTTTATCATTAATTTTCCCACTAATAATACGATACTTTTGTTTCACATCTCCATTGGTATCCCCAAGTAGATGTGAAACATTTATTGCCTCTTTTAAATTAGTTTTATATATATCTATGTCTTCTAGATGGTATTCACCTTGAGAATTCTTAACTGAATACATGACACCGTAATAACTACCTTGTTGTAATGTAAATGAGGTAAAAGTGCCACCTTCAATGTTCGAAATTTCAGTTATGTAAATCTCATTTGGATTTCTAGAATAAAAATAGTCTATTCCTTTTGAAACTAACTTCTCTAAATTCTTATCTGCTATTGATTCAGTAGTAGTTACCATTCCCTTAGGTTTAAGTTCTTCATACATAATAGTATCAACTTCTTCATTAGAGCTCTTTTCAGTATAAATAAATGTATAGTATACTACTAAGATCAACAATAAAGTGGTAATTAGAAATATTCTTTTATTCATTTATTACACCTCTAGATATCAATCTTCACAACCTAATATGTCTTTGACATTTATTAGTTAAATTTGCCTTATCTCAAATCCCCACCTACTTTCAACAAAACCCCTTATTATCAATACATTTTTATCAGGTTCCTCCATGACAGCTACATGACCAGACTACGTTGAAAATGGTATTTTGATCCATGTTACGTCATAATGTTGACTAAGTTCTTGATAAGCTTAGTTTACGTCATCTACTAAAACCTCAACATCTGTAACATTGATACTTGGATCATTTTGTAAAACTAACTCTGAACTATTTTCTTTTGGGAACTTCAATCCAATAATTGTCCAGGTTCCTCCACCTTCTAAATCTCTTTTTACTTTCCAGTTTTGTTTTAACCCTAAAGATAGATAAAAGTTAATAGATTTTTGAATATCGGTACACGTAAAATATTCACCACATACAAAGTATCAATAACTCGTGAGATAATCTCCTTACTTACTAGATGTAGGAGGTTATCTCATTTGGTATAAACCAATGGAATGTGGGGATAATTTGACGTTTACCTTTACGCCAATATTGCGGATGAATATCATAGCCCTTTACAATTTTTGATGCATCGGAAGATAGTTATTAAAACCGATGGGACCAATTAATTTCTTGTCTTCTTTTCTTTGAATTCCGCAGCGAAAGTCTTTCTTTCCTTCTTCAGCTGCTTTCAGAGCTATTGTTAGGTTGATTACTTGGTCAATACTTGTTAAAGCATTTTGACCATAATATTTCATTGCACTATCTAGAGAAAAATAAGCAAATAGGTCTTCCGCGTCATCTTCCTTAATCGTAATCGTTCCGTTTCTAGATCTCTCATCCGGCAACTCTATCTTTTACGATGATTTGATTAATCCACCTGGTCGGAACCGAGCCATCGTGATTTCATCAACGAACTTTCCATGTTGAATAATCGTTCCCTTAAGTACTCCCTCTTTTACAAAGCCTGCACGCTCATAAAGTTTATACGCTCGATCATTTCCTGCCACAACGGTTAATTCTAATCGCTCAATTAACAACCAATTGTCTGCTAAATCAATGAGTTTTTCCATTAACCTGCGGCCAATTCCCTTTCCATGGTGCTCTTGGTCTATCATTAGAGAAAGACCCGCAATATGCCCTCTTCGTTCCTTGTTTCTTGTTAGGCCTGCAAACCCTACAACAACTCCATTCTCTTCGGCAACAAATTGGTGTTGGTTCTCTCCTAAGTTTTGAAGGTGCTGCTCAAAATCTTGGTATCTCATACTTGGGGTTGCAATGATGGTTGGCAAAACACTCTCCTGGGTCATGATTGTAACAATTCTTTCTGCGTCTTTTGGTTGTACTGCTCGAATCAGTATGGTCATAAGGCATAGCTCCCCTTTTCAAATATTTACGACACATAAGTAAAAAACCTTCTTTTATTAATATATTTTAATTTTCAATCAATAATACACTTAACCACCTTCTTCTCAAATTGCTGATACTGGAGGTCCAATCTTCCATAACAGTGAGTACACAATAGCAAATTTAATCAGATGGGGCTAATCGTAAAATAAAGAAAATTGTGCTTCATCCACTTTATACTAATTTTTGAGATTACGTGGTTTCATAAGACCCTTTTTTCATATGAAGTCCCAAATAGTCTAATCAAACCCCCACTTGAAAAGCCACGAATAAAGTAACCGTCAAATAACCCAGAAAATAAGACTGAGTTTGTTACTGAGTTACTTTTTATTTGGTTCACTTTTTTTGGGAACTGAACAAATTAGGGGAAGACTCGTTGACCAAGGTAAGACTCTATCAATTTCTTCTTTATTGGTTAGATCCATATTGGGAAGTGTTTCAAACAAATAATGAAGATAATGATAAGGGCTCAACCCGTTTTCTTTTACGGTTTCAACCACACTATACATAATGGTACTACCACCTTTCTTTAAAGTCTTGAATATAAGCTTCCCATTCCTTTTTGATTCGTTGTTTTTTCATAGTAAAACCTCCTACACCTAGTATGTAAGGAGCTTATCTTATTCGGTATAAACCAATGGAATGTGGGGATAATTTGACACTTACGAATATCGTTTGTATAAATCGCTACACATTCTAATTTTTCTAAACATAGACTCTTCCTCCCAAAAATGATATTTTATTTTCTAAATAGAATATATCATCTAATCACGTCAAGTAATGTCGTAATTATTATTATGACAGCTCATTTTAATATGAATTTTTGTTTGCTACATACAGATTGGGGCTATTCCAAAAAAATAGCCTAATTTCTCATATTCTAAATGATAAATTAGGCTATAATACTTCTATTAATTGAAAGTTTGTTTTTATCATTATAGGCTGGATTTGCTGTATTTTATAATTTGTAGCTATATTCGGAAACGATTTAACTTAAAAGGTTCCAGGTCTACCTAACTATTTCTATTCTTAATATTTTCTAGAATCTCTATTATTTTCTCATTTTGCTCAATCAGTTTTTCAGTCTGTTTTCTTTGTCTTAAAAAATCTCCTGAATAAGATAGCAAAAATAGAAATGTGATTATTATTAATAAACCCTCCATATGTTCACTCCTTATGAGCCGTATTTTCTTATTAGGTAACTTATCATTAGGGTAGTCAACAAAGCCTGTACTACTTTTTAAGTTCTTATTTATATTTTTCTATGTTTATTTCTTCTTTTAAGTGAAAACACTGCTCTAAGTCTATATCATAAATATTTGCTTAATGTAATAAAGCACATCGTATAGTTCTTCTTCAACCGTTCCCTTAATTGAACCGTTCTGTTCTAGTCTTTTATTTTTTCTAATTACTTCTGATAGTTCCCCCACTTCTTCAATTAACTTTTGAAAATATGCATTTTTTAGTTCTGGCTTATAATCTTTAGCTTTAATGAAGCTTTGTAATTCTTTAATGGTGATGTTTTTATCCACTTTCTCTTCCCATAACTTTTCATACCATATTCCGTTAAAGCCCCTTTAATTCAAGAATAATTATTTCAAATGTTCAGTACTTAGACAATCCTTTTCAAAGATTAACTTCAAATGAAAAGACGCTTATCTAAATTTTCAGATATGCGCCATATAGTTGAGTAACATTATGTGAATGTAACATATTAACTCATTCCTTGATTTCAACAGCCCAAGTAAATAGACCTTTTTCTTTGGCCATTACACCAGATGGAAAAATTGCTTATGTAGTTGATGAAGGTAGTGATAACGTAACAGTTATTGACACGAAAACTCATTCAATTGTTGCTATTGTCCCAGTTGAACAAACTCCTGTTAATCTGAAAATCTCTACTAGTGGAAAACTTACTTATGTAGTTTGCAATAATTTGGTGGGGACTGTTTTTGCCATTTACATAAAAACCCATTCTATCATTGCTTCTATATTAGTTGGCCAAAGTCCATCATCAGTTTCATTTACCCCAAATGGAAAAATTGCATATGTTACTAATCTCAATAACTCAGTTACTATTATTGATGTTCCAACTCATTTTGTTATTGTAAAAACTCATTCTGTTATTGCAAATGTTCAGGTTGGAACTGCTCCATTAAACAACGCTATTACACCTGATGGAAAGCTTGTTTTTGTTACAAATAGTGGTAAGAACTCTGTATCTGTTATTGACACAAAAACTCATGCTGTTATCGCTACTATACAAGTTGATTTACCACCAGGTTTTGTAGTTTTCACACCAGATGGAAAGTTAGCTTATGTTACAGCATCTCCACCTTTTTAGTTAGCTTTTCAAGGACTCTAGTAACCACAACTATCATTAAATCTACTAATCATTTTTCCCATCTCTGCTCATATACTTAATTAACTATATTGTAAAGGTGGTAAGTGGATGGGGTTCGCATATGTTTCAAATATTAACTCTAGGGATGTATCAGTTATTGATACCAAAACTCATTCTGTTGTAGCAACTGTTAGAGTAGATGGATTCCCACAATCCATTGCCCTCTCGCCTGATGACAAATTAGTTTATGTTGTCTTTCAAAATCCAATATCAAATTCTTTTGGCATTAAAGCCATTGATACAAAAACCCATTCTGTTATTACTACAATTCAGGATAGTAATATTCCATTCAAAGTTGCTTTTTTACCAAATGGTAATCTTGCTTATACATTGGATTTTACATTCCGGAATGTTTCTGTTATTGATACGAAGACTCACTCCATTATTGCTAATGTTTTAGTCGGAGATAACCCCTCAGCAAGCCCACAAAATATTGTTATTTCTCCAAATGGGCTATTAGCCTATGTTACGAATTTTGGAAGTCAATTCCAACCTGGTAATACAGTTTCTGTTATCGATACCAAGACGCATGCTGTTATTGCGACTATTTTGGTTGAAGATAACCCATCTAGCATTGCATTTACCCCTGATAGTAAAATAGCTTATGTTCTAAATAATGGTAACTCTAATTTTCCTGGTAATACAGTTTCTGTCATTGAAGCCAAAACTCACTCTGTTATTGCTACTGTCCAAGTTGGAAGGTTTCCAATAGCTATTTCAATTACACCTGATGGGAAATTAGCGTATATTCTTAACTTATTAGATGGCTTATCAGTAGTTGATACTAAGACTAACTCTGTTATTGCTACTATACTACCAATTGGCAGTGATCCTTTATCTGTATCCATTTCTCCTGATGGGAAGTTAGCGTACGTATCTGATCGGTTTGTAAATACAGGTAACATAACTGTCATTGATACAAAAACTCACTCCATTATTACCAGAATCCCTGTTGGAAATATTCAACCACATAATATAGCCTATACTCCTGATGGGAAATTGGTATATGTGACAAACTTTGGTGGTAATAGCGTATCTGTTTTTGATACAAAAACTCATACCGTTATCTCCACTGTAAGAGTTGGTCTAAGCCCTCTCGATGTTGTTTTTTCATCTATGTGACTGTCATAGCAACCGTACAGGTTGGGAACGATCTAGATGTTGTTACCTTCACCCCAGACGGGAAATTCGCTTATGTGACTGTTAATGAAGATGGCAATGTATCTGTGATTGACGTGAAAACACATAGTGTGATCGCGACAGTTCCAGTTGGAAGTAACCCTAAAGGCATAGCAATTATCCCTACTTAACCAAATCAAAATGGATTGTTCTTGCTCATTTAATGAGGTATGCAAGTATCTAACAATGAACTATCTGCTGTACAGGTTGAGATCAATCCCCTTTTTATTGCCTTTAAACCAGATGGAAAGCTAAAAAGAAAAATAACCTTTTCCCGATAGAGTATAATTTAAAATAGCTAGTAATAAGCTTAAGCAAATAGATGAGATTATTCCAACTACAAATTTTTGTGACATAAATCCGCCTCCAAAATTTTCATGCTTATGATTATTTATTATAAACGTTTATTTATAATGGAGGAGGTTTTAAACTTAATATCACTTGTGTTTCCTTAATAGGTAACTATCCTTAAGGTAATCCAGATAGCCTTTACTACCTTCTTACGGGGGTGGTGATACTCCCATCAAAATTGCCTTTACTCCTAATTAAACATATTTTTCTTGATTTTCCTTAATTATGACTCCCACACATAGTCTCAATGTAATACCCACATCGGACGCTGGACCAAGTAACTATAGTGGATCTCTAGTTACTAATCTTACATGGTTAGATGGTTGTTATAGATAGAAACCTTTATAGACAAAGGACCAGCAAAAACCTTATTATCCAAGCCCCCGACGATCTTTCTCTTATGATAAAACCCGTTCCCTAACGCTTCTGTATTCACTCAGCAAACATAAACTTTGTTAGTAACCACAATACAAAATAAGACTTATAAGTAAAAATTATTCACGGCTTCGTCTGTAAGATCTTAGCTAATTCTTATATACCATGTTGGCTAGCTAATAACTACTTATTAGCACTTTAAAAATCCCCCTCATAAACGGAGGTGGGATTTTATTATTTTTTACTATAGTAGAAGCAAGTTAATTAACTTTGTCTAGATATAAGGATTTTCTATTACCCTCTATTTGTTCATATTATTTTTGTTACACTGGTGCAACCGTAATACCTACTGGGTTACGCCCCACGGGTACTGTGGCAATTAGTGATTGTGTTTTTGTTTCAATTACTGATACATTTCCACTCCCCAAATTTGCCACATATAGAAATTTCCCGTCTAAAGATAAGGTTATTGCTGCATTATTACCTATATCATTAACGGATATTGTTGCTATAACTGAATGTGTCTTCGTTTCAATAACAGAAATTGTATTATCACTAACGTTTGCAACATATAATAATTTTCCATCAGGTGTAATGACCATGTTATCAGGTCTTTCACCAACGTCTACAGTTGCAATGATTTTATGTGATTTGGTGTCAATCACTGAAACAGTTCTGTCCTGCCCGCTTCCTACGTAAACAAACTTTCCATCTGGTGCCACAACCATACCGATATTCACAAACTGCCCTCCAATTGCAATTGTTGTAATTATTGATTGAGTTTTTGTATCGATGACCATTACATTCCTCATGTCTGTTGCAACATATAACATTTTTCCATTTGGAGTAATGACCATACTATTTGCACTATCTCCAATGATAAAATTAGTGGAAATAATGTTATGAGTTTTTGTATCAATAGCAGTCAACCTTTGTTGTCCCCTTGTACTAAGAACATAAGCTACACTTCCATCAGGAGTTATTAATATCACTCTTGGGGCATTTACTATATCCACATTAGCGATCACTGAGTGAGTTTTTGTATCTATAACACAAACAAACTCTTCCATAACACTTGCAACGTACGCTAACTTCCCATCTGGTGAAATCTGTAAATCAGATGAATTGTTTCCTATTAAAGTTGTAGTAATTACACTGTGCGTTTTAGTATCTATAATAGAAATCGATCCTGGGGATGTATCATTCATTACATAAGCTAACTTTCCATCCGGAGTAAATTGGATCACTCTTGGATCATCACCTACCTCTACTGTAGCAATCACTGAGTGTGTCTTTATATCGATTACTGATACACTTCCCACATCACCTAAATTAGCTACATATACAAAGGACAATTTTTTTCTACCACCTTCCAAATTTCTTGTTTAATGAATTCTATGAGTTAACCTCAGGTTTCATTTGTTATTTCTTTACAGAAGCCAGTCCTTTTGTATATATAAGTTCGTTCTCATTGAGACGTGATAAAATGAGAATTTTATCTAAATAGCCTCAGTAGCTTAAATAGTTCATCCACGTTTAACATTACACCTTAATTGGCTTTTAACAAAATATGTAATTTTAAGAGAACGCTAGATTCTCAAAGCAAAATATCAATGTAAACGTTTCATCAGAATATTACAAAGTTTTATGATATTTTACATATTTACCAAAATAACCTAAGTTAATATATGTAAACTACAAAATTTGCAGTTCAAAAACTCTTGGAGGGATTATTTTGAAATTATTAACTAGTATCAAGAAAACATTTATTCTAGCAACAGTAATTTTACTATTTTCAAATTTTACAGCAAACCGTTCCTTTGCAGAAACAACTACAGAACCAGAAACTCAAATTAATTTATCCATCTCCATTAATGAAGAACCATCTGAAATCGTACTAGACTGGGAATGTAATACTTTAGATGTTGATCACTATAACGTATATTCAAGCACTGACTCAGATTTCAAACCAGGAGACGCAAACACATTGGTATCTGAAGTTTCAGCAAATGAATTTCTCGATACAAACGGTATTTACGCAAATGAAACTAAATATTATTATGTAGCAGCAATAGACTCAGATGGTAATGAATTGGCGGTGTCTAATATGGCATCAAATACTGCTGATGATTATAATGACTATGGGAATGAAGACATTCAATGGAGTAGAGCAAATCCAAATGCAGGTGCTATATGGTTACTTCAAGATTTTATTTCTGATTATGTAATTATTCATTATACAATCGATGGCCAACAATATGATGAATACATGAGTCACGTGAGTGGTGGTGATTGGATTATGGAGTTTGATGATCTTGGTGCTGTAGAAGATTTTAGCTTTACATATCACATATTCGGTTTTCAATATGATTCTAAGTAATTAGTTATCTTTCTAAAGATCGAGATAGATTTTCTCGATCTTTTTTATTCGATTAATTTCAAGACAGTGACTATGTTATCAAACAAAATAATGTATATCTTTATTCACCCAATTAAAACTGAAAACGGTTATATAGGAAATGAATTTAAAGTTGAAGCTGAGGGTAATAAATTAAACATTGAACCAAGTGAAGAAGTACTTTAAATGTTTTTACCCCATTTTCAGGAATGAGCAATCAAGAATTATTGATTGCTGAACCTTCTCTTGTAATTAAAGGTTACATAGAACAAGTTGATGTTTTACATTCTTTCAGTTGGTGGCTTTGATTAATACTATAGTCAAATAACGGGGTCAGTAAACTAAAGACGGGAAACCTTATATCAAGGTTCCCCTTTAGTTTATCTAAAAAAATATCAACATTGAAATTTAACAGAGCCTATTAAAAAGCCCAATAAAAAAGACACTTGATTGTGTCTTTTTATGTTGTAAATTTATCTGCATATTCGATCCAGGAGGATTTTCATTTCGAAAGAACTTTAAAAATTCACGGAGACAACCTACTGTTCCAATCATTGAGATAAATTACTAATTATTTATTCGAGACAAAAATATATAATTATCGTCTAATAGGATAATAAGAAATTCATTGAGGGGGAAATGACATTGAAAAAAATGGGATTAATTATGTTTTTATTCCTCTTATTATTTGCTTTATCAGGGTGTGGGAATGACAAAGGAAACAGTATTCGTAAGAAAATTCAAGTGTCAAAGAATGTTAGCATGATAACAGTAAAAGGTAACGGTACAGCAGTTTATTCAGAAACCGAAAAACGACTTATTGATAGAGAAATTATTCTTGAAGAAACTGAAGATATTGAAGTGATAATCAAGGCAATCGAAAATTCTACGTCTCATTCTGGTCCAATGACTTCTGAAGGTGAAAACTTTAATCTAGTTTTTACAAATGAAGATAATACATCTGAAACAATACACTTATGGTTATATTCTGATAGAGCTTCAAGAATTCAGAAAGCCATGGATGAAGGGGTAATTCAAATACTTAACAAGGAAGATGCACAAAACATCTCAAAAATATTGTCTGAAAAATTACTGTAACAACTTCCGGTACAAATGAAAACATTTTTAAAGCATAAGGGAATTCAATCAAAGAGAATTCCCTTATTTCTTTTATTCTAAATTAACAATATCATTTGTTCTATGGCTATTCGTATTAACATGTTGAGAAGAGGGGGTAAATCCTATATATCATAAGAGTATATTAGAGAGGTTTAAGTTAGAAGTAATTATCACATCAGGCATATTAAAGAAGATGTAAAGATTTGGTCACCTACGGTTATTTCTGACCGTCAAATGGTAAAATAGGTTTATTCATTAACTTCAATTTTCCCAATTCTTCCTTGTGGTGGATTACTTTCTAAAACTTCACCATCTATCCAAACTTTAAACTCCTTACCTTGTTCAAAAATGTTTTGATCAACTGATCGTCCATAGCTAAGAATGATCTCTTCAGTGTATCCTTTGTCAAAAAAATTACCTTGTTCAATATCCATTAATATTTTTTTGTCCTCCACTTCTAATATTTTTCCGATAAAATCTGGTTCATCTGAATGTTCTTCATTATTGTTACAGCCCAACAACAGAACAAATATTGCAAATACCAGAAAAGATATCCTCATTTTCATTGTGGGACCCTCCAATATTAATATTGCTCTAACTCTTTATTTATAATATTTACTGAGGAAAATGAACTGTAGAACTGCAATTCAAGTTTTTATTACCTTTTTTCGGGTTGGATACATAATTACTCTTTTGTTAACTATAATTTCATTTCAAAAAAATCTCTATTCTCATTAATCCAAAAATTCCCTCATACTTTCGTAATAATAATTTTTTTGAGGAAGGTGCTTTGGTTTACTTCTGTTATTGATACAAAAACACATAGGGTGATACCTACTTTACCTGTTGGAGGTGCAAGTGACACCTTATTTTCTCAACCCCTCGCTATCTCTCCTGACGGAAAAGTCGTTTATGTTGTACACGAAAGTAGTTTTAGCCTCTCTGTTTCTGCAATTGATGTAAAAACTCACTCTATTATTGCTAGTATTTTACTAGGGGTTTCTCCAGGTGTTAATTTATCTTTCATCACCTTCTCCCCTGATGGTAAATTTGTTTATATGGTTCTCAACGATCGTGAGACTATTACTGTCATTGATGAGACACTCACTCTGTTATTGCTACTATATTTATAGGGACACTTCAAGGTGATATGCTCCCTCTCATTACTCTCTCCCGATGGTAAAGTCGCTTATGCTACTGCTAATGGTCCGAATGTTCTTGTTAATCACGGTTTAAACCACAGGGTCTTAGCTAATTCTTATATACCATGTTGATTACTTACCCTGTATATAGAAATTTAAAAATCCCCCTCCTAAAACGGAAAAGAGATTTGATAAGTTTTTATATAGTCTGAGTCAGCAAATTAAGTCAGTTTCTTGAGGTTATAAGCTATTAAATATTTAACGTTATTCCACAAACTGTTCCTAAAATGAATAATGGCACATATATATTTTTCAGATATGCGCCATTTTGTGGAAGATCGCTATAGATTCTAGAAGTCGTGATAAAAAAATTAAACTAATTTTAATTATTTGATGTCAACCCTTTCCTTCTTTATTTATTTCTATTAAAATTAATGTGCAGTAACTCTTTATAGTAATGGAGGGAAATTAATGAAGCAAACTAACCCAATTTCACCAATACTAAATACTATTAAAGCAAAAGAAAAGTTTAAGAAAGGTTTATTTATTGCAATAGTTGTCACTCTTATTGGATTCTCTTATATATATTTCACAAACTATAATACGAATTGTTCTTGTACTGATATCGAAGAGACTCCAGCAAACCCACAAGATTCACCTAAGTAAATATATCAACAAGAAACTCCTTTCTCCAAGAAAGCGCCAGATTGTGGAATAATGAAAAGGTATGCTCTTAAATATATCCAGTAAACTATTAGAACTCATCAATATCAGAAATTATATGTTTTAATACTTCAATAGATTTTATTGGTTCTCCATCAAGCTCTAAACTGTGATTTCCACCCTCAACCACTTTTAATATAAGATTTGGATTATTCTTCAATTTTTCAAACCGTTCTACAATGAAGCAACTATCTTTATCTCCAATAATACAAATTCCTTTATTATCACTGTTAACCATTGTGTTAAATACGTCATCTCTTTGGAGTAATGGAGTCAACCATACTACTTTTACATCCTTCAACATTGTATTTTCAAGCAGATAACTCAAAGCTATTGTTCCTATTGATTTAGCCACTACATAACAATTACTATATGTCTTGTTCTTGATTGCGTTGTCGATTGCAACTTGTACACCTTTTGCGAAATCAATTTCACTTAGATCAGATATTTCTTGACTACTAAATGTATAGTTAATGTGTAATACATCAAAACCTTTAGTGTAAAATAGCCCTGTTGTAAAGTGTAACAATGGAGCTTGTGTTGTATAACCTGTCCCTGGTAAGACAATAACTAAATTTTTTGCTTCTTCATTTTGTTCTATTAATCTAAAAGGAATACTCATCATTTTCTCACTCCATAAGGTTTTATAGTACTTATTCTTGAGTATAAGCAATATTCCTTCTGAAAGTAAACTGCCTCTAAAGTTTATGTACATAGCTTCAAAATACGACCTGGCCCTAAGATGTAAAATGACGCCTCATTCTATTAAAATCAACATTTGCCTTTTTCTAAATAGATATGCCAGTTTTTTTGAGGATAAGTGTTCACCACCTAAACACCTAGAACATTCATTCTCATTTCATCACAATAGTGGTAATTTTTATTGAGGTGTTATTTATAGAATAACTTCAATAAGAATTCATTTGTTATCATCTATTCCTCAACAATCCCCTTTTTTATACCCCCCTCAACAAAAATTGGGATTCCATTACCATTTTAATGTAATTTATTTGGATTAATGTTATGATTTTGTTAAATATTAGGGGAGGTGAAAAATGATTACAAAAGAAAGAACCTTCAAATATGGTTTCCTCATTTTTACATTCATACTTACTTTCAATGGATGTGCTAGTTTAAATGATAGTGTTAAAAATGGAGAGGGATTCTACTAGTGTCTTATCTAAAATTATTTCAGGTGGAATTATGTTTTTTGTAGGACTAATTTTTTTATGCTTTAGTATCTATAATTAATTTGTTTGTTAATTTTAAAAAAACAACATAAAATTCACGGTTTGAACGATGTTACAAGTATATACATGATGCGAAGAGTTTTACATACAAACAAAACATAAAGAGGAGGAAAACCTTCTGAAAAACAAACACCTACATATTAAAACAACTGAGTTCATTTGTTTTTCAAAGCGGTTATATCAGATGAAAATAAAACGTACAACATTTTTAAAAAGTCTACTATTTGGATTTACTTTAATATTTATATTTATTGTCAGCACTGGCTGCTCGGGAAACAATACTTCGTCAAACAATATTCCATCCATTCCATCACAGTTTCCTTATAGCTCTGATGACCCTATTACTGAATCAATTTTATTTGAAGAAGGTCTGATTACTACTGAAGAATTAAATGAATGGTCGTTTAATTTTTCATGGGATGGAACAGAATTATATATCCAAAAAGGTACTATTGGAGACTCCCAACTTTATGTTTCTTATTTCAAGGATAATAAATGGACCACACCCGTTTTATCTATGTTTTCTAATGAAGACAAATCCTCTTTTGAAGATGGACCTTTTATCTCTCCTGATGGCAAGAAATTCTTTTTTGCTTCTAACCGATCTGGAGGACTCTCACCTAATAAATATGACCTATGGACAGCAGACAAAACAGAAGATGGTTGGGGCGAACCTTATCATTTAGGTGACATCATCAATTCTGAATTTGAAGAATGGCTGCCTTCCGTTGCAATGAATGGAAATCTCTATTTTCAATCAAATAGACCGAGTGAACATGGCAGTGGTCAAACAGATATATATGTTTCCAAATTAGTGAATGGTCAATATTCTGATCCCGAATTGCTTACATTTAATACTCTTGCTTTCGAACAGTCACCCTTTATTGCTCCGGATGAAAGTTATCTAATATTTTCACGAGGACCAGATATATATATTAGCTACAATAAAGATGGATTATGGTCAAAAGGAGAAAGAATTCCTGTAGAGGTCAGTGATGGTATAAAATTCAGTCCCTATGTTTCACCTGATAAAAAGTATTTTTTCTATACCGCAAATGGTGATATTAAACAAATAGAAACAAGTGTATTAGATTTGAGAATTGATTAATTGTAGCTCTTCCATTTAGGAATGATCAATGTTAATAAGGGGTGATCCAATAAGTCTATCATTAGGCTATTGGAGACCCCTTTTCATGTTTGTTTGCAAATATTTTATTTACCTTCTTAACTTCCCTTCAGTCATGTCGCAAAAGGAGAAAGCCATTAAAAGGTTTTTCACCTCAGGCATATATTACACAAGGTGACTCCTGAATATTGGTTGATATAGCTAATTCAATTAATTAACCTTCTAGCATGAAGCTAATCTGATTGAAGAATTTGGGGATTTTGTATAAAGTCTAAAGTCCCTAATTAATGTACAAAATTTAAGTCGAGCCTAAAAGAAAAGACGCGTTTCATTACAGAAATGCGCCATTTCGTATTATAAGGTCATCCAGATTGATATTTTTTTAAATAAAAAAGGAGAAGTGATAAAGTCTGGATCCAGTCATTGTCCTGGATGTTGCAAAAGGAGAAAGCTAAGTTCAGGTGTTTTTAGAAAAATATTGCACTACTTATAAAAGAATCAGGTTATACTGGTTGATTAACCTTCGTAATATAAGCTTAGCAATAAGTATGGTTCAAGTCTTATCCCCTGTATCTTATCGTTAGTCCTTTTAAGAAATTCCGCGCGTACCGATCACCACACACTTTGTAATTCTTATGGCCTTCTTTACGTAATAGGGCACCTAATTCCCCTTTTGTTATGATCACTCCAGCGTCTTCCAATATCTCGATCATATCCTCACTTGTCAATGAGAGAGCGATTTTCACTTTCTTTAGAAGAAGATTATTCACATGTTCATACGTTAATGCTGGTCGTTCTGGCTGTCCCGGCTTTGGATCTTGCTTTCCTCTTTTAAACGTGATAAAGCCGTTTAAAAAAGACTGAAACATCTCATCATCACATGGTATTTGATCTCGATTGTCATCAAAAACGTCGCTATCCTCTGTTTTTGTGAGCACCTTCAGCACTGCTTCTTTTGAGAGATTTATTCCACCAAGCTTGAATATCTCTACCATCTCTATATTCTTGATATCCAGCGCGTATCGTAATCGAATTAAAATATCGTTATTATCTATATTCATGTATAGACCTCCTGAAATTTTTCATGTGTCCATCTCTAAGATTAATCTTATAACAGGGATGTATTTTAAATCGTGACACTGAATCATTAGCTTACCACTTTATGTACTTGTTTTATAGTATGACTTGAATGTAAAAATCTGTTTGTCTATTTACAAGGGATTCCTTTTAGATGTGTCTATTCAAAATATTGCCTAAATAACATAGGTTTGACAATTTGTGAACCATCCCTCGTAATGTTAACCCATTCACATCTATTGATATTGGATATTCCATAATAATCAACCATCCCCTTTTCTAACTTTCTTAAATAAATACGAATAAATGTGTTTACCGGACTGGACATATTATATCTCTTTCACTGGATATATAAGAAAATTACTTTGTTCTCCTTTAAAAAACTATGTGGCATATCACTCAATACCAAAAACATAGATAAGAATATTTGAATTATACAAAAACTTTCTATTTATTAAAAGAATCTACACTCCAAAATGTTATAACATACTTTCATAATAACTAGTTTCTTTAATCTTTCGCTTATTCAAAAACATGGCCCTTTCAATAAATAAAGACGCCCTTCTTCAAGAAAGGCGCCAATATTCTTGAATAAAATTTTAAAGGATCAAGTTTTGCAAGTAATGCTTAACATTATATAAATTTCTTAATGTATTTCAGATTCTCAAGAACTACACAATATTTAACCTTTTTTTAATAAATATAATAGAAAATTTTATAAACTAAAAGGCCCAGAACCGTAATAAAGAATCATTAATGTTGTACCCATAAGAGCAAGGTTCTTGAAGAAATGCACACTCTGAATTTCCTTTTGTTCCTCTGGCAATCTCCAAAAACCGTGGACAATAAAGGTTGTCGGTATTAGAAAAATGAAAAGAAGTAACGCCCCGATTTCTACATAAAAGCCAAAAGCAACACTTAAACCGCCGACTAGGGCAAATAAACTCATAGCAGCAGCAGACAAATGTGGAAAAGGAGCTTTAGTCATCTTCACCATCTCTATTGTATTCGTAAAATCTTTTAAATGATTAAATCCTGCAGAAATAAAAATAACTGAAAATAAAATTCTTCCAATTAAAAATAAAATATCCATAAATTTTGTCCCCTCTCATATCTTTGTATATTATTTTTACTTCTTTACTGCAGGTGGTCCAAATATTCCTCGCTGGAGATCTCGAAACGCCTCCCTGATTTCTTCCTGCGTATTCATCACAAATGGCCCACCAAAAGCTATTTCTTCCCGAATAGGAACGCCTGAATAGATCAACACTTTGGATCGGGATACCGCCTTTATTTTTAATTCACTAGGGTTAGACGCGGTACCTTCTTCATTAAAGGACAAGGTAGCCGCTCCTGTTTTAGCTATCTTTGTTTTACTTTCTCCAAACTCCATCTCTCCTGCCAACATGTACAAGAATGAATTATGATTCTCAGGTAAAACATGTGTATAGTCCGTTCCCCCACGGAGGGTGATTTCAGACATCGTAATTGGCACCATACTTTTCATCGGTCCAGTTGCCCCTGCAATATCACCAGAATATACGCGAACACTTCCTCCATCGACGTTCACAACAGGAGCGTCTTCAACGCGAATATTTTGATAACTTGTTTCTGTTTGCTTCAGACTTTTTGGAAGATTTAGCCACACTTGTAAAGTATGAATAAGATCATCATCAAAAGCCTCTTCCGCATGTCTAGCTGCCCAGCCTGCATTCATGTATTGAACATCGCCAGCATCCAAAAGGCTGTAACCGCCAGCATTATCGATATGTTCAAGCCTTCCATCCACAACATATGTTACAGTTTGAAAGCCTCGGTGAGGATGATCAGAGAATATTCCACGCTTATACCAGTCTTCAGCCATAAGAATAAAAGGGGAAAATTCTTCGTTCCTTTCAGGATTTATAATGACCCCTTGTTGAACATGAGGGTATCCATTTTTATTATATTTTGGATACCAAAATTCTCTTACTTCTCTATTAAATGTTGATTTACTTGACACCTCAATTCCTCCTTATCACTTACGTTTTAATCATTCGGTTTTCCTGCAGTTTCAGATACTGCAATTAAATTACAACTGTTGCATAAAGCAACGCTTGTTGTATAATTTAAATTATAGATGTAGTTAGTTTAATATCCTAGCAACAAAAAACTCATTTTGTTGCGTAAGCCACAGTTTAAGTGAAATGTCTAAAATCATTCTAAAATGATGGAGGTTATCTTTATGGTTAAGGGAAAAACAGACCTACGTACAGTTCGAACTAGGAAATTCATTATTGATTCTTTTATAGAACTCTTAGAAAAAAAGGATTTCAATAGTATTAAGATCAGTGATATTACATCAGGAGCCATGATTAATCGAGCAACCTTTTATCACCATTTTCTCGATAAATATGATTTGCTCGAAAAAGTAATAAAAGAAGATTTAATGAAGAATGTACTTCAAGAACTGTCGAATAATAAAGAGTTCAATGAGGGAATGTTGAAGAGTTTATTCTTATCCATTACAAAATTTCACATGAGCTTATCTGACCGATGCCAGAGAAGTTATCATGATATGGCCGGACATATAGAAGCTTTATTAAAAAAGGAACTTGAACAGATTATCTTTCAGTCACTATTAAATAAGTACCCGGATCAAAGTAATGAAAAACTAAGAATGATTGCCACTATGTTAAGTTGGATGATCTACGGAGCTTCAATCGATTGGAAGGAGAACAGCAGTAAATCTCCAGAAGATTATTTGAAATATGCAAGTTTGTCTATTAGGGAATTATTAAAAATGGAATGACTTAAATTTAGGAAGGCATGTTAGATTGGAAGTTCTTCCATTTATCAGATCCAAAACATTACAATCTCATCAATTAAATAAACAGTTAGGGGAGAATGTAGCTTATGCAACAATAACAGGGTTTTGTTACTTGAGCGGGAGTAAAGCTGCGCCTATAATAAAGTTACACAACACCTGTTCGATACACAACAGTAGTTGAATACTTTTTATAGGAGGATTAATAATGACCAATCAAAACAATACAACAGTGAACATTTCTCCAGTGGCAGCGTCCAACATTAAGGTGGCGCAATTTATACTTTCCGCAAATAGCACCGAGGAGAGCTTTGAATACTTCACGGACGACATCGTGCTAGAGTTCCCATACGCTCCTTCTCTCAACATGCCGGACCGTTTTGAAGGGAAAGATTTTGCTACTACTTATCTACGCCAAATGCTTACCCAACTCAAGGGGTTGAAGCTACACAGCATTCGTTCCTATGCGGTCGAGGGTGAACCCGACAGAAGGTCATTTTTATTGGTCGTGTGGCAACACTGGTACCGCGGTATGCCCATCAAACCAAAGTATTGGTTAAATAAGGATGGTATTCAATAATATGGCCTTAAAATAAATAATGGCACATATCTATATTTCAGATATGCACCATATTGCTGAAGATCAATCTTGTATACTGAAATTGTCCCCCCCCCCGTGGTCCCATATCTTTACCCATGGATATCTATCTTCTGGAAGTATAAACGTTCTTTCTTCAAAAGGTTCAATTGGACTACCATCACATTTACAGCCATTATTGAATGTCGCTGCATGTATACTAACTAATCTGCTGGTATCATTATAAAACCTAAATTTATTACCTCTATCTCAATATATTTTTTTAATTAATGCCCCAATTTACTGAAGACCTGAATTCGAGATAAAATGTAATATTTTCTACAGTTAAAGCTCCCTTAAGTTTAAGTGAATAAATTCACCATTTTTGTGTATTTGTCTATTTAGACACCTACTAAACTGTTGAATACTTTGTAAAATAATCTTTTGTATCTTGGTTGGTGAGTATTTCTACTACCTTGTCTTTTTCTATGAATTTTATTTTACTAATTTCATTATAATTTGGCATAAGGGCATTAATATCACCCAAAAACTCTACGAGAAACATAGTTGTTTCCTGTTTGTCATATCCTATTTTCTCTTTTAGGTCATCTGGAAAATCAAAACAGATCATTTCTTTAAAAACTTTTACTACTTTATATTCTATTGAACCAGTCTCCTCTTTTAATTCACGGAATAGTGTACAATGTAAATTCTTATCGTTTTTTTCTACTCCTCCTTTTATGAAATCCCATTCAGCCTTAATATTTTGTATACCTTGAAGCGTATTTATATTAGTTTTCTGAACGATTAAAAATTTATTTCCTTGATAAACAATTGCACCTATTGCTTTTCTTATCATTTTGGTCACCTCTCTTATAGAATCCCTTTTTTAGATATGACAAATCAATGTATCTTTCTTTACCATTTAATTCGACTATTGCTAGACTTGTATTGTGAATAAAAGGCGGTGCCCATAATTTCTCTAAGGGATAATCTTTAAAGAATGCTAGTAATGTTTTAATGACAACAGAATGAGTAACTATTAGAATATTTCCCGTACTATACTTCTCTTGTTTTTATAAGAATGAATGAAATCATACCTACCTTTTATAAATGAAACATAACTTAACAACTTAAAAACTTCTACATTAGGTAGTTCATCAATCATTTCATGCAATCGTTGCATAAAATTATTCATACGTCACCTACTTAAAATTAATGTAATTCAAACTAGTTGGAAAAACGTGTTCTAGCATAGTCATTTCCCCTTATCTAATTTAGTTCACTAGTTCATACAATATCACCCGTGTTTACTTAATAGGTAACTATCCGTAACATAGTCCAAATAGCCTTTACTAGCTTCTTGCGCCAGATTGTGTAAGATCAACCCATGAATTGTACAGCACTTTTATTCTAAATAAACACATTAATGATTAAATGTAACCACAAAACATTTGGGGTTTTTGTATTACAACCCACTTTGTATCACACTACTTCCCCTTTACAATCGATTACGTATATATTTGGATTATTCGTTTTACTATTAACCCATTCAAAAAAAGAAGTATCTTTACCATTTAAAAATTGTTCAAAAAAAGCAATAGTTAGTTCATTTATTGTATCGTGAACTACTTTTACTGATTCATCTAGATTATCATTATGGTTAAAAATTACTGGTACATCAGTAAATGACATGTGATCTGAGTCTTTTATCTTAAGAAATAATTTATCCCCTGTTAAAACATCGTATAATAATTGTTGCCCATTACTATATGCCTCTGCAATCTCGTTACTCCAGACTTGTTTCATTTGCTCATAGGATGATTTTTCTTGTCGAATTGACATGAAGGGTTTATCTATTTTCTTTTCATGAGAGATTAAATGCAAACTGCCATCCAGTATAATTCCTGCTTTAATTCGTACATCTCTATTAGCCAGCTCATATATTGTTGCTCCGCCCAATGAGTGTCCAATAACTCCAACCCTATTTAAATCAAATCTCCTTCTAAAAAAGGTATCCGTTTCGTTCCACACAGATAAAGAATCTAACAATAAAGAGATATCATCAATTCTTATGTCAATTAGTTGTTTTAGAAACGTAAAATTAGTTGATGGTGAATCTTGAACAATTTTACTCTGATATACTATCTCTTTATTTGGAAACACAGTAAATAAAGTATCATATGTTGATCCCACTGTAACCACAATATAACCCTCTAAGACGAGTCTACTTATATTAAAAAGATACATATCTCTATCAATTCCCATACCAGGAGAATATATAATAACAGGAGAGTTGAAATAGTTTTCAGAAATAGGTGCATCATTATAGCAGTTTATAGTTAAATCTCTAAGATAATTTTCCCTTACCCCGATATTCCTAAAGTTTCTTTCTGCTTCCTCATCTTGTGGAGAAAACAAGTCTAAATATACAGGAGTTTTTTCTTCCTTCCACAAGCTATCTACTGGATAGAAAATACTAATCATAAATTTTCTATTTTCTTTTACTTCACTTAGAGATTCTTCCCTATTAAAATCAATAATCTCCTTTATTTTTCTCCCTACTCTCATTATATAACCCCCGTATATATGAATATTAATCAATGTCCATCATTTACAATTACAATTTAACTTGAATTACTGTTAATACAGTAGCTCCGATAATTAATGTGTTTTCATCATTCCCCCACGATATGTACACTTTAAATATTATATCTTTTTCCAATCCACACACTTTTCTCCTACTAATTTTACACTATAGAATTAAGGCCGCGGAAAGAAGTACACAAATAAAGACGCTTTTCAGTAACATTTCTGAAAAGCACCATTTTGTTGCATAACATTAACGATTGATAATTAGTAAACACAACTTAACTTGAGTTTAATAAAATGCATCATATCAAAAACTTTTTATGCAAGAGATTTTGGAAATGAATTTTACTTGTATGAAAAGAACTTTGGTAAATTAACAATGTAAAAAATCATGTATATTCTTTATCATTCACTTTGTAAAAATATAGTTATATTAATGATTGTGAAAATGCATCTGCTGTTCCTATAGCTCCAATTATGTAAAATAGATTTCAATAATATATACAAGATTATTCATTTTTCGGATATGACACTAATTTGAAATCATCAATCGCATATCTCGACTATTCTTCATATATTAAATTAATAATAAATGATGGAGTGGGTGATTTTTATGGGGTTGGCTTATGTAGCAAATGTTAATTCCAATAATGTATCTGTGATTGATACGAAGACACATGAGGTAATTGCTACTGTACCCGGTGTGACTGAACCAACTGATATAGCCATCACGCCTGATGGAAAATTAGCTTATGTTACGAGTGATAGTAATGGAAATATATATGTTATAGACACCAAAACGCATTCTTTGGTAGCGACAATTGGCACTACCGTACAAACTGCTCAAACAGTTTTTACGCCTGATGGAAAAATCGCTTATGTTGCGAGTAATGGTTTTATCTTTGTCGTAGAAACAAAAACGCACTCTATTATTGCGACAATTCCAGGTAATTTTGGTTTCGTGATATCTATCACACCCGATGGTGAAATTATCTATTTTGCTAGTTCTAATTCTACAATTTCTGTTTTGGATACAAAAACACATAGTGTGATTGCTACTGTGCCTGTGCCTCCTGCTTCCATTTTTCCACGAGTAACTTTTACTCCTAATGGAAAAATCGCTTATGTTGCAAATGACACTGAACCTGGGACCGTTTCTGTCATTGATGTGAAAACTCATTCCGTTATTGCCACTGTGTCTGTTGGGGAGAATCCACGGGTAACTTTTACTCCTAATGGAAAAATCGCTTATGTTGCAAATGATGATATTCCTGGAACTATTTCCGTCGTTGATGTAAAAACTCATTCCGTTATTGCCACTGTGTCTGTTGGAGATGAGTCAGAGGATGTTTTTTTTACACCAGATGGAAAAATTGCTTATGTTACTAACGATATTACCCCTGGGTCTGTTTCCGTCATTGATGTGAAAACGCATGCTGTTATTGCAACTGTATTTGTTGGGAACGAGCCAGAAGATCTTGCTTTTACACCTGATGGAAAATTAGCTTATGTTGCAAATGACTTTGATCCTGGGACTGTTTCTGTCATTGATGTGAAAACTCATTCCGTTATTGCCACTGTGTCTGTTGGGGTTAATCCGGAGGCTGTTGTGATCATACCGAATTAGTTAATACAGAATAGTAAAGTAAATGTGTGATGGTTTTGCTATTCTACAAGACTTCCGATAGCTGCTATTATGTATACTAGATTTGAATATTGTATTCATGTATATACAAAGAAACTGACGTTATTAATCGTCAGTTTCTGGGAGTCTTCATTTCTCTAAGATAACTGTATTACCCTAAGAGAGGGCCTCATAAAAGATATGGTTGTTCCTGACACTAAAGATACCTCTGTACTAATTGTTTGTCCAGCATTTAAAGATAGTATAGTGGTTCTTGTGATTGTATTTTCTGTAACAACTCCTGGATCTCCCACCATTCCTATACTTGTATCAGATCGTGATACACCGTCTATTGTTAAATCAATTTCAAAATTGTATCCTGAATCATCTGCATCGAATACTATAACTGTAAATGAAATTTCGTAGTCACCAGCATTTTGCACAGTAATAGAGAGAGGGTTAAGTGTAGTACCACTAAAAGGCCCTGGGGTGTCATATGCTCCTCCCAAGGGAGTAATTGGTTGCGCATCCACTCCAGGAAATGGACCTCCATCATCTCTTAAAACTCCGTAAGTTAAAACTCCTGGCTGTCCTGGTGGTCCTGGTGGCCCTTGAAGTCCCATTGGCCCTTGTTTCCCCGGTGACCCCTGTGGTCCTTGTGGTGGTGGTGGAACGACCCTGCATTTACAATCTTTATCTTTCATTAGTAATTGTCACCTCCTATAGTTGTATATACTTTATATTTATGATTCTTTTCTATAGAAGGTTGGACTAACAAGTTTAGCGTGGCAAAAATATGCTTTAGTCTTTGTTAATAATGGACAAATGGAGCTAAGCTACTTATAATGCAAAGTAGATTGCTGATTATGTCAAATAAAAGGTCCCAATTTTTCATTTATGAAGAACAGCCGACTCATTAATCAATAAGTTTCCTAATAATTTATAATCAAACAGAAAATAATAAATATATTTTAAATTTTCAAAATTCCATTGAAGGATTTACATCGTATGCAAATAATACCTATAATATAACAATTATCTCTATTATGTTTCTTTAATTAATCTATTTCATTAATTAAGTCAAATACCTCTTCAAACTGATTCCATTTGACAGTAACTTGTATAATTTCATTCTCTTGAACTTTTGCACTACCTTTACTATAATCAGTAAATATTTTCTTGGTTGGTGGTTCAGTAAACGTTTCTCTACTATTAACACCTACAGAAGATGTCTCATATGTGTACTCTAAAGTCTCAATTTGTGAAAACTCATTGGATCCTCCAATATACTCCAATATGAACTTATCATCTTTTTCATGATCATACGTGAGCTGACCCTTTTCATCTCCCCAGATTTGTGTGCCTGTTGTAACAAATGTTGCTTTCCAATATTCCCCTTCTGGGACTGGTGGTGGTGGCACTGGTGGCGGTGAGAACTGTGATCCAGCTCCAGATGGTATTTCTCTTAATAAAATTTGTCCACCTGAAAGATGATAGTGCGTATTGATCATTTAATGTCATTTGGAGTACCTCACCAGGAATGGTGAGGTACTTTTTTTCCTAGCACACATCTCAGTTTTATCCTTAAATAGCAGTAACCATAATTTCTATTATGTTCCATATAACCTTGTTAAGAACTTTATTTTTTCCCGATTAACTAATTAATCACTGGGCATTATGGACAATACCCATAAATATCCTATTCCTAAGAATCCAATTGATATAGTAAGAAAAAAGATGGATAGATTAATGATCCATCTTTTTTTGATATCAAACCCTAAATTTAACATTATCACACCGATGATAAGTATAAAAATGTTAATATGAATTATCCCAAATTCTACACTCCTTCTTTTTGTTCATTCATATAGATATATTACGAAACACAATATCACTTGTGTTTACTTAATAGGGAAATTCCAGATAGTCTTTACTAGCCTCTTGCGCCATTTTTTTGAATAACATTGATTAAAATTCGGTATAACAGTTGAGCTGTAGTCTACGTTTACATTGTTTAAGTTACAACCAGAATTTGTAAAATAAATAATTAAAAATTGTTCTAAGGGGTTTTGTTCCTGAATCCTTTTTTCTAACCTAGGTTGTTGAAAGTTCTGGATTAGATACATAGATAGAACCATGTTGTCCAACCTCTTTACCTGCTGGATACAAAAATGTGTGAATACATTCACTATCCAACTTAAAAGGAACTGTAACTTTATATTGACGCCAATCATTACCAACAGAGACGCTTTGATCTAATTGTTCCGTCTTTTCATTATTTCTTAATCTTAATGTTACTGTATGTTCTACATCAGATTTCATCCACACGCTAAATGTATATGTCTTCTTTTTAGGGTTTTTATCAATTTTATGATGAATATTTTGCAGTACATTTTTATGATTAGTTGTTGTTACTTTCCACACATAATTTCCATTGAAGATGTCATCAACAGATTCAATATTACAGTAATAAGTACTAAACTGAGCAATATCCAGCCAGTCCACATAATCACCTTTTATATAAAATGATTGTGATAACCCTGCGTCTTTTATTACAAAATTATTATTGGATCCAGTCCATGTAACAAAATCAACACCTAGATTACCTAAAAAAGACGTACCTCCATGTAATGCCAATGATTTTGATACAGATTTACTAACAGCATTTGTTACCGTTGCCATTACTAAATCTACAATTCCTATTACAATAGGTCCACCAATACTTGAAACAACCCAATCATACCAGGGAATATGTTTTGAATATTTGACTTTTGGCTTGGGATCTTTGATAAAGTTAATGGTCATTTCAGATGAATTGAATTCGCATTTATTTTTACTAGTGATAGTGAAAGTCACTGATGCATTTGCTAATCCAGTTATAGCAAATTTCCCAGATGCTTTAGATATAAGATAGTTATCTGAAACAGATATAGTTAGATCGGTGATCTTAGGATGATATGTTTCTAGTCCCTTCTTTATGGAACCACAACTTAGACTTCCTTTATTTTTTATTTTACCATTCGTTCTATTTATTCCTTGATATATAAAATTTGAAGATGTTGCTCCATTTCCAAATGAATCTGCTAATTCGGGCATAATGATATGTTTAAGAAAGAGTTTATTAGAGATCAACATAAATATCCCGTTCTTGTTGTCTAGTAATGTTGGATCAATATCATCCTTTAGTTGTGTTGGATCATCATGTGAGGTTAAGCCTAATATTGATAAGTAACCCTCATTCATATGTGAAGGCTTCTTATAAACGTAGTTAACTTGTTTTGGTGCTAACCAATTAAATTTAGTGTTTTGAGTTTCAAAGTTTATGTTCGAAAACACATAGGAAAGTTTCTCTTTATTTTCAATAAATAGCTCGGGTAAATAAACCTTTAACATTGACCATGTATTTAGTGATGTTTGACTATTGATTTTATTTGTAGAATCTGGTTCTACAGTGGTCACCGCTCCGACAGTCGAATCTCCAACCTTTTCTCCTTTAATTTGAACGTTAAAAGTAAGTTCCGTAGAATTAACATTAAGGGCACTATTTATAAAATGTAACTGCATTTCCATAATGGGGTTAATTCCACTTATATCATAAACGTTATTACTACCAATTTTTAAGGATCCAGATTTTATTGGCGTTGAAAACCATAACAATGAATTTGAACCATTTAATTCAATTTGCCATGGGTTAAAAACCCCATGTATTTCCACATCTCCATCTGGATGTTCTGGGTCTTTCTTTACGAAACTGAAATCAGTAATAACTTGGTTCATGTTATTTTTTAATTGTTTGTTTATTCTATCAATTGAACATACATATAACGAATCCCAGCCCATAGTATCCATAGCATACACTCCTTCCTTTAGCTTAGTCTCTTTAAAAATTCTTATAGCAGTCACATCTTCAATGAAACTGCTATAAGATTCCATCTGGTAAAAGTCCTAGCTACTAGGATATAGAGTACCTCCTAATTGAAATGGCCCATTTAATCGTGCTATATCTAGTTTAAATATTTCTGAGATTGACCACTTAATAGGATTAGTTGCATTAAATGAGAGTAAATCTATAGAAGGTGATGTATCCTCATTTAATGATTGAATGATTTCTGGTTCTAGATCAGCTGTTCCCAGTACTAAACCTAATAATAATGAACTTGCTACAAATGCAATACCATCTGTTAGAATATCTAATATACCAAAAGCAATGATTCCAATCGCTGTCTCAATCCACTTTTCTATTACCGGAGTATTATTAACTGTACCATGTATAACAATTGGGCTTTGATATTCACTATAAATGATTGATTGACCATTTTTATTATTCTGTAAAGTAAGTGTATACTTGTGAGTAGTTTTACACCAAGCTGTTATATCAGAATTTACCTTAGTCTCGGTATACCCATTTAAGACGATGAGATTTCCTTCTAATGAAATTTCCATATTCTTCATATAAGGAGTATAAACATCTCCATTATTTTTAACCTGATCTAACCTTATTGATTTACCAGACTTTAATTGTAATAGTGTTTGATATATTCCTGTATCAGGATTTGACCCCACCACAACTTCATAATCACTTCTTTGTGAGTTTTTCCATTTTGACGTAATATTTGGGAGGATTAAATCCTTTAATAATCTTTCCTTAGAGATAATAAATCCTGCCTCACTATTTTCAGGAATGACGAAAGGATCTATTTGTTGAATTTGTTGGACTCCTGCTTGTCTACCACCTGTCATACACAACACGCCAAGTAAACTATTATCTTCTGAAGGACCATTTGAATAAGCATAATCAACATAAGAGGGCGTACACCACGCCCAATCTGCATCTTTATCAATCATATTATTGAGGTTAATAATAGCAAAAACATGGTCAAAATCTATCAAGTTTTCATTTAACCAATTAATAATAAGGCTACTCATTACAGCATTTGCAGCTTCATCTCCAAAAATATCCACTGAGGATCCACTTGGAGGAACGTTAGCAGTAAATTTCACCTGTCTGACTACAGGATCTTCAGGAGTTTCTGAAGAGTGCCTTACTTTTAAGTGCTTTTGTAATGAGTTCTCGTTATCAGTATGGTCCAAAAACCTTAACTTTACTTCAACAATCAATTCTCCACTTTCTAATTGATAATTTCCTAGTAGTTGACTATTTCCACTAACATTTTTTATAGGAAGGGAAAGCCAAATTAATGAACCATCTCCACCCTGTTTAATCTGCCAGTCTTTAAAATCTCCACTAATGGAATTTCCTTCATTATCTTGAAATGAAAATCTAGCAGGAGATGATTTTTGATCTATTATATATTGATTTACCTTAGAAATAGGAATAGCAAAAACTGTGTCCCAGTTTAAAGTTTTTGTTTCATTAACCATGAAGAAAACCACTCCTCTCACATTTTAATTTTCAGAGGAATCTTTATCTTGTATGACTGGCACTAGTTCCCCTCCAAGTAAAAGAGATGAATGAAGAGATGCTGTTTCTAGTTTAAAGCCACTGTTTTCTGGCCACTGAACTGAATTAACGCATGTTTGTCCGAATTCATCTATCGATGGAACTTTACTCCATTTTTTCTTAGCCATATAATCAATGAGTTCAGGAGCTGATCCTATTGGTCCACCAATTAATGCAGAATAAAATCCGTATCTTATTCTGTATTTATGTGATTTCAGAAACTCACCCATCTTTCTTGGACTTTCTTTAATTGCGTTTTTAACTTTATCATATTTACTTGTTTGTTCTTCCTCAGCTGTACCATCTTCAGTTTGACCTGCTTCTTCGGCATTTTCTGCACCTTTATCCAATGCATCTTCTGTTTCAGGGAATTGGTTTTTAAAAGCATCCCAATCATCAGTGAAAAACTCATCTGGTTCTTCGTTTAATAGTGAATAATCACCACTTTGTTCAAATTTAGCCCAACTATCTACATTAGAACCATAATCATTTGCTAGTAGTGGTTCATCAAGTTCATCATATGCTGAGCGAAAAGTATCAAAGAGATTATTACCAACTTCTTTATTAAATAACTCCTCGTCTTCAGGGGACATAGCATCAGAAACACCTTTTGCAGATTCAAATAAATCTGTTGTTGCTGTATCTTCCCCGTTTGCCGCTGCATCTGCTATGCCTTCATCTACATCTTCTGCCACAGCGTCAGCAACTTCGGCAATATCCTTTAACTTACCAACATATCCTATTAAACTCATTACAACTACAGAAACTGCTATAGATATGATTTGTTCTTTCAAATCTGCTTTATTTGAATAATTTATATTAACTATAGGGTCTTTTAATTCATCCAATTGTAAAACGTTTCTATAAGTATTTCCATCTGCATCTGTTCCTGATCCAAGAGAAACTCCATAATGTTGAATAACATGTAAGTGAGCAGTAACTTGCTTATCAACAGGGAAATTCAAATCAGTAAATTCTACTTTTATTTCACTATTGTCAAGAGTCATAGTAAAGCTTTCAGCAGGTATTTTTGCATCATATATCTTCCCATTGACATCTTTAAAACTTGTCCAATGCATTTCATTTTTATTTGTAATTGTTAAGCCATCATCTTGAATTTTATAATCTTCTGGTTTTGATCCTAAATTCATAGCAAGTACACCTGCACGTAACCAATTTTCTACAAATCTAGTATCACTTATAGCAAAAGCTGAACTAGCACTAGATGCTGGTATCATCCTGGCATCAATATTGTGCCCCGTAACAGGAGGTTTCCTATCTTCGGTCATTGCTAAAACTCCGAAAACACTTTTCTCTAAATTCTCTTCCTCGTCTTCACTTTCATTATAAGAGCTTAAGGCGTAGTGGAGTGAAGTTGGTTTTAACCATAAGAATTGTCCTTTTGCTGCTGATTGACCTACAATAAATTTTGAAAAAACATGTTTAAAATCTGTAAGAATGTTCTTTTCAAAGTAATCAAGAAATAGTTGATTACCAAGAGCTTTTGATACCACCGAATTATAATTAAATTCTGCGTTCTCTAAACTTACAGTAGGTACGTCCGGATTATCACTTTTTTGAATCATAAGGTTATTTTGTCTTCCTGTACCTTGGATTGAAAAGAAATCAAAGTAATCTTGTTCTTTTTGCTCAATAAACGTAAGTTTAACCTCAATTTCAACCCATCCACCATCAAGGGTCGTTACAGATTTATCAACCCCACTGATATATAATCCATTTAGAACTGGGCATTTTAACACTAAATTTTGGCCATCGCTTTTAGTTGTAATTTCCCAATCTCCCCATGCACCATTTATTTGGCCAAGTTGAGGATCTTGATAATCGAAGCCAGCAGGAGTTGACCCTAAGTTTCTTATAGCATCATTCGCATTTTTGTAACTAATGGCATAGGTAGTATCCCATCCAAATAGATCGATAATCGGATAACTGCTCATAAGTAAGTACTCCTCCTTTAAGTTCTATTTTTTAGAACAACACTCATTTAGAAAATTCATTTATCCACGCTGACCAAAGTTAAAAACTGTATTCTTTGATAAGCGTGGAAGATTATTAGAATAACTAAAGTTAGTCGTTCATTTCTTTTTACTTTAAGTCACCAACTAATAACATATTTCCACCTACTAATTGAATGTCTGTTAATTCGAACTCGCTGTCGTTCGCCCACTGAACTGAAGTTACAGCTTGTTCCGTAAAGCCTTGAACTGTATTTGTTTTCCCTAATGTTACATCTGGATCTGTAAATTTTCCATCTGACCAATCAACCAGTGTTTTAATAGCACCGCCTATTCCTGAGATTGCGATAGCTGCTTTAAGGTATTTTGTGTGAAATGTTCTTCCTGAAAGGGGTGTTCTCCAGTTCCTACTAACCGGCTCTGCCTCAAAGGATGAAATTACACTAGGGTTACTAGAATCTATAGGGATAGTTACTAGCGAGTCTGATCTAACACTCCCATCTTCAGCAAAATGACTCTCATCGTCAGAGTCCAATACTAACGATGGTAGACTTTCCGATGATCTTACAGATGAAATTACTGAACCATCATTTTCATCTACAAG
The DNA here is from genome assembly GCF_033963865.1 of Cytobacillus sp. IB215316. Lineage (NCBI taxonomy): Bacteria > Bacillati > Bacillota > Bacilli > Caryophanales > Bacillaceae > Cytobacillus > Cytobacillus sp. IB215316. Next base: position 13,565 of record NZ_JAXBMC010000018.1, on the reverse strand, counting down.
CAAAATACCATTTTGCGCATCCAGTAGAGATCTAGGTGATAACAATAATGATGAGTTTTGAGGATCTAATGACGCTACATTCTCTTGTGTTAATGAGGCTATGGACGCCGAGTCTACATCTTGTTGTGCTAGCTCTATTAAAGGGAATCTACTATTTATAGGCATTGAAGCAATTTGTGAATCCTCATTAAGAGATACGACGTCAACATTAGCTTGATTTGCCTTATTCAAGCTTTCATCAGTTATTTTTTCTGCCTCAGCCTTAACAGCATCCTCTGATATAACCTTAAGTCCTAAATATTCCCCGACCTTAGTTAAACCAAAGCCTAACCCTGCAGTTAAAAGAGGTAAACCAATATCTAGACAAAGGTCAAGGATTAATTCCCAATTACCAGTTGATGATATATCTATATGAGGGTCACTATTATCGATCTCAACTAATGTAAGTAGTCCGTCCTTACCAACATGAAGTTGATAAGTTTGTGTGTATTGCATAGATGCATTATAGTGCTTTTCATCTGAACTCCAATTAACACCATCAAATGATGCTTTGAGTGTATTTTGAAATAGTGACAAGCTGTACTGTCCAGCTTCAACAGAAATATCTACTGTTTCGTTATTAACTTTGGCCTTAGCCCAATTGATTTTTTTAATATTTTCTATGCTTGTTCCATCAAGCCTTATGTCAAAATAACTTTCATCAACATTAAAAGCTTGTACAACTCCTGGGAGAAGCCATTTTTCCAAAAATAACCTAGGTGCAATGGCAAATGATGCTTTACCGTCCCTTAACATCCTTTCATCTATACTATGAATGTTGATTGGACGTGGATTTCCTTCTGTCATCATCATGATTCCTATAACACTTTTATTTAAATCCTGTTTTTTGTCTCCTGTATTTATTGATGAGATAGCAAAACTAACATCTGTTGGAGTTAACCATTTAAAAGTTTTATCTTTTGATGCGTTCATAAAAAATATACTAAATACGTGTTTAAATTCTGTTATATTTTTTTGAAACCATTCTAAAAATAACTCTTTAAAAATAGCTTGGTCAGCTCTCTCCATGTTGGAAAAACTGTGACCAACAATACTAATTGATGTATCATTGCTTATTACTAATTTCTGTATATCTTTTTCCTCTTCTGTTAAAATTTCTTGTAAAAATGCAAGTTCTACTTCGATAGTTATACTTCCACCATCAAGATTTTCATCATTTTGTGAAATACCTGTATACGTTCCGTCAACTATAGGGCAAAGTAGAGAAAGGTTCCTGCCATCACTTTCTGTAGTAATTTCCCAATCTCCCCAATTACCCGTTAACGTTATAGTTTTATCATCACTTTCTGCGTTAAAACTGTCAGGGGTACTTTTTAATTCTTTAATAGCATCATTAGCAGTCGCAAAGCTTGATCCATATACAGTATCCCATCCAAATAATTCAATCGTTTCACTCATCGTTATCCCCTCCTAAATATTCTTTTAATTATTTTTAATACAAAGAAATCTGAGAGCCAAAAGATACATGAGGAATTTATATGCTTTATCACCCCCTTTAGTTGTAATAACGTTTATTTTTGTGATTATTATAAATGTTCAGATAATAAAAATGACAATTTTCGCCTAAATGGTATGAATTATCATATCCTATTTGTACTGCATTAATATAATCTTAAATTGAGTGATTGGTGTTCTATCCACTTTTATAACCAACCAATCAATCTAACCATTCGTATTTTGTTAGCCAAAAAAATAGAAGGATTTTGATTGGTTGGAAAAAAATCAACTACTAACGGAATAATTTTCAGAAATTTGAAATTATAGTTACAACTACATGTTACGCCATATTATAATCAACTGAAAAACCCCAAAAAGAGAGCTATTATTCCATTATTCACTAAAATAATACATAATTCTACAATATTCGACATATTTCGTTAATTAACATAAATATATTTATTCTTATTTTGTAAAAATATACTATTGCTATTATTAAATAATAAATTTTAGATAGAGGTAAAATAAGGTAAATGAAGTCAATTAATCCCAAAAACATAAAATAAAAGCACTATAAATGCTTTTTTATAGAATGATGTTACGTAGTCTAGTTACTTGATATTTCAACAGCTTTCTAGTTAATAAAACTAGAATCCCACCCTTTTATATCTCTGATTGAAACATCAGTTAGACGGTGATGTCTCAAAGAATAAATAATCCACTACTTCAAAAACTCACTAAAAAAGAGTAATGAAGGTTAAGAATGCTACCTGTTATATGATTCTTCCACACATTCACCTTTCGAAGATCAACACAAGGAAGTAACTGGTATATTTCTTAGTTTTTTTGCTTTGATCACTCTCTACTTTGGATACTTAAACACTTGACCGGCATTCATATTAAAATATTTCAGAATATCTTTCTATGTATATTTATGTAAATTATCTTCTGTAAATTATTCAACTATCTCATATCAAATTATATGTTCTCTCCCGCAAAAGGTACATAAAACCTATGTATTAGTTCTTTTTAGTGGATTACTATGAAAATATTATATTTGTGATACCCCTCATTATAGATCGATATGGTATGTATAAATAACAACATTTCTAAATATTCAAAAATTTTATTTAATATAATCAATAATTCCTTTACAATGAAAATGTCAGGTAGTAACCCATCCAAATCCACTAGTAAAGGAGAGAGATTATGCAAAGTAGAAAACCAGAAAATAATGTTAAAGGTATCGATGTTTCTCACTGGCAAGGGAAAATTGATTGGAAGGATGTTAGATCTGATGGAATAGAATTTGTTTATATAAAAGCTAGTGAAGGCTCAACAATAAAGGATCCTAACGTAGAAAGTAACTATAATGCTGCTAAACAAGCTGGATTAAAAGTTGGTTTTTATCATTTTGGTCACCCTAGTCAAAGTGCAACAAAAGAAGTTAAATGGTTTTTAAGTGTTATATCACATTTTAATAACGATCTTCCGCATGTACTCGATATTGAACAAAAAGAAAACTTGGATAAAACAGATGTTACTAACTATTGTGAACAATGGTTAAGCACTATTAAAGATCTTACAGGAAAAGATCCCATATTATATACATACGTTTCCTTTGCAAAAGAGAATTTTAATAATTCACTATCAAAGTGGCCCATTTGGATTGCACATTACGGTGTTGACACTCCTGAAAATATAGGTATTTGGGAAAAGTGGTCCATTTTTCAATATACAAATACTGGATCTGTAAAAGGCGTTGAAGGAAAAGTTGATATGGATGAGATGGATCGTAGTTTTTATAATACCCTGTTTTCTGAATTAGGAGAAAGCGACGATAGCATTTCTAAATGTAAATATATCCTACCTAAGGGTATTATTAAACGCGGTGATATTAGTGAAGATGTACAAAAAGTCCAAGAAGCATTAGCTAGTGTTTATTTTTATCCTGATAAAAATGCACAACAACATGGGGTAGATGGTGTGTTTGGTCCCAACACGGAAGATGCAGTACGTCGTTTCCAAGAAGTATATATCCCTAAACAAGTGGATGGTATTTTTGGACCAAATACTAGAGGGCAATTAAAATCCCTTATTCAATCAAGAGGGTGTCAAGTATTGTAAAAATCAGTCTAGAAGTAAGGAGGCCTTTGTATGTCACTTTTAGTTTTATTAATTGGTTCAGCTACTATTGGAGGTATAACAGGGTTTGTATCTCATTTATTGCATAATAAAAACAAAATAATAAAGCCAAGGAAACTGAAGTACTCTAACGATTTGGGTTTCTGGGCAGATATTATCTATGGTGCTATGGCTGCTGTATTTACAATCACCTATTTACTACCAGAACCTCAAGATGCTAAAACGCTAATTGCCTATTCAATTCTTGCTGGAATATCTGCTCAAAGTGTTCTACTTCATCGTAAAATTGATACAGAGCAGACTAAAAGCAAACATTTGCAAAAATTTACAGATATAGAGGATTCTCAACTAACAGTTGGCAAGAAAAGAGAGTCTACAGGTGATGAAAGTTAAGGAAAGCGTTATTTTATTTAGTTATGAGTTTAGAGTTGTGCGCAAGATGCACAAAGTGTAAAATCTTAATTTTGCTATAAATAAACATTCTTCTTTAAACGCAGAACCTTGGGTAGTGTTCGTTTTGTACATAACAATATGTTATGTGCACGAAAAAAGTTTCTAATAACTTCCAAGTGTGAAAAAGAATTTGAATGATAGCTTCCTTGCCTTTTTTTAAAGCCGTTAGGTTTTTGAACCCATAAAGCACCACTTCTAACATCCCATTAGTGTGTTAAGCGATGTGTAGTGCACAGAAAAATTTGGTATAATGAAAGTATAAGTAACACATGAAAGCAGGTGGAAGACATGTCCAAAGAGGTAAAGCTTAGAGACGTATTAACACCACAAGAGTCCAAAAAAATAGAAGAATTAAAAGAAACAATGAAGAAAGCTCCTAACAAAGCAGAAGTACATGGGATTGCAGAAGAAGTATACGAAATCTATGAAAAGGTACAAAGGAAACACAGTGGAAATTAATATAATCTAAATAAACCTTTGCGTTTATAGCATATGAATTGATGCGTGAGCTAAGTCACAGCTCGACTGAAACATCAAATTAATATATTAATTGTACAGATGAAAACAATGGTTCTTTCATAAGAACGAATTTATATTGGTCAAGCTTATTGTACAGATGTGAATTTAGATGTTTTTGTAATTTCGAAAAGATAGCATGATATTATAGTAGTTCTGTAATTTAATAGTACAATTGTTTTATTGAAAAAATGATATGAGAAACATAGATGATGAGTACATTTAAAGACCAAAGATTTGAAAGCGTCCTCGGTCTCAGATAGACGTTTCTTTAGGATCTTCTTATATAGTGAAATAGACCTCGTCTTGCTCATATTTAGTGAGGTCTATTTTTTTATTCATCCACTGTATTTACACCAACTATGCAACTAATGCTACAACCAAAGAAGAAAATCTCGATTCTACTATCAGCGCCTCGTATACATACCTACTAACTGACTTTTTGATAAGTAAGCTATATTAATCTTCTGTGTCCCCTTCAAACGTTTCTAGCAGGTTCAAAACCTTAGATGTTATGGGGTTATGTTTATAAGTCCTTACTCTATAGAGGAAAAATGCGAGGTATTAACTTATCCTATCCCCTCCAGAACCTTTGTTTTTAGTAGTAGGATTATTAATAATCCCTAACAAAATCAATATCCCAAAAACGATCAACGTAAGTATAATAGTGTTCAGGTGTAATATATAACCCTAAATCCTGAATAATCATTAATTCCAATGCTGTAACTGTTACCCATAATACGCAATTTTTTTTATCTGTTCATTTTAAATTCCCCCTTGTAACGGGGTAATATAGTATCATTTTTAAATTGCATTATCTCCTTAGGAAATTCATATAGAGAATCTTAGAACTGAGATAATATATTATGTTTTGTTTTAAGTATAAAAGACCGGCGATGCTTAAACATCTACGGTTTTTTATAGTTTAACATCCTACTAATCTAAATAAATTTAAGCTTGGTTCACAAATGAAGAAATGTATTTCCGTATGACTTTTACAGTTCTTGTATCAATTCTCGTTTGCTTTTGCAACTGAAAAAAACTATCAGATTCAAAAAATTCATCATCATATCCACTATATTTAACTGAGATCATCATATTATCAATAACTTTTTTTCCAAATTTAGAGAGTACGTAAGAACCGTTTTTGTTCTTTTTAATGAGAGGATTTAAAATAGGTTTGTGGTCAATATATTTTTTCACATCAACGATTTGTGATAAGTGTGACATTAATATATATGTATTATAAGCATCATTAAGTGCATTGTGTTGTTCTTTAACAAACGTTAGTCCTAGAAGTTCAATTGCTTTTGTTAAGCTTGGTGCGTGAGTTAGCTGCAACACATCCATAACGACCTCTTGAATATTTAAATGTCCCTTTAGTCCTTTCACATGAATCGCATATGTATAACAATTTTCAATTAATATTCGTAGGTCATTCTCCCCCCAGCTAACCATTATAAAGTCTTTACTGAAGTTCCAATTTCTAAAACCATATAGTACTTGTCCTAGAGACGGGGCACTTTTGATTGTTTTATTGGAGATACCAGTAAGTTCACTTATTCGTTTAGGTATGTAAGCATTGGGTTTGACATGTTTAGAGAAAAACTTAACACGCGCTAAGTTACTTGGAGTGCTTGATTTTACTGCACCAAACTGAATGATTTCATTTTGTATATTTTTTCTTTTGTTACCTCCAGTGTATTCTAAATCGATTACAATATAATGCAAGAAACCCCTCCTAAACTAAATTTCCTTTAATAATTGCTATAGCACATTTGTTACAATTGAAAAAATATGGTATGATTGGTATAGAAAAAGAGTATGTTAAAAAGACCGAAGATGTTCCAGCATCTCCGGCCTCAGATAGACGTTCCTTTAGGGATCCGCTAAATTCAGAGAAATAGACCTCGCCCCGTGAGTAAGGGAGGTCTATTTTTTATTCATAGACTGCATATGCACGAACAATGCAACAAGTGCGATTATCAAAGAAGAGAATCCCAGTGCTACCATTAGTGCCTCGTATACAGTCATGTGGCGTCACCCCCTTTCTATCATGGGGTTAGCCGACCGCCCTTATAGAAACAAACCATCTTTCTCAATTATACCACAATTTTCCGCAAAAAAAGAACTTTTGTTCCTTTGTTTAATGATATATAATAACCTTTTTCTACAAGAACTAGCATATTTCGTTTTGTGCGTATATGGACCAAGAATTCCGTGATTCACTCACTCTACAGCGTTATACACCTAGCATGATATTAGGATCAGCACCACACCATGTTTGATCATCATTTTCGTCAGTACATGGCTGAATCCAACAGATCCCAAATTGAAAAACCTTGTCCTTAGTTATTTTAGTAGTTTGATATTCTATTCCATTAGATAGATATTCTCCCGTAAAATCAAAGTAAGGATCATGGTAAGGATCATCAACAAATTCACCATCTGCTCCAATTGAGAGCTTTATATCATTTTTATAATAAGCAATAGATTCAAGCCTCTCACCACTCTGAATATCTCCTTTTATGTTTAAAGAAGGTAGACAGCATTTGATTGTTTGATTTTTATATTCAGTTTTATAGTTATATTGAATTAAGTACCTTCCATTCACATCAGGGGACAACAGATCCATTTTTTCCAATTTAATAGGTGTGAAGTCAACTTCGTTTTCATTAACAAACAATTTTATATGACCTAGCGGAGTTTCCAACATATCATATCACCCAATCTTTTATTTAATATTGAATCCTTCGTATTAATAATTGAGCTCTGAGTAAGGTAAACATTTAGTACTTGTTCAACCTCCATTATATAAGATGAATTTATTGCAATTATTTAAATTATTATTCTATATTTTATATATAATGTTAGAATTAAACAATAAATAAAATGTGACTTCTGTTGAATGATAACAAATAAATTATAAGTGAGTTATCGTAAAGTTCATCAGCGATTTTTCTTTTGCCCAAATAGTTAATAGATAAAAAGGTGCTTCCAAACGACATATGGACGGCCCCTGGTAGTTTAAAATAGATTAAAATCTAATTGGTTTTCAATCGGTGCCTTCTTTGATCGTTTCTTTTTATACTGTGTTAGATTTACTATTCCAATCATACCTCCATCATCTTCATGTGTATCTTCTTCAGATGAAAAACCGAAATTGAATAGTGATTCTTCATTATCAGAAACTTCATTTTCTGTTTGAGCATGTAATTGTTCAATGTTAGTAATACCGCACAGTCGTAGTGTTTCAGTTGTTGGTTTAAAACAAATTTTAATTAAAAGTATCTCAAAAAACTTGAACCTATCGCCAATAAAAAGGAGACATTTTGAAAAAAGATTGATCAAAATGCCTCCTTCTATTAAACGATAAATGATATTTTTTATAAAAAAGATTGATCAGTTTTTACCCATGTTAATCCATATTCGCGCCAGATTGTTGATTAATATTGTCATGTAGTCTTAAAACTATTCGACGCATTAATCATTTTGTTTCATTATTAAGCTAATTGATCAATTCGAAGTGGATTGTCAATGCCTTGTGTAGGAGCGAATACTGTATTTTCAGTTGCTCCTCCCTTGATAATTCCTGTCTGCTCAATCCATATTACCTTCATACACATCCAGCAAACATTGTTATTACTTTATTTATTTCTTGGACTGGGATCAATATAGTTTACCCATTTACTATTATTTAGAGAAATTATCCTTATACAAGACTTATTCGACTGAATTTCTATTATGTATTATAAAACAATGAACCTTGATATAGATTACTGTTATGAAACTTTACTACTCACTTTTCGTGGAGGTCGTGGTATATGTAATTTTAAATTGTACACCAAAATACATTATTAATCTTTTGTTGAAATTCAGGCTTCTTAACAAAATTAAGAGAAAGTTCTCTATCAGAATTTCCAAAATGTTCATCTGTATCTACATTATAATATTGAATTAACTCTACTTGATATATACCATTTTCAATATCAATTTTATAGCTGGAGCAATTTTCATCTGGTACCAATTCATCTTCATATTGTGCTGCCATAGTAAGGCAGTCATAATCTACCATAAATAATCTATTATCAGTTACTTTAATATATCCTAGAGCCCTTCTAAAACATTCTCCTTCAATGTCATCAGTTCCGATTTTTATATCAACTTTCCATGAATGAGCAAAACCCTCTTCTGTCATCTGACAAACTAGTATATTCCCTTGTTTCATTTCATCTGTAAAATGATATATAAGCTTATCTAATTCCCAGTCTTTATCTACAAATGATTTGTATTTTTCCGCATTAACTAATCCAATAAAACTAGTGTCACCATAATTCATTATAAATTCCATTTTTCCCCTCCTAATCGATTGCTATATTTTAATCTCGTTAAAAAATCTCATCCTGTTAATTATTTCAAATTTTTAAATTATTCACAATATCTAAATCTAATAAATTGCTTACACGTTACGTTTCTTCTTTTAGAAGAGTGCCTTTTCTTTATTGGAATCTTTCCCAACAATTATGGTACTCTAACGGTATTTTCGTAACGCCGAGGGAGGTTTATTAGTTTCAATCATCAGAAATGACGAATTGGATACTGTTTGCTCATAACAAGGTGTCTTCTTTGTTTATTTCCCTTGCCCCTAGTAACCATCTTTGAATTTATCGAAGCATGGTATAACAGAAAAAGAAAGCATAGCAGCATTGCTTATAAAACACCCCAAGCAATAGAAGAACTATTCAAAGACTCTGCATAAAACTTAATCTTTTTGTGTCCAAGATATTGACTCAAATCCACTTCATTCTTGCGCCATATTGTTGAACAACACTATCGGTTACTTAGTTGGAAACTCAACTTATGTTTACTAACACCTCCTGTTGCAAAAACTTTTTATGCAAGAAATTAAGGAAATAATAAAATTCCCCCTCTTCAAAACCTTTATAATTCAACAATATATAAAATCATGTATATATGAAAAGTTTTCAACCTTAAAAAAACGTTGTTATATCAAGGATTGTGAAATTGTATTGGTTCCGATAGTTGACATTATGTAAACTAGTTTTAAATATGGTATAACAATCTTATTACACTTTTGATAAGAACCTCACCAATAAATATAGTATCGCATATTCAAACAACCGTTCATATATTAAGGTAATAAATCAAATAAATAAGGTGATTCTTATGGTAATGGCTTATGTCGTAAATAATGGAATTAGCCCAAATAATGGAACTGTATCAGTCATTGATGTGAAAACTCATCAGGTGATTTCTACGGTGCAGGTGGGAGAGGAATCACGTGATGTGGCCTTCACGTTCGATGGCAAATTGGCTTATGTCGTAAATGAAGGATTTTTCCCAAATAAGGGGATGGTTTCAGTCATAGACGTGAAAACTCATCAGGTGGTTGCTACGGTACAGATGGGAGAGGATCCACAAAATGTGTCCTTTACTCCCGATGGTAAATTGGCTTATGTCGTAAATAATGGATTTGGCCAAAATAACGGGACGGTTTCAGTCATAGATGTGAAAACTCATCAGGTGATTGCTACGGTGCGGGTGGGATTGCAATCATTTGCTGTGGCCTTCTCGCTCAATGGCAAATTGGCTTATGTCGTAAATAGCCAATTTTCACAAGATAATGGAACTGTATCAGTCATAGACGTGAAAACTCATCAGGTAATTGCCACGGTGCAGGTGGGAGAGAACCCACTTGATGTATCCTTCACACCCGATGGCAAATTGGCTTATGTCGTAAATAATGGATTTGGCCAAAATAACGGGACGGTTTCAGTCATAGATGTGAAAACTCATCAGGTGATTGCTACGGTGCAGGTGGGATTGCAATCATTTACTGTGGTCTTCTCGCTCGATGGCAAATTGGCTTATGTCGTAAATAGGCAAGTTTTACAAAATAATGGAACTGTATCAGTCATAGACGTGAAAACTCATCAGGTGATTGCTACGGTACCTGTGGGAGAGAACTCATTTGATGTATCTTTCACACCCGATGGCAAATTGGCTTATGTCGTAAATAATGGATCTGTCCAAAATAACGGGACGGTTTCAGTCATAGATGTGAAAACTCATCAGGTAATTGCTAATGTACAGGTGGGAGAGGCTTCAGTTGATGTGGTCTTTAGTCCCGATGGCAAATTGGCTTATGTCGTAAATATGCAAGTTTTACAAAATAATGGGACTGTTTCAGTCATAGACGTGAAAACTCATCAGGTGATTGCTACGGTACCTGTGGGAGAGAACTCATTTGATGTGGCCTTCACACCTAATGGAGGTAATGGGTGCTAAGCTATGATATACCACAAAATAGGTTTCTCATTATGTAAGATAATATTAGTTCCAATTTTTCATTTCTGAAGAACTGGAACTAATCGACTCACTAATCATTATGTTTATTATTTAAGATTAGTGAGGTTTACATGGTACCGTCATTCCATCAACTTCAACTACCCCTCTACAAGTGCTGGCCTCAGTCTGTTCTATACAGGTTACTTCAATTTTTGTGACGTTTTCAAATGAAAATAGTTTGTTAAAATTAGTAGCATCTAGATTTATAGGCTGAAAAATGCCATTGGTAGTAAAAACTACTCTATCGTTAACACCAGTAGTTGGATCAGATAAACTGACATCACCGTGTAGCCCCAGTGGCCTGCCGTTGTATATTTCTGCTGTTGTTCCTGTAGGCAATGGGCCATAAGGCATACTTATATTATCTACAATTAATTGACAAGGGCAATCACATTTATCTTCCTTTGATATTGAAGTTTTACAACACGTACTTACCTTCTTATATTGACTCATCTTATTACCTCCGATATCACAGTTTAATACAATATCATATTCTTGTTTCTTCTTTGGGATTGGACGTATAATAGGTCAATACATACATGATGTTTTAGCTTTAGTAACCTCAATTTCTATTATGTTTCTATACATAGAGAAAGACGTACAGTATTATTCTCTGAAAAGCGCCAGATTGCGGAAGATCGGTTCAACAAAAGGAAGTACCTCGTAACTCCTTAGTTGATTGGTTTATTGGTTTAGGTTTCTTCATAATTTCTGGATAACCTCATCAGAATAACGAAGTCTGATAAAAGGAAAATTAGTGAAGAATTCACAGAAAAATCTGCTGATCTTAATGAAACCTTCCAAGATTCAGGACCTTGTAAAAATTTGTTCGTTTATTTTTCTATAGGATTATTAAATAGTTGCTCTCATATGCTATTCTCAGAAGTATAGTTTTTCTTATAATTTGTCGTATATTATCCTTATTCTTTAACAAATCTTTAATTTGAACAAGTAGGTGGATCTTAATGGTACTTAAGATCCATGAATTAGGCTAGAACAGTGATTGCATTAACTTGACTTCTTCTTTTATCGAATAATCTAAATCTCTGAAAGTGAGGCTTTGAGTTTATGAAATGCAAACCATTTATAGATGATTTTTTAACAGAGGCTGCAGGACTATTAGCTAATAGACATAAACGTGAAAGACTAAAATTCCCAGCATTACCTAATCAGTTTGAAAAGATAGAGGCTGCTTATAAAGCCGTAGAAGCCTTATGGAGAAAAGAAAACTCAACGGGAATAGCCATATTTGAAGATAATCAGATGATTGGTTACCTTATTGGTAATTTTATATCTACTGAATTACGTAGTCGTCATATATGGATTGACTATGCTGGTTTAGCAATATCAGAAAATTGTAATGAGGAATTATTTAGGGACCTTTACGCACAGATTGCAGGTAAGTGGATTGACTATGGATGTTTTGACCACTACGTGCTTGTTCCAGCAGGAAATAGTAGATTAGTGGACGCCTGGCTTAAGTTGGGTTTCTCGTTTGAACAAGTTCATGCTTTGTGTGATATCAACATACAAGATTCAGAAATAGATAATCTTACGGACATTCAAATTAGGCTGGCAGAAAAAGAAGATCGACAATCAATCATTGATATGGCTGATTTAATAGTATCTCATCAAACCGAAGCACCTACATGGGCCGTTGATTTACCTGAAAATTTACCTAAGTTTAGAAAAGGATATGGTGAAATTATAGAAGATAAAGAAGCAAAACTATGGTTAGCTGCAAAAGAAGATCATTTAGTGGGGTTCCAAGGATATTGGGAAGCGAAAGAAAGTGACTCTAACATGATGATACCAGAGAATTGTATAGAATTAAGTATAGCAGGAACTAAAAAAGAAGTACGAGGGCTCGGTATAGGAAAAGTATTAACACAAAGAGGACTTTCAGATGCAAAGAGGAATGGATATCAATTTTGTTTATCCGACTGGAGAATGACTAACATACAATCTTCAAGATTCTGGCCATCAAGAGGATTTTACCCTATTGTCTATCGACTAACAAGAAAAATTGATCCACGGATAGCATGGGCTAATGGAAAATCTTTTAACTAAGTTTCTTAGAAAAATATCGATTATTATTCGTTTTATAAATTCCATATTAAAAAGAAAAATAACTATCCAAGATATCACCAAATAAAAAACCTTTAAAATGTATATTCCAAAGGTTTTTTGCCGTGGACAATTATAATATAACATAGCTAAACAAAGTTCTAATTGGCAATAACAACAAACTATTACTTAATTTTGTTGAACAACAGTCTTGACATTATGAACTTTAAACTGACTCATAGTACTTGTTACTGTCTAGGTCCCATATTTATTTAACTATGTTAAACCTCTTGTAAATCATCTTATCATATACTATAAAAAAGAAAAAAGGGCTCAGATAATTTTTCTGCAAAAGGGAAACTCTAACTGCTGTCTATTACATTAGATAGTTTTACTCTTATTTAGTAAGTTTTTTATCAAATTCTATTCAGGAATTAATCGTTTCCTATTTTCTGTATTTTCGTATTTGAAGTAATCACCGAATATATCCATCTTATCATCGACTATCTTAATGAATG